>NZ_JBWKVC010000007.1:0-267608 GCF_059421505.1 Collimonas sp. GW821-FHT02H07
CCCCTGCAAGCGGGGATGGCGGTCACGGTGGAGATCAAGACCGATCGCCGTCGGGTTGTCGACTATTTGTTATCGCCGATTAAGGAGGTGTTCTCAGAGGCAATCAAGGAACGGTAGTGCGAGGTGCGACCTAAGTTCAGATCATTGTATTACGTGGGTTTTAACCATCAATTAATTGGAGAATAAATATCATGCCAAATGAAAAAACAACGTTCGAACAAGCTTTGAACAAAGTAAATGAAATCATTGATGATTTAATAAAAAAGCATGTAGATTGGGTAAAAAATCCTCTTGTAGAATGTGAAAATGCAATGAAAGGAATTTCAGAAAGATTAAAAACTGAAAAGATTAAACATACTTTTAAAGCTTTTCGTATTTATAGTGATGCTGGACAAGTTATGGGAATTTCCAACCATTATGTCGTGGTCGCTGAAATAGATGATCATAAGATTTTTATCGATGTAACTGCAGGTCAATTTTTAACGCAAAAGGAAATAGAAAACTTAAAGCGTAGTCTGATTCTATTGAAAACACCGGGGCGAATTATTGACAATGAAGTAAATTGGAAAAGTAAATTCATCGCTCTTCCAGAAAACAAAGGAAAAGTCATTACTTATCAAGATTTCACAGATGTCCTTAAAACTCAAGCCGTCGACGATGTACTTCATGAACATCCAGTAAATGAAGCAGGTGCAAAGTATCTCGTCAAACAGCCATGGCTCGAAAAATTTCTAATGTGTCCGAAGTATGGCGATATTTTTATCGAATGGAGAAAATCGGAGCTAGAAAGAAAAACGTTTCTTGATAAATTACCAGAGGCTTATAAAGAATTAAATGAAGATGTGAAAAGTGGAAAAATTACTATCGAACAAAAAAATAAATTCGAGAAAAATATTAACAAAAAAGAAAAAGAGTATAGTGAAAAAGTTGAAATTAGCAAAGAAAATTTGAAACCATGGGAAAAGGAAGTTAATAAAATTATTAAGACCGAAGAGGGTATAAAAAAAGGGAAAATCAGCTCGGATTCGACAGTAATTTCCACAGATGAGTTAAATGAGAAGATAAGCGCCGATAAAGAGTATCAGGCCATATATTCGGAATTGAATGATTATCATACACGTGTGTCTCAATTAACTTTACGCGAAAAGGTGGGAAAATTAACGAATTTGGCGTTGATGGTTTCCCAATATCGCAAAATATCTTCGCATCCTTCTAATGCCAGGAAGGCGCTGGAAGGAGTTGCAGGACGCCTGCGTATTAACTCCGTCACTTTACGGGGTGAGGATAATGCACTTGGAGCGTTGGACGAATCCAAGGGATGGCAGACTATCGCCCTAGACGGACTGACAGAACAGGCAACAAAAAATCCACTAAGCGATACCGGCTTTGCGTACAAAAAACAACTCATCATCCAACTGCAAAGCGATGATATTAGCTACACGGCAGCAAATAATTTATTTAACAAGCACCCCAAACAAACTGAACTGATGCAATGGAGAGGCGAGGGACCGCTTAATTGTGTTGGTTGGGACGAGAGCAGTAAATCGGTTACGATCCGTCCGCTACAGCTTGATAGTGATGGGAATGTCCGCATCGTTTTGGTTGGGCATGGCACTAAAAGGAACGACGGCACCCCCTTATTTGCAGGCAAAACTGTTGTCGAAATTCAAGACTTCCTTGCTTCCTTATTGCCAAAAACCACTACGAAAATCAAAGGCATCCACCTGGATCTTGTCGGCTGCGAATTGGCTGATCCGAAGCAGTCGCTGGAGAATACCCTGCCAGGGCAGTTGGCTACGTGGCTGATGGCAAAAGGCGATAGTTTAGGAATCCGTCGTGACGCCTTAACGGTCAGCGCTCGGCAATATCCTGTGCGCGTCATTGACGGCGGCAAGAAAGAAATCCTCACGCCTGAGTTCGGCTGGATCACGAAAGAGACGGCGCGCCTGAAGGACTTGTTCCATAAGCAGGTGATCGGCTGGGATGCCACCGCCGGCAAGTTGAAAAACAATGGGATTCCTTCTACTGAACTGGTGACAGCATGTAGTGATCTGGAGAAGGAAATTCAAAATCCGGATTTAGCCTACGCGACTAAGAATGAGCTCCAAGCCATGGAGAAACCTGCCGCCCGGCAGCTTTTAGATCAGCTTGTGCCCATGCGGGAACATCCGACAGAAGCACAGGAACAGGAGATGCAGAAGCACATTGGCGAGATTCTGCAAAATCAAACCAAAGCGGAAAAGTGGGACGCGGTAGTCAGCAAATTAAAGGCCGAATGGACGCTCGACGATACCTGGCTTGCTGTACCTGAAACACGGACAACAAACAAAGACTTGGAATTGCGTTTTGTAAATAAACTTAATGGCTCCAGTCAATGGAAGCCGGTCAAGGCCGCGCCGGATCAACAGACCTGTCGGGATTTTGATGCACTCGCTACAAAGTTGAAAGATGACTTGAGCAAGGGGTTTACATTCGACCAGACGAGTAAGAAATTGCAAATTCGTACGGGTGTGGTGGAAGGAGAGGGGGTGAACAGCTTGAACACAGCCCTACTGATTCAGACATTGTTCGGGTATGACAAGGATGGCACGAATCAGTCTCACAGAAGCAACGCCCTCAAAGTGCAGCTATATGCCCAACTGGCACAGAATGGTGTAGGTGTTTTTGACGATGCCGTCAAGCTAGTCTCCAACATCAATGCTGCACTCGACACCAAATCGGCGTTGCTGTCTTCAGCCGCCAAGCTGGCGCAGAACTTGGGCGGTGCCGCGACCAGACTGCTGAACGGGATCAACATCGCGGCAATCATCACCGAATTAACACAAACGCAAGATCCGGTGCAGCGCGCAGGCATCAAGACGAAACTCGGATTGGCACTCATTTCCACTGGCCTGGACTCGGCCACATTGGCCGCCTCCTTGACAGGTACCGTCGTTGCGGAGTTTTTGGCGCCGTTAGCGGTCCCTCTTGCGGGTATTGCCACGGCATTACCCGCTCTAGTGGAAAATATTGCGCGCGAAGAAGCGAGATTTGATGCCGTTGCAGCGCGGTTTGAAAAGATTTTGGAAAGTGTTTCTACTCTAGGTTTTCAAAAAGATGGCAATCGATGGAAAATCCATTCTGGCGCAGTTGTGAATAGCATCGACTTTACAACGGGCGTGCTCCAGTATGGCGATGTAAAAGTGAGTTCCACCAAGGAGGGACGTGCGCAATATGCTTTAACAGGATGGGATACCTGTTTCGGCGGACTTGAGCACGATTGGAATAAATTCCTTGACGTATATATGGGGCTCAGTGAACACCTGAGAAAAGACAAAAATCAATCTTTCGACAAAAATATCGATGGTCCGGTCATACTGCCTAGTGGGGTAAGTAAGAGCCTCCGACTCGGCTATGACCTCGTACCATTCAATCGGTACGCGAATGTGCCCGCCTATAAGAAGTTGCGTGATTTTTACGGGAAGAAATTTATTTGGGGGTTTAACGCACTTTTCGACTATGGCATAGACACGCTCAAAGAAGAGCGGCATCCAACGCCGATTGCCGTCAAATTGGATAATAAGAATCGGGTCCTTATTGTGCCGACGGTAAGCGACAAAGACCACCGCGATAAGCTGTCCTATGCATTGCAAGGCAATGGGGCTACCTATTCGATCAAGCTGCCAGCCGAACCTGTCAAAATTACCATTACGGCCAGTAACGTCGAAAAGGAGCGTTGGTTGCTTGATTTGGACCACCTAATGAAAAGCTGGAGCATTGAGGACGGGAAAATCGAATTTGGTGCCCTTAAACTGAATGTAATAGAAGACTTGAAGATACAGCTTGCTGGGCTGAAATCAGATCAGAGAAAATTTACTATCGGTGGCCAGACGATCAGCTTCGAGGGTAAGGTGGTTGAAAAATTAATACTTAAACAATCGATCGGTAATGGCGCAGTATTGTTGATTCATTTTACAGGCAGCAGTCTGACACCCGTATATGAAATTGGTTTGACAAAAGGTTTGACGCAACACGCGTTGACTGAAATTAAGCAATATTTCAACCAAAATGCTGTTAAATCACTATTGAGTTCGGTTACAGATGTTGCGATGTACGATGGTTCAAAAGGGATTGTAGGACAAGTGCGTGTATCTGACGCACATTTGACTTGGTCGATTACAAAAGGGCTTGGCAGTGCTGGCGACGAAGGAAATTTTTTCCAAGATCCTAGGACTCGTATAGTGACTCAAATAAGAAAGACTGGTGAGAAGGTAATTTTTACTGCACCGGAAGAATTTGATAACGTTATTTCCGGATCTGGGATTCATTTCAAAGGTAAGTCAGGACTGACATATGCTAGGCAGGATGGTGTGACCAATATCGTCAATAGGGAAGGAAAATTCATTCCGCTTGACGCCGACGTGGAACTATTCCAATTTCTGGAAGATTCATATTTCTGTAACTTTAAGACCTCGAAAATTTATTACCACAATGATTCATCGGTCACAACGCAGAATAGCCTTCGGTGTATTTTTGAGGCGCCAACACCATATTCAATAAATCAAATTTTCGAAGGGAGTTTTCGTTATTTTGAAGATCTGAGTCAAGATAAAATGAAAGTCGAGTCCAGTTTGCGTTTTATAGTGGAACTGAATCAAGGCGCAATGAAATGCAGGCTGAAATCAGATTCAGTTCATCTATATGAGTTGGACGTTACCAAATTAGAAAGTCAAAAAACACCAAAGGATGCGCTCAGTTTAAATGATTATTTGATAAGGAATATTTCTGAATTACGTGAGAAATACAAAATTTCGATTGATGATAAGATTTTTATTAAATCGGGGATTAATACCTGCATGGGTACAATTTCCGAAGTAGAGCGCGTGCCTAATACAAACGAAGGATACATTTTCAGAACGAATCTTGACGTAAGATTTACTCCTATGTCAGATGGAAAAATGAATATAGTTTCTATTGGAGAAATGAAAATTCCTAATAATGCGGTTAAGGCTATCTATATGCCTGTTGATGGTGGGCAATATTTTGTTACCCGGGTTTCCGATGGATCCTTGCAGGAATGGTTTGGGCGATACAAAGCAACCTCAGACCTCATTGGAAAAGTTTGGAATCGATCGAGTCACCCAGGGGATAATCACGGCTCTGCAAATGATGGTGCTGCCTTAATGAACGAATCCGGGAAAGCGCCGCAAATGCAAGCTTCAATCATGTCCCCTCACAAATTGCCAAAGCATATGCAACCAGCCAATGTCAATTCTGCCCTAAAGTTGGTCGTTGCCATGAACAGCATGGTTACCGGCAGCGGTCTGGCAGATGGCTTGCCAATCAAACCTACAACCAGGACTACGTCAGTGCCTTCCCTAGCGATGACTCATTAATTTGCTTCATGTACTGGCTAAGAGAAGTGTGCTCATAACCTAGGTATAACCGGCTACCCGAGCAACATTGGGTAGCCGGTTATACCTTCGACCATGCACACTTCTCGTAGATTAGATCTGACAATGACTGGATGTGGAATAAGGTACTTACCGAAGCAATTCATCGTTATAGCAGACCGGCAATCTTCAACACAGACCAGGGCAGTCAGTTCACCAGTCTGGAATTCACGCAACGACTCAAGGATAACGGTATCGCCATCAGCATGGACGGCAAATGTTCCTTTGCTTGCAGAATTGACCCTATCCAACTGATCCACTCGCCACTGTCGCGCAAAGGCGGCAACCCGGTCGTAGGATCCTTCAAAGCCTAGCTCACATAAATCAGCATGGATCTGTTTTAAGCTGCGCCGCTGTTTTCGAGACTTTGTCGCTTCGGTTTTAAGCCAGGATGAAAGTTTGAAGGCGTACAGATCAAGAGCACTGGGAGTGCGTCGATCCCGATAAGCCGGCTCTACGATTTTTGAGCGTAGATAGCGTCTGACGGTGTTTCTGGAGATCCCCAAGCGCCTGGCGATCTCCCTCAAGGAGACCTGGTCACGAAGGTGCCAGCGTCGAATAATGCCTAATAATGCCACGTCGATCACTCCAATACGATCATAGCGGCGTTGGTTCCAGGAACCACGACAGCTTGTTCCGAGAGAGCCTGAACGATTTCAGCAGCCAGATTCTTGCCCAGACGAGGAGTCAGTTTGGTAAGCCGGTTTGCCAACTGTTTCTCGGTGACTGCGGCGAGCTTGGTTGGTGATGGGTATCGATCGAGCAGATCAAGGACTGCTGGATGATCAAGGCGTGGTCCCAGCACCCGCTCTAAGGCGGGATGGATCTGGGTCAGTAAGCCATGCTTCGAATTCGTGGTGGCCTTGAACTTGCGTTTTTGCTTACAGCGCAAGCCAAGTTCCCGTCGCAGCTGAGCGTCCCGGGGCGAATCCTTGCGCGACCAGTTCCGGCCACATGCGCAGTGGCCCGTAGGTTTCTCGCGTCTGGACGTGCGCAGCCTTGATCGCCACTTTCAGGCGCTCATCGTCCCGCTTGCGCTGCGAGGGTGCGCGTCCTCGCCACCTCTGCCTCCAGTTCGGGAATCGTTCGGATACCGGGTGCCGCAGTCCTCCCATTGCTGCGCTCACCCAGTTACCCAGCGTCCCTTTGGGCATCGCGATCCGCTGCGCCGCGTCCTCCAGAGACAGCCCTTGTGCCAGCACCAGTTTGACCGCTTCAGCCCGGAATTCCGGCGTGTATGTCTTCAATTTCATTTCAGTTCTCCCTTTGATAAGTTTATCAATCGGGAGTGTCCGAAAATGTCGGGCTACCTCAGAGATTGTCAAGCGGTTGGGCATTTCGCGCAACACCGTCCGACGCTACCTGCGCTCGGAAACGACCGAGCCGGTCTATGCAGAGCGCCAATCGGCAAGTGCCATCGACCCATATGCCTTCCAGCTCTCAGGTTGGCTCAAGACCGAGACGGCCAAATCCCGCAAGCAACGCCGCGGCTTGAAACAGCTTCACGAGGACCTGTTGGAATTGGGTTTAAGGGGTCTTACGACAGGGTGGCGGCATTCGCCAGGCAATGGAGGGAGGGGCACAAACTGAGTGGGCCAATTCGGCGCGCAAACGAACACGTAGTCGGCCACGCCAACGCTCGCAGCAATGGCCTGCCATTGTTCCACCGCGTCGGACCCTGCGAATGATCTCTGGCGCCTCGTCGACTCCGGAACGGTCATCCTACAGAAAGAAGCCCAACCTTGTGAGTTGGGCTCCATGCTCAGGTATATCAATGTTTTCGACTTTAATGTCTTGTTTTCGACTTTAATGACCTGTTTTCGACTTTAATTGTAAGGAATAAGATAACTGCGTTGGTGTGAGCACTATTCGACAGTCACCGACTTAGCCAGATTCCGTGGCTTATCCACATCCGTCCCCCGCGCCAGCGCCGTGTGATACGACAGCAGCTGCAACGGCACCACGTGCAGAATCGGCGACAACAAACCATAGTTTTCCGGCAACCGGATCACGTGCACGCCTTCGCTCGACTTGATCTGCGAATCGGCATCGGCGAAAACATACAGCTGGCCGCCGCGTGCGCGCACTTCCTGCATGTTCGATTTCAGCTTTTCGATCAGCGCGTCGTTAGGCGCCACCGTCACTACCGGCATTTCTTCCGTCACCAGCGCCAGCGGACCGTGCTTGAGTTCGCCGGCGGCGTAGGCTTCGGCGTGGATGTAGGTGATTTCCTTGAGTTTCAAGGCGCCTTCCAGGGCGATCGGGTAGTGGATGCCGCGGCCCAGGAACAGGGCGTTTTCCTTGCGCGCGAAGGCTTCGGCCCAGGCCACGATATGCGGCTCCAGCGCCAGCACGCTTTGCAGCGCGGCGGGCAGGTGGCGCATGGCTTTCAGGTGGGCGGCTTCTTCTTCGTCGCTGAGGCGGCCTTTGCTTTGCGCCAGCGCCAGCGCCAGCAGGAACAGTGCGGCCAGCTGGGTGGTGAAGGCCTTGGTCGAGGCGACGCCGACTTCGACGCCGGCGCGGGTGATGTAGGCCAGCGCGCATTCGCGCACCATGGCGCTGGTGGCGACGTTGCAAATGGTTAGCGTGTGCAGCATGCCGAGTGAGCGCGCGTGCTTGAGCGCGGCCAGGGTGTCGGCGGTTTCACCGCTTTGCGAGATGGTGACCACCAACGAGTTCGGATTCGGCACGCTGTCGCGGTAGCGGTATTCGCTGGCGATCTCGACGCTGACCGGGATCCTGGCGACCGATTCGATCCAGTATTTGGCCGTCAGGCCGGCATAGTAGCTGGTGCCGCAGGCCAGGATCAGGACCGAGTCGATCTGCTTGAAGACGTTGAAGGCGCCGTCGCCGAACAGTTCCGGCATGATGCCGGTGACGCCTTCGAGGGTGTCGGCGATCGCCCGCGGCTGTTCGAAAATTTCCTTTTGCATGTAGTGCTGGTAAGGGCCGAGCTCGACCGCGCTGCTGTAGGCATGCACGGTTTTCACTTCGCGCTCGACCGCCTTGCCGGCGGCGTCGACGATCCAGACGCGCTGCAGTTGCAGGTCGACCACGTCGCCTTCTTCCAGGTAGATGATCTGGTCGGTGGTGCCGGCCAGCGCCATGGCGTCCGAGGCGACGAAGTTCTGGCCTTGGCCGACGCCGACGATCAGCGGCGAACCCTGGCGCGCGGCGACCACGCGGTGCGGTTCATCGACGCAGAACACGGCAATCGCATAGGCGCCGGTCAGGTGTTTGACGGCTTGCTGCACGGTGGAGAACAGGTCGCCGCTGTACATGTGGTCGACCAGGTGGGCGATGACTTCGGTATCGGTCTGGCTTTCAAACTGGTAACCGGCCGCTTGCAGTTCGGCGCGCAGTTCGTCGTGGTTCTCGATGATGCCGTTGTGGACCAGGGCGATGCGGTCGCGCGAAAAATGCGGATGGGCGTTGTGTGTTGCCGGCGCGCCGTGGGTGGCCCAGCGGGTGTGGGCGATGCCGGTGAAGCCGGACAGCTGGGCCTTTTCCATCTGGCTTTCAAGGTCCGCCACGCGCGATGTGCTGCGCGAACGCTGCAGCTTGCCGTCGATATGCAAGGCGACGCCGCAGGAATCGTAGCCGCGGTACTCGAGCCGTTTCAGCCCTTCCAGCAGGATGGGGGTGACATTAATTTGAGCAACTGCTGCGACGATACCGCACATGGTCTTTTCCTCATTGAAGGTGAAATTCAAGAATATGGGTATCTTAGGCGAGCTGTTATGAAATAATGTATCTATATGATTAGTAATTTCGCGAATTATTTCATCGTATAAATGAAGTGAAATAATATTTCACATACATTCGAATATATCTAATAAATTGCATATTTCTATATGGAAATTACCCTCGACGATCTGGACAAGCGGATTCTGAATGCCTTGCAGGCCGATGCCGCGCAAACCAACCATCAGCTGGCGCAGCTGGTGCACGCCTCGGCGCCGACCTGCCTGCGGCGCGTCAAGCGCCTGACCGATGCCGGCATCATCCTGCGGCAGGTAGCGATCGTGGCACCGGACAAGGTCGGCGCCGGGCTGACCGCAATCGTCGAAGTCACGCTTGACAACCAGGCCGATGAGCGATTGGTGGAGTTTGAGGCCTTGGTGGCGGCCGAGCCGATGCTGCTGCAATGCTACCGGGTCTCGCCCGGACCGGATTTCGTGCTGGTGGTGCAAGTGGCGGACATGGCGGCCTACCATGCGCTGGCGCACCAGCTGTTTGCCGCGCAAAAGAATGTGCGCAACGTGCGCACTTATTTCTCTATCCACCGCAGCAAGTTCGAGACCCGGCTGGCGGTCTAAAAAAATGGATAGCGCCGGCCGTAGCCGGGACTATCCATGGATTGCCGATCTGCTGCTGTCTTTGCTTTACTTCTTGATCTTCTCCGGCCGCTGCCAGCCGTCGACGGTGACCTGGCGCGAACGCGAGACGGTCAGCTTGCCTTCCGGCGCATCCTTGGTCAGCGTGGTGCCGGCGCCGAGCGTGGCGCCCTTGCCGACGCGTACCGGCGCCACCAGCTGGCTGTCGCTGCCGATGAAGGCGTCGTCCTCGATAATGGTGCGGAATTTGTTGGCGCCGTCGTAGTTGCAGGTGATGGTGCCGGCGCCGATGTTGACGCGCGAGCCCACCGTGGCGTCGCCGACATAGGCCAGGTGATTGGCCTTGCTGTGCGCGGCGACCTGGCTGTTCTTGACTTCGACGAAGTTGCCGATGTGGACGTCTTCACCCAGTTCCGTACCCGGGCGCAGGCGCGCATACGGGCCGATCTGCGAAGCGGCGCCGACCACGGCGTCTTCGATATGGCAGAACGGCTTGATGTTGGCGTCGCGGCCGATGCGGGCATTCTTGATGACGCAATGGGCGCCGATCACGGCGCCGTCTTCGATGCTGACTTCGCCCTCGAAGATGCAGCCGATATCGATGCTGACGTCGCGGCCGCAGCTGAGCGCGCCGCGCACATCCAGCCGCGCCGGATCGAGCAGGGTGACACCCTGCTCCAGCAAGCGGTTGGCGATATTGCGCTGGTGGATGCGCTCCAGTTCGGCCAGCTGCACCTTGCTGTTCACACCCAGGGTTTCCGCTACCGCATCGGGCTGCGCCGAGACGACCGGGGTGCCGTCGGCGACGGCGCTGGCGACGATGTCGGTCAGATAGTATTCGCCCTGGGCGTTATTGTTGGAGAGGCCTGCCAGCCATTTTTTCAGCTGCACGGTCGGCGCCACCATGATGCCGGTGTTGCATTCGCGGATGGCGCGCTGTTCGGGCGTGGCGTCCTTTTGCTCGACGATGCTGACAATCTTGCCCTGCGCGCGGACGATGCGGCCGTAGCCGGTGGGATCTTCCATATCGACAGTCAGCACCGCCAGCTTGTCGGCGCCGGCGCTGTCGATCAGCCGTTGCAGCGTAGCGCTGGCGATCAGCGGCACATCGCCATACAGCACCAGCGTCGGCACCTTGTCATCCAGGTGAGCGGCTGCTTGCGCCACCGCATGGCCGGTGCCGAGCTGCGGCTCCTGCTTGGCAAAAACCAGGTCGGCAGCCGCCAGCGAGCGCGGCACGGCGTCGCCGCCATGACCGTAGATGACGCACAGAGTAGTCGGCGACAAGGCGCGCGCCGCGGCAATCACATGCGCCAGCAACGGCTGGCCCGCCAGGGGATGCAGTACCTTGGGGAGTGCGGACTGCATGCGCTTGCCCATGCCGGCAGCGAGAATGACAACGTTCATAGTCAATATAGAAAGAAAAGGTGGGAAATTTTAGCACGGCAGGTGCTGCCGGAATCAGCGCTGGTGCGGATTGCATGGCAATCCGCTGAAACCGTGATGGACGGTTGGCGCTGGAAACCACATCGCCCCAGGACCGGGGCGGTATTGGGGCGATGCGGGGTTTGCGCTTTTGCTGGCAAGGCGGATTAATAATGCTGCCAGAAACCGCCCGAGAAGGCCCAGCCGTTGCCGTTGCGGACCCAGTGGCCGGGCGCCCAGAAATAACCGTCGCGGCGCGCTTCCCAGTGGCCGTTGACCCAGTCGTGGCGGCCATTGTTCCAGCGCCAGTAGCCGCCGATCCAGACGTGGTCCGGGCTAGGCGCCGGCGTCATGATTTCCACCCGCGGCGGCGGCGGCGCGACGTTGATCACGATCGGAGCGGTATTGTAGGTATTGTTGATCTGCACCCAGCGGCCCGGATGGAAATTCCATTGGCCGCCGTCGTTGCTCCAGTAAGCGTGCTGGAAAACCATGTTCGGGCGCGACTGCTCCCAATGGCCGTTGTTCCAGACGTAGCGGTTGCCTTCCCACTTCCAGTGGCCGCCGATCCAGTAGGAGTCGGGGTAGGGCGCCGGCGGCACCACTTCCACCAGCGGCGCCGGCGGCGCCTGTACGACCTTGACTTCGCGGTACTCGACGCGGGTGCGCGGCGGCTCGACCACGCAGCCGGCCAGCGACACCGTGGCGGCTGCGACGGCGGACAATACCAGATAACGTTGAAAACGACGGCGGTTCATTGATGTCTCCAAAATAAAGATCCCGCGTATTAGAACGTTTTGCCGTGCGGAATGAATACAGGCATTACAAATGCTTGCAATTTACCCGTGCGCAGGCCGGCCAGGCTCGCCCGGCAAGGCGTTCCGGAGCGTTTCTGGCGCCGCTGGCTACAGCTTCAGGCTTCGTCTTTGATATTGGTGTTGGGGCCGTTTTTCTTGACAGCGTGGATGCCGGCGTCGCGCGCGCTGGTGGTGCTGTACATCTGGCTGCTGCCGATGACCTGGTGATTGGCAGCCTTCAGGTTGAAATAGAACCTGCCGTTGGAAGCCTGGTTGCGGCTATAGCGATCGTCCTGGGTGCTGTTGATCTGTACCGAGGCGATGCCGTTTTCGGCGGATGCCTTGGCGACATACATCTCGCTGTTGAGCACTACTTCGCCGTTGTCAGAGTAGAGCAGGAAGTAAAACTGTCCATCCACAGACTTCTTGAGTACGTAGGACCCTGCCATTGAGCTTCTCCTGATGGGTTGCAGACGAAGCGGCGACGAAATAGCTTTCTGCGCCGCTCGTCCGCTTTGATTATATAGCTCTGGCGGTGAATGCAATACTGTTGCTTAATCGTCTAATTACGCATCCAACTGCGCGTCCAACCGCGCGCCCAATTACGTGCCCAACTGTGCACCTGATTGCACGACGGCCTGCAGCGGAATGATGCTGGAGACGGTCGCGCCGGTGGGTGTCGAACAAGGATCGTCGTCGAACGCGATGTCGCCGTTGGGGTCGGCGATGCCGCTGGCCTTCAGGCCGGTGAAGCCGAACAGGTTGCGGTCCATCAGGTGCGACGGCGCCACCGTCGACAAGGAAGCAAAAACATTGTCGACCCGGCCAGGGAATTTCTTTTCCCACTCGCGCAGCATGCCCTTGATCTGCTTGCGCTGCAGGTTCTCCTGGCTGCCGCACAGGTCGCAGGGAATGATCGGGAACTGCTTGACCTCGGCGTAGCGGATCAGGTCGGCTTCCTTGACGTAGGCCAGCGGCCGGATCACGATCTGCTTGCCGTCGTCCGACTGCAGCTTCGCCGGCATGCTCTTCAGTTTGCCGCCGAAGAACATGTTGAGGAAAAAGGTTTCCATGATGTCGTCGCGGTGATGGCCGAGGGCGACCTTGGTCGCGCCCAGCTCGCTGGCGACGCGGTACAGGATGCCGCGCCGCAGGCGCGAGCACAGTGAGCAGGTAGTCTTGCCTTCCGGGATCAGGCGCTTGACGATGCTGTAGGTATCCTGGTTTTCGATGTGATAGGCGACGCCCAGCTTGTCGAGGTAGGCCGGCAGGATATGGTCGGGGAAGTTCGGCTGCTTCTGGTCAAGGTTGACGGCGACGATCTCGAAATTGATCGGCGCCCGTTCGCGCAAGGTCATCAGGATATCCAGCAGGGCGTAGCTATCCTTGCCGCCGGAGAGGCAGACCATGACCTTGTCGCCGTCTTCGATCATGTTGAAATCGCCGATCGCCTGGCCGACCTGGCGGCACAGGCGCTTGTGCAGCTTGTTGTTTTCGTGGGCGATCTTTTCAGCGCTCTTGTGGCTGGGCGCGCCGGCGGCGTCGTGCGCCGGCGAGGACGGCTGGCTTGCTGCGGATGTTTGGTCTTGCATAAGGACTTCCTGCTTCAATAGGTGATTCATGGCGGTTCTGCGTTGCGTTGCGCCGCGGGGCTCAGGCTTTCGGCTTGATGCGGAATACTTCGACGCCGACCGAACGGCAGTCGGGATAGGCGTCCGGCTTTTCCGAGGATACCCGCACTGCGCGCACGCGCGGATGCAGCAGCAGTGCGTTGGCCAGGTCGTCGCACAGGGTTTCCTGCAAGTGGATATGGCCCTGGGCCATGCGTTTGGCCACGGTGTTGCGCATGAAATTGTAGTCCAGCACGTCATCCACATGGTCTTTGGTCGGCGTCGACAAAGCCAGCGGCACGAACAGGTCGACGTTGATCAGCGCGCGCTGCGTGCCTTGTTTTTCAGATTCGTAGACGCCGATATTGATCTGCACTTCGTAGTCGCGCAGGAACAGGCGACGGCAATCGCTAAGGTCGGGATGGATGAGTGCGGAGAGCATGTTTTTTTCAGTGAGGTTGGAACAGCGGGCCCGGGGCGGCGCTCTTGTCCCGTGAGTGAGGATGCAAATGTCGGCCGCCATCGACCAGCAGCGTGCTGCCGGTAATGGCGGAGGAAGCGGCGACAAAACAGACTGTCGCCGCGATATCTTCCAAAGCGGCAGGGTCAATGGCAGAGCCGGCCGCCGGCATCACCGGCGCAATGCCGGCCACCCGTACTTGCGGTGCAAAGGCTTGCGCCAGCAAGGTGGTGGCGCTGTGCAGAGCGGCTTTGGACAAAGTATAGGATAAAAAATCCGGCTGCGGATTGAACAGCTTCTGGTCCAGCAGATTGATCACCACCGCCTGCGCACCCGGGCTTTTGAGCGTGGCCGCATGCAGTTCCTGCGCCAGCTGCAGCGGCGCCGCCAGGTTGGCTTGCATGTGGCGCGCCAGGCCGGCCGGCGAAAACGCCGCTGCGGTATCGTGCTCGATATGGCTGGCGTTGTTGACCAGGCAACGGACTGCGCCCAGCGCCGCGGCGACTGCCGGCAGCAAGGCAGTGATGTCTTTTTCATCATCCAGGCGGCAGCGCACGGCCACCGCCTTGACGCCCAGCGCTTCGCACTCCTGCAGCAGCGCCGTCAGCGTCGCCGGCGCCTGCTCTTCCTGATGATGCAGCGCCAGCTGCCAGCCCCGTCGCGCCAGCGCCAGCGCAATGGCGCGGCCGAGCGCGCTGGCGGCGTCGGTGACAAGGGCTACGGCATGATCGGCAGTTATTCTGGTTGGCATAATGACAAACTGGATTAAGAGACTACTTTTGCGCAGGGTGCTTGCGTTATCTCCTACAATAGCGCCATGCAACTGCAATTACCTGAAGCTTCGGTCGAAGCACAGCGCGCATCGCGCCTGTTACACAATCTGATCGCCACTGAAATCCGCCTGCAGCGGGGCTGGATTTCGTTCGCACGTTATATGGAACTGCTGCTGTATGCGCCGGACCTCGGCTATTACAGCGGCGGTGCAGAAAAATTGGGCAAAGACGGTGATTTTACAACCGCGCCGGAGATTACGCCGCTTTTTGGCGCAACTTTGGCGCAATTGACAACAGAGTTGCGCGCTGCTTCCCCGGCGCTGCAGCCGCAGATCCTCGAATTCGGCGCCGGCAGCGGCCAGCTGGCTTTCGATATCCTGACGGAACTGGCTGCGCACGGCGATGCGGAGCGGCCGCTGCAAGCCTATTACATCGTCGAACTGTCGGCCGAACTGCGGGCCCGCCAGCAACTGAAGCTGCGCGATTTCCCGCAAGTGCAGTGGCTGGACCGCCTGCCCGAGGCATTTTCCGGCGTGGTGCTCGGCAACGAGGTGCTCGATGCGATGCCGGTCGAACTGGTGGTGCTGGGCGAGCAGGGCCAGGGCTGGCAGCAGCGCGGGGTTGGCCTTGCCGACGCGGATGATCAATTTGTCTACATCGACCGGCCTGCCGATCCGGCGCTGATCGCGCAGATTCCCGATGCCGATACGCTGGTTCCCGGTCACCTGACTGAAGTGCATCCGGTCGCCATCGGTTTCATGCATTCGCTGTCGGCCATGCTGAAAGCCGGGCAGGGCGCGGTCGCCATTTTCTTCGACTACGGTTTCCCGGCGGCGGAATACTATCTGCAGCAGCGTGACCAGGGCACCCTGATGTGCCATTACCGCCATCACGCCCATCCCGATCCTTTTTATCTGCCGGGTTTGCAGGATGTGACCGCCCACGTCGACTTCACCGCCATGGCAAGGGCCGCGCTGGATTCCGGCCTGGATCTGCTGGGTTACACCAGCCAGGCTTCCTTTTTACTGGAGGCAGGCATCGGCCAGTTGCTGTTGCGCACGCCGCCCGAGAATGCTTTACAGTATCTGCCGCAGGCCAACGCCTTGCAAAAACTGGTGTCGCCGGCCGAAATGGGCGAGCTGTTCAAGGTGCTGGCGGTTGGCGTCGGCGCTGAATTGCCCGAGCGTTTCAGCCGCCATGACCGCAGCCATCGCCTGTAGCCCCATGACTTTGTTCCTTGAAAGCGCAGCATGATCCGCTGGATGCTGGTGATTTTCGTTGCCGTGATTGTGTTTTCCAGCGCCTTGCCCTGGCTGGAAAAACTCGGCCTCGGCCGGCTGCCCGGCGATGTGCGCTTCACCCTGTTCGGCAAGAATTTCTCACTGCCGTTCGCCTCGACCGTCCTGCTGTCGACTGTGATCTTCCTGCTGGTGCGGATACTGTAGGGCGGGTATCTGTGCCACCCTAGGTTCAATTCCCGAAAAATGCGTTGAGCAGCTGCGGCGGCCGTGCAATCACGGCACGCTTGCGGTAAACCACGATGGGCCGCTGCAGCAGTTTCGGATGCGCCGCCAGTGCCTCCAGCAGGGCGGCATCGTCGGCCTGCGCCAGGCCGAGCGCTGCGTATTCCGGTTCATTGTCGCGCAGCATGGCGCTGACCGGGCCGCCCAAGATCCAGTGCAGATCCTTCAGCTGCGCCAGCGTCAGCGGCGTCTTCTGATAGTCGACGACTTCCAGCTTGAGCTTGTGTTCATGGCTGAATTGCTCAGCCATGGCCAACGCCTCGCGCGATTTCGAGCAGCGCGGGTTGTGATAGATCGTGATCATTTATTTAGATTCCTGTGTAGTCTCATCCAGCGGTACGACTTCATCGTCCCAGCCGCTGGCGGGCATATCCTCGCGCAAGATGCGGTCGTGCGCAAACATTTCTTCCAGTTCTTCGCGCGCCTGCTTGGCGATGGAAACGATCTGCTGCTGGTCTTTCTGGTGCGGATACATATCGTGCAGGGTTTGCAGGTTGTGGGCGCGGAATTTCATCGCCGCCTGGCGCGCCCGGTAGGCGCCGAAGCCGAGCCTGCGCAGGGCTTCGCGGCCGAGCAGCAGCGCCGATTCGAAGGTTTCGCGCTCGATCACGGTGACGCCCAGGTCCATCAGGTCGAAATAATGGGTGACGTTGCGGGCGCGGGCGATGATCTGCAGGTCGGGAAATTCATGGCGCACCGCCGCCACCAGCTTCAGGCTGCCTTCGATATCGTCCAGCGCCACCACCAGCAGGCGCGCCTTGGCGATGCCGGCGGCATGCATCAGGTCGATGCGGGTGGCGTCGCCGTAGAACACCTTGAAGCCGAATTTGCGCAACAGTTCGATCTGGTCCGGGTCGTGGTCGAGCACAGTCAGGCCGATCTTGTTGGCGTGCAGCAGGCGGCCGATGATCTGGCCGAAGCGGCCGAAGCCGGCAATGATGACCGGATTTTCATTGTCGTCGATATCGTCGTCTGGCCGTTTTTGCGCCTTCAGGAAATAGGGGGCAATGACTTTGTCGTACAGCACCAGCAACAGCGGCGTGGTTACCATCGACAAAGCCACCACCACCACCAGGATGGAGGAGGTTTCCTCGGAAAAGACGCGGGCGGTGGCGGCTGCGCCGAACACCACGAAGGCGAATTCGCCGCCTTGCGACAGCAGTGCGGCAAACAGGAACTGCTGGGCGCGGGCGATCTGGAACACTTTGCTGAGCAGGTACAGGACCGCCAGCTTGATCGCCAGGAAGCCGGCCACCAAGCCCAGGATCAGCCAGGGATGGCTTAGCAGCAGGCCGAAGTCGACCGACATGCCGACGGCGATGAAGAAGAGCCCCAGCAGCAAGCCCTTGAACGGCTCCAGATCGGTTTCCAGCGCATGCCGGTATTCGGAATCGGCCAGCAGGACGCCGGCCAGGAAGCTGCCCAGGGCCATCGACATGCCGACCGATTCCATCAGCAGGCCGATGGCGATCACCAGCAACAAGGCGAAGGCGGTAAAGATTTCGCGCAGTCCGGTGCGGGCGATCATGCGCATCAGCGGCCGCACCAGATAGCGGCCGCCGACGATCAGGGTGGCGATCACCGCCAGCACTTTCAAGCCGCCGATCCAGCCCTCGCCGCTGCCATGGGCGGCAGCGACGCCGAGCAGCGGCACGATGGCGATCATGGGAATCGCGGCGATATCCTGGAACGGCAGGATGGCAAAGCCGGCGCGGCCGGCCGGCGTGCTATTGAGCTTGCGCTCGTTGATGGTGGCGAGCGCGATCGCGGTGGAAGAGAGCGACATGCCGAGCGCGGCGATCAGCGCGGTTTTCCAGTCGACGCCGACAGCTACCGCGGCGCTGAACAGCGCCAGCGACACCGTTATCACCTGCGCGGTGCCCCAGCCGAAGATCGAACGGCGCAGCGACCACAGGCGCTTCGGTTCGAGTTCCAGGCCGATCATGAATAGCAGCAGCACCACGCCGAATTCGGAGAAGTGCAGGATGTCTTCGACATTGTCGATCAGGCGCAGGCCCCAGGGGCCGATCGCCATGCCGGCCAGCAGGTAGCCCAGCACCGCGCCCAAGCCGAGGCGCTTGGCGATCGGCACCGCGGCGACCGCTGCCGCCAGGTAGATCAAGGCATTGAATAAGAGACTTTGTTCCATGAGGCTCAGGTACCGGTTAATGACTCGGTTGTGCTGGCTGCCAGCAGTTCGGGCCAGTTGGGATAGTGCGACAGGCGCTTCTTGTAGGTATCTATGTAGGCTGCGAGGGTTTGCTGGTTGACCTGGTGGGCGCCGAACAGCAGATGCGGCGGCAGCCAGCGCATGCCGCACAGCTCGGCGGTTTGCTGGAAGGGTGGCAGGAAGGCGGAGAACGGCCGCTGGTTGTGGCCCTCCGGCTGATAGGAGCGCTCCGAGCCGCCCAGGGTGGCGACTAGCCAGAAATCCTTGCCGTGCAAGGCAGTGCCGCCGGGGCCGTAAGCCCAGCCGGGGGTGAAGACCGAATCGACCCATTGTTTCAGCAGCGCCGGCATGCTGTACCACTGCACCGGATGCTGGAACACGACCAGGTCGGCTTCCTGCAGCAGCGCCTGCTCGCGCCGCACCGGGATATGGAAATCGGGATAGAGCTCGTAGAGGTCGTGTACCTTAACGTTCGGCATCTTGGCGGCGGCCTGCGCCAGGCGGCGGTTGACGCGTGAATGGTGCGGCGTCGGATGCGCGTACAGGATCAGGATTTGCGGTGGTTTGGACATGTCGGCAAGGCTGGGTATTTAAGCAAATCAAAAAGGGAAATATTCGGCAAACGGCTAATTCTGGCTGAACCGATCGTGAAAACCATGCTCACAGGCTAATCGAGCCTATACTTTGGCAAATAGTTTTTTGATCGGCGTGCCAAAGTGCTGCGCTGTTTTATTCGCAGCCACATGCTAGCAGTACTTTCGCAAACATTTTTACTTCTGACAATTCCTAATAAATATGTCCGACACCAAACCGAGCGATCCGCCCAGCGATCCAGCCAATTCCGTTCCAGAGGGGACGTTCGAACCCCTGCCGCCAGCAGCGCCTCAAGCGGCCCAGACCGAGCCCGTTGCGGCAGCCGCCAAGGAGTCGCCGCAGCCGCAACCCGCCGCAGCTCAGCCAGAACCGGCTGCAGCCCAGCCGCATCCCGCTTTCAGGGCCGCCGGTCCGGGCGGTGACGACTCCCCTCCCTGGCCGCAAACCTGGAAGCTGATCGCGGCGCGTTTCCGCGCGCTGTCGGACAAGGCTGGCCGCCGCATGATGCAGCGGACCCTGAAGATCGGCATCTCGGCGCGCATCTTTCATCCGGAAGAAGGCGCCAAGGGCCTGCGCGGGCGCACCCTGCAATACCTGGAAGAGTCGATCGCGCAGTGGGTCATGTCGCGCAATGTGCTGGTGTTCATGATTCCTACCGTCAACACCAACGGTTTGGTCCATCCCAGTTCGATCCGCTTGCGCGACTACGCCAAGCACCTGGACGGCCTGGTGCTGCAGGGCGGCGCCGACGTCTCGCCGCAAAGCTACGCCCAGGCAGCCACCCGGCCGGAATGGGGCGGCGACCGCGTGCGCGACATGTACGAGCTGGAGCTGCTGCATGAATTCATCGAAGCCGGCAAACCAGTGCTGGGGATTTGCCGCGGTTGTCAATTGATCAATGTGGCCTTTGGCGGCACCCTGTATCAGGACATTGCCACCGATGTGCCGACCTCGATCAAGCATGTGAACGATGAATACGACCGGCTGCATCATGCGATCCAGTTTCCGCCGGGTTCCTCTCTGGCAACCTTGTTCAATACCCACGGCAGCGAGCAGAGCGAATGGGTGGTCAATTCCATCCATCACCAGGCGGTGCGCGACCTGGGGCGCGACCTGACGGTGGAAGCGATTTCCGGCAGCGACAATATCGTTGAAGCAATTCGTTACCGCAAGGCAGCTTTTGTCATGGGTTTGCAATGGCATCCGGAATTCCATCGGGCTGGCGGTCCGCAGTTGCTGGATTGCACTCCAATCCTCGATGGATTTTTAAGAGCTGCACGCGAGACGCGTTTCTGATATTATCTCGCGCCTTGGCCGGTGAAGTGTTTTTCACGCTTTTTCCCGATTCCGGCTGGGCCCGACGGCATTGCGACGGGGAAATCGAAAAAACTAAGAAATATTTAGCAGAATTCGATTTCCACAGTTGACACTCAGAGGGTGCTTTACTATAATCTGGGGTTCCCTGCGGAGAGGTGGCCGAGTGGTTAATGGCAGCAGACTGTAAATCTGCCCTCTTACGAGTACGCTGGTTCGAATCCAGCCCTCTCCACCATTTTGGGAAGAAGTAAAGCAGCAGCTGTAAAAGATAGTGCGGCGGTAGAAGTGAAGTGAGCTGAATTGAAATGATCTCGCGGGTGTAGCTCAATGGTAGAGCTGAAGCCTTCCAAGCTTATGACGAGGGTTCGATTCCCTTCACCCGCTCCAGTAGATTTTGCAAAAACAGCAAGGAAAGTAAAAATAGCAAGAACATTAAGTTGGGCGTGTTGTTAATAATCGAAGCACGCATACAGCATAGCCCTTGTAGCTCAGTGGTAGAGCACTCCCTTGGTAAGGGAGAGGCCACGTGTTCGATCCACGTCAAGGGCACCAGATTTAGTATCTCGGTTTAATTTGCGGCGCCGGCACTGGCGCCGTGAAAGTTGGATGTCACTATTGATTCGGGTTTTCAATTCGAGTTTTCAATCTGTAAGACGGTCGGGCGCTGGCCTGAACATTCTCATCAAATCTTTAGGAGTCTAAGATGGCAAAAGGCAAGTTTGAGCGGACCAAGCCGCACGTCAACGTCGGCACTATCGGCCACGTCGACCACGGCAAGACCACGCTGACAGCAGCGATCGCGACAGTATTGTCGAAGAAATTTGGCGGCGAAGCCAAAGCGTACGATCAGATTGACGCAGCGCCAGAAGAAAAAGCGCGCGGCATCACGATCAACACCGCGCACGTTGAATACGAAACTGCCAACCGCCACTACGCGCACGTTGACTGCCCAGGCCATGCTGACTATGTGAAAAACATGATCACCGGTGCCGCGCAGATGGACGGCGCGATCCTGGTTTGCTCGGCAGCTGACGGCCCAATGCCACAGACGCGCGAACACATCCTGCTGTCGCGTCAAGTTGGCGTGCCATACATCATCGTGTTCCTGAACAAGGCTGACATGGTCGACGACGAAGAATTGCTCGAGCTGGTCGAAATGGAAGTGCGCGAGCTGTTGACCAAGTACGAATTCCCAGGCGACGACCTGCCAATCATCAAGGGTTCGGCGAAGCTGGCTCTGGAAGGCGACACTGGCCCATTGGGCGAGCAAGCCATCATGGCTCTGGCTGAAGCACTGGACACTTACATCCCGACACCGGAACGTGCTGTTGACGGCGCCTTCCTGCTGCCAGTGGAAGACGTGTTCTCGATCTCCGGCCGCGGTACCGTTGTGACCGGTCGTGTTGAGCGCGGTATCGTCAAGGTTGGCGAAGCGCTGCAAATCGTTGGTATCCGCGATACGCAAGATACAACATGTACTGGCGTTGAAATGTTCCGCAAGCTGCTGGACCAAGGTCAAGCCGGCGACAACGTTGGCGTGCTGCTGCGCGGCACCAAGCGTGAAGACGTGGAGCGGGGCCAAGTGTTGGCCAAGCCAGGTTCGATCAAGCCACACAAGCATTTCACTGGCGAGATCTATGTTCTGTCGAAAGACGAAGGTGGCCGTCATACGCCTTTCTTCAACAACTATCGTCCACAGTTCTACTTCCGTACGACGGACGTGACTGGTTCGATCGAGTTGCCGAAAGACAAAGAAATGGTCATGCCAGGCGATAACGTGTCGATCACAGTCATGCTGATCAACCCAATCGCGATGGAAGAAGGCCTGCGTTTCGCGATCCGCGAAGGTGGCCGTACTGTTGGTGCAGGTGTTGTTGCCAAGATCCTGCCTGACGCGTAATTGAAATAGCAGTAATCGCCGCGACCCGGGAAAACCGGTCTCGCGGCGTTGATGTCTGATCAGCAAGCAAGAAGTTGCCGAGCGGCTGGTCAGGGAAGTGTTTTAAGCGTAGGGGTGTAGCTCAATTGGCAGAGCGCCGGTCTCCAAAACCGGAGGTTGGGGGTTCGATGCCCTCCGCCCCTGCCACCGATTCAGGTGTAGGGTACTGAAAGTAAACCGCGTATGTCTAACCACCCTGTGCAAACTGTCGGCGAATCCGGCAGCAAGCTCAAAGTAATACTGGCAGTTTTGGCTGTCGTCGCCGGCGTTGTCGGCTTTTATTTTTTGTCGGGCCAGTCTGGTCTGGTGCGCGCTGGTGCACTGGTTGCCGGTTTGGTGGCGGCAGTCGCGCTGGCATGGACTTCGACCCAAGGCCGTGAGTTCCTTGGTTTCGCCAAAGAAGCCGTGCGTGAGACAAAAAAGGTGGTCTGGCCGACCCGCAAGGAAGCGATGCAGATCACTGCCATCGTTTTCGCATTTGTGCTGGTGATGGCGATTTTCCTGTGGGGCATCGATAAGATCCTCGAAGTCTTGTTGTACGACGTGATATTGGGTTGGAAACAATAATGAGCGATAGCACACAAAACGATGCGCAAGCAACGCCGCCTGCTGTAACGCCTTCGGCGCCAGCGGGCAAAAAGCGCTGGTATGTGGTGCATGCTTATTCCGGTATGGAAAAGAGCGTGCAACGCGCGCTTACCGAGCGCATTGACCGCGCCGGAATGCAAGAACAGTTCGGCCAGATCCTGGTGCCGACTGAAGAAGTGATTGAAGTCAAGAATGGCCAGAAAGCCGTTACCGAACGTCGTTTCTTCCCAGGTTATGTCCTGGTCGAGATGGAAATGACGGACGAAACCTGGCATCTGGTAAAGAACACCAACAAGGTGACCGGTTTCATCGGCGGCAAGTCGAACAAGCCTACCCCGATTCCGCAGCATGAAGTCGACAAGATCATGCAGCAGATGCAAGATGGCATCGAGAAGCCACGGCCTAAGGTTCTGTATGAAGTCGGCGAGCTGGTGCGCATCAAGGAAGGTGCTTTCACCGATTTCAACGGCAACGTCGAAGAAGTGAATTACGAGAAATCGCGCGTACGCGTGACCGTCACCATCTTCGGCCGCGCTACGCCGGTTGAGCTGGAATTCGACAAGGTCGAAAAAGTCTAAGCGGCTCAAGCGGGTCTAAAAATAAACGCCGTTCGGAGCGTCATGGACGAAAGTCCGAGGAATCCGATGCAGTAAGAGGAGCCCTATTACATCTTCCGGTTCAACCGGGCGGATCAAAAAGGCGCTAATACTCACTTAACGTAGGAGCCATCATGGCAAAGAAAATCATTGGTTTTATCAAGCTGCAAGTTCCAGCTGGTAAAGCAAACCCATCCCCACCGATTGGTCCAGCACTGGGTCAGCGCGGTCTGAACATCATGGAATTCTGTAAGGCATTCAATGCCCAGACCCAAGGTGTTGAGCCAGGCCTGCCAATTCCAGTCGTGATCACCGCGTTCGCTGACAAGTCCTTCACATTCGTGATGAAGACGCCTCCAGCAACGATCCTGATCAAGAAGGCTGCTGGCATCACCAAGGGTTCGGCTAAGCCGCATACCGACAAAGTCGGTTCGATCACCCGTAAGCAAGCAGAAGAAATCGCTACCTTGAAGAAGCCCGATTTGACTGGTGCTGATCTGGAAGCCGGCGTTCGTACTATCGCTGGTTCTGCTCGTTCGATGGGCATCACGGTGGAGGGTCTGTAATGGCTAAGTTAACTAAACGCGCAAAAGCGATCAAAGCTAAAGTTGATCGCACCAAGGCATATCCATTCGACAGCGCTGTTGCGCTGATCAAGGAATGCGCAACTGCAAAATTCAACGAATCGATCGATGTATCCGTCCAGTTGGGCGTTGATGCAAAGAAATCGGACCAAGTGGTTCGCGGTTCCGTCGTGCTGCCAGCCGGCACCGGCAAGACCGTTCGCGTTGCAGTATTTGCTTCCGGCGAAAAAGCCGAGCAAGCTAAAGCTGCCGGCGCCGACATCGTTGGCATGGAAGACCTGGCAGAGCAAATCAAAGCCGGCAACATGCCTTTCGATATCGTGATCGCATCGCCAGATACCATGCGTATCGTTGGTACCCTGGGTCAGATCCTGGGCCCACGCGGTTTGATGCCTAATCCGAAGGTCGGTACTGTTACTCCTGACGTCGCTACCGCCGTCAAGAACGCAAAAGCCGGTCAAGTGCAATACCGTACCGACAAAGCCGGTATCGTTCACGCAACCATCGGCCGTAAATCGTTTAGCGATGCAGAACTGAAGTCCAACTTGTTGGCACTGATCGATGCATTGAGCAAAGCTAAGCCAGCCACCAGCAAGGGTGTATACCTGCGCAAGATCTCGATGTCTTCGACCATGGGCGCTGGCGTCCGTGTCGATCAATCGACTCTGGCTGCTTAAGCTGCATTGAATTAAGTCCTGCTGGCTGAAAAGCCGGCGGGCGAATCTTTGGGCTGGACCTGTATTGGCGGTAACGATACAAGTCCAGGCAATCAAAGACCGTTGGGCGGCGTCTGGCAGGAAATAAGCTGCGAGACAAAGTTAAACCGCGCAAGCAACCCAACGCAGATGGTGTACCCGAACAAGTTTTGTAGTCTCATCGCTGCGTGTTGGTTCACTCTGAGTCATGCGCAAGTTCTGAACTCCTAACTTCGGACGCCGTGTTCGAACCGATGTAAGGTAAGCAGCCATCTGCGGCTGTGTATTTTCCGAGCATCATTTTTGGAGGTTGATCTTGAGTCTCAATCTGAATGACAAAAAGGCCGTAGTCGCCGAAGTCTCTGCAAAAGTAGCTGCTGCACAGACTATCGTCGTGGCCGAATATCGTGGCATCCAGGTTGGTCACTTGACCCAACTGCGCGCTAATGCGCGTACCCAAGGTGTGTACCTGCGTGTATTGAAAAATACACTGGCACGTCGCGCCGTTGAAGGTACCGCGTTTGCCGACCTCGCCTCGCAAATGACCGGCCCGTTGATCTATTCGATCTCCGAGGATGCCGTTGCTGCTGCAAAAGTCATCAACGACTTTGCAAAAACCAACGACAAACTGGTTGTCAAGGCAGGTAACTTCGCTGGCAAGTCGCTTGATAAAGCGGCTGTGCAAGCGTTGGCAAACATTCCAAGTCGCGAAGTTCTGCTGGCCCAAGTTGTGGGCATGATGCAGATGCCGATCGCTGGATTTGTGCGTGGTTTGGCTGCTCTGGCAGCAAAGAAAGAAGCCGAAGCTGCTTAATTGCAGTTTCATGGCGCTTTCTTGGCGTTAAAACCAATCAGATGTTATTACTGTAATAAACATTTGTTTTGCGGGAAAGAGTTAAGCGTAGCGGTACTCTGTCCCCAACATATTAGGAGTAGTTCACATGGCTTTTGATAAAGATGCATTCCTGACCCAGATCGATGGTCTGACTGTTATGGAATTGAATGACCTGGTAAAGGCATTCGAAGAGAAGTTCGGCGTTTCCGCAGCTGCTGTTGCAGTTGCTGGCGGCGCAGGCGGCGGCGCTGCTGCTGTTGCTGAAGAGCAAACCGAGTTCACCGTCATGCTCAAGGGCATCGGCGCGAACAAGGTTGGCGTGATTAAGGCTGTCCGCGAAATCACCGGTCTGGGCTTGAAAGAAGCTAAAGACCTGGTTGACGGCGCACCGAAGGCAGTTAAAGAAGGCGTTTCGAAAGCCGACGCTGATGCAGCAGCCAAGAAATTGGTTGAAGCCGGCGCAGAAGCTGAAATCAAGTAATTTCAGTTTTTTTGAGCGCATTTATTGCGCTGGAGTCAAAGTGCAGAACTCTCGATTAAGAGGGTTCGGCTTTGGCTCCTTTGTCGTTTTTGATTTTGTTTAGCGCTTGTTGTTTTACTAAGCGTCCGTTGCCATCAAGCTCGAAGGGCTGAGACTTGAGGAATTGTTGGTTAAGACAGTGTAGCTAGACCATTAGTTTTGTCTAGTTTCACCAAAATATCCAGCGAATCCTGAATTCTCTATCCTTCCTGTCACTCACGGAGTGTTCAATGCACTACTCATTTACTGAGAAGAAGCGTATTCGTAAATCTTTTGCGAAACGCGCTAACGTTCACCACGTTCCGTTCCTGCTGGCGACCCAGCTCGAGTCGTATCTTGGCTTCCTGCAACAAGACAAAGTACCGTCTCAACGTAAGAATGAGGGCCTGCAATCGGCTTTCACCTCTATTTTCCCTATCGTTTCGCACAATGGTTTTGCGCGTCTCGAATTCCTGTCGTACGTGCTCGGCGATCCGCCGTTCGACGTCAAGGAATGCCAACAGCGTGGCCTGACGTTCGCGTCGCCATTGCGCGCCAAGGTGCGTCTGGTGATCCTGGACAAGGAATCGCCGACCAAGCCGGTCGTCAAGGAAATGAAAGAACAGGAAGTCTACATGGGCGAATTGCCGCTCATGACGACTACCGGTTCGTTCGTCATCAACGGCACCGAACGCGTTATCGTATCGCAGCTGCATCGTTCGCCAGGCGTGTTCTTTGAGCATGACCGCGGCAAGACGCACTCGTCCGGCAAGCTGCTGTTCTCGGCCCGTATCATTCCTTACCGCGGTTCATGGCTGGATTTCGAGTTCGACCCGAAAGACATCCTGTTCTTCCGCGTCGACCGCCGCCGCAAGATGCCTGTCACGATCCTGCTGAAAGCGATCGGCATGTCGGTCGAGCAGATCCTGGCCAACTTCTTCGTATTCGACAACTTCGCGTTGCGTAACGAAGGCGCGGAGATGGAATTCGTGGCAGAACGCCTGCGTGGCGAAGTTGCGCGTTTCGACATCACCGACAAAGCGGGCAAGGTCCTGGTCGCGAAAGACAAGCGTATCAATTCCAAGCACGTGCGTGACGTGGAAGCCGCCGGCATCAAGCATATCTCGGTACCGGAAGACTACCTGCTGGGCCGCGTCCTGGCGCGCAACATCGTTGACGGCGACACCGGCGAAGTAGTGGCCAACGCCAACGACGAGCTGACCGAAGAATTGCTGGCCAAGCTGCGTGAAGCTGACATCAGCGACATCCAGACTCTGTACACCAACGACCTGGACCAAGGTAGCTACATCTCGCAGACTCTGCGCAGCGATGACACCAACGACCAGATGGCTGCCCGCGTCGCGATCTATCGCATGATGCGTCCTGGCGAACCGCCAACCGAAGATTCGGTCGAGGCGCTGTTCAACGGCCTGTTCTACAACGCTGACCGTTACGATTTGTCGGCTGTCGGCCGCATGAAGTTCAACCGCCGTATCGGCCGCGATGAACTGACCGGCGCCATGACACTGTCGAACGACGACGTGCTGGCTGTGATCAAGATCCTGGTGGAATTGCGTAACGGCCGCGGCGAAGTGGACGATATCGATCACTTGGGCAACCGTCGTGTGCGTTGCGTCGGCGAACTGGCTGAGAATCAGTTCCGCGCTGGCCTGGTACGTGTCGAGCGTGCTGTCAAGGAACGCCTCGGCCAAGCCGAAGCGGACAACCTGATGCCGCATGACCTGATCAATTCCAAGCCGATTTCGGCTGCGATCCGTGAATTCTTCGGTTCGTCGCAGTTGTCGCAGTTTATGGACCAGACCAACCCGCTGTCGGAAATCACCCACAAGCGCCGCGTATCGGCACTTGGACCGGGCGGTCTGACCCGTGAGCGCGCTGGCTTTGAAGTGCGCGACGTGCATCCGACCCACTATGGCCGCGTCTGCCCGATCGAAACACCGGAAGGTCCGAACATTGGCCTGATCAACTCGCTGGCTCTGTATGCTCGCCTGAACGAATACGGTTTCCTCGAGACCCCGTACCGCAAGGTTGAAGACAGCAAGGTCACCGACCAGATCGACTATCTGTCGGCGATTGAAGAAGGCCGCTACATCATCGCCCAGGCGAATGCGACCATCGACAAGTCCCTGAAGCTGTCGGATGAACTGGTTTCCGCACGTGAAGCTGGTGAAACCATCCTGGTGTCGCCAGAACGCGTCCAGTACATGGACGTGGCGCCAGGCCAGGTGGTGTCGGTTGCTGCTTCGCTGATCCCGTTCCTCGAACACGATGACGCGAACCGCGCATTGATGGGCGCCAACATGCAGCGCCAGGCAGTTCCTTGCCTGCGCCCAGAGAAGGCATTGGTCGGTACCGGTATCGAACGCACCGTGGCAGTCGACTCGGGCACCACCGTGCAGGCACTGCGTGGCGGTATCGTTGATTACGTCGATGCAGGTCGTGTCGTGATTCGTGTGAATGACGAAGAAGCGACTGCCGGCGAAGTCGGTGTCGATATCTACAATCTGATCAAGTACACACGTTCGAACCAGAACACCAACATCAACCAACGGCCGATCGTGCAAGTTGGTGACCGCGTCGCCAAGCACGACGTGATCGCCGATGGCGCATCGACCGATCTGGGCGAGCTGGCTCTGGGCCAGAACATGCTGGTGGCGTTTATGCCATGGAACGGCTACAACTTCGAAGATTCGATTTTGATCTCTGAAAAAGTCGTGGCTGACGACCGCTACACGTCGATCCATATCGAAGAGTTGTCGGTGGTTGCACGCGACACCAAGCTGGGCGCTGAAGAAATCACCCGCGACATCTCCAACCTGGCCGAAAATCAGTTGGCGCGTCTGGATGAGTCCGGCATCGTCTACATCGGTGCTGAAGTTGAAGCCGGCGATACGCTGGTCGGTAAGGTGACGCCTAAGGGTGAAACCCAGCTGACGCCGGAAGAAAAGCTGCTGCGCGCGATCTTCGGTGAAAAGGCTTCTGACGTTAAAGATACGTCGCTGCGCGTGCCTTCGGGCATGGTCGGCACCGTGATCGATGTGCAAGTGTTTACCCGCGAAGGCATCCAGCGCGACAAGCGCGCACAGCAGATCATCGATGACGAACTGCAGCGCTATCGCCTGGACTTGAACGACCAGTTGCGGATTGTTGAAGGCGATGCCTTCGAGCGTCTGGAACGCATGTTGATCGGCAAGGTTGTCAACGGCGGTCCGAAGAAACTGGCCAAGGGCAGCAAGCTGACCAAGGAATACCTGGCGGACCTGGACAAATACCACTGGTTCGATATCCGCCCGGCGGACGACGATGCAGCGGTAGCGCTGGAAGCGATCAAGGAATCGATCGCCGAGAAGCGTCACCAGTTCGATCTGGCATTTGAAGAAAAGCGCAAGAAGCTGACGCAGGGCGACGAGCTGCAGCCTGGCGTACAAAAAATGGTCAAGGTTTACCTGGCTGTTAAGCGCCGCCTGCAACCTGGCGACAAGATGGCGGGTCGCCACGGTAACAAGGGTGTGGTTTCGCGCATCCTGCCGATCGAAGACATGCCGCACATGGCCGACGGTACACCGGCAGATATCGTGCTGAACCCGCTGGGCGTGCCATCGCGTATGAACATCGGTCAGGTTCTGGAAGTCCATCTGGGCTGGGCTGCCAAGGGTCTGGGCCTGCGTATCGGCGAAATGCTGAAGGCGCAAGCCAAGATTGCCGAACTGCGCAAGTTCCTGAACACGATCTACAACGAATCGGGCAAGACGGAAGATCTGGACGGCATGAGCGATGAGGAAATCTTCCATCTGGCGGACAACCTGAAGCAAGGCGTGCCATTCGCGACGCCGGTGTTTGACGGTGCGCACGAAGAGGAAATCCGCCGCATGCTGGACCTGGCTTATCCGGACGTCATCGCCAAGCAGCTGGGCATGACGCCTTCGAAGAACCAGGTCACGATGTATGACGGCCGTACCGGCGAAGCTTTCGAGCGCAATGTTACGGTCGGCTACATGCATTACCTGAAACTGCACCATCTGGTCGACGACAAGATGCATGCACGTTCTACCGGTCCTTACTCGCTGGTTACCCAGCAGCCGCTGGGTGGTAAAGCGCAGTTCGGCGGCCAGCGTTTCGGTGAGATGGAAGTTTGGGCATTGGAAGCTTACGGTGCGTCGTACGTGCTGCAGGAAATGCTGACAGTGAAGTCGGATGACGTGAACGGTCGTACCAAGGTGTATGAAAACCTGGTCAAGGGTGACCATGTGATCGACGCCGGCATGCCGGAATCCTTCAACGTGCTGTTGAAAGAAATCCGCTCGCTGGGTATTGATATGGACCTCGACCGCGAGTAATCCGAGTACAGAGAAGTAGGGTGGGCAGATTTTCTGCCCACGCGTTATCGAAGCAAGTCTTGTGTTGGACTTGACGTCACGCGTGGGCATAGCTGCCCACCCTACGCAGCAATAGTAAAGAATCTTAGTTTCTTCACGCCAACTGGAGTGATACATGAAAGCACTGCTCGATTTATTCAAGCAAGTTCAGCAAAATGAACAGTTCGACTCGATCAAGATTGGTCTGGCGTCGCCCGAAAAAATTCGTTCGTGGTCTTATGGCGAAGTAAAAAAGCCTGAAACCATCAACTACCGTACCTTCAAGCCAGAGCGCGACGGTCTGTTCTGCGCCAAGATTTTTGGCCCGATCAAAGACTACGAATGCCTCTGCGGCAAGTACAAGCGTCTGAAGCATCGCGGTGTGATCTGCGAAAAGTGCGGCGTTGAAGTCACGCTGGCCAAGGTGCGCCGTGAGCGCATGGGTCATATCGAACTGGCCTCGCCGACTGCGCATATCTGGTTCCTGAAATCGCTGCCGTCGCGTCTGGGCATGGTCCTCGACATGACCCTGCGGGATATCGAACGCGTATTGTATTTTGAAGCCTACGTCATCACTGATCCAGGCATGACGCCGCTGAAGCGTTGCCAGATCATGTCGGAAGACGACTACGCTGCCAAGTACGAAGAGTACGGCGACGATTTCACCGCATTCATGGGCGCCGAAGGCATCCGTGAGTTGCTGCGCGCGATCGATATCGACCGCGATGCGGAAACTCTGCGTCAGGAATTGAAAGAGTCAAAGTCCGAAGCCAAGATCAAGAAATACGCCAAGCGCCTGAAGGTGCTGGAAGCGTTCCAGCGTTCGGGCATCAAGCCTGACTGGATGATCATGGAAGTGTTGCCAGTACTGCCGCCTGAGTTGCGTCCGCTGGTGCCGCTGGATGGCGGCCGTTTCGCTACCTCCGACCTGAACGACCTGTATCGCCGCGTCATCAACCGTAACAACCGCCTGAAGCGCCTGATGGAATTGCGCGCTCCGGAAATCATCACCCGCAACGAAAAGCGGATGTTGCAGGAAGCGGTTGACTCGCTGCTGGACAACGGCCGTCGCGGCAAGGCAATGACTGGCGCCAACAAGCGTCCGCTGAAATCCCTGGCAGAAATGATCAAGGGTAAGGGCGGCCGTTTCCGTCAGAACTTGCTGGGTAAGCGCGTCGACTATTCCGGCCGTTCGGTGATCGTGGTGGGTCCACAACTGAAACTGCATCAATGCGGCTTGCCGAAATTGATGGCCCTGGAACTGTTCAAGCCATTCATTTTCCACAAGCTGGAAGTGATGGGCATCGCCAGTACGATCAAGGCAGCCAAGAAGGAAGTTGAAAACCAGACTTCCGTGGTGTGGGACATCCTGGAAGACGTGATCCGTGAACATCCGGTCATGTTGAACCGTGCGCCTACATTGCACCGCTTGGGTATCCAGGCGTTTGAGCCGGTCCTGATCGAAGGCAAGGCGATCCAATTGCACCCGCTGGTCTGCGCCGCATTCAACGCCGACTTTGACGGCGACCAAATGGCGGTCCACGTGCCACTGTCGATCGAAGCACAGATGGAAGCGCGCACTTTGATGCTGGCTTCCAACAACATCCTGTTCCCATCGAACGGCGAGCCGTCGATCGTGCCGTCGCAGGATATCGTGCTGGGTCTGTACTACGCCACCCGTGAGCAAATCAACGGCAAGGGCGAAGGCATGATGTTCCCTGACGTGTCGGAAGCCATCCGTGCCTACGACAACAAGGAAGTCGAGCTGACGACCCGCGTTACCGTGCGTATCACCGAGTATCCGAAGGATGCGGTGACTGGCGAATTCGTCAAGACCATCAAGCGTTACGAAACGACTGTCGGCCGTGCGATCCTGTCGGAAATCCTGCCTAAGGGCCTGCCATTCACCGTGCTGAACCGCGCGTTGAAGAAGAAGGAAATCTCGAAGCTGATCAACACATCGTTCCGTAAGTGCGGCCTGCGCGCGACGGTGGTGTTTGCCGACCAGCTGATGCAGTCCGGTTTCCGCCTGGCGACCCGCGCCGGTATCTCGATCTGCGTGGACGACATGCTGGTACCGCCGCAAAAGGCAACCATCATCGCGACTGCGGAACAAGAAGTGAAGCAGATCGAACAGCAGTACTCGTCCGGTCTGGTGACTGCAGGCGAACGCTACAACAAGGTTGTGGACATCTGGGGCAAGGCCGGCGACGACGTCGGCAAGGCGATGATGGAACAGCTGAAGGTAGAAGACGTGGTGCGCCGCGACGGCACCAAGGGCACTCAGGAATCGTTCAACGCGATTTACATGATGGCCGACTCCGGTGCGCGCGGTTCCGCTGCACAGATTCGTCAGCTGGCCGGTATGCGTGGCCTGATGGCGAAGCCGGATGGTTCGATTATCGAAACGCCGATCACCGCGAACTTCCGCGAAGGTCTGAACGTTTTGCAGTACTTTATTTCGACCCACGGTGCACGTAAAGGTCTGGCCGATACCGCGCTGAAGACAGCGAACTCGGGTTACCTGACACGTCGTCTGGTTGACGTGACCCAGGATCTGGTCGTGATCGAAGATGATTGCGGCACTTCCAACGGCGCCTCGATGAAGGCGATGGTTGAAGGCGGTGAAGTGATCGAAGCGCTGCGCGACCGTATCCTCGGCCGCGTTGCCGCCAACGATATCGTCAATCCGGAAACCCAGGGCACCCTGTACGAATCGGGTACTTTGCTGGACGAAGATGCAGTCGAAGAAATCGAACGCCTCGGCATCGATGAAGTCAAGGTCCGCACGCCGCTGACTTGCGACACACGCTACGGCCTGTGCGCGCAATGCTACGGTCGCGACCTGGGCCGCGGCACGCTGGTCAACAACGGCGAAGCAGTCGGTGTGGTTGCCGCGCAGTCGATCGGTGAGCCGGGTACCCAGCTGACCATGCGTACTTTCCACATCGGTGGTGCGGCATCGCGTTCGGCAGTGGCATCCAGTGTGGAAGCCAAGTCCAACGGTACGGTCCGCTTCACGGCGACCATGCGTTACGTGACTAACGGCAAGGGCGAACTGATCGTGATTTCCCGTTCCGGCGAAGTCCTGATCACCGACGACCACGGCCGTGAGCGCGAGCGTCATAAAGTCCCTTACGGCGCCACCCTGATCGTCAAGGATGGCTTGACCATCAAGGCTGGTACAGCGCTGGCGACATGGGATCCGCTGACCCGTCCGATCATTACCGAGTACACCGGTACCGTTCGCTTCGAGAACGTCGAAGAAGGTTCGACCGTGGCCCGTCAGATCGATGAAGTCACCGGTCTGTCGACTCTGGTGGTTATCGATGCGAAGCGTCGCGGTTCGGTTACCAAGACTGTCCGTCCACAGGTCAAACTGTTGAACGAGCAAGGCGAAGAAGTCAAGATCGCCGGTACTGAACACGCTGTGACCATCGGCTTCCAGGTTGGCGCGCTGATTACCGTGAAAGACGGTCAGCAAGTGCACGTTGGTGAAGTGCTGGCGCGTATCCCGACCGAATCGCAAAAGACACGCGATATTACCGGGGGTCTGCCGCGCGTTGCCGAGCTGTTCGAAGCACGTTCGCCGAAGGATGCCGGTATGCTGGCTGAAGTCACCGGTACTGTGGCGTTCGGTAAGGAAACCAAGGGTAAGCAACGTCTGGAAATCACAGACATGGACGGCAACAAGCACGAGTTCCTGATTACCAAGGACAAGCAAGTGCTGGTGCATGACGGCCAGGTTGTGAACAAGGGTGAAATGATTGTCGACGGCCCAGCCGATCCGCAAGACATCCTGCGCCTGTTGGGTATCGAAGCGCTGGCACGCTATATCGTCGACGAAGTCCAGGACGTGTACCGCTTGCAAGGCGTGAAGATCAACGACAAGCACATCGAAGTGATCGTGCGCCAGATGTTGCGCCGCGTTCAGATCGTTGATGCCGGCGATGCGTCTTACATCACTGGCGAGCAGGTCGAGCGTTCGGAACTGCTGGACGAAAACGATCGCGTGATTGCAGCGGGCAAGATTCCTGCAACCTACGAAAACGTATTGCTGGGTATTACCAAGGCATCGCTGTCGACCGATTCGTTCATCTCGGCCGCATCGTTCCAGGAAACCACTCGCGTGTTGACCGAAGCCGCCATCATGGGCAAGAAAGACACGCTGCGCGGCCTGAAGGAAAACGTCATCGTCGGCCGCCTGATTCCAGCCGGCACCGGTCTCGCGTTCCACCGTGCACGCAAGGAAAAAGACAGCTGGGAAGCGGAAGAGCGCACAGCATTGTTGCAATCCGAGCAGGCAGCACGCCTGGCGGCCGCGGAAGCACGCGCAGCTGAAGAGCTGGGTGCGCAGGAAAGCGGCGAAGCTTAATCCTCTTACCAGATTAGCCAATAGAATGGCAGCGGATGATATTCATCCGCTGCTTTTTTTTTGCCCGCTTGCTTTGGAACTGCCATGTACAAGCTTAAATTCAATTTCTTTCATATCGGCGACCAGATTGCCACGACCGCCATTCCGGAGAATGTGTTTCGCGCCAGCGGCCGCAAGTGCGTCATCACGCAGCCGCAGATATGGGCATTTCAGCATAATCCCTATGTGGTCTTCATGGAGGAGGCGCAAGCTGCCGAATATCCTGAAATCAGCCTGATTCCAGATTGCCGCGCCACGCAGCAGGCGCAGCACTATTTCGATAGCATGAAAAATATGACGGCCGGTTCGCAGAGCGAATACATGTGCGTGAATTTTGGCCTCAGCGATCCGGTATTGCGCCATCCGCGTCTATATCTGCACGAAGACAAGAAAATCATCCCGCATAAGGTTGTGGTGCATACCAGCGGTTCGGACCGGACCCGCGATGGCGAGCCGGCAATCAGGCATGCATCCGGAGAAGACGAGGTGCGCGTGATGTCGGACGCGGTGCTGGCGTCGATCCTTGAAAATTACCGCGATTATCAGCTGGTCCAGGTCGGCTCGCTTGCCGACAAGCCTTTGGGCGGTCACAGCATCGACATGCGCGGGCAGCATGATTACTGGCAACTGGCGGGGGAGATTGCATCCGCCGCCAAGTTCATCGGCGTCAATTCAGGCCCGATGCATATCGCCAACTGCTATCCTCGGCTTGAGAAGAGAATCGTGATGATGGAGCTGCCCCAGGAAACACTGCGTCAGTTTCGGCCTGGCGACGTACGCAACTGGCTGTTTTCCTGGGTGGATCCATCGAATATGTTTTTCAATAAACTCGATGCCGATGTCGGTCTGACCTTTTCCCACACCAAAATATAGAAGTCGCGCGAGGCTCTGCCGCTGTCTTAGTCACGCTGCTGGCGCATCGGCTTGCCGTTGTCGATCACTTCCCGGCAATCGCCCTTGAAGGTGGAGTTGTCGTAGTCGGTCCAGCCGTAGCTGTCGACGTAGCGCTTGTGCGGACGCAGCTTGCTGCTCAGGAAGCTCCAATCCAGATGCTCGTCCGGATAGCGGATGTCGGCCAGGTCGAGCAGCGAATGGAAGACGTTTTCAGTCGTCATGCGCGCACGCTTGTGGCGCTGTAGCTGGTCGACCTTGTCGGGATAGGATTGCTTATAGATGTCGGAATACCACATCAGCGCCGGAATATGGAATTCGAACTGGGTGTTGTGGCCGTGGAAGGCAATCTTGCAGCTGCCGTCGTACAAGGTCTGGCCGTGGTCTGAAAAATACATCATTGCGCTCAATTGCCTGGAATCCCGCAGCTGGCCGATGACCTGGGCCAGGAACCAGTCGACATAGCGGATCGAGTTGTCGTAGCTATTGCTTAGCGCCGGCTTGTTGGCCAGGTTGGTATAGGCCGGATGCTCGATGCCGAACAGGGAAGGCTGCCATTTATCGAATTCCTGCGGATAGCGATGGCTGTAATTCCAGTGATTGCCGAGCGTGTGCAGCACGATCAGTTTTTTCGGCGCCGGATCGGCCATGGCTTTTTGCAATTGCGGCAATAGAATCGCATCCAGATTCGAGGCATCGGTAAAGCCGCCCAGGTTCAGGAACTGCACTACATCCGCCTCGTTGGCGAAGACCGAGACCGGCGTATCGAACTTGCCATAAGACATCTGGTTCGAGATCCAGTAGGTCTTGAAACCGGCTTCCTTATAGCCGGTGATGAAAGATTTTTCGGCAAAGCCAGCCTTCAGGCTCTCAGTGGCCGGCTTGCGCGAGACCATCACCGGCACCGACAGCCGGGTAGCCGACACCGAGGTAATCACATCCGAAAAACTGACCAGGTTGCTTTCCTTGCCGAGCAGGGGATTGGTGTCGCGCTGATAGCCGTTCAGGCTCCAGCGGTCGTAGCGCGACGATTCGCCGATCACCATGACGATGATTTGCGGTGTGTTCTGATGGCTGGCTTGATGCGCGCCGAAATGGAACTGGCTGTTCTTGTGTTCGAGGTCGTCCAGATATTCCCGTTCTTTCCAGAAATCGTAGCCGCGCACCGCCAGGCCGAAGGGCCAGGTGCGGCTGACCGGCTCCGCTTCCAGCGGCGTCGCCGCCCAGCTCGGCAGCTTGCCGAAGTGCAGGCCTGGGCTGGCCGCCAGGCTGCCCTTGGCTACGCTGGCGGGCGCCTGCACGCCAACTTCCTGCCCATATAACCAGACGCATAAGCCAACAGCAAGTACTAACCAACCGAACCAGCGCGAAGGTCCTTCCAGATCCAGGTCGCGGGTGCGGCTGGCTGCCAGCCAGCTGAGCGCCCACCACAGCACGACCAGCGCAAGAACCAGCGCCAGCCACCAGATTTTGTCGCCCAGGAACTCGAGCGCTTCGCCAGGACTGGTTTCGGCAATGATGCCGAGGTGATGGGTGGAGATGCCCTGGCCGTAGAACTTGCGCAGGTAAAGCTCGGTCGGCAGCGCAAGAAAGGCTGGGATCAACAGCCAGTGAAACCAGGCGGGGCGCTTGAAAATCGACCAGATCACCAGCCAAAGCGCCATTTCGGTGGCAATGATGCGGGCCGGATGATCTACCGCCTGCCCGAACAGCAAGGGTACGAAGGGAACTAGGGACAAGGCCAGGTAGGTAACCAGCACGAACAGGTTTTTGCGGCGAAACAAGGCAGGCATCATGGTGGGGAGGATAGTTGAATCCCATTATCCCGTAAAGCTGGCGCCGGGAATCGCGCCATATGAGATATAGGCGGGCGTCGCGTTGACGGAATGGCCGATATGACAACAATCCCGCCTGCCGGACTGTTGCGTTTACGGGGTGGTGATCGCAGACAGCGGTTGACCGCCAGGCATCATAGGGATATACTCGCGGGTTCTCGATTGTAGGCTCTATGGGCCGAACGTTCTTTGGTCTGCTTCCGCTTTCTTATAGCGCGTTCCTCCTCTACTGCTGAATCGAATTGTGCGCAGGTGTTGTGCGATTCGCACGATTCCTTGCGCAAGTATCTGTCCAATCCCGGACAACCGATTTCGGGATTGTTGTTATTAACGTCGTAATTTTGTTGGATATATAACGATGCCAACCATCAATCAATTGATTCGCCAGCCGCGCGTTTCTGCGGTCGTAAAGAGCAAATCACCAGCGCTGGAAAACAGCCCGCAAAAACGCGGCGTTTGCACCCGCGTTTATACGACAACTCCAAAGAAGCCTAACTCGGCTTTGCGTAAAGTTGCCAAAGTTCGCCTGACCAACGGTTTCGAAGTCATTTCGTACATCGGCGGTGAAGGCCATAACCTGCAAGAACATAGTGTCGTGCTGTTGCGCGGCGGCCGTGTAAAAGACTTGCCGGGTGTGCGTTACCACATGGTTCGCGGTGCACTGGATACCCAGGGCGTCAAGGATCGTAAGCAAGCACGTTCGAAGTACGGTGCAAAGCGTGCTAAGGCTGCAAAGAAATAATAGTTTTCGCCAGGCGCAAGCCGAACGAATAAGTGTCGGTCCCCAATGGGCCGAGTAAGTGGGTGGCTATGATGGCTGTCCGCGAGTGTGCAGATACAAAAGATCTGTCGCTCAACTGAAGATTGAAAGGAATCGAAATGCCACGTCGTCGTGAAGTTCCCAAGCGGGAGATTCTGCCGGATCCGAAATTCGGTAATGTTGATGTTGCGAAGTTCGTCAACGTCCTGATGTTGTCCGGTAAGAAATCGGTCGCAGAAAACATCATTTACGGTGCCTTCGAGCACATTCAAGCCAAATCCGGCAAAGATCCGCTGGAAGTGTTTGCCCTTGCTATCAGCAACGCCAAACCATTGGTTGAAGTTAAGTCGCGTCGCGTTGGTGGTGCAAACTACCAGGTGCCAGTTGAAGTCCGTCCTGTCCGTCGTATGGCTTTGTCGATGCGTTGGTTGCGTGAAGCAGCTAACAAGCGCAGCGAAAAATCGATGCCGCAACGCCTGGGTGGCGAATTGCTGGAAGCCGCAGAAGGCCGCGGCGGCGCAATGAAAAAGCGTGACGAAGTTCACCGTATGGCAGAAGCGAACAAGGCGTTCTCGCACTTCCGCTTCTAATAGACTGGGCAGCCGGCTCCCTGAATCGAGCCGCTGTCCGCATCTGAAATTTGTTCGAGCCGAGCGCATATTTTTATCAAAAATGGCGCTCGGTTTCGTGCATTAAAAGACTTAGGATTAAATCATGGCTCGCAAGACCCCCATTGAGCGCTATCGCAATATCGGTATCTCCGCTCACATCGATGCAGGTAAAACCACGACTACAGAACGCGTTCTGTTTTATACCGGTGTGAATCACAAAATCGGTGAAGTGCATGATGGCGCGGCCACCATGGACTGGATGGAGCAGGAACAAGAGCGTGGCATCACGATCACTTCCGCTGCGACCACCTGTTTCTGGAAGGGCATGGCGGGTAACTTCCAGCCTCACCACATCAACATCATCGACACACCGGGCCACGTTGACTTTACGATTGAAGTTGAGCGCTCGATGCGTGTTCTGGACGGCGCCTGCATGGTTTACTGTGCAGTCGGCGGCGTGCAGCCACAGTCGGAAACAGTGTGGCGTCAAGCTAACAAGTACAAGGTTCCACGTCTGGCGTTCGTCAACAAGATGGACCGCACCGGCGCGAACTTCTTCAAGGTTTTCGAGCAGATGCGCGCTCGCCTGAAGGCTAACCCGGTTCCTATGCAAGTACCTATCGGTGCTGAAGACAAGTTCGAAGGCGTGATCGACCTGGTCAAGATGAAGGCGATCTACTGGCACGACGATACCCAAGGCATGACTTTCGACTACCGTGAAATCCCTGCTGAGCTGGCTGCCGAAGCCGCCAAGTGGCGCGAAAACATGGTCGAAGCCGCTGCTGAAGCATCGGAAGAGCTGATGAACAAGTACCTGGAAGAAGGCGACCTGACTGAAGCCGAAATCAAGGCTGCGATCCGTCAGCGTACCTTGGCCAGCGAAATCGTGCCGATGATGTGCGGCACTGCGTTCAAGAACAAGGGCGTGCAAGCGATGCTGGACGGCGTGGTTGAATACCTGCCATCGCCATCCGACATTCCTCCAGTCCCAGGCCTGGATGAAGACGATGAGCCTATCGTGCGTAAAGCCGAAGACACCGAGAAATTCTCGGCGTTGGCGTTCAAGATCGCAACCGACCCGTTCGTTGGTCAGCTGTGCTTCGTGCGTTGCTACTCGGGTACTTTGAATTCGGGCGATACAGTCCTGAACTCGGTCAAGGCGAAGAAAGAGCGTATCGGCCGTATCGTGCAGATGCATGCTAACCAGCGCGAAGAAATCAAGGAAGTGCTGGCAGGCGACATCGCCGCTGTGGTTGGTCTGAAAGACACGACAACCGGTGACACCTTGTGCGATCCGGCAGCATTCGTGATCCTGGAGCGCATGATATTCCCTGAGCCGGTGATTTCGCAGGCTGTCGAGCCTAAGACCAAGGCTGACCAGGAAAAAATGGGCCTGGCGCTGAACCGCCTGGCAGCAGAAGATCCTTCTTTCCGTGTCCGCACTGATGAAGAATCGGGTCAGACCATCATCGCCGGTATGGGCGAGTTGCATCTGGACATTATCGTCGATCGTATGAAGCGTGAATTCAACGTTGAAGCGACTGTCGGTAAGCCACAAGTTGCGTATCGTGAAACGATCCGCAAGACTTGCGAAGAAATCGAAGGCAAGTTCGTCAAGCAATCCGGTGGTCGTGGTCAATACGGTCACGTGGTTCTGAAGATCGAACCGCAAGAACCAGGCAAGGGCTTTGAGTTCGTCGACGCGATCAAGGGTGGTACCGTTCCACGCGAATACATCCCTGCAGTTGAAAAGGGTGTCCGTGAAACATTGAACACCGGCGTCCTGGCCGGCTACCCAGTGGTAGACGTCAAGGTAACCCTGTTCTTCGGTTCTTACCATGACGTTGACTCGAACGAAAATGCGTTCCGCATGGCCGCTTCGATGGCGTTCAAGGACGGCTGCCGTAAAGCCAGCCCGGTTATTCTGGAGCCAATGATGGCTGTTGAAGTCGAAACTCCGGAAGACTACGCTGGTACCGTGATGGGCGATCTGTCGTCGCGTCGCGGCATGGTGCAAGGCATGGATGAAATCGCCGGCGGTGGCGGCAAGATCATCAAGGCCGAAGTGCCTCTGTCGGAAATGTTTGGTTACTCGACTTCGTTGCGTTCGGCTACACAAGGCCGTGCAACCTACTCGATGGAATTCAAGCACTACTCCGAAGCGCCGAAGAACGTTATCGATGCAATCGTAACGTCCAAAGCCAAGTAATCTAGCAAGTAACCCTTGTCCGCCACGAGCGGGCAAGGGCTGAAATGTTTCACTCATTGTTTAACGACATCGTTCTTTTTGAAGGAAGAATAAAATGGCAAAAGGTAAATTCGAGCGGACCAAGCCGCACGTCAACGTCGGCACTATCGGCCACGTCGACCACGGCAAGACCACGCTGACAGCAGCGATCGCGACAGTATTGTCGAAGAAATTTGGCGGCGAAGCCAAAGCGTACGATCAGATTGACGCAGCGCCAGAAGAAAAAGCGCGCGGCATCACGATCAACACCGCGCACGTTGAATACGAAACTGCCAACCGCCACTACGCGCACGTTGACTGCCCAGGCCATGCTGACTATGTGAAAAACATGATCACCGGTGCCGCGCAGATGGACGGCGCGATCCTGGTTTGCTCGGCAGCTGACGGCCCAATGCCACAGACGCGCGAACACATCCTGCTGTCGCGTCAAGTTGGCGTGCCATACATCATCGTGTTCCTGAACAAGGCTGACATGGTCGACGACGAAGAATTGCTCGAGCTGGTCGAAATGGAAGTGCGCGAGCTGTTGACCAAGTACGAATTCCCAGGCGACGACCTGCCAATCATCAAGGGTTCGGCGAAGCTGGCTCTGGAAGGCGACACTGGCCCATTGGGCGAGCAAGCCATCATGGCTCTGGCTGAAGCACTGGACACTTACATCCCGACACCGGAACGTGCTGTTGACGGCGCCTTCCTGCTGCCAGTGGAAGACGTGTTCTCGATCTCCGGCCGCGGTACCGTTGTGACCGGTCGTGTTGAGCGCGGTATCGTCAAGGTTGGCGAAGCGCTGCAAATCGTTGGTATCCGCGATACGCAAGATACAACATGTACTGGCGTTGAAATGTTCCGCAAGCTGCTGGACCAAGGTCAAGCCGGCGACAACGTTGGCGTGCTGCTGCGCGGCACCAAGCGTGAAGACGTGGAGCGGGGCCAAGTGTTGGCCAAGCCAGGTTCGATCAAGCCACACAAGCATTTCACTGGCGAGATCTATGTTCTGTCGAAAGACGAAGGTGGCCGTCATACGCCTTTCTTCAACAACTATCGTCCACAGTTCTACTTCCGTACGACGGACGTGACTGGTTCGATCGAGTTGCCGAAAGACAAAGAAATGGTCATGCCAGGCGATAACGTGTCGATCACAGTCATGCTGATCAACCCAATCGCGATGGAAGAAGGTCTGCGTTTCGCAATCCGCGAAGGTGGCCGTACTGTTGGTGCAGGCGTTGTTGCCAAGATCCTGCCTGACGCGTAATAAGTCGAATTGTTGCGGGACAGAGGCACACGGCGAGTGTTTAAGAGCCGCCGAAGCGCGGCGAATTACACTATCCGTGCGACTCTGTCCCCAACTGATTAGTTTTATATACCGTGGGTGGTTGTCATCCGCGGTTCGTTCTTTTAAGGAAAATCATGTCAGCTCCTAACCAAAAAATCCGCATCCGCCTGAAGGCGTTCGACTACAAACTGATCGACCAGTCGGCTCAGGAAATCGTTGATACAGCCAAGCGCACCGGCGCCGTTGTCAAGGGTCCAGTACCACTGCCGACACGTATCCAGCGTTTTGACGTATTGCGTTCGCCGCACGTCAACAAGACTTCGCGCGACCAGTTCGAAATCCGTACCCACCAGCGTCTGATGGACATCGTTGACCCAACCGACAAGACTGTCGATGCGTTGATGAAGCTGGACCTGCCAGCCGGCGTGGACGTGGAAATCAAGCTGCAGTAATAAATTCGCAACAGCAAGATAATTGTGGGACAGAGTTTAGGAGCCACCGAAGCGTGGCGAATTACTCTGTCCCCAACTATTTATAAGGTGTTGTAAATCAGCCTTAACCGCTGAATCTTTGACATACCACGACAAAGATGGTCTTGCAAATAAAAATTTACGCGGTTATACTGATCGGCTTCGGTGCGATTGCCGGCGGTTTTCGTCTTTGCAATCGTGCTTATTTTAGTTGTACAAACATCAGCCCTGCCCAATCGTAGGCGGGAATGGAGAAAAACAATGAGCTTAGGCCTTGTTGGTCGCAAGGTTGGCATGATGCGCATCTTCACGGAAGATGGGGATTCAATCCCAGTAACCGTGTTGGACGTGTCGAACAACCGCGTGACCCAAATCAAAACGCCTGAAACAGACGGTTATACCGCTGTTCAAGTTGCATTCGGTTCGCGTCGCGCTTCACGCGTGACTAAAGCCGCCGCTGGTCACTACGCCAAAGCTGGCGTCGAGGCTGGTACCATCCTCAGAGAATTCCGCATTGATTCAACCAAGGCTTCCGAGCTGAAGGCCGGCGAAGTTATCGCTGCCAGCCTGTTCGAAGTCGGTCAAAAGGTTGACGTTCAAGGTGTCTCGATCGGTAAAGGTTACGCTGGTACCATCAAGCGTCACAACTTTGCATCCGGTCGTGCCAGCCACGGTAACTCCCGTTCGCACAATGTCCCAGGTTCCATCGGTATGGCGCAGGATCCAGGTCGCGTTTTCCCTGGTAAGCGCATGACCGGTCACATGGGTGACGTCACTGTAACCACGCAAAACCTCGAAATCGCACGTGTTGACGCTGAGCGCCAACTGCTGCTGGTCAAGGGCGCGGTTCCAGGTGCTAAGAACGGCCAAGTCGTGGTCAGCCCTGCGATCAAAATCAAAGCTAAGAAGGGAGCCTAATTCATGGAACTCAAGCTCCTGAATGACCAAGGTCAAGCTGCTTCGAACGTTGCTGCTCCGGATACCATTTTCGGCCGCGACTACAACGAAGCTCTGATTCACCAGGTCGTAGTTGCTTACCAGGCTAACGCTCGCAGCGGTAACCGTAAGCAAAAAGACCGTGAAGAAGTTCATCACACGACTAAGAAGCCATGGCGCCAAAAGGGTACTGGCCGCGCTCGTGCTGGTATGTCGTCCTCGCCACTGTGGCGCGGCGGTGGTCGAATTTTCCCGAACTCGCCGGATGAGAACTTCACCCACAAAGTAAACAAGAAGATGTATCGCGCAGGTCTCTGCTCGATTCTGTCGCAGTTGGCACGCGAAGGTCGTCTGTCGGTCGTCGAGAATTTCTCGGTCGAAGCGCCAAAGACCAAGTTGCTGTCGCAAAAGCTGAAGACCATGGGTCTGGATTCCGTGTTGGTGATTACCGACAACCTGGAAGAAAACCTGTTGTTGGCGTCGCGTAACCTGCCAGGCTTCCTGGTATGTGAGCCACGTCACGCTGATCCAGTATCGCTTGTGTTCTACAAGAAGATCCTGATCACCAAGCTGGCTTTGGCGAAGATTGAGGAGATGCTGGCATGAACGCAATTAAACATAGCGAAGAACGCTTGATGAAAGTGTTGCTGGCGCCGGTGATTTCCGAAAAGGCAACGATGGTTGCGGAGAAGAACGAGCAAGTCGTTTTCCGTATCGCACCAGACGCTACCAAGCTGGAAGTCAAGGCTGCTGTTGAGCTGCTCTTCAAAGTTCAGGTTGAATCGGTGCAAGTTGCCAATCGCCAGGGTAAGCAAAAGCGTAGCGGCAAGACCATGGGTCGCCGCAACCACACCCGCCGCGCATTCGTATGCTTGAAGCCGGGTCAAGAGATCAACTTCACCGAGGAGGCTAAATAATGGCACTCGTTAAAGTTAAACCAACCTCGCCGGGCCGCCGTGGCATGGTCAAGGTCGTTAATCCCGACCTGTACAAAGGCCGTCCATTCGCAGCCCTGGTTGAGAAGAAATCGAAAACAGCCGGTCGTAACAACAACGGCCATATCACTACTCGCCACATCGGCGGTGGTCATAAGCAACATTACCGCCTGATCGACTTCAAGCGCACCAAGGATGGCATTCCTGCGAAAGTGGAACGTATCGAATACGATCCAAACCGCACCGCGAATATCGCCCTGTTGTGCTACGCCGACGGCGAACGTCACTACATCATCGCCACTAAAGGCATGGCTGTAGGCGACCAGGTAATGAGCGGCTCGGAAGCGCCGATCAAATCCGGCAACTGCCTGCCAATCCGCAACATTCCGGTTGGTACGATTCTGCATTGCGTCGAAATGCTGCCAGGTAAGGGTGCCCAAATGGCCCGTACCGCCGGCGCCGGCGTTGTGCTGATGGCTCGTGAAGGTACTTACGCTCAGATTCGTTTGCGCTCCGGTGAAGTTCGCCGCGTGCACATCGAATGCCGCGCTACCGTAGGTGAAGTCGGCAATGCCGAACACAGCCTGCGCAAGATCGGTAAAGCGGGTGCGATGCGTTGGCGTGGTGTTCGTCCTACCGTTCGCGGTGTGGTCATGAACCCGGTCGACCATCCTCACGGTGGTGGTGAAGGTAAGACCGCAGCTGGTCGTCATCCAGTTTCGCCATGGGGTCAACAGACTAAGGGTAAGAAGACACGCAGCAACAAGCGTACTACTTCCATGATCGTCTCGCGCCGTGGCAAGAAATAAGGGGTAACACATGACACGTTCATTGAAAAAAGGGCCGTTCTGCGACGCCCACCTGGTGAAAAAAGTTGAAACTGCGCAAGCAGTCAAAGACAAAAAGCCAATCAAGACTTGGTCCCGTCGCTCGACCATCATGCCGGATTTTATCGGTCTGACGATTGCTGTGCATAACGGCAAACAACACGTCCCGGTATATGTGTCCGAGAACATGGTTGGTCACAAGCTCGGCGAATTCGCGCTGACCCGTACGTTCAAGGGTCATGCTGCTGATAAGAAGGCTAAGAAATAAGGTCCGATGATGGAAACTAAAGCTACCCTCCGCGGCGTGCGCCTGTCGGCCCAAAAGGGCCGTCTGGTCGCCGACCTGATTCGCGGCAAAAAAATTGATCACGCGCTAAACATCCTGACTTTCAGCCCTAAGAAAGGTGCAGCCATCATCAAGCGTGTTCTGGAGTCCGCAATTGCGAACGCCGAACACAATGACGGTGCCGACATCGACGAGCTGAAAGTTACGACGATTTACGTGGAAAAAGGTTCGGTCCTGAAGCGCTTCACAGCGCGTGCAAAAGGCCGTGGCGATCGTATCTCGAAGCAATCCTGTCACATTTACGTGACTGTCGGAAACTAAGGAGTCACGATGGGACAGAAGATTCATCCAACCGGTTTTCGCCTTGCGGTTACACGTAACTGGGGATCTCGCTGGTATGCAGGCAATAGCAATTTTGCCCAAATGCTCGGCGAAGATCTGAAGGTTCGCGCTTTCCTCAAGAAAAAACTGAAGAACGCATCGGTCGGCCGCGTTGTTATCGAGCGTCCTGCAAAGAACGCACGCATCACGATCTACAGCTCGCGTCCTGGTGTTGTTATTGGTAAAAAAGGCGAGGACATCGAAGTACTGAAGTCCGCGCTGACTAAGCTGATGGGTGTGCCGGTTCACGTTAATATCGAAGAAATTCGTAAACCTGAAATCGATGCGCAACTGATCGCTGACTCGATCGCGCAACAGCTCGAAAAACGCATCATGTTCCGCCGCGCGATGAAACGTGCGATGCAGAACGCAATGCGTCTGGGCGCGCAAGGGATCAAGATCATGTCGTCCGGTCGTCTGAATGGTATCGAAATCGCACGTACCGAATGGTACCGCGAAGGTCGCGTGCCACTTCACACACTGCGCGCTGACATCGACTACGGTTTCGGCGAAGCTGAAACCACATACGGCATTATCGGCATCAAAGTCTGGGTTTACAAGGGTGATCGTCTGGCTAACGGCGATGCGCCGGTAATCGACGTCCCTAACGACGATGACAAGAAACGCCGTGGTCCACGTCGCGATGATGGCAAGCCAGCCGGTCGTCCACGTGCTAAAACTACAACGGCAGGTCCAGGTGCGCCAGTTGCGCGTCCGGCCCGTGCCAAGAAGCCGGATGGTGCTGCTGAAGGTGTTGCCGCTGTTGCTGCACCGGCTGAGAAAGCAGGAGAATAATCATGCTGCAACCAGCACGCAGAAAATATCGTAAAGAGCAAAAAGGCCGTAACAAAGGCATTTCGCATTCGCGCGGCACTGCCGTGTCGTTCGGCGAATTTGGCTTGAAAGCGGTTGGCCGCGGTCGTATCACCGCGCGTCAGATTGAAGCAGCTCGTCGCGCAATGACCCGGCATATCAAACGGGGTGGTCGTATCTGGATCCGCATTTTCCCGGATAAGCCAATTTCGCAAAAGCCTGCCGAAGTCCGCATGGGTAACGGTAAAGGTAATCCCGAGTACTACGTGGCTGAAATTCAGCCAGGTAAAATGCTGTACGAGATGGATGGCGTCGATGAAACTCTGGCGCGTGAGGCATTCCGTTTGGCTGCAGCTAAATTGCCATTGTTGACCACGTTCGTCGTGCGTCAAATTGGCCAATAATTGGAGTTAAACATGAAAGCATCTGAACTCCGCGACAAAGATCAAGCGGCCTTGACGAAAGAGCTGAACGAATTGCTGAAGGCGCAGTTTAGCCTCCGCATGCAAATCGCAACTCAGCAATTGAGCAATACGTCGCAATTGAAGAAAGTTCGTCGCGATATAGCGCGGGTCAAGACCGTGATCAATTCGAAGGGCGCCCTGTAATGAACGATCAAGTGAAACAAGCGCTCAAGCGCACGCTGGTTGGTAAAGTAGTGTCCGATAAGATGGACAAGACTGTTACTGTCCTGATCGAACGCCACGTCAAGCATCCTCTGTATGGCAAAATCATCGTGCGTACTAACAAGTACCATGCACATGACGAAACCAACCAGGCCAAGGAAGGCGACGTTGTCGAGATCCAAGAAGGACGTCCAATCTCCAAGACTAAAGCTTGGAGCGTGACACGTGTGGTACAAGTGGCACAAGTCCTGTAAGTAATGGTTGCGAGCCAAGCATTTTGATGTAATAATGCTTGGCTTCGCTCCTGTTGGCTTCCAACAAGAGCGGGCAAGAAAAAATAGCACCACCCCCGCAGTACATTTTTGTTCTAGCAAGAAGTTTTGGAAGTCGTCCACCTAAGCAGTGCGCTCAGCAGAGTTGCCCTGACAGGACCAAGACTGACCGTAAATCCGCATCGTGCGGCAGCGAGTTAAGTTGGGAAAGAAAATATTATGATTCAAACGGAAAGCCGGCTCGAAGTAGCCGACAACACTGGTGCACGCGAAGTCATGTGTATCAAAGTTCTGGGTGGTTCCAAGCGTCGCTATGCCAGCATTGGTGATGTGATCAAGGTTACCGTCAAAGTGGCAGCGCCACGTGGCCGCGTCAAAAAAGGCGAGATTTATAACGCCGTTGTCGTGCGGACCGCTAAAGGCGTTCGCCGTCAAGATGGTTCGTTGGTCAAGTTCGATGGCAATGCAGCAGTGCTGCTGAACGCGAAGCTTGAGCCAATTGGTACGCGTATTTTTGGACCAGTCACTCGTGAACTGCGCACTGAGCGCTTCATGAAGATTGTGTCGCTCGCGCCTGAAGTGCTGTAAGGAGTCGAGATGGATAAGATTCGGAAAAGCGACGAAGTAATCGTCCTGACTGGTAAAGACAAGGGCAAGCGCGGTGTTGTAAAGCAACGCGTTGATGCTAATCACGTCGTCGTAGAGGGTGTCAACGTTGCTAAAAAAGCGACCAAGCCAAACCCGATGACTGGTGTAACTGGTGGCATCATTGACAAGCTGATGCCAATTCACGTGTCAAATGTTGCGTTGTTCAACGCTGCAACTGGCAAGGCAGATCGCGTTGGTTTTAAAGATGTGGACGGCAAGAAAGTCCGCGTTTTCAAGTCCAGCGGCGAAGTTGTTAAGGTTTAAGAGATCATGGCCCGTCTCCAAGAATTCTATAAAGATAAAGTCGTTACCGACCTGACAGCGAAATACGCTTACAAGTCCGTAATGGAAGTGCCGCGCATCCTGAAGATCACCCTGAACATGGGTCTGTCGGAAGCGATTGCGGACAAGAAAATCATTGAACACGCTGTTGGCGATTTGACCAAGATTGCAGGTCAGAAGCCAGTCGTGACCAAGGCACGGAAGGCTATCGCGGGTTTCAAGATCCGTGAAGGCTATCCAATCGGTTGCATGGTTACATTGCGTGGCGCTCATATGTACGAGTTTCTGGATCGCCTGATCACAGTCGCGCTGCCGCGCGTTCGTGACTTCCGTGGCGTCTCCGGTCGTGCATTTGACGGTCGTGGTAACTACAATATCGGCGTGAAAGAGCAGATCATTTTCCCCGAAATTGAATACGACAAGATTGATGTGTTGCGTGGTATGAATATCAGTATCACGACGACTGCAAAGACCGACGACGAAGCAAAATCGCTTCTCGCCGCATTTAAATTTCCGTTCAGAAACTGAGGTTGCCATGGCAAAACTGGCACTGATTAACCGTGAACAAAAGCGCGCTGACCTGGTAAAAAAATACGCCGGTAAGCGTGCCGAGTTAAAGGCAATCATTGATGACCAATCGAAGTCGGAAGAAGAGCGCTACGAAGCTCGCTTGAAATTGCAAGCGCTGCCACGTAACTCGGCTCCGACCCGTCAACGTAATCGTTGCTCCCTGACTGGTCGTCCACGTGGCACTTTCCGCAAGTTCGGTCTGGGCCGTATTAAGCTCCGTGAAATCGCCATGCGTGGCGAAATTCCGGGTATGACTAAAGCAAGCTGGTAATAGGAGAATATGCAATGAGTATGAGCGATCCTATCGCCGATATGCTGACCCGTATCCGCAATGCGCAAGTAGTTCACAAGACAACCGTGGCAATGCCATCGTCGAAGGTCAAGATTGCGATTGCCAACGTCCTCAAGGACGAGGGTTACATTGAAGATTTCGCTGTCGCAGAAGAAGGCGGCAAAGCGGAACTCAAAATCGGTTTGAAGTATTACGCCGGCCGTCCTGTTATCGAACGTCTTGATCGCGTATCCCGTCCAGGGCTGCGGATCTACAAGGGCAAAGATGACATCCCTAACGTGATGAACGGCTTAGGTGTGGCAATTATTTCGACACCTGCTGGTGTCATGACGGACCGCAAAGCGCGCGCAACCGGTGTCGGTGGCGAAGTTATTTGCTACGTCGCCTAAGGAGTGCAATATGTCACGTGTAGGTAAAATGCCGATTGCACTGCCGACTGGCGCGGAAGCGACCATTACAGCAGCGCAGATCACAGTCAAGGGCCCATTGGGCTCGCTTTCCCAGGCTTTGAATGGCCTGGTAAAAATCGAAAACAACAACGGCACGCTGAATTTCGCGGCCGCTGACGACAGCCGCGAAGCCAATGCGATGTCCGGCACATTGCGTGCTCTGGTCAACAACATGGTCAACGGCGTAACCAAGGGCTTCGAAAAGAAGCTGAACCTGGTTGGAGTGGGTTTTCGCGCGCAAGCTCAAGGTGACAAGTTGAACCTGTCGCTCGGTTTTTCGCATCCTGTTGTGCACCAGATGCCAGAAGGCGTCACAGTGGCAACACCGACGCAGACCGAAATCCTGATCAAGGGTATCGACAAGCAACGTGTTGGTCAGGTTGCTGCAGAAGTTCGTGCTTACCGCGAACCTGAGCCTTATAAGGGCAAGGGCGTTCGTTACTCGGACGAAGTGGTAATCCTTAAAGAAACCAAGAAGAAGTAATAGGGGTTGACGATGGATAAGAAACAATCACGTCTGCGCCGTTCACGCCAAACGCGTGCCAAGATCGCAGAGTTAAAGGTGAACCGCCTGGCAGTGCATCGTACCAACTTGCACATTTACGCCAGCATCATCGGCCCTGACGCTAAAGTGCTGGCTTCGGCCTCCACACTGGAAGCTGAAGTACGTGCAGAACTGGCCGGCAAGTCCGGTGCAGGCGGCAATACAGCAGCTGCATCTCTGGTTGGCAAGCGCGTTGCCGAGAAGGCACTGAAAGCTGGAGTTACCGAAGTTGCGTTTGATCGCTCCGGTTTCCGTTACCACGGCCGCGTCAAGGTGCTGGCAGATGCCGCCCGTGAAGCCGGTCTGAAGTTCTAAGGAAGAATCGTCATGGCAAAAATGCAATCAAAAATGCAAAGCGATAAGCCGGATGATGGCATGCGCGAAAAAATGATCGCGGTCAACCGTGTGACCAAAGTGGTCAAGGGTGGTCGTATCATGGGTTTCGCAGCATTGGCTGTTGTTGGTGATGGCGATGGCCGTATCGGCATGGGCAAGGGCAAATCGAAAGAAGTGCCGGTCGCTGTGCAGAAGGCTATGGAAGAAGCCCGTCGCAAGATGATCAAGGTAACGCTCAAGAACGGTACTCTGCAACACGCTATTTCCGGCAAGCACGGCGCGTCATCGGTTTTGATGCTGCCAGCTAAAGACGGTACTGGTGTTATTGCCGGCGGTCCAATGCGCGCAATTTTTGAAGTACTGGGCGTGACGAACGTTGTGGCCAAGTCCACAGGTTCCACCAATCCGTACAACATGGTTCGTGCAACTTTGAACGGCTTGTCAAAAATGAACACTCCATCGGAAATCGCCGCCAAGCGTGGCAAGTCCGTTGAAGAAATTCTGGGCTAAGGTGATCAAAATGACAAAGACTGTAAAAGTACAACTGGTCAAGGGTTTGATCGGCACGCGCGAAACGCATCGCGCAACAGTTCGCGGCCTGGGCCTGCGTCGTGTCAATTCGGTTTCCGAATTGCAAGACACACCAGCTGTGCGCGGCATGATCAATAAAGTGTCCTATCTTGTGAAAGTGGTGTCGTAAGCTTCGGCTTGCGAACGGAGCAAATTATGGAATTGAATACTATTCAACCTGCAGATGGCGCCAAGCACTACAAGCGTCGCGTCGGTCGTGGTATCGGCTCGGGCCTGGGTAAGACAGCCGGCCGCGGTCACAAGGGTCAAAAATCGCGTTCGGGCGGTTTCCACAAAGTAGGTTTCGAAGGTGGTCAGATGCCTTTGCAACGTCGTTTGCCAAAACGCGGCTTCAAGTCGATGGCAACGCCGTACAAAGCAGAAGTTCGCTTGTCGGACCTGGAAAACCTGCCGGTAACTGAAGTAGATATCCTGGTGTTGAAGCAAGCTGGCGTGATCGGCGAGCTGGCACGCGTGGTACGCGTCATCCTGTCGGGCGAAGTCACCAAGAAATTTACGCTCAAGGGCTTGATCGCTACCAAGGGTGCAAAAGCTGCGATTGAAGCGGCCGGCGGATCGGTTGCTTAATTTGTCGTTCTAACTCGTAGCAATGGAGCAATAAGTGGCGACTTCACCCCAACTTGCAAAGAGTGCTGCGAGCGGCTTCCCATGGGGCCGTCTGTGGTTCTTGCTTGCTGCATTGGTTGTATATCGTATTGGTGCTCACATTCCTGTACCGGGAATTGATCCATCGCAGTTGGCGCAATTGTTCAAGCAGCACCAGGGCGGCATTCTGGGCATGTTCAACATGTTCTCTGGTGGTGCGTTGTCGCGGTTCACCGTGTTCGCGCTGGGTATCATGCCGTATATCTCGGCATCGATCGTGATGCAATTGATGTCGATTGTGTCACCTCAGCTAGAAGCGTTGAAGAAAGAGGGCGAGTCCGGTCGTCGCAAGATTACCCAGTACACCCGTTACGGTACGCTGCTGCTGGCGACGTTTCAGGCCCTGGGGATTGCGGTAGCCCTGGAATCGCAACCTGGCCTGGTGCTGGATGCCGGCCTGGCTTTTCGCTTCACCACAGTTGTGACGCTGGTAACAGGAACGATGTTTTTGATGTGGTTGGGTGAGCAGATTACTGAGCGTGGTCTCGGTAACGGTATCTCGATCATCATCTTTGCAGGTATTGCAGCTGGCTTGCCAAATGCGATCGGTGGTTTGTTCGGTCAGGTAAGTACCGGTTCCATGAGTCCCGTGTCGGCGATTTTGATTTGTTTGATCGCGGCCGGCGTGACATATCTGGTGGTATTTATCGAACGTGGCCAACGCAAGATTCTGGTGAATTACGCGAAACGCCAGGTAGGCAACAAGATTTATGGCGGCCAAAGTAGTCATTTGCCGCTGAAGCTGAACATGGCTGGTGTAATTCCTCCAATCTTCGCTTCCTCGATCATCTTGTTTCCTGCGACAATCACGAGTTGGTTTACTTCCGGTGATTCAACCAATCCGGTAGTCAACTTCCTCAAGGATATGGCGGCTTCACTGGCGCCAGGCGAGCCGATTCATGCTCTGCTGTATGCGATAGCGATTGTGTTCTTCTGCTTTTTCTATACAGCGTTGGTATTTAACAGCAAAGAAACAGCTGACAACCTGAAGAAGAGCGGAGCGTTTGTACCAGGGATTCGTCCAGGCGAGCAGACAGCACGTTATATCGACAAGATCCTGATGCGTTTGACACTGGTTGGCGCGGTTTATATTACGGTTGTTTGTTTGGTTCCGGAATTTCTGATCGCCCGCTGGAAAGTACCGTTTTATTTTGGTGGTACATCGCTGTTGATTATCGTAGTGGTCACCATGGATTTCATGGCGCAAGTACAGAATTACGTGATGTCGCAGCAATATGATTCGCTGCTTCGTAAGGCAAATTTCAAGGGCGGCGTTTCGACACGCTAAGTGTTGCAACGAACGACCAAAGGAACCAGTAGACCGAATGGCAAAAGACGACGTTATCCAGATGCAAGGTGAGATTCTTGAGAATCTCCCCAATGCAACATTTAGAGTCAAGTTGGAAAACGGACATATCGTCCTCGGTCATATTTCTGGCAAGATGCGCATGAACTATATTCGCATCCTCCCAGGAGATAAGGTGACGGTAGAATTGACACCTTATGATTTAAGCCGGGCACGGATTGTGTTCCGTACCAAGTAACTTTTAGTATAGAAAGAAGACGAAAATGAAAGTGCTCGCATCAGTCAAGCGCATCTGCCGCAACTGTAAGATCATTAAGCGCAAAGGCGTGGTTCGCGTCATTTGTACAGAGCCGCGCCATAAACAGCGCCAAGGTTAATTAACGTTATTGATCGAGGAATAACGAATGGCACGTATTGCAGGGGTAAACATCCCCAATCATCAGCACACCGTTATCGGCTTGACAGCCATCTACGGTGTTGGCCGCCCACGCGCAAAAGAAATTTGCGAAAGCACGGGTATTTTGACTACGAAGAAGATCAAAGATCTCGACGATAACGAGCTGGAAAAGCTGCGCGACGAAATTGCAAAATTCGTCGTCGAAGGTGACCTGCGTCGTGAACTGTCGATGAACATCAAGCGTTTGATGGATCTGGGTTGCTATCGTGGTATGCGTCATCGCAAAGGCTTGCCTTGCCGTGGCCAACGTACTCGTACCAATGCACGTACCCGCAAGGGCCCGCGCAAAGCCGCTCAATCGCTGAAGAAATAATTAAGCTGCCACGGTCTCGTGGCAACTGATTGTTTTTAGGTAGTCGGATTCTAGGAAATTATTATGGCAAAGTCCCCAAATAACGCCGCAGCAGCACGTGTGCGTAAAAAAGTTAAAAAGAACGTTGCTGAAGGCATCGCGCACATCCACGCGTCTTTCAACAACACCATCATCACGATTACCGATCGTCAAGGTAATGCGTTGTCGTGGGCGACATCTGGTGGCGCTGGCTTTAAAGGCTCCCGCAAGTCGACTCCATTTGCAGCGCAGGTTGCAGCCGAAGCCGCTGGTAAAGTGGCCGTGGAATGTGGTGTAAAGAACCTGGAAGTGCGTATCAAGGGCCCAGGTCCTGGTCGTGAGTCCGCTGTTCGTGCGTTGAACAACCTGGGTATCAAGATCACCCAGATTCAAGATGTTACCCCAGTACCGCATAACGGTTGCCGCCCTCCAAAGCGTCGTCGTATCTAATCTGTACAGATTTCGCTATTGTCTGGCAATAGCGTATGCAAGTGACCCGCCAATGACCTTGGCGGGTTTTGTTCTTAAGCCCACTGTCTGGTTGAAGGTAAATCAGACTAGCGCCAGGCCGGCGTTGTTCACTCAGATTCTGGCCGCAAAAGGCAGTAATGCCCCGGCGTCATATTTTTAAAAGGAAGCATCGTGGCACGTTATATCGGACCTAAAGCAAAACTTTCCCGCCGTGAAGGTACGGACCTGTTCCTGAAGAGCGCACGCCGCTCGCTGGATTCCAAGTGCAAGCTGGATTCCAAGCCAGGTCAACATGGCCGCACATCTGGTGCACGTACCTCCGACTACGGTAACCAATTGCGCGAAAAGCAAAAAGTTAAGCGTATGTACGGCATTCTGGAACGTCAGTTCCGTCGTTATTTCGCAGAAGCGGACCGTCGCAAGGGCAACACCGGCGAAACACTGCTGCGTTTGCTGGAAGCACGTCTGGACAACGTCGTCTATCGCATGGGTTTCGGTTCGACCCGCGCTGAAAGCCGTCAGCTGGTTTCGCACAAAGCGTTCACCGTCAACGGCAACGTTGTCAACATCGCTTCGTACCAGGTCAAGACCGGCGATGTGATCGCTGTTCGTGAAAAAGCCAAGAAGCAAGTGCGTATCGTTGAAGCGCTGCAACTGGCCGAACAAGGTGGCATGCCATCGTGGGTTTCGGTTGATGCGAAGAAGATGGAAGGTACTTTCAAGTCCCTGCCAGACCGCAACGAAATCGCTAACGACGTCAACGAATCGCTGATCGTCGAACTGTATTCGCGTTAATTTTAGTTTTTCGGCCGCAGCTGGTTTCAGCTGCGGCCGTTTCATCAGGGTGCCTCTGACTATCCTAGCGATGGTCGGCGGCGCCCTTAATGCCATCAGCCTTATCGGTGTAACGAGCCGAGGGTATTGAAGAGGACATTTCATGCAAAACAGCTTGTTGAAGCCACGTATTATCGAAGTAGAAGCACTGGGTGCCGGCCACGCTAAAGTCGTGATGGAACCGTTTGAACGTGGCTACGGCCACACGCTGGGCAACGCACTGCGCCGCGTCCTGCTGTCATCGATGGTTGGCTATGCGCCGACTGAGGTGACCATCGCCGGTGTGGTTCATGAATACTCGTCACTCGACGGCGTGCAGGAAGATGTAGTCGATATCCTGTTGAACCTGAAGGGTGTTGTGTTCAAGCTGCATAACCGCGACGAAGTAACACTGACATTGAAAAAAGATGGCGAAGGCGCTGTGCTGGCTTCCGACATCGATCTGCCGCATGACGTTGAACTGGTCAATCCAGAGCACGTGATTGCCCACCTGACCGCCGGCGGCGCGTTGGACATGCAGATCAAGGTTGAAAAAGGCCGTGGCTATGTGCCAGGCAACGTACGTCGCCTGACTGAAGATGCCAACAAGACCATTGGCCGCATCATTCTGGACGCATCGTTTTCGCCAGTGCGCCGTGTTTCCTACGCCGTTGAATCGGCGCGTGTGGAACAGCGTACCGACCTGGACAAGCTGGTCATCAACATTGAAACCAATGGCGTGATCACTCCGGAAGAAGCGATTCGCCAATCGGCGCGCGTGCTGGTCGATCAGCTGAACGTGTTCGCTGCACTGGAAGGCACTGAAGCTGCTGCTGAAGCACCATCCCGCGCACCGCAAGTCGATCCTATCCTGTTGCGTCCGGTCGACGACCTGGAGCTGACAGTACGTTCGGCCAACTGCCTGAAAGCAGAAAACATTTACTACATTGGCGATCTGATCCAGCGTAGCGAAAATGAACTGCTGAAGACGCCAAACCTGGGCCGCAAGTCCTTGAACGAAATCAAGGAAGTTCTGGCATCCCGTGGTTTGACGCTGGGCATGAAGCTGGAAAACTGGCCGCCTGCCGGCCTGGAAAAGTAATATTTGTTGTTAGCCCGGGGGTGAGATAGAATCTCGCCCTTGGGTTTGTTTTAAGCCCGTTGTATCCATTGTTGCATTAATTTCAACCGGCCCGCGACCTGGCAACGCCAAAGTCGATCGAAGAGCTGGATGTAAACTCAAAAACTGAAAGGAATTACCATGCGTCACCGTCACGGCCTCCGTAAATTAAATCGTACTTCTTCCCACCGTCTGGCCATGTTGCGCAACATGACTGTTTCGCTGCTGCGTCACGAAGCAATCAAGACCACATTGCCTAAGGCAAAAGAACTGCGTCGCGTGATCGAACCGATCCTGACACTGGGCAAGACCGATACCCTGGCAAACAAGCGCCTGGCATTCGCCCGGCTGCGCGACCGCGAAATGGTCCTGAAGCTGTTCGCTGAACTGGGCCCACGCTACGCTAACCGTAACGGCGGCTACCTGCGCATCCTGAAAATGGGTTTCCGCGTTGGCGATAACGCGCCTATGGCTTACATCGAACTGATGGACCGTCCGGAAATCAGCGACGACGCTGAAGTACCGACAGCTGACTAAGCTTAAGTACCCAAGCTGCGTTAAAATCAAAAGCCAGGCCTAGCCTGGCTTTTTTGCATTCTGCGTGCTTGTTGCCCAGTCATGTGGCGTGCATGGTGTGCGCTGTAAGGATAGATCAAAGAGTTCGACTATGTCAGAAGCCTTGCTTATACTCACTAGCTTGCCCGATCTTGCCAGCGCGCAAGCCTTGGCGCAGCAACTGGTGGAACGCAAGCTGGCAGCCTGTGTCAATATCCTGCCGGCGGTGCAATCCGTGTATCGCTGGCAAGGCCAGGTCGAACAAGCGGTCGAAACGCCCCTACTGATCAAGACCGCGGCGCATCGCTACGCGGAGCTGGAAAGCGCGATCAGGGCTGTGCATCCGTATGCTGTGCCGGAAATTATTGCCTTACCGATTGTGGCCGGTTTGCCGGCCTACCTGGACTGGATTACCGCAGAAACCCAAAAGGACGTGAATGTTTAAGTCTCTCAAGCAATTGTCAGTGCTGTTTGTCATGCTGTTCGCCTTCACCCTGGCGCATGCCGATGAAGACGATTACCTGGCGCCGGAAGTGGCGTTCAAGTTTTCCGCCCGCATGGCCGACGCCAAGACCGCCGAAGTGACCTACGCTATCGCCGACGGCTACTATATGTACCGCGAGCGCTTCCACTTCAAGGCCGAAGGCGCTGCTTTAGGCGAGCCGCAGATTCCGGCCGGCACAGTCAAGTTCGATCAGACTTTCAACAAGAATGTCGAAACCTATCACCACAGTGTCACTATCCGCCTGCCGGTCGAAGCCAACGGCAGCTTCACGCTGATTTCCACCGGCCAGGGCTGCGCTGACAAGGGCCTTTGCTATCCTCCCATGGATTCCCGCATCAGCCTGTCGACCACCGGCGGCAACAGCGGCGGTGGCTTGCTGAGCGCCATCGGCATCGCCAAAGGCGCCAATGCGGCGATGGATACGCCGCAAGCACCGGCGGCCAGCGATGCCAGCCCGGCTGCCAACGCCACTCAGGCGGCCAGTGCGCTGCAATCGGCTGCGCCTGACTCGGAAAGCGGCCGCATCGAATCCTCGCTGAAGGGCGGCAAGCTGCTGGTGATCATGCCCTTGTTCCTGCTGCTAGGTCTGGGCCTGGCGTTTACGCCATGCGTGCTGCCGATGGTGCCTATCCTGTCTTCGATCATCGTCGGCGAAGGCACGCAAGTCAGCCGCAAGCGCGGTTTCCTGCTCTCTCTTGACTATTCGCTCGGCATGGCGGTGGTCTATACGGCGCTGGGCGTGGCTGCCGGGCTGGCTGGCGAAGGCTTGGCCGCTACCTTGCAGAATCCCTGGGTATTGTCGGCATTTGGCTTGCTGATGGCGCTGATGTCATTCTCGATGTTCGGCTTTTACCAGCTGCAGCTGCCGGCAGCGTTCCAGACCAAGCTGAGCAAGGCGTCCGATCAGCAGTCTGCCGGCAAGACGCTCGGTGTGTTTGTGATGGGCGCGATTTCGGCATTGATCGTCGGACCTTGCGTGGCGGCGCCGCTGGCCGGGGCGCTGGTGTACATCAGCCAGACACGCGATGTCACGGTCGGCGGCAGTGCATTGTTTGCGATGGCGGTCGGCATGAGCGTGCCGTTGATGCTGGTAGGGCTCTCGGCCGGTTCGCTGCTGCCGCGCGCCGGCGCCTGGATGGAATCGGTCAAACGCTTCTTTGGCGTGCTGATGCTGGCAGTGGCGGTGTGGATGGTGTCGCCGGTGATTCCCGCGCTGGCGCAGATACTGTGCTGGGCGGCTTTAGGTATCGGCTACGGCGCCTATCTGCTGTGGGATAAATCCTCTACCGCGTGGTTCGCCAAGGCCTTCGGCGTGGTATTCATGGTGGCAGGCGTGGTGCAGCTGGTCGGCGGCATGACCGGCGGACGTGACGTACTGGCGCCGCTGGCGCATCTGAGCGGCAAACAGGAAAGCGCCCATACCCAGTTCATCCGGGTCAAGTCGGTGTCGGAACTGGATGCGGCATTGACCCAGACCAACGGCAAGGCTGCCCTGCTGGATTTCTATGCCGACTGGTGCGTATCCTGCAAGGAGATGGAGAAATTCACGTTTACCGACCCACGCGTGCAAGCGCGCTTCGGCGAGATGGTTTTGCTGCAAATCGACGTCACCGCCAATAACGAAGACGACAAGGCGATGCTCAAGCGCTTCAATCTGTTCGGGCCGCCTGGCATCATCTTCTTTGACGGCCAGGGCCAGGAAGCACAACATGGCCGCGTGATCGGTTATCAGAATGCTGATAAGTTCCTGCAATCGCTGGCGGTTCTGGATACAAAAAAATAATCGCTAAGCCGGTGTGTGAACCTGAATGCTTCTAACCGCTGGTTATGTAGATAGTCGATAAAATTCTTTAAGCTATGGCGGCTGCAACGCTATAGTTTTAGTTCTACGCAAGCTGCTAACCCTGTGCAATCTAAAGGAGACTGAAATGACTTTACGCCTTGGCGACGCCGCCCCGGATTTTGAACAAGATTCTTCGCTCGGCAAGATCAATTTCTATGATTGGGCCGGCGATTCGTGGGTAGTGCTGTTTTCACATCCGGCCGACTTCACGCCGGTTTGCACCACTGAACTCGGCCTGACTTCCAAACTGAAATCCCAGTTTGAAGAGCGCGGCGTCAAAGTGATCGCGCTATCTGTCGACCCAGTCGATAAACATCAGGAATGGATCAAGGATATCAACGAAACGCAAAACACCGTGGTGGGTTTTCCGATCATTGCGGACGCCGACCGCAAGGTCTCGGAACTGTACGATCTGATCCATCCCAATGCCAGCGCAACCGCTACCGTGCGTTCATTGTTCGTGATCGATCCGGCCAAGAAAGTGCGCCTGACCATCACCTATCCCGCCAGCACCGGCCGCAACTTCGATGAAATCCTGCGTGTCATCGATTCCTTGCAGCTGACCGACAATTATTCGGTGGCCACGCCCGGCAACTGGAAAGATGGCGAGGATGTGGTGATCGTTCCATCGCTGCAGGATCCCGAGGTTCTCAAGCAGAAATTCCCCAAGGGCTTCAAGGCGATCCGTCCTTATCTGCGCCTGACGCCGCAACCTAATCGCGATTGATTTTGTGGTCGCCGGTATGAACGGCGAGATGGAAAAAAGCCCCGCCCATTTCAGGCGGGGTTTTTCATTGGGCGCTCGGCTGATGCGTGTTCAGCGGCGGTCCAGCGCCTGGCTTTCCAGATAGCGCCGGCGCTGGAAAAGCACCAGCATGAGCACCACGATCAGGGCCATGCTGCCCATCGTCAGCCAGAACCCGACCGCGTTTTTCAGCAAGGGCATCACTTCGAAATTCATGCCGAAGATCCCTGTGATCAGGGTCAACGGCATGAACAACGCAGTGATGACGGTCAGCGTACGCATGATTTCATTGGTACGGTGGGCGACCGCGGAAAAGTGGATTTGCACCGCCGATTCGATCGACGATTCCAGCCGGCGCGCGTGGTTCAGCACCCGCGTAATGTGTTCCATGACGTCGTTGATGCGCACCAGCAGCAAGTCCTTGGCGCGACTGATTTCGATGCCGTCATCGATGTCGACGAAGTAATCGCGCAACTCCTGCATGGCGTCATGCTGTTCCTCGCACAGGTTCTCCAGCTTGCGCAACTCAATCCGCGCATCCAGCAGCGCCATCCAGTCTTTGAACGGCCGGCGCGGATCCAGCAGGGCGCGCTGCCAGCGGTCCAGCTGCGTGGTCAGAGGCTGGCGCAGGTCCAGGTACTGGTCCACCATGGCATTGATCAGGCGCAGCAGCAAGTCTTCCGGAGAGGCGGGCAGGCGTATCGCATGCGGCGTCCTTTCCGTTTTGTTGCACAGATCCAGCAGGCGCGTGCGCGTGGCGTCGATGGTGCGGCTGTAGCGTTCGTGGACGGTGACCAGGGCATGATCCATGATCAGGAAAGTAACCGGCTGGGTAGCCAGCTTGCTCAGGGCCGCCGGAATCTTGCGTTTGCCGCCTTCGTCGGCTGCTGCTGCCGGGGCTGCCGCAGGTTTGTCCCCGCTGCCTGCCGGCGCCTGGGAATTGCCGTTGCCCGCCGCGCCGTTCAGCATCAGCTTGCGGAACACCACCATGCCGTAATCCTGGGTCGAATCGAAATACGAAGGATGATTCGGATTGAGCGTGTCGATCATGTGCGGATCGTAGATCTGGACGCCGGTGGCGCGCTCGATGGCGCTGCGCCAGGCTTCGGCGTCGGCGGCTACTTCTTCGTGGGTGGCGTCGATCCAGAGAAAACCCTTGAGCGGTATGGCGTCCGGGATTTCCTGGCTTTGGCTGACCTGGTTGTCACTGATGAGAAAGATGTCCATGCATTATCGATGAGCGTTTAAATATGGGCCAGAGCGCAATCATCGAAGCTAGCGATAACAGGATGACGGCGCCCAGCATAAGCGGTGTCAGGGACACCGCGCCGAACCATGCTCTGGCAAGCCACACGCCGAGGCTGGTGGCGCCCAGGCGTATTGCTTCCAGCGCGATGTAGCGCGGCCGCATCTCCATCAGGCCGCCGACTATCCACAGTCCTGCCGTCAACCAGGCGGCATAGCCCAGTCCGGCAAGCCATGGCATGGCTACCTGCGCCGCCAGGAAATGAGTGGTGACCAGCAGCAGGATGGCGAACTGCAGCAGGCAATAGACCTGCGCGGCGCGACTTAGTTGCGGATGATACAGCGGCCGGGCGATATCGAATGGCGCACCGGGCCAGTTTGCGGCGACGTCGGCCGGACGCCAGCCCGGCGCGGCGAGCCAGATGTGCAGCTTGTCGCGCCAGTGCTGCGTGCGCCAAGCATCCAGCCACAGCGTCTTATACACTTCAACGTTGGCCCACAACGGATTCCAGCTGCGCAGCGGACTGCGTGTCCCGTACACCACCGGCTCCTGCTCGCGTTCTTCAATGAAGCTGCCGAACAGGCGGTCCCACAGGATCAGGATGCCGCCGTAATTCTTGTCCAGATAGATGTCGTTGACGCCATGATGCACGCGGTGATTCGACGGTGTCACAAACACCCGGTCCAGCCAGCCCAGCTTGTCGATCTGCTGCGTGTGGACCCAGAACTGGTACAGCAGGTCGATCAGCGCCAGCGCCGCGAATACTTCCACCGGATAGCCCAGCAACGCCATCGGCACATAGAAAATCCAGCCCAGGATCGGTCCGCTGCTGGTCTGGCGCAATGCGGTGGAAAGATTGTAGTCCTCGCTCTGATGATGCACCACGTGCGCGGCCCACAAGACGTTGACTTCGTGGCCGCAGCGGTGCAGCCAGTAGTAGCAGAGGTCGTACAGCAGCAGGCCGGAGAGCCAGACCCAGATGCTGTCGGCCGGCAGCTTGAACAATGCAATATGGCTCGCCAGCCAGGCGTAGACGCCGATCCGCAGCACCTGCATGAAGACGCCCGAAACCTGGCTGAGGACGCCAAGGCTGATGCTGTTGATGGCATCGTTGAGGCGATAGGTATTGCGTCCGCGCCACAGGCCGACCACCAGCTCGATGAAGATCAACAGAAAGAACACTGGCGTCGCCAGGGTGATTACTTTCTCTTGCATGCCGCTCTCCTCGTCGCCCTGTCGGCGTGCGCCGCTAACAATACACGCGATCGTCAGCCGAGCAGCCTGACGATCACATGCGCTTGCGCTCAGCCTTTTTTCAGGTGGCGCGCAATATCCAGTGCGAAGTAAGTCAGCACGCCATCCGCGCCGGCGCGCTTGAACGCCAGCATGGCTTCCATCATGGTTTTGTCGTGATCCAGCCAGCCGTTCTGCGCGGCGGCCTTGATCATCGCGTACTCGCCGCTGACCTGATAGGCAAAGGTCGGCACCTTGAATTCATCTTTCACGCGGCGCACGATATCCAGGTAAGGCATGCCAGGCTTGACCATCACCATGTCGGCGCCTTCCGCCAGGTCCAGCGCGACTTCGTGCAAGGCTTCGTTGCTGTTGGCCGGATCCATCTGGTAGGTGTTCTTGTTGCTCTTGCCCAGTGTGGCGGACGAGCCGACGGCATCGCGGAACGGACCGTAGAAGGCCGATGCATACTTGGCCGAATAAGCCATGATGCGGGTGTAGATATGATGATGCGCTTCCAGCGCATTGCGCACCGCGCCGATGCGGCCATCCATCATGTCGGACGGCGCCACGATGTCGACGCCGGCCTCGGCCTGGGTCAGCGCCTGTTTGACCAGGATCGCGCAGGTTTCGTCGTTCAAGACATAGCCGTCCGCATTCAGCACGCCGTCCTGGCCGTGGCTGGTGTAGGGATCCAGCGCGACGTCGGTGAGGATGCCGAGTTCAGGAAAGCGCTGTTTCAGCTCGCGCACCGCGCGCGGGATCAGCCCTTGGGGATTGGTGGCTTCGATGCCGTCCGGTGTTTTCAGGGAGGGATTGATTACCGGGAACAGCGCCATGACCGGTATGCCCAGCGCTACGCACTCTTCCGCCACATTTAACAGCAAGTCAATTGACAGCCGTTCAACACCCGGCATTGAATTGATTTTCTCGCGCTGATTTTTGCCGTCCAGAAGGAAGACCGGATAAATCAGGTCCGCGGTGGTAATGACGTTTTCCCGCATCATGGCGCGCGAAAACGCATCTTTACGCATGCGGCGCATGCGGATGGCGGGGAACTGGGCGGTTTTATGAGTATGTGACATAGCGGTTTCTGACATATCGGGTGAGTGGGAGCGGGCCCTTGCATACAGGCATCGCTAATATTTTCGTCGAAAATAAAAAAATTCGTGAACTTTTTCAGTCTCTACCGGCTCCTAGCAATAGGTGCATCATTCGCCTCCCGCTTCCCTCCCTGAGCGGGGCCGTATCGCTTTTGGTGATAAGGCATTGTGCCCTGGAGATATTCCCCTTTCTCCAGGGCTTTTTTATGTTTAGCGCGTAGACTAAACAGAGCTGTCTTCTTCCCCCGCCGCATCACCAGAATCATTCCCGCCTTCGGTCAGATTATTCAGGCCGGCCAGTTCCACGATCTTGTCGTTCGCTTCTTCCAGGCCATTGCGGTTCAGCGCTGAAAACAATTGCACGGTGAACGGTAGTTGCTCATTGTTCTCGTTAACATAGCTTGCCAGGAAGGTGCGCGCCTGACGCAAGGCGTTGGTGGCGTCGTTGCGGTTAAGTTTATCCGACTTGCTCAAGATGCAATGGATGGGCTTGCCGGTAGGTGCAAACCATTCAACCATCTGGACGTCGAGTTCGGTGAAGGGGCGGCGCGAGTCGACGATCAGCACCAGCGCGGCCAGCTGCTCGCGGCGGCGCACGTAGTCGCCCAGCAACTGCTGCCAGTGCAGCTTGGCGGAGCCGGACACCTCGGCATAGCCGTAACCGGGCAAGTCGACCAGCAGGGCGCGGATCTCGTCGATCTTGGTTTCATCCTTGCGATGCTGGCCGACGTGGGCGCCGCCTATGGAAAAATAATTGATGTGCTGGGTGCGGCCGGGCGTCTTGGACGCAAAAGCCAGCTTCTTCTGGTTGCATAAAAGATTGATGGCGGTCGACTTGCCGGCGTTGGAACGGCCGGCGAAAGCGATCTCGGGTACTTGCAAGGTTGGCAAGTCACGAAGATGATTGACCGTGGTAAAGAAGCGGGCTTGCCAAAGTAGGGACATGGAATGAGCAGAAAATGCGGTAAGGGGAGGCAAAAATGCCGGAAAGCTATTGTACAATAAGGGGTTATGTACTGCTGTTTCGCTTGGCGTGTGTGTGCAATTAATGGCTTTTGGGAGTCGGGCAATCGATTGATATGGCTGGGGTCGCCCCAGTATGGTACCCATCAGGGCAGAATTCTAAAATCAAGTCAGGGTGTTTGAATGAACCGTGCGTTTTTTCCAGTAGTGAAAGCTTTCTTCATTGCAGTTGTCGCGCTTTCTACCTCCGCCCATGCAGCGGACGAACCAAAAGCGGCGCCTGCCAAAGCCGATCCAGCCAAGGGCGAAGCACTCTATACGAATGGCGACCCGGCCCGCAACATCACCGCCTGTATCTCTTGCCACGGCGCTGCCGGCGCATCGACCATCAGCACCAACCCGAAACTGGGCGGCCAGCATGATGCATACATCCATAAGCAACTGACCAATTTCCAGGGCGCCGACCGCAATAATCCGATCATGTCGCCGCTGGCCAAGCTGCTGACCGACGATGAAATGAAAAACATCGCCGCCTACCTGAATGCGCAACCGGCCAAGCCGGGCGCTGCCAAGGACAAGGATACGCTGGCCCTGGGCAAAAAGATCTATCGCGGCGGCATCGCTGAAAAGAGCGTGCCGGCCTGCGCAGGCTGCCACAGCCCGAACGGCGCTGGCATTCCGGCCCAGTTCCCGCGCATCGGCGGCCAGCACCAGGATTATACCGTGACCGAGTTGACCAATTTCCGTACCGGCGCGCGCAAGAATGGGCCGATGATGACGACCATCGCCACGCGCATGTCTGACGATGAAATCAAAGCGGTTGCCGATTATATTGCCGGCCTGAAGTAATAAAATAATAATAAAAAATGCATTCAGGGGTGGCCTAGGCCACCCCTTTTTCTTTTCAAAAAGACAAACAGGCTATGAGCACAAGCAACAACGAGAACGCAAGTAACGATATCAGCACCGCCGGGATACAGCTGAAGACCAGCCGCCGCTGGCTGGCGGACGCAGTTGAATTATTGTCATCGATGCGTTTTGCCATCAGCTTGCTGACAATTATTGCGGTGGCTTCGGTGATCGGCACAGTGCTCAAGCAAAACGAGCCGATGCCGAACTACGTCAACCAGTTCGGTCCCTTCTGGTTCGAAGTGTTCGGCAAGCTGGGTTTGTACGCGGTGTATTCGTCCTGGTGGTTCCTGCTGATCATGACTTTCCTGGTGATCTCGACCTCGCTGTGCATCGCCCGCAATGCGCCGAAGATGCTGAAAGACATGCGCAGCTGGCGTGAAAACGTGCGTGAGCAATCACTGCGCAACTTTCATCACAAGGCAGAGTGGACTTCGGCGACTGCGCCAGCGGTGCTGACACAGCAACTGGTGGCGCGCATCGCCGCCAAGGGCTACAAAACCAAGCTGGTGGCCAAGGACAACGCCACCCTGATCACCGCCAAGCAAGGCGCCGCCAACAAATGGGGCTATATCTTTGCCCACAGCGCCATCGTCATCATCTGCATAGGCGGTTTGCTGGATTCAGACCTGCCGATCCGCGCGCAGCAATGGATCTACGGCAAGACGCCGTTCAACGGCAACGGCGTCATCGCGGAAATCCCGGCGGAACACCGGCTCGGACTGGGCAATCCGACTTTCCGCGGCAATACCCTGATACCGGAAGGTTCCGCCAGCAGCACCGCCATCATCCCGCAAAAGGATGGCGTGATGATCCAGGACTTGCCCTTCACCATCCAGCTGAAGAAGTTCATCATCGATTTCTACAGCACCGGCATGCCCAAGCTGTTCGCCAGCGAAGTGGTGATCAAGGACAATGCCGACGGCCATACTTTCCCCGCTACCATCAGGGTCAACCAGCCCCTGATCTACAAGGGCATCGCGGTGTACCAGTCCAGCTTCGAAGACGGCGGCAGCAAGCTCAGGCTGACGGCTTATCCGATGACGGGGGCTGCCGAGACCACTTTCCCGGTCAGCGGCGAGGTCAACGGCACTACGGCCCTGGCCAACCCTGCATTAGCGAACCACGGTAATAACGACTATACGATTGAATGGTCTGGTTTCCGCCCGTTTAACGTGGAGAATATGGCTCAGTCGGGTGACGATCTGCGTGCCGTGACCAAGTCCAAGAGCCTCAACCAGCGCTTGAGCGACGATCTGAGCAGTCATCTTGGCAATGCGGCAAAAAGCGCGGTCAAGAAGGATTTGCGGAATGTCGGCCCGAGCGTGCAATACAAGCTGCGCGACAAGACTGGCCAGGCGCGCGAATTCAGCAACTACATGCAGTCGATCAAGGTCGACGACGCCTACGTCTTCCTGGCCGGCGTGCGCGACGCGCCGGACGAACCGTTCCGCTACCTGCGGATGCCGGCCGATGACGAAGACAGCCTGCAGGAGTGGATGCGCTTGCGCGCCGCCCTGATGAGTCCGGAGCTGCGCGCGGCTGCCGCCCATCGCTATGCGCAGCGTGCGATTCCGGAGAGCCGGGACGGCATCGCCACCCTGCGCGTGCAGCTGGAGCAATCGGCATTGCGCGGCTTGTCCTTATTCGCAGGCGACGGCAAGGAAGCCGGCTACATGGCCATTTCCAGGTTCCTGGAGCAGGTGCCGCAGCAGGAGCAGGAAAAGGCCGCGGATATCTTCATGAAGATCCTCAACGGCAGCATGTGGGATCTGTGGCAGGTCGCGCGTGAGAAAGACGGCTTGAAGGAAATGGCGGCCGACGACAAGCATGCGCGCTTCCTGCAGCTGAGCACCAATGCGCTGTCGGATGCAAGCTTCTATAATGCACCTGTGTATCTGCAGATGACCGGCTTTGACGAAATCAAGGCATCGGTATTCCAGGTCACCCGCTCGCCAGGCAAGAAGGTGGTCTATTTCGGCTGTCTGCTGCTGGTGCTGGGCGTATTCTCGATGCTGTACGTGCGCGAGCGCAGGCTGTGGGTGTGGATACGTCCGGACAAGGATGCAGAAGGCCGGTCGCATGCGCTGATGGCACTGAGTTCGCAGCGCAAGACGTTGGATTTTGAAAAAGAATTTGAAGTGTTGAAAACACAATTGATGCAGGCGGAAGCGCAGCCGAAGGCCTAGCCGCCTTGCCGATGATGGCGCCGCACTGCAGATAAAAAGATGGACGTTCCGCTGCGATGTTGGGATTTTCCACGCAAGAGCGGGACGATATGGAGAAAATGATGGAACTGACGCAAACTTATTCCCCGCCTGGCAGCTTTTTCAAGCGCCTGTCCGTGGTCGACTGGCTGTTTGCCGTCGCGCTGGTGGCCGCCTCGCTGTTCGCCCTGAACCGCTACGGCGGCCATATGGATTACTACGAGAAGGGCGTGCTGCTGCTGGCCGGCCCGACTTTCGCCTGGCTCGGCTGGCACTGGAAATCGGTGCGCTGGCTGATGGCCCTGCTGGCGGTGCTGGCGCTGTCGGCCATCGCCATGTACGGCGGCGTGCTCGACATGGCCAACCAGAAGTTCTTCCTCAAATACATGCTCTCCAGCCAGTCGGCGATCCTGTGGATGAGCACGCTGTTTTTCCTCTCGACCCTGTTCTTCTGGGGCGGCCTGATCACGCGTTCTGACTTTGGCGCCTCGATCGGCTCCAAGCTGTGCTGGGCGGCGGTGGTGATGGGCTTTACCGGCATGCTGGTTCGCTGGTATGAGTCCTACCTGATCGGCGCCGATATCGGCCACATCCCGATTTCCAACCTGTACGAAGTGTTCATCCTGTTCAGCCTGATCACCGCGCTGTTCTATCTCTACTACGAACAGCATTACCGCACCCGCCAGTTGGGCGCTTTTGTCCTGCTGGTGATCTCGGCCGCGGTCGGCTTCCTGCTGTGGTACATGGTGTCGCGCGACGCCGCGGAGATCCAGCCGCTGGTCCCGGCGCTGCAAAGCTGGTGGATGAAAATCCATGTGCCGGCCAATTTCATCGGCTACGGCACGTTCGCGCTGTCGGCGATGGTGGCGGTGGCTTACCTGCTGAAATCGCATGGCTATCTGGTCGACCGCCTGCCGGCGCTGGAAGTGCTGGACGATGTCATGTACAAGGCGATTGCGGTCGGCTTCACCTTCTTCACCATCGCCACCATCCTTGGCGCCCTGTGGGCGGCGGAAGCCTGGGGCGGCTACTGGTCCTGGGATCCGAAAGAAACCTGGGCGCTGATCGTCTGGCTGAATTACGCCGCCTGGCTGCACATGCGTCTGATGAAGGGGCTGCGCGGCCACATTGCGGCCTGGTGGGCGCTGATCGGTTTGCTGGTGACCACTTTTGCTTTCCTCGGCGTGAACATGTTCCTGTCCGGCCTGCATTCTTACGGAGAGCTGTGAACGGATGACGAAGCCAGCAACAGATTCAAGCAGTGCGCCGGTAGAGCTCGTGATTTTCGATTGCGACGGCACCCTGGTCGACAGTGAAACGGTGGCAACCGATGTGATGGTGGACTATCTGGCCGAGCTCGGCATGCAGCTGTCGGCCGAGGTGGCGTTAGCCCGCTTCAAGGGTGGCCGCATGGCCGATTGCGTGGCCGAACTGGAACAGATGTTCGGCCGCTCTCTGCCGGCCGATTTCACCAAGGTCTTGCGCGATCGCATCGCTCCGGTGCTGCACCAGCGCCTGCAGCCCATCGAAGGCGCGCTGGAACTGGTGCAATCGCTGAAAGTGCCGTTCTGCATGGCCTCCAACGGGCCTTTGCACCAGATCAAGGTGTCGCTCAGCGTCACCGGTCTCTGGCCTTACTTCGAAGGCCGCATCTTCAGCGCCTACGAAGTCGGCTCCTGGAAACCGGCGCCGGAGCTGTTCCTGCATGCCGCCAGGACCATGGGTGTCGACCCTTCCCGCTGTGCCGTGGTCGAAGATAGCCTGCCGGGCGTGCAAGCCGGCGTTGCTGCCGGCATGCAGGTATTCGCCTTGCAGCCGGAGCAGGTGGAAGCACAGCTTCCGCGGCAGGCGACCATCATTTCCCGGCTGGCGGAGCTGCACGACCATATCCAAATTTCGGGATAAGCGGTTTTCCTGCGCATCTGTAAGGAATCGTCAGCTTATCTGACTAAGCTTCATCATTACCTTGCAGGAGCATCACATGCCGCTATATCGCCGCCCCAATGGAATCGATCTGCCGTTTGCTTCCGAAATCACGCCGCGGGAAATATTCGAATCGCGCCGCAGCTTTATCAAGCAGATTGCCGTAGGCGCCGCCGGCGCAGGGTCGCTGCTGCAATTGAGCGGCGGCGAAGCCTGGGCGCAGGCTGGCGACGGCCAGAAGCTGGCGGCCAAACCGAATCCGGCGTATGTCGTCATGGACAAGGCAACCTCATACAAAGATGCCACCACCTACAATAATTTCTACGAATTCGGCACTGACAAATCCGATCCGGCCGAAAACGCCGGCAGCCTGAAAACACGGCCCTGGACGATCGCGATAGAGGGCGAGGTCAAGAAGCCGCTGACGCTGGATATCGACAGCCTGCTGAAGCTGGCGCCGCTGGAAGAGCGCATCTACCGGCTGCGCTGCGTCGAAGGCTGGTCGATGGTGATTCCCTGGATCGGTTATTCCTTGTCGGCGCTGATCAAGAAAGTCGAGCCGACCGCCAACGCCAGGTATGTTGAGTTCACCACATTGGCCGATAACCGCCAGATGCCGGGTTTGCGTGCGCCGGTACTGGAGTGGCCCTATGTGGAAGGCTTGCGCATGGATGAAGCCATGCATCCGCTGGCCTTGCTGACCTTCGGCATGTACGGCCAGGTCTTGCCGAACCAGAGCGGGGCGCCGGTACGCATGGCGCTGCCGTGGAAATACGGTTTCAAGTCGGCCAAGTCCATCGTCAAGATCCGCTTCCTCAAAGACCAGCCGCGGACCGCATGGAATATCGCTGCGGCGCGCGAGTATGGCTTTTATTCGAACGTGAATCCGGACGTCGATCATCCGCGCTGGTCGCAAGCCACCGAGCGCCGCATCGGCGAAGACGGTTTCTTCGCGAAGAAGCGCAAGACGCTGATGTTCAACGGCTATAACGAGGTCGCTTCGCTGTATTCGGGCATGGACCTGAAGAAGTACTTTTAAGGCTGGGACGCCGCTTATGTTCAATCCCTCTCCCAAGCAATTCAAATTCATCAAGGCCTTGCTGTTCATGCTGGCTTTGCTGCCCGCGCTGCGCCTGCTGGTGTCTGGCTTCACCGGCCAGCTGGGCGCCAATCCGATCGAATTCATCACCCGCAGCAGCGGCGACTGGACGCTCTATTTTCTCTGCATCACGCTGGCGGTGACGCCGTTGCGGCGCTTCACCGGCTGGAACTGGCTGGTCAAGTTGCGCCGCATGCTGGGTTTGTTTGCCTTTTTCTACGCCAGCCTGCACTTCACGACTTTCCTCTGGTTCGACCATTTCTTCGACCTTGGCGAGATGCTCAAGGATGTCGTCAAGCGCCCGTTCATCACGGTCGGCTTCATCGCCTTCGTGCTGCTGCTGCCGCTGGCGCTGACCAGCACCAACGGCATGATCCGCCGCCTCGGCGGCAAGCGCTGGCAGTGGCTGCATCGCAGCCTGTATGCGATTGCGATGCTGGGGATCCTGCATTTCTGGTGGATGCGCGCCGGCAAGCACAATTTTGAAAAGCCGATCCTGTTCGGCGGTATCGTCGGCGCGCTGCTGCTGGTGCGTGTGTATTTTGCCTGGCGCAACCGGAGCGCCGGCGCCGCCAAATCGCCTGCGGCGGTTCAGAACCGCCAGGTAACGCCGACGCCAACCTGACGATGGGTCTGGGCCGCGCAAGGGCCGCAGCCGATGCCGAATTTCAGCCCCATGTCGAGGTCGAGATTCGGCGTCGGCGAATACACGGTGCCGGTCAGGATATAGCCGGGATTGCTGCTTGCATGCTGGTCGCCGCTGGTATCGCTGGCGCGTTCGGTATTGCTGAGGATGCCGCCATCCAGCACCAGGCTCCACTTGGGATTCAGTTCATATAAGGCATAGCCCGACAAACGCCACTGCATGGTGCGGTTGGCCTGCTGATCGCTGGCCAGGCGAAAGCGGTTGTAATACGCGGCCAGGTTGCCGCTGAAAGCCCAGTCGCCGCTTTGATAGCTGCTGATCAGCGTCAGCGACATACTGGCGGCGCCGCGCCCCAGGCCACGGTTGGGATCGCCGCTTGGAAATGTTATTTCCGGTTTTACTCCAAGGCTGAAGTCGCCGCGTTCCAGCAGCCGCCATTTCATCCCCACGGCAATGTCATTGATGCCCGACGGCTGCGACAGCGTTGCCGGCGGATTGACATAGATGTCGAGGTTTTTCAGCAAGCCATAGCTGTAGGTAAAGTTGGCGACATGCGTGTGCACGTCGTTCTGGCGCAGCCAGTCGGTGTTCAGTTCAAGCTGCTGGTGGCCCTTGTCCTGGGTATTGGTGTCATCGGTCACCAGCGGATGGTTGGCGTGGGCCGGCTGCAGCAGGAAGCAGGACGAGATGGCGGCAAGCGTCAGCCTGCGCATCGCCGTCCTGTCGTTGGCGGCGCGCACGGTCAGGCCAGCAACGATTCCAGCGCAAACAGATCGGCCGGATTTTCGCGCTGCCGTATCAGATGCACTTGCTCGCCGTCGACCATCACTTCCGCTGCACGGCCGCGCGTGTTGTAGTTGGAGGACATGGTCATGCCGTAAGCGCCGGCCGACATCAGCGCCAGCAAGTCGCCGGCTTCAACCGCCAGCGGCCGCGAGCGCGCCAGCCAGTCGCCGGATTCACATACCGGTCCGACCACGTCATACACCTGCTCCGCGCTGCTGCGCCGGGCCACGGTCTGCACGCCGTGCCAGGCTTCGTACATGGCCGGCCGCATCAGGTCGTTCATGGCGGCGTCGACGATGGCGAAATTCTTGGCCTCGGAATGCTTCAGGTACTGGATCTCGGTCAGCAGGATGCCGGCGTTGCCGACAATCGAGCGGCCTGGTTCAAACAGCACCTTGATCGGTGCGCCCTGGTATTTGTCCTGGCGCCAGGCGTCGATGCGGGCAAACAGGCGGCCCAGGTAATCGCCGACGGCGACCGGTTGTTCATCGTCGTAGGTGATGCCGATGCCGCCGCCGATATCCAGATGATGCAGGTGGATGCCTTCGCCGGCCAGCTGGTCGACCAGGTCGATCAGCTTGTCGAGCGCTTCCAGCAACGGTGCATCGTCCAGCAGCTGCGAGCCGATATGGCAGTCGATCCCGGCCACCTCGATATGCGGCAGGGCGGCGGCAGTACGGTAGCAGGCCAGCGCGTCCTCGTAAGCCACGCCGAACTTGTTTTCCTTGAGGCCGGTGGAAATGTAGGGATGGGTCTTGGCGTCGACATTGGGATTGACGCGCAGCGAAATGGCGGCGCGCTTGCCCATGGCCGCCGCTACTTCATTCAGGCGGTGCAGTTCCGGAATCGACTCGACGTTGAAACACAGGATGTCATGCGACAGCGCCAGGCGCATTTCCTCGCGCGACTTGCCGACGCCGGAGAAAATTACTTTGCGAGGATCACCGCCAGCCGCGATTACGCGCAATAATTCGCCACCCGAGACGATATCGAAACCGGACCCGAGGCGGCTTAGCAGTTGCAGCACCGCCAGGTTGGAGTTGGATTTCACTGAATAGCAGATCAGGCTGCTGTCCGGCGCCGGGCTATGCTGCTTGCAGGCATCCGCGTAGGCGGAGAAATTCACCGTCAGCGCAGCCTTGGAGTAGACATAGGTCGGGCTGCCGAATTGCTGGGCAATAGCGTTCAGGGCGACGTTTTCAGCGTGCAGGATGTCATTTTTGTATGAAAAATACGACATAGCGGCTGCTTATTTGGCAACAGGCGTGGCTGGCGTGTCAGGCGTTTCCTGCGGAACCGGAGCGACAGGCGCAGGAGTTGTCTGTGGAGTAACGTTTGGATGTGCCGGCGCCGTTCTGACAATCGGAGGCGGCAGCGCCGCCGGCATGAACAGCGGGCCTTTTTGGCCGCATGCCGTCAGGGTAAGCGGGATGGCGATCAGCGCCATCATGGTAGTACGCGACAAATCGAAAATGGGCTTCACGGATTAGAATCACAGTTTAACGAAACGGATTGGAGTGTAGCATGACAGAATCAGAATTCCTGGCGGCGGCGGAGTCGGCTTTGGGCAAGATCGAAATGACGCTGGAGCGGGCCGCCGACGATACTGACCTGGATGTAGAGTGCAAGCGCAGCGGCAATGTGCTGGAGATCGAATTTATCGATAATGGCAGCAAGATTATCGTCAACAGCCAGGCGCCGATGCAGGAATTGTGGATAGCCGCCAAATCCGGCGGTTTCCACTACAGGCAAAAAGGCGGCGTCTGGCTCAATACGCGCGACGGTTCGGAGTTTTTTGCCGCACTGTCGACTATGATCAGCTCCCAGGGAGGCGTACCGATAGTGTTGTAAATTTTTTTCTTGCTCCCGGACCGGGCAAGGGATTTCTCAGGGGGCATTTGTCGTAAGATACGGACAATACCATGTTGTTTTGTTACGCTCGTTTGCCGGCTGTGCCATGGCTTGCTCAGGGTTTGGAAGAACTGGGTCAAGGAGAGTTGTTTAACGCTGCTCAACTATCGATAGCCACCTATGAACACGACAATAACCCGGGATTCGCAACAACCAAGCAATAGTAGCTCCGCCTGCGGCGGGACGGGCGCTCATCGATCGCCATCTTTCATGAAGCAAGAGGTGGCTCTCGTCTTTCTCACCGGCGTATTGCTGGCCGCGATCGGTCCGGCTCAGGCAGCCACCCCGCCCGCCGTAGTCGGCGCCGCCAGCCAGGGCGAGCGGGTAAATGGCGCCCAGCCTGAAGCGCCCAGGCACTGGGCAGCGGACACCAGCAACGGATGCAAGGTATGGAGCCCGGAGCCGATTGGCGGCGAGATCACGGTGCGCTGGAGCGGTCCCTGCGAAAACGATCTGGCGCAAGGTCCGGGAACCGTGCGCTGGCTGAGCAACACCAAGCAGGTGGCGGAACTGACTGGCACCATGGTGCGGGGAAAGCTGCGCGGCCATACTACCGGCGTCGAAGAACCGGGCAACCGTTTTGACGGCATGTTCATTGAGTCCCTGCCGGAGGGCGAAGGCAAGGCCAGCTTCGCCGACGGCTCAATCTATAACGGCGAATGGCACCGCGGCCGTCAGTTTGGCTACGGGATCATGACGTTTCCTCCGGCGCACCCGCAATACCAGGAGATGCTGCGCGACGGCAAAGGCAGGAGAGCAGAAAACGGCACCTACGTGCTGCGAGGCTGGTGGGAAGGGAAAACCTTCATCATTCCGTGCGACAGCGAAGAGGAGTGCGAGAAGGCCGTGGTCGCCATGACGACCCGTGAGCAAGCCGCCGCGGCCGCCAAGGCCGGCACTCCTGCAACGCCGCCGCCTGCTGCGCCGGCCGCCCCGGCCGCAGATCCGGCCGCAGCGCCGGCACAGCCGATGCCGCCCGCAACTCCAACTTCAATTCCTACTCCAGCGGTCGAGCCAGCTGCTATCACACCGGTGCCGGTGTTGCCTGCCATGGAGCCGCTCATGCCGCCGGTATTGCCGGCGCCGGCGGCCCCCGCAGCCCCAGCCACGGAACCGGTGCCTCCACCCGGCGCCCCTGACGTCGAGCCTGCGGCAGTGCCGGCGGCAACTGCGCCTGCGCCAGAACAGCCGGCCATTCCGCAGGTGTTGCCTGAGCCGGCAGCCCCCGCGGCCGCAGTCGTTGAACCGGCGCCCGCCCCTGGCGCCCCTGACCTTGGGCCTATGGTAGTACCGGCGGCAACCGTGCCGGCGCCAGAACAGCCGGCCATGGAAGCACCGGCAACCCCGGTTGCCGATCCCGCCAGCGACCCTGCGGTTCCGGCCGTTCCTGACGCCAAGCCCGCTGTGGAGCCGGAAACCGCCACGCCTGTCACTTCGGATGCCGGCTTCGGCGTCCGACTCATTACAAACGGATTTAGCTGATGACGTATGCACCAGATATTCTTGCAACAAGCAGATTAAGTAATTCAACGCGTTTAAGCACCGCTTGCTGGCAGCCTTGGCTGGCATTGCTTTGCATCGTTCTGTGGATGACGCCGGCCGCGCATGGGCAAATGCGCGCCGACCTGCCGGGCAACAAGGCCGCCGCCGCCGGACCGAAAAACCTGCTGGCGGAAGCCGCCCGCAGCGTCGGCGTCAAACAGTGCCAGCCGGCGATCAACCGCCTGTCGGCATTGGCCATCACGGGCACCGGCGCCCATGACGTGCTGGTCGACTGGGATCGCGCCCATCCTGACAAGGGGCCGTTCTTTTCGCTTACCGGCATCGAATATGCCGGTGCGTCGGCGGCAGTGTCGATCACGGCGGTGCCGCAGGATGGCGGCGCCTGTTCGGTCTCCGCCGAACGCATTTCGATCGCCCCCTACTCATGCAAGAGCATTGCCGAGACCGAGCTGAAAGGATACAGCGCCACGCCGTTGCTGCCGACCTTCACGGTGTATGTGTCGCCTACCGAACCGGGCGGCTCGGTATCGCTGGTGGATTCGCCGCCGGGCTGCCTGATCATCCGGCGCTATGTGCAGTACAACTGGACCGAGCAGACGAAAATGTCGGTGCCGGCACGCAAATGACGCCCTTGTTTACCCTGTATGAATTTTTTATTTGAATCAGCGCTATGAACTCTTCACCTCGCACTGTGCGGATCGGCATCACTATCGGCTTGCACCAGGAAAACGAATCCCTCTGGAACAACGGCATCAAGCAGAATGCCGTGTACCTGGCCGAAGCATTAAAGCATTGCCCCAGCGTGACCTCGGTGCACCTGGTGAACACCACGGCGATCGCCATCACTGCGGCCTTGCCTTGGGATCAGGCGCGCTGGCCGACGGTGGCCTTCGAGCAGGCCAAGGATAATCTGGATGTGCTGATTGAACTCGGCGGCCAGGTCAGCGCCGATCAGACCGCTTACCTGAAGACGCAAGGATGCCGCCTGATATCTTACTGTTGCGGTTTCGAATACGTGCACGTGATGCAATCGATCCTGTTCAACCGGCCGCTATGGGGTTACGACCTGTTCGTCAACCAGCGCTACGATGCCATCTGGATGGTGCCGCAGGTCGCCACCAACAGCCAGTCCTACTTCGAGACTTTGCGCCGCCGGCCGGCGCAGGTGGCGCCGTTCGTCTGGGATCCGATCTTCGTCGATCAGCGCAGCCAGGGATTTGAAAACCACGGCGAGTATCGCCCGCGCACCGCCGGCGCCAAGCGCCTAACTGTGATGGAGCCGAATAACGATATCGTGAAATTCTGCATGTATCCGGCCTTCATCGCGGAAGAAGCCTATCGGCAGCGGCCGCAAGACATTGAGATCCTGCAGGTGACCAATGCCGAGCGGCTGGCGCGGGAAAGCAAGGAATTCATCGCGGTGATGAACCAGCTGGATATCGTGCGCCAGCACAAGGCGGTGTTCCTTGGGCGTTACGATACCCCGCAATTCCTTAGCGAGATGACCGATGTGGTGATTTCCCACCAGATCGAGAATGCCCTGAATTATTTTTACTTCGACGTCTGCTGGCAAGGTTATCCGCTGGTGCACAACGCTTACATGTGCAGCGATCTCGGTTACTACTATGAAGGCAACAGCGTGCAAAACGGCTGCCGCCAGCTGCTCGAAGTATTGAGTGCGCACGACCAGGGCTGGCAGGAGTATCTGGCGCGACAGCGCCAGCTGCTAGGGCGTTACCTGCCGGGTTGCCCTGAGGTGACGGCAGAATATGAACGGCTGTTGACGGCATTGCTTGAACAGCCGATCGCGTGATCTGAAACGGTTCTTAATTTTTACTCATCCATGAAAAAAATCAATGTAGGCGTTTCTGTCTTTGTCGTCCAGGGAGCGCAGATCTGGTCGAATGGCCTCAACCAGAATCTGGCGTTCTTGGTGATGCTGCTGCAGCAGAGTCCACAGGTGGGCAAGGTGTTCCTGCTGAACGGCGGCGACCTTGACCAGATGCCGGCGGATATGGGGCTGGAAGGTCTTAACGCTCCGCTGGTGAAGCCAGCCGATGTCACCCACGAGCTGGACGTGGTCATCGAAATGGGCGCGCAGCTGCCGCTGCCGTGGCTGCACCATGTGCGTGCCCTGGGCGTCAAGATCATTACGTTTTTCGTCGGCCATACTTATGCCGACAATGCCGAGGCGCCGATGTTCGACGGTCCCAGCGGCCAGATTTTCAATGGTACGCCGTGGCACGAAATCTGGACCCTGCAGCATCACATGAAGGCCAGCGGACCGCTGCTGCGCACGGTGTCGCGGGTGCCGGTATTTGCGGTGCCGCACATCTGGTCGCCGTTGTTTGTCCAGAAGCAGATCGATGTGGTTGAAAAGGATGGCCATCAGTTCGGCTATCTGCCCGGCAGCGGCGCCGACCGGCCGGGCTGGCGCACGGCTATTTTCGAGCCGAATATTTCCGTCGTCAAAAGCAGTTTCATTCCGATGCTGGTGTGCGAACAGGCCTACCGCCTGGACCAGCGCTCGGTAAGCATGATGATGGTGATGAATACGGTGCAGATGAAAGAGCATCCTACCTTCAACCGCTTCGCCATCAATCTCGACCTGACCCGCGATCACAAGGCTTCTTACGAACCGCGCGTGGCGTTTGTCGAATGCATGGCGCAGCACAAGATGAATGCGGTAGTGTCGCACCAGTGGGAATGCGGCTTGAATTATCTCTACTACGACGCCTTGTACGGCGGCTATCCGCTGATCCACAATTCGGAGTATCTGGCAGCCGACGGCATCGGCATTTACTATCCGCATTTCGAGGCCAGCATCGGCGGCCAGGCCCTGCTCGACGCCTGGCGCCAGGAGCCGGAATTCTGGGACGACTACAAGAAAGCCGGCGCAGCCTACCTGCGCAAGCTCGACCCCGCACACCCTGATAACGTGGATGCATTTGTGAAAAGACTTCAATTCAGCGTGGAGGGCAAGCTATGAGCGCTCCTCTTCCGCAACGTAAGCTACGCGTAGGCGTCACCCTGTATGTGCGTTCGGGGCAGCAATCGATATGGGAAAACGGTATTTTCCAGAACTGTGCCTTCCTGGTGCAGCTGTTCAATCAGTCGCCCGCGGTCGAGCAGGCGGTGCTGGTGCTGGATGGCTCCACCGAACAGGTCAGCGACGCCATGATGCTGGGCGACCTGGGGATAAGGATGATCGGCCTGGAAGAGGCAATGAATACGCTGGATGTGGTGGTGGAAATGAGCGCCCAGCTGAGCGAAGAGTGGGTGCGTCAATTCCGCGAGCGCGGCGGCCGTTACGCCTGGATGCGGGTCGGCAACGACTACGTGATAGATATCGAGCGCGCCATGTTCAACAAGCCGCACGGCGGCCTGTGCAGCGACAAGCCTTACGATGCCGTGTGGACCTTGCCGGAGTATGAACGTAGCTGCAAGGATTATTTCGGCCTGATGGCGCGCGCGCCCGTGCATATCGTGCCGCATCTGTGGACGCCGCTGTTTTTCGCCAAGGGCATCGCCACACTGCCGGCGCATCTCAGTTATGGCTACCAGCCGGGCAAGCCGCGCTGGCGGGTCTGCAGTTTCGAGCCGAATGTCTGCATGGTGAAAACTTCGCTGCTGCCGATGCTGGCCTGCGAGGAAGCGTACCGCGCGCAACCGGGCTTCCTTGAATATCTGCGGGTTTGCAATACCTTGCACCTGAAAGAACATCTCAAGTTTTCGCATTTCGCCCGTTCGCTGGATGTGGTTAACCATGGCCTGGCTTCATTTGAAGGACGCTTTGCGGTGTATGAGTTCATGGCCAACTATGGCGACTGCATCATTTCCCATCACTGGGAAAATGGCCAGAATTACCTGTACTACGAAGCCTTGTACGGCGGCTATCCGCTGATCCACAACTCGGAATTCATCAAGGATTACGGCTATTACTATCCGGAATTCGATTCCTACGAGGGCGGGCAGGCGGTATTGCGGGCGTTTGCCACGCATGATGCGCAGCTGGAGGATTACCGGCGCAATGCGCAGACCTTGCTGCGCACGCTGGATGTCAGCTTGCCGGAGAATATAGAGATCTACACCCGGCGCTTGCTGGACCTGTATTCAAATTAAAGCTGCCAAGGCGGGCAATTGCGCCCGCCTGACACTTTCTGTCAGAACAACTCGTTCTTGACCTCGTCCCTGGCTTTTTCTTCTTCCGTCGGCGCAGTGGCGCCGCCGCCCAGGTTTTGGGTAGCGACTCCCGGCGGGTATTCCGCGTAATAATATTCGCCGCCGGAATGGATCAGGCCATCCGGCACTACGCGGTCTTCCATCGGTACGCCTTTCAGGGCTTGCTGCATGAAACTGATCCAGATCGGCAGCGCCAGGCCGCCGCCGGTTTCCTTGTCGCCCAGGCTGCGCGGCTGGTCGTAACCCATCCAGCCGACCGCTACCAGCGACGGCTGGTAACCGGCAAACCAGGCATCCAGCGAGTCGTTGGTGGTGCCTGTCTTGCCGGCCAGGTCGGTGCGGTTGAGCGACATCGCCTTGGCTGCGGTGCCGTAACGGACGACGTCGCGCATCATGCTGTCCATCAGGTAGGCATTGCGCGGATCGATGATGCGATTGGCTTCGTTGCCGGCGGTGTCGGGATGCACTTGCGACAACACATTGCCGTTTGCGTCGGTAATCTTGCTGATGATGTAAGGGCTGATCTTATAGCCGCCGTTGGCAAAAACAGCGTAGCCGCCCACCATTTGCAGCGGCGTGACCGCGCCGGCGCCGAGGGCAAGGGTCAGGTATGGCGGATTTTTGTCAGCATCAAAGCCAAAACGCGTCACATACTCCTGCCCATACTTGGCACCGATCTTGTCAAGAATGCGTACCGAGACCACGTTTTTCGACTTGGTCAGGGCCTTGCGCATGCTCATCGGCCCTTCATACTTGTTGCCGTAGTTCTTGGGTTGCCAGATCTGGCCGCCGGTCTGGCCGCCGCCATAGGTCAGCGGCGCGTCGTTGATGACGGTGGCCGGCGACAGGCCTTTTTCCAGCGAGGCTGAATAGATGAAGGGCTTGAAGGACGATCCCGGCTGGCGCCAGGCCTGGGTCACGTGATTGAATTTGTTGCGGTTGAAATCGAATCCGCCGATCAGGGCGCGGATGGCGCCATCCTTGGTGTCGGCGGCGATGAAGGCCGATTCCACCGCCGGCATCTGGGTGATGCTCCAGTTTTTCCCTTCCAGCATGACGCGGATGATGGCGCCACGCTTGACCTTGCGTTGTGGCGGCGCCTTGTCGCTCAGCAGGTTAGTGGCGATGCTGAGGCCGGCGCCGCTGATGCTGATTTCCTGGCCGGAAGACAGCACGGCGCGCACCAGCTTGGGCGTTGCCTCCAGCACCACGGCGGCGACGATTTCATCGCTGTCCGGATGGTCGGCTAACTCTACCTCGATGGCATCTTCGGCGGCTTCCTTGGTGGTGTCGGGGATTTCCATGAAACCCTCGGGGCCGCGATAGCCGCGCCGCTTCTCGTAATCCATGACGCCGCGCCGCAGGGCGATATAGGCAGCATCCTGGTCGGCCTTGGTGATGGTGGTGAAGACATTGAGGCCGCGCGTGTACGTATTTTCCTTGAACTGCTCATATACCAGCTGGCGCGCCATTTCCGACACGAATTCGGCATGGATGCCGAATTCGCTGGCGCCGGTCTTGATATGGAGCGTTTCGTTCTTGGCCTGTTCGTATTGCGCTTCCGTGATGTAGCCGAGCTGCAGCATGCGCAGCAGGATGTATTGCTGGCGCACCGTTGCCCGTTTCGGATTGACCACCGGATTGTTGGCCGACGGCGCCTTGGGCAAGCCTGCCAGCATCGCCGCCTCGGCGGTGGTGATGTCCTGCAGCCGCTTGCCGAAATAGATTTGCGCCGCCGAGGCGAAGCCGTAGGCGCGCTGCCCCAGATAGATCTGGTTCATGTAGACCTCGAGAATCTGATCCTTGCTCAGGTTGCGTTCAATCTTCCAGGCCAGCGGGATTTCATACAGGAATTTGCGCGAGGCCTTCTGGAAGAAGGTCGGCTCGTTGCTGGTCAGGAAAAAATTCCGGGCGACCTGCTGGGTGATGGTGCTGGCGCCGCCGCCGCCGCCAGTCATGTTGGAAAAGCTGGCGCGCAGGATGCCCTGGTAATCGACGCCGCCATGCTGGTAGAAGCGGTCGTCTTCGATCGCCAGCACGGCCTTCTTCATGACGTCCGGAATTTCATTGATGTGCACCAGACTGCGCCGTTCTTCTCCGAATTCGCCGATCAGTACGCCGTCCGCTGAAAAAATACGCAATGGAATCTTGGGTTTGTAATCAGTCAGCGAATCCAGGTCCGGCAGATTCGGATAGGCCATCGCCAGCATCAGGAAAAAAGTCAGGCAGCCGATCGCGACCAGGCCGGCAATCAGTCCGAAAAAGCCAAGCGCCAGGCGCAGCACGAGCGGCATGCGGCGGCGCGCAGGAGGATGTTGAGGGGTGTCGCTGGCTGTATCTGGAGGCGTCATGCGATGCGTTTTGTGAAAGATGATGCCACGCATTATAGCGGCACAGCGCATGCGTTTGATAAGGGATTGTCAAGTCGTGCTGAGTCAATTCATCTGCTGGCGAGAGTGACAACACGCCCATGGCTCAAAACTTGCTCTGCATCATGCGTTCTTGCTTGAGCGCAAATTACGTTGCGAAATTCAGACAGAAATTGTCGGACAAAACCAAAATAGTATGAATGGAGTCGCTGTGAAGCAATATTCCGTAACAGTTAAACAATTGCCCTCAGGAAAATTTCTTTACAGCAGTGCCCTCTTATTGCTACGATTTCACCTTATAAAATTTAACATTGCTGTAAGCCCTGTTTTACAGGTTTATCCTAACTTCGAGACGGTATTCCGCTAATGCGACCGCCTTGCAGGCAGAATGTTCCCCAAATAATACATACTCGGGAGAAATGCTCTTGGCATTAGATCTAGGATCGCTGATCGGTAAAAAGAACCCGCCGCTGGTGGGGATCGATATCAGCACGTCAGGCGTCAGGCTGGTCGAATTGTCGGAAACCGGCAAGGATCAGCTGCGTCTTGACCGCTACGCCTCTGAACCACTGCCGCGGGGAGCGGTGGTGGATGGCAATATTGAAAATATCGAGCAAGTCACGGAAGTCATCCGCCGGCTGTGGAAAAAAAGCGGCTCCAGCACCAAGCTGGTGGCCCTGGGCATGCCGCCGGCATCTGTCATCACCAAGAAAATCATTCTGGCCAGCGGCATGCTGGAAGAAGAGCTGGAGATGCAGGTCGAATCCGAGGCCAGCCAATATATTCCGTTTGCACTGGACGAAGTCAGTCTCGATTTCGACGTGATCGGGCCGGCCCAGCATTCGCCGGACGATGTCGAAGTCCTGCTGGCGGCGACCCGCAAGGAAAAGGTCGAGGATCGGGTAGCGGTGGCGGAAGCCGCGGGCCTCAAGCCGACCGTGATGGACATCGAGTCGTATGCGGCGCGCGCGGCCATCAACCGCATCATCGGGCAGTTGCCGAAAGCCGGACAGGGTCAGATCGTTGGCCTGTTCCAGATCGGCACCCAGACCACGCACGTCTCGGCGCTGCTGGATGGCCAGCTGATCTACGAGCGTGAGCAGCCGTTTGGCGGCAATCAGCTGACCCAGGACATCGTGCGCGCTTACGGCCTGTCGTACGAGGAAGCCGATACCAAGAAACGCAATGGCGACCTGCCTGAGGGTTACGAGCAGGAAGTTCTCAATCCCTTCCTGGAAAGCGCGGCGCTGGAAGTCACGCGTGCGATTCAGTTCTTCTTTACCTCGACGCCGTATACCCGGCTCGACCAGCTGTTCCTGGCTGGCGGTTGCGCCACTATCCCCGGCCTGGTCGAGGTGGTGGCTGGGCGCGCCAAGATTTCCACCTCGGTGGTGAGCCCGTTTACCGGCATGCAGCTGGGGCCTAACGTACGTGAAAAACAATTGCGCATGGATGCGCCGTCCTATCTGGTTGCTTGCGGCCTGGCCATGCGGAGATTTGGCTGATGATCAAAATTAATCTATTACCGCACCGCGAAGCCAAGCGTAAGCAGCGCAAGAACGCTTATTTCGCCTTGCTGGCGCTGTCCGCCATGATCGGCTTGATTACAGTGCTGCTGGTCGGCGCTTTTTTCGCCAACCAGATCGCTAACCAGACCGAACGCAACCGCTTCATCACTGCCGAAAACACCCGGCTAGACGGTGAAATCAAGGAAGTCGCCACGCTTAAACAGGAAATCGATGCCTTGAAGGCGCGCCAGCAAGCCGTTGAGGACTTGCAGAGCGACCGCAACCAGCCTGTCTATCTGATGGACGAGTTGGTCAAGCAGGTGCCGGAAGGGGTCTATCTGAACTCCCTCAAGCAGGAAGGCCAGCGGGTCGCATTGAATGGCTATGCGCAGTCGAACGAACGGGTGTCGGAGCTATTGCGTAATTTGAGCAATAACTCGGCCTGGCTGGAGCGTCCTGATCTGGTTGAAATCCGGGCAACAAATATTGGCGGAAACGGGCGCGACAGCAAGCATGTCTTCGCGTTTACCGTCAATGTCGGGATCAAACGGCCGTCTGACAAGGATGCGAAAGATGGCGCAGCGACCCCGAAAAATGCAGTTGCTGCGGTAGCCGGCACCGGCGCTCCAGCCGCAACCTTGAAATGAGAGACGCGCAATGACGGATATGAATAATTTGAGCGCCTCGCTAAGCGCGCAGTTTCGCGGATTGAATGGCCGCCACCCCGGCCAATGGCCGATCGTGCCGCGCATTTTGTCGGGCGTGGGCGTATTTCTGGTGGTGCTAGTGGTCGGCTGGTTTTTTTACTGGAGCGATCAGCAGGACGCACTCAACGCCGGCGAGCAACAGGAAGTCCAGCTGAAAGAGCAATACAAGTCGAAGATTCAGCAAGCCATCAACCTGGAAGCCTTGCAGAAACAAAAACTGCAAGTCGCCGACTATGTTGCGACCTTGGAGAAGCAACTGCCGAGCAAGGCAGAGATGGATGCGCTGCTGTCAGATATCAACCAGGCTGGCCTGGGGCGCGGCTTGCAGTTCGAGCTGTTCAAGCCTGGCCAGGTGGTGGTGAAAGATTACTACGCTGAACTGCCGATCAACATCAAGGTGGCCGGCAACTATCATGACGTCGGTTCATTCGCCAGCGATATCGCCAACCTGCCGCGCATCGTGACCTTGAACAACATGAATCTGGTGACCGGCAAGGACGGTACGTTGAGCCTGGATGCGATTGCCAAGACCTTCCGTTATCTGGATAAGGACGAGGTGGCGGAACAGCGCAAGGCCGCCGATTCAGCTAAACAGAAAGGTCAAAAATGACGTTTTTTCGCATTGGGCGTCTGACCCGGGTGACATTTTTTGTCGTATTCATCTCAACATTGTCAGGTTGCGGCGACAGCGGCGTGCAGGAATTGAAGGACTGGATGGCCGACGTCAAGAGTCACACCAAGGTGGGGATTCCGAAGCTGACCGAGCCTAAGAAATTCATTCCCTTCGTGTATGGCGGCGCAAGCAGTATCGATCCCTACAATCCTAACAAGCTGCTGGTGGCGCTGGCCAAGCTGCAGGGCAAGTCAAACGGCCTGAAGCCGAACATGGACCGCCGCCGTGAAACGCTGGAAAACTATCCTCTGGATACCATCAAGATGGTTGGTACCTTGCAGAAGGTAGGATTGAGCTATGTCTTGCTGCAAGTCGACAAAACCGTGTTTCAAGCCAAGGTGGGCAACTACATCGGGCAGAATTTCGGCATGGTCACCAGCATTACCGAATCTGAAGTAAATCTGAAAGAAATCGTACAAGATGCGTCCGGCGAATGGGTCGAGCGCGAAGCCAAGTTAGCGTTGCAGGAGAGCACAAAATGATTGCAGCAGGAAAAAAATTAGTTAGCCTGGGCGTGAGTCGGCTGAGCAGGATTCGACAGAAAGCATTGCTGCTGGGGGCATTGATCTGCATGGTCGGATTCAGCGCTGCAGCGACGGCGGCCGAAGACAACGCCATCACGTCGATCAGCGCCAACCAGCAAGGCGCCAACGTGATCGTCAAGATCAGTTTCAAGCGGCCGCTGAGCAGCCAGCCGACGGCGTTTTCCATCCTCAGCCCGGCGCGGATTGCCTTCGACTTTATCGGTGTCGGCAACGCCACCGGCAAAACATCGCAAGACATCAGCTTGGGCGATGTCCGCAACGTACTGCTGGCGCAAGCTGACGACCGTTCACGCCTGGTATTCAATCTGAAGCGATCCCTGTCCTATGCGACGGCGATGGACGGCAATGCGCTGGTCGTCACGATCGACGGTTCCGGCAGCCTGGCGTCTCCGGTAAATGCCGCCGGCATGCCGGTGCAGCCGGCGGCCAGGACGGCAAACGCTACGGCGCCTGCCGCCGCCGCGCCTTTGTTGAATGGCAAACCTGCGCTGCGCGATATCGATTTCCGCCGCGGCACTGCCGGTGAAGGCCGGGTTGTGATCGACTTGCCGAACGCGCAGGTCGGCGTCGATGTCCGTCAGCAGGGGCAGACGATCGTGGTTGATTTCCTTAAGACCAGCTTGCCCGATGTCCTGCGCCGCAAGCTGGATGTGGGCGATTTCGGCACGCCGGTCAAGACCATCAGCACCGTGACTCAGGGTGAGAATGTCCGCATGATCATCGAGCCGAAAGGGCTGTGGGAGCAAAGCGCCTATCAAAGCGATAGCCAGCTGGTGATTGAAGTCAAGCCGCTCAAGGAAGACCCGAACAAGCTGGCGCAAGGCACCCAGGGCTATCGCGGCGACAAGCTGTCCCTGAATTTCCAGAACGTCGAAGTGCGTTCGGTGCTGCAAGTGATTGCCGATTTTACCGGTTTGAATATCATTACCAGCGATACCGTCGGCGGCAATCTCACCCTGCGCCTGAAAGACGTGCCTTGGGACCAGGCTTTGGATATCGTGATGCAGGCCAAGGGTCTGGACATGCGCAAGAACGGCACGGTTATCTGGATCGCACCTAAGGATGAGCTGCTGACGAAAGAGAAGCTGGAACTTGAACAGCGTTCGCAGATTGCCGAGTTGGAGCCGTTGCGCACCGAGTCATTCCAGTTGAACTATCAAAAAGCCGATGCCTTCAAGAAGATCTTTGGTATTGACGACGCCGGCGGCGGCGGCGGTGGCGGCGGTAAGAAAAACAGTATTTTGTCGTCGCGCGGCAGCGCCGTGATCGATCCGCGCACCAATCAGTTGTTCGTGACCGATACGCCGACCATACTGCAAAACATCCGCAATCTGGTGCAAAAAGTGGATATCGCATCGAGGCAGGTATTGATCGAAGCACGCATGGTTGAAGCGAGGGATGGTTTTAGCCGTAATCTTGGCGCCAAACTCGGATTTGGCTTTAACAGCAGGAACGTCAATTCTGGCGGTTCGCAAACCGCGCCGGTCAACGGAATAGTGCCTGGATCTGCCGGTAACTCGGTGAATTTGCCGGCATCGCCACAGACCGGTACTGCAGGCTCTGTAGCATTGACACTGTTCAATGCCGCTGCATCTAAATTTATTAGCCTTGAGCTGTCGGCACTGGAAGCGGATGGGCAAGGCAAGATCATTTCCAGTCCACGTGTGGTGACGGCGGACCAACAAAAAGCCTTGATTGAGCAGGGTACGGAAATTCCATACCAAAATGCGACAAGCAGTGGCGCTACCTCGGTTGAGTTCAAGAAAGCCAACCTGAAACTGGAAGTTACGCCGCAAATTACACCGGATGGAAATGTGATTTTGACAGTCGACGTTACGAATGACAGCGTTGGCAAAGTCGTTCCCGGTGGTGTTTCGATCGATACCAAGCATGTTCAGACCCAGGTCCAGGTCGAAAACGGCGGAACTGTAGTGATTGGCGGGATTTATACTCAGGAAACTACAAATGATGTCAATAAAATCCCCCTGCTTGGAGATATTCCGGTTCTGGGTTATCTTTTCAAACAATCCGCAGTTGTTAGCAAACGAACTGAATTATTGATTTTCCTGACACCGAAAGTTGTCATCGACCGCATCGCTGCGCACTGATTGCACAGGGACACCGGCTTGATGCCGGTGTCCGCACATGAGCAAAAGGTCGAGCAGTGAAATGGTAAGGTACACAGGCAATATCTTTCTGGTAGGCCTGATGGGCGCGGGCAAGACTACGGTTGGCCGCGCCCTGGCAAGAAAACTCAACAAGCTTTTCATTGATTCCGACCACGAAATCGAGGCGCGCACCGGCGTCTCGATTCCCTTGATTTTCGAAATCGAAGGGGAAGAGAGCTTCCGTCAGCGCGAGACTGAAGTCATCCGTGACCTGAGCGCCCGCAGCGGCATCGTGCTGGCGACCGGCGGCGGCGCCATCATGCGTGCCGAAAATCGCGAATACCTGAAAACCCGCGGCACCGTGATCTACCTGCGTGCCAGCATCCACAACATCCTCCAGCGCACCAGCCGCGACAAGAACCGTCCCCTGCTGCAAACCGCCGATCCGCGCCGCCGGCTGGAAGAGCTGTCGCGCCAGCGCGAGCCGTATTACCGCGAAGTTGCCGACATAGTCATCGATACCGGCCGACCTAACGTACAATTCCTGGTGCACAGCATTTTGAGCCAGCTCGATGTGCAGGCCGACGACCCTGAGCAAGCGTCCGGGCAGGCGCTGCAGGCAGGCGACGGCAATCCCGGTCAAAATAGCAATCTGCCTTTTCAATCACCAAGTCATTTTATGAATCAGCAGTCCACACCTTCGGCAACCGCGCCGGCCATCACGCTCCAGGTAGAACTGGGCGAGCGCAGCTATCCGATCGAGATCGGGCCATCTCTGCTGGCTGACCGCGAACGCATCGCCCGCCTGATTGCCGGCAAGCAGGTGGTCATCGTGACCAACACCGTCGTGGCGCCGCTGTATCTCGAGCGCGTCAGCCAGACGCTGCGCGACGCCGGCAAGAGCGTGCTGGAAATCGTGCTGCCGGACGGCGAGGAAGAAAAGAACTGGGCCAGCCTGATGCAGATCTTCGATCGCCTGCTGAGCGCAAAATGCGATCGCAAGACCACCCTGATCGCCCTCGGCGGCGGCGTGATCGGCGACCTGACCGGTTTCGCGGCCTCCGCCTACATGCGCGGCGTACCCTTCGTGCAGATTCCGACCACCTTGCTGGCGCAGGTCGATTCCTCCGTTGGCGGCAAGACCGGCATCAACCATCCGCTCGGCAAGAACATGATCGGCGCCTTTTACCAGCCGCAGGCGGTGATCGCCGATACCATGACCCTGCATACCTTGCCGGAGCGCGAGCTGTCCGCCGGTCTTGCCGAGGTGATCAAGTACGGCGCCGTGATCGACGCCGAATTTTTCAAATGGATCGAAAACAATATCGATAAGCTGATGGCGCGCGACAACGCTGCGCTGGCCTACGCGATCCGCCGTTCCTGCGAGCTGAAAGCCGACGTCGTGCGCCAGGATGAGCGTGAGGGCGGTTTGCGCGCCATCCTGAATTTCGGCCATACCTTCGGCCACGCGATCGAGTCCGGCCTCGGCTACGGCAAGTGGCTGCACGGCGAAGCGGTCGGCTGCGGCATGGTGATGGCGGCTGACTTGTCGCATCGGCTCGGCCACATCACAGCCATCGACAAGGAACGCGTGTGCGCGCTGGTGCGCGCCGCCGGCCTGCCGACCGAGGCGCCCAATCTCGGCGCCCAGCGCTGGCTGGAGCTGATGCAGGTCGATAAGAAAAACGAAGATGGCCAGATCAGGTTCATCCTGATGAAACCGCTCGGCAGCCACCTGATCGCCACCGCGCCGCAAGAGGCGCTGCTGGCGACGCTTCAGCAACTTGCCTCCGGAGACCTGCCGCAATGAACCACGAAACGTCTCTCGCTCCCTATGCCGCACATTCTGCGCAATCGCGAGGACGTTTGTTTGAAGAGGAGTCGCCCGGTTCGCGCACTGAATTCCAGCGCGACCGCGACCGCATCATCCATTGCACCGCTTTCCGCCGGCTGGAATACAAGACCCAGGTGTTCGTCAACCACGAAGGCGACCTGTTCCGCACGCGCCTGACGCACAGCATCGAAGTCGCGCAAATCGCCCGCTCGATCGCGCGCAGCCTGCAATTGAACGAAGATCTGGTGGAAGCCATCTCGCTGGCCCACGATCTCGGCCATACGCCGTTCGGCCATGCCGGCCAGGATGCCTTGAATGACTGCATGGAGGCCCATGGCGGCTTCGAACACAATCTGCAGAGCCTGCGGGTGGTCGACAAGCTGGAGCAGCGCTACGGCGCGTTTGACGGCTTGAACCTGATGTTCGAGACGCGCGAGGGCATCCTCAAGCATTGTTCGCTGGCCAATGCCAGGAAACTGGGCGATATCGGCCAGCGCTTCATCCAGCGCAAGCAGCCGACGCTGGAAGCGCAGGTGGCCAACCTGGCCGATGAGATCGCCTACAACAATCACGATATCGACGATGGCTTGCGCTCCGGCCTGCTGACCCTGGAGCAGATGAACCAGATCGATTTCTATGCGCAGCACAGCCGCCAGGTCGAACAGCTGTTCCCGGGCCTGGGCGGGCGCCGGGCGATCAACGAGACCATCCGGCGCATGATCAATGCCTTGATCACCGACCTGATCCAGACCTCGCAGCAGCGCATCCTGGATGCCAGGCTGCAGACGGTCGACGATGTCCGCAATGCGCCGCCGCTGATTGCCTTCTCCGACGGCATGGCGCAGCAGGCCGCGTTGCTGAAACGCTTCCTGCGCGAAAACCTGTATCGCCACTACCTGGTCAACCGCATGACGGCCAAGGCCCGCCGCATCGTCGCTGAGCTGTATGCCTGCTTCAGCGCCGAGCCATCCCTGCTGCCGCCCGACTATCAGCTCGATCAGCGGGAGTCGGAACAGCAGCAGGCGCGCGCGATTGCCGACTATATCGCCGGCATGACCGACCGTTATGCGATCCGCGAGCACCGGCGCCTGTTCCTGGTGGATGAAGGGCATCTGTAGGCGCCGCCCGGCAGACATTTTCTTTCTTGATTTGTTTGCAATAAATTGAGTTAGACTTTGGCTTATCCATTCAACTTCTTCAAGGATCATTATGCGGACTCTATTTCAAACAGCAATCACACTGAGCCTGGCGGCAACAGCGTCCGCGGCGCTTGCCCTGTCGCTGGGCGACCTCAGCAACCAGGATGCCAGCAGCGGCCTCAAAGCCGCCCTGCAAAAAGGCGCGGATGTGGCGGTGTCCAAGCTGGGTGTCGAAAATGGTTTTCTGAACAACGACAAGGTCAAGATCGGCTTGCCCAGCGTGCTCGACAAGGCCATGCCCATTTTGCGCATGACCGGCCAGGGCCAGAAGCTGGACGATCTGGTGGTGTCGATGAACCACGCCGCGGAACAGGCGGTGCCGCTGGCCAAGCCTTTGCTGCTGAATGCGGTCAAGTCGATGTCGGTGACCGATGCCAAAAATATCCTGACCGGCGGCGACACCTCGGTGACCGATTTTTTCAAGCAAAAGACGTCGGCGCAACTGGGCCAGAAATTCCTGCCCATCGTCAAAGGCGTGACCGACCGCAACGGCTTGTCGGCCCAATATAACGCGGTCATGGGGCAGGTCGGCAAGACCGGCATGGTGCCGGCGCAGCAGTCGACGGTGGAAGGTTATGTCACGCAACGTGCACTGGACGGCCTGTACACCATCATCGGTGAAGAAGAGAAAGCGATACGCCAGGATCCGGTCGGCGCCGGCAGCGCGATCATCGGCAAGGTGTTCGGCGCTCTCAAATAGGCGCGATGCAAAAAATAATACGATTTACTTGTAAAACGGTCTGAAAATAACAAAGGGCGCATTAACTGCGCCCTTGTTCTTTCTATCGGCGCCAGCTAGTCAGCTGCAGCGCCCGGATTGGCGGCCGTTCAGGTCGTGGCGGGGAGCTCTTCCGGCAGATGCTTGATCGCATCGTGCTGGTGATCCTGCATCTTGTCCTTGTACTTGATGACCTGGCGATCGAGCTTGTCGATCAGCGTATCAATGGCGGCATAAAGATCGTGGGCAATGCTTTCGGCATGCAGATCTTTTCCCTTTACGCGCAGCGTGATGTCCGCTTTCTGGCGCTTTTCTTTTTCAGTGAGTTTGTCGACGCTCAAGATCACGTTGATATCGATGACCTGGTCGAAGTGGCGTTTGATACGCTCTAGTTTGCTTTGTACATATTCGCGAATGGCAGGGGTTACTTCGAGGTGATGCCCACTGATGGTGAAGTTCATACAGCGCTCCTATCAAGAATATTGCTGGCGGTTCTGAACAGACTGCGTTGAATCTTTAGGCGAACAATCTACAAGAGACTGGGACTGTTCTGGCAAGAGTCGCTAAATAACAAACAGCCGTAATGTCCGAACATAGCAAGGGTAAGCTTAACAATCAAACCAGAAAAAACTACAAGGCCTTGCGCAGATTAACAGACGGAATTTTTAGTGCTTCGCGATATTTTGCGACGGTGCGGCGGGCGACCACCATACCTTGTTCCGCAAGCATGTCGGCAATCTTGCTGTCAGAGAAAGGGTTTCTTGAATCTTCCGCTCCTATGAGTTGCTTAATGAGTGCCCTGATTGCTGTTGAGGAAGCCTCTCCACCTGCCTCAGTAGCAACATGGCTGCCGAAGAAATACTTCAGTTCAAACATCCCGTGGGGAGTGAGCATGTATTTCTGAGTGGTCACACGTGAAATAGTACTCTCGTGTAGACCCAGTGTATCAGCTATTTCGCGCAACACAAGCGGCCGCATGGCGACCGCGCCGTGGGAAAAGAAGTTCCGCTGGCGTTCGACGATCGCTTGTGCAACGCGCAAAATGGTGTCGAAACGCTGCCGCATATTCTTGATCAGCCACTTGGCTTCCTGCAGCTGCGAAGTGAGTGCGCCATCGCCCTTGCTCTGCTTCAGGATGTTGGCATACAGGACATTCACCCGGAGTCTTGGCATGACGTCATTGTTCAGCATCACCTGCCAGCCTTGCTTGCTGCGCCTGACGATCACGTCCGGCACCACATAGTCGGAAGCGTTGGCGGCGAACGGCGCGCCGGGGTGGGGATTGCACTGCTTGATGACAGCTTGCGCTTCGCGCAGGTCCTCGTCGTCGCAATCCAGGGCTTTCTTGATTTTATTGAAATCGCGCTGCGCAAACAGCGCCAGGTGATCTTGCACAATCGCCAATGCCAGGCGGCGGGTGACGAATGGCACTTTGACAAACCGCTTGATCTGCAAGGCCAGGCATTCCGGCGCGTTGCGCGCGCCGACGCCGGCCGGGTCGAAGCTCTGCACCATTTTCAGCGCCATCGACAATTCTTCGACGGCGATCTCCAGCTCGGCCGGCAGGCGCTCCAGGATTTCTTCCAGCGACTCTTCCAGGTAGCCGTTGTCGTCCAGCGCATCGATCATCAGCTCGACCAGCGCGCGGTCGCGCAAGTCGTGCATGGCTTCGCGCATCTGCTGCAGCAGATGTTCGCGCAGCGTCGTTTCATGCGCCTCCAGCTGCGGCCGCGCATCTTCATCGTCCGAGGTTTTCGCGCTGCGCGAGATGTCGTCGAAACTCCATTCGCTGTCGGCATTGTCGGTACTGCTTTCAGCCGCCGGCGCTTCGGCGCTGGCTTCGCTCTCGGTCGGCGAGCTGCTGACTTCGCTGTCGCCGGCCGGCGCCTCCATGGTCGACGCAGTGCCGCTGATGGCGCCGTCCGCCAGCAGCCGCACCGAATTATCAAGCGGATCGTCGACCCGCTCCAGCATCGGGTTGTCAGACAGGATCTGTTCCAGTTCCTGATGCAACTCAAGCGTGGAAAGCTGCAGCAGACGGATCGACTGCTGCAGCTGAGGAGTCAGCGCAAGATGTTGAGAGGTGCGTAGCTGGAGTGATTGTTTCATGGCTTCCGTGCGGACAATTCACTTCTGTTATTTGTTGTACGGAGTTTAAGAGCCGCACTGGCGCGGCGGATTAATCTGTATGCAATTACTTCATTCCCGCATCAGCGAAACTACATGCGGAAATGCTCGCCCAGATAGACCCGCCGCACCGACTCGTCGGCGATGATGTCGTCCGGACTGCCGCTGGCCAGCACGCTGCCCTGATTGATGATGTAGGCGCGGTCGCAGATGCCCAGCGTTTCGCGCACATTGTGATCGGTGATCAGCACGCCGATGCCGCGTTCCTTGAGAAAGCGGACGATGCGCTGGATCTCGATCACGGCGATCGGATCGATCCCGGCGAACGGTTCATCCAGCAGCACGAAGCGCGGATTGGTGGCGAGCGCGCGGGCGATCTCGACGCGCCGCCGTTCGCCGCCCGAGAGCGACAGGGCCTGGCTCTCGCGCAGTTTTTCAATCTGCAGCTCGTGCAGCAGCTTGTGCAGCTGTTCATCGATCTCGGCCTTGCCGAGCGCCTTGCCGTTGGGACGCTGCAGTTCCAGCACGGCGCGGATATTGTCTTCCACCGTCAGCTTGCGGAATACCGATGCTTCCTGCGGCAGGTAGGACAGGCCCAGCACCGCGCGGCGATGGATAGGCAGGCGCGAAATATCGACGCCGTCCAGATCGATCTCGCCGCCGTCCGAAGGCACCAGGCCGACAATCATGTAGAACGAAGTGGTCTTGCCGGCGCCGTTCGGACCCAGCAAGCCGACCACTTCGCCGCAGCGCACTTCGAGCGAGACGTCATGCACCACCTGGCGCGCGCCATAGCTTTTTTGCAGGCCCCTGGCGATCAGCGTGCTAGGGGCGCTCATGGCGCCGCCTTTGGCCGTGGCTGGATGACGGCGCGGATGCGGCCGGCGCCAGGCTGGCTGACGCCGTTGACGGTGTTGTTGACGGAATAGAATTCAGTGCGGCTGTCGTAGGAAATGAACTCGCCGTTCACTTCGTCGGTCGGCTTGTCGCCTTGCAGGCGGCGCATCTGCGCCTTGGAAAACAGCTTGGTGATTTCAGTCTTGCCGTCGTATTCGATGCGTTCGGCGTGGCCGTCGATCCACAGGTCCGGGCCGCCATCGCGCTTTTGCTTGAAAGTGGCCAGCTTGCCCGGGGCCGCATACAAGGTGGCGAACTGATAGCCGGATGGATCGGTGGTCACCACCACGCGGTCGGCTTTCATGATCAGCGTGCCGCGGGTCAGGACCACATTGCCGGTAGCGACGTTGACCTGCTTGACGTCGTCATAGGTGAGGGTGTCGGAGTCGATCAGGGTCGGCTTCTCGGAATCGGCTTTTTCCGCGCGAGCGACGCCGATGGCGCCAAGCAGCAGCAGAGAGAGAAAAAATATTCGTTTCATGAAAAATCCTGGGTAATGGATAGAGGCCTACACATAAATTGTCTTGCTGATCCGCTTACTTTGCTGCCGCACGCGGCGTGTTGCGCAGGACGCCGTGCACCTTGCTGAACAGCTTCAGTTCGCGTGTGGAATTATTGAAATGCATGCCGGTGCCGTTCAAGGTCGACAGTCCCAGGGTGATTTCCACAGGCTTGTCGGATTCCATGATGTCGTCGTCGGGCAACAGCAGCAGATATTCGGATTTCAGATGGAAATTGTCGGCCAGCGGCGTCTTTGGCCGGTCGGCGTTGACATTCTCGTACAGATGCACCTTGCTGTTGTTGTCTTCAATCATGGCGCGGTTGGCGACCAGGTTCATCGGCGGCTTTTCCTTGTCCAGGCTGTGGATCACCGGCTTTTGCACATCGAAGGAATCGTTGACCGGATTGTGGGTCAGCAGGTCGCCCGAAATGTTGTAGCGCGGCTGGCCGTTCGGCGCCATCTGCACATAGTTGAAATGCTCGACATAGTAATCCGGCTGGGTGCGCGCCGGCTTCGGCAGCAGGTCTTCGGTATTCTTGTGCATGACCTGCAGCAGCCAGAAGCTGCCCAAGGCCAGCAGGATGAACAATACCAGCAGCAGCATGAAGCGAAAGCGGTAAGTGGTGCGGAGATTTTTCATGCCTGAGTCGCGCCTGGCTGGTTGCTGCGCAGATAGGCCGCCAGCGTGGCGTCATAGGTATTCTGCACTTGCATGATCAGGTCGCAGATTTCGCGCGCGGCGCCGTGGCCGCCGCTGGCCTGCGTCACGTAATGCACGCGTGAACGGACATCGCGATGGCCGTTCGGCACGCTGACTGCAAAACCGGCCTGCGACAGGATAGGCAGGTCGATTACATCGTCGCCGATGAAGCCGCAATCGGCGGCGCTCAGCTGCAGCTGTTCCAGCAGCTTGATGAACGCCGCGTACTTGTCGTGCACGCCTTGCTGCACGTGGGCGATGCCGAGATCGCCGGCGCGGCGGCTGACGATGGCCGACTGCCGTGCGCTGATGATGGCGGTAGCGACGCCGCTTTGCTGCAATTGCTTGATGCCGTGGCCGTCCAGCGCATTGAAGCGCTTGAGCTGTTCGCCGTCGGCGCCGTACAGCAGGCCGCCGTCGGTCAGGATGCCGTCGACATCGAAAATCATCAGGCGCACCCGCGCAGCGCGTGCTCTCACGTCAGCGCTCAGTGTAGCGACGCCTGGCGTATCGACGCCTGATACATCTGCAGTCGTGTCGGCGCCGCTGCGCCCCATGGCGGCCGTCATCAGATCACCTTGGCGCGGGTCAGGTCATGGATATGCAGTGCGCCGACCAGCTTGCCGCTGGCGTCGGTCACCAGCAGCTGGTTGATGCGGTACTGTTCCATCATCTGCACCGCGTCGACCGCCAGCTGATCGGCGCTGATGGTGCGCGGATTGGCGTGCATGACATCGGCAATCGTGAGCTTGGTGAAATCCTGCACCTGCTCGATCAGGCGGCGCAGGTCGCCGTCGGTAAACACGCCCACTGCATGGAAATTCTCATCCACCACTGCTGTCATGGCGATGCCCTTGCGCGTGATTTCCAGCAGCGCCAGCGAGAGCGAGACATCCGCCGTCACCGCCGGAATCGCCTCGCCGCTGCGCATGACGTCGCGTACATGGGTCAGCAGGCGCCGTCCCAGTGCGCCGCCCGGATGCGAGCGGGCGAAGTCTTCTTCGCGGAAGCCGCGCGCGTCCAGCAGCGCCACCGCCAGGGCGTCGCCCATGGCCAGGGTGGCGGTGGTGCTGGCGGTCGGCGCCAGGTTCAGAGGACAGGCTTCCTGGGCCACCGCCACGTCCAGGTGCACATTGGCGAGTTGCGCCAGCGCCGACTCCGGCTTGCCGGTCATGGCGATCAGGGTGGCGCCCATGCGCTTGATGATGGGGACGATCGCCATCAGCTCGGCGGTTTCGCCGGAATTGGAGATGGCGATGAAGGCATCGTGTTCGGTCACCATGCCAAGGTCGCCATGGGCCGCTTCGGCCGGATGGATGAACAGGGCAGGCGTGCCGGTGGACGACAGCGTGGCAGCGATCTTGCGCGCGATATGGCCGGATTTTCCTATGCCGGAGACCACCACCCGGCCGCTGCAGCCGAGCAGCAAGGCGATCGCCTTGGCGAAAGGATCATCGGGGGAGTCGGAAATCCGGTTTTTCAATGCAATGATGGCATCGGCTTCGATTTGCAGGGTGTTGCGGGCAAGTTCCAGCGCACGTCCGGCATCGAAGGCTGCGGACAAGGTTTTGGGCGAATTTGGGGCATCGGGTAGAGTCATCCCGAAAGTATAAACGAAATCCCAAAGCAAAAAACTTGCCAGTCTAGATCCGCTTCAATTAATCTGTGTTCAGCCTATCCGCATTTGGCGTTGCTGCAACATAATGTTGGTATCGAGTTAATCTAATTTTTAGGCGCGCATGCTTTCCGGACTTGAACTGACAATTTTGCTGCTGGGCTCGGCGGTATTGGGCGTGGTGGCGTTCCGTAGTTTCCACCTGCCGCCCATGCTGGGCTATCTGGTGGTGGGAATCCTGATCGGCCCGCATGCGCTCGGTTTTGCCGAAGACAACGCTACCACCCACGCCTTGGCGGAATTCGGCGTGGTGTTCCTGATGTTTTCGATCGGCCTCGAATTTTCCCTGCCGAAACTGACGGCGATGCGCCATATCGTGTTCGGCCTCGGCATGGCGCAGGTGCTGCTGACCATAGCCGCCACCATGCTGTTCAGCTGGATGATGGCGCTAATCCTGCCGCAATACGCCAATATCAGCTGGCAGGCGGCGTTCGCTCTGGGCGGCGCGCTGACCATGTCGTCCACTGCCATCGTCTCCAAACTGCTGACGGAAAGAATGGAACTGGAGAGCGAACATGGGCGCCGCATCATCGGCATCCTGCTGTTCCAGGACCTGGCGCTGGTGCCCCTGCTGATCGTGGTGCCGGCGCTGGCCGAGCACAGCGGCAACCTGCTGGCGACGCTGGCCTGGGCCAGCGGCAAGGCGCTACTGGTGCTGGCCTTGCTGCTGTTTTTCGGCCAGAAACTGATGCGGCGCTGGTTCCAGATCGTGGTGCGGCGCCGCTCGCAGGAACTGTTCATGCTGAACCTGCTGCTGATCACCCTGGCCGCCGCCTGGATTACCGAGCGCGCCGGGCTGTCGCTGGCGCTGGGCGCTTTCATCGCCGGCATGCTGATCTCGGAAACCGAATACAAGCACCAGGTGGAAGAAGACATCAAGTCCTTCCGCGACGTGTTGCTGGGCCTGTTCTTCATCACCATCGGCATGCTGCTCAACCTGCGCCTGGTGTTCGAGCACTGGTGGCTGGTATTGCTGTTGCTGATCGGTCCGGTGTTCCTCAAGTTCGCCCTGATCGCCGGCCTCGCCAAGATCTTCCGCTCCTCCACCGGAGTGGCCCTGCGCACCGGGCTGGCGCTGGCGCAGGCCGGTGAATTCGGCTTCGTGCTGCTGAACCAGGCTGGCGGCCTGCGGCTGGTCGATCCCTTGCTGGTGCAGCTGATCCTGGCGTCGATGGTGCTGTCGATGCTGGCTGCGCCTTTCATCCTGGCCAAGTCCGACGCCATCGTCATGAAGCTGTCGGCCAATGAATGGATGATGCAGTCGCTGGCGCTGACGCAGATCGCCACCCGCACCATGTCGACCAAGAAGCATGTGATCATCGCCGGCTTCGGCCGCAGCGGCCAGAGCCTGGCCAAGCTGCTGGAAGAAGAGGGCATCGGCTACCACGCCCTCGATCTCGACCCGGACCGGGTGCGCGATGCGCGCGCCGCTGGCGCCCACGTTTCCTACGGCGATGCTTCGCGCCGCGAAAGCCTGGTGGCGGCGGGGGTGCACCGCGCCGCCGCCCTGGTCATCACTTACGCCAGCACGCCGTCAGCCTTGAAAGTATTGCATCACGTCAGCGAACTGGCGCCGAGCCTGCCGGTGATCGTGCGCAGCTACGACGACACCGATCTCGACAAGCTGCGCGCCGCCGGCGCCACCGAAGTGGTGCCGGAAGCCATGGAGGGCAGCCTGATGCTGGCTTCGCACGCGCTGGTCATGCTGGGCGTGCCGCTGCGGCGCGTGGTGCACCGGGTGCAGGCCTCGCGCGACGAACGCTACGCCGCCCTGCGCGGATTCTTCCATGGCGTCGATGACGCCCCCGACGCCGAGGATCATTTGCAGGTGCGCCTGCATACGGTGGCGCTACCGGAGGGCGCCAGGGCCATCGGCCGCAGCCTGGCTTGGCTGGGGCTGCCGGAGATGGGGGCGGAAATCACCGCTTTGCGGCGCGGCCGCAGCGGCATCGCCATTACGCCCGAGGCTGTGCTGCAGGCAGGAGACATTGTTGTCTTGCGCGGCGCCGCCGAGGCGATCTCGCGCGCCGAAGGGCGTCTGCTACAAGCGTGGACCAGCGCCAGCCAGCACAGCGATGAAGATCTTTGAAATGATTCCGTGCGGTTTCAAGAGCTGGGATCAAGGCCTGATATTTCCTCCGAGACAACGAAGATATCGATCCGTGGCTCGCTTTTGTAAAAAAACTTAAATAATACCCATTCTCATTCAACCGGCAATTACAATACCCATCTTTCAGGATTTAAGAGCAGGTGTGGGATTGTGAAAAAGGCGCTACGTCACTGGTTGGTCAAATTGCATCGCTACAGCGGCTTGCTGCTGTCCCTGTTCATCGTCATGGCGGGCCTGACCGGCGCCGCGCTGGCATTCAACGACGAAATCGACGCCTGGCTCAATCCGCAGTTCTACCACCTCGCCGCCAGCGGCCCGCACCAGCCCGTCGATGCGCTGGCCGCCAAGGTTGCGCACGATTATCCGCAGGCGCGCTTGGCCTTCTTCGCGATGGCGGCGGATGCCGATGCGCCGCTGCAGGCAAGGCTGCGCGCGCGCCATGAAGATGAAGCGCTGGCGGTCGACACTGTGTTCATCGATCCGGTCACCGCCGCGGTGGTTGGCGAGCGCAATACCAAGGCAATCGGCCTGGGGCCGCAAAACCTGATGCCCTTTCTGTTCCGCCTGCATCGCTATCTGCTGCTGGACAAGCCCGGCGCCATCATTTCCGGCAGCCTCGGCCTGCTGTGGCTGGCGACGTTGCTGATCGGCTTCGCGCTGGCCTGGCCCAAGCATCGCAGCGGCTGGCGCAAGGCGCTCTCGGTCAAGCGCGGCGCCGGCGGTTTCCGCCTGATGTATGACTTGCATCGCTCGGTTGGGCTGGTAGCCGGCGTGCTGCTGGTGGTATCGGCGTTTACCGGCGCCGTGATGAATCTGCCGGATGTGGCGCGGCCGGTAGTCGCCAGCCTATCGCCGCTGAGCAAGCCGCCGCAGTCCTCGGCGCATGAAGGCAAACCGCAGATCAGCTGGCAGCAGGCGCTGGCCTCGGCCCAGGCCAGCATGCCGCTGGCGACCCCGGTGCGCATTGCGCGCGACGACAAGCACAGCCTGTATCAGATACGCATGCTCAGGCATAACGACATCCAGGATGGCGGCAGCGTGCGGGTCTTTGTCGATGCCGTCGACGGCCAGGTGCTGCGTTCGCTCGATCCGCTCAAAGGCTCGGCCGGCGACGCTTTCATCGGCGTCCAGTACGGTCTGCATACCGGCCAGCTGCTGGGCTTGCCGGGCAAGATACTGATCGCTTTCCTGGGTTTGCTGCCGCTGTTGTTTACGATTACCGGCATCGCCATCTGGCTGAAAAAACGCAAATCGGAAACGATCGTGCGCGCCCGCCATTTGCACAAAGCCTGACCGGTTCCGGGCTATTTCTTTTGCCGCAACCGGCCATAGATCCAGCCGGTCTTGCTGCCGCTGAGCGTCAGCGCCATCTGCTGGCGCGCGATCGGCAGGCGGCAGACCGGACCGAGAGCGATATCGCGCAAGGTGCTGGCGATGCGCGAGTCGGACTGGAAGAACGGCGTCAGCAGCTTGCTGGCGCCCTGGTAGTAGCGCAGATGGGGGCGCCGCCGTTGCGAATACAGCGCCAGCGCCGGCGTCACCGCTGAACTCTCGGCAAAACACTGCGCCAGCGTCATGGCATCGACCAGCGCCAGGTTGGCGCCTTGTCCCAGTTGCGGACTGGTGGCATGGGCGCAGTCGCCGATGCAGACCACCCGGCCGTCGTGCCAGTGGCGCATCTGCACATCGGCGTAGCGCGCAAAGGTGAGCTGATCCGGGCTTTGTATGTGTTCCAGGACCGACGCTACCGGCGCCAGCGCCAGCACGGTTTTCTTCCACGCCGTCAGGCCTTGCTCCTGCCAGTGCGGCAAGCGATCCGCGCGCAGGCTCCAGAACATGCTGAGGATAGGTTGCGTCATTTCCTGATAGGCAAATCCGGTCGGCATCAATCCCAGCATCTGCTGCGCATGGCGGAACCACTGGCGCAAGCCGCCCTGGGTCAGGCCGTCGTCCGGCACCAGCGCCCACAATGCGCCCCAGGGATAGGGCGTCACTTTTTGCGGAATCGCCAGCGCCGCCCGCAAGTCCGAGCGGGTGCCGTCGGCAATCACGGCGCAGTCGAATTCACCGGCCGCGGTCTCGACGCTGCCGGGCGCCGCATCGCGTGAAAACAGCAGGGCCTGGCCGCCGCGCTGCTCTATGCGGGAGATGTTGATGCCGCTGCAGACCTTGATGGCGGCAGTCTTCAGCGCTTCCCACAATACGGAGAACAAAGCGCCGCGATGCAGGCCAAGGCCGAACGACTGCACATCGTGATGACGATAGCGCACATCCAGCACAGTGCGGCCGCCGGCCGTGGTGCCGAACAGGCGGTCGTTGCGGGCGCCGTGGGCCAGGATAGGCTCCAGCAGGCCGAGTGCGTCCAGCACATGCATGCCGGTGGGCTGCAGCAGGATGCCGGCGCCGACCGCGCTCGGTTGCGCCACGCGCTCGAACAGCGTGACCTGGTGGCCGGCGCGCGCCAGGAACAGCGCGCTGGCGGCGCCCGCGGTGCCGCCGCCTATGATGGCTATACGCTGCATGCTGGAATATCCCGAGGTGTGATTAGCTGCTTAGCAGGATATCTTCTGAGGCGGCCGACCGGCTGCCGGGCACGGGCGGATTGCTTTTCCCGTGATAGGCGAACACCACCGATTCCTTGACGGTTTCGGTATTGTTGCGGCCGGCGGCATGGAACAGGCCGCTGTGGAAAAACACCACGTCGCCCTGTTGCAGTTCGACCGATTTCCCCTGCGTGAACAGGGCCTGGTTCGCGGCCACTTCCGGGCGCAGGAAATCCAGCTGGTCCATCTGCTCGGGTTTGATGTCGAGCCGGTGGGAGCCTGGAATGAAGCGCAACCCGCCATTGTTCGCGTTCTCGCTATCCAGCGCCAGCCACACCGAAATCAATTCGTTGCGCGGGAACGACCAGTAGCGGATATCGCGATGCCAGCCGGTCGCGGTGCCGAAGTGCGGATGCTTGGTCATCACGCAATTGTGGTGCGACAAGGTCAGGCAAACCGCTTCGCCCAGCAGCAGTTCCAGCATCGCCACCAGCTGCGGATTGCGGGCCCAGGCCCGATAGCTGTCGTCGCGCTGGTAGGCATTGCGCAGGCGGCGCGCGGTGCGGCCGCCGACGCTGTCGAGCGACTTCGGCGCACCGGCATAGCCGACCTCCGATTCGTATTCCAGCGGCGCCACTGCCTGCGCCAGGTGGGCGTTGGTGGTGGCCGCCATCAGTTCGCAATCGGCGGCCGCGACCAGGCGCGGCAAAATCAAATAACCATCTTTTTCGAAAGCGTCGATCTGCGTTGCAGTCAGCGCCGGGGTAGTGTTGGTAGACATCGTTATCTCGTTATTGCACTCCCGGCTTCGCGGGCCGGGAATGCCTGTTTTATTTTTTCTTGGGTTTTTCCAGCAAGGGCCCCAGGTACTTGCCGGTGACGCTGGCCGGATTGGCCGCCACCTGCTCCGGCGTGCCGGTAGCGATGATGCGGCCGCCGCCGGCGCCGCCTTCCGGACCGAGGTCGATCAGCCAGTCCGCGGTCTTGATGACATCCAGATTGTGCTCGATGATGACCACGGTATTGCCCTGGTTGCGCAGGCGATGGATCACTTTCAATAGTAGGTCGATGTCGTGGAAGTGCAAGCCGGTGGTCGGCTCGTCCAGGATATACAGGGTGCGGCCGGTATCGCGCTTGGACAGTTCCAGCGACAGCTTGACGCGCTGCGCCTCGCCGCCCGACAGCGTGGTGGCGCTCTGGCCGAGGCGGATGTAGCCCAGCCCGACATCGAGCAGCGTATGCAGCTTGCGCGCAATCACCGGCACCGGCTTGAAGAATTCATAGGCTTCTTCCACCGTCATGCCCAGCACTTCGGTGATGCTCTTGCCTTTGTAATGCACTTCGAGCGTCTCGCGGTTGTAGCGCTTGCCGTGGCAGACGTCGCACGGCACGTAGACATCCGGCAGGAAGTGCATTTCGACCTTGATCACGCCGTCGCCCTGGCAGGCTTCGCAGCGGCCGCCCTTGACGTTGAACGAGAAACGGCCGGCATTGTAGCCGCGTTCCTTGGCCATCGGCACGGTCGAGAACAGGTCGCGGATCGGCGTGAACAAGCCGGTATAAGTCGCGGGATTGGAGCGCGGCGTACGGCCGATAGGGGCCTGGTCGACCGAGATCACCTTGTCGAAATGCTCCAGCCCGCCGATCGATTCATGCGCCGCCGGTTCCGCTTGCGAACCATACAGATGGCGCGCGGCGGCGTGGTACAGCGTGTCGTTGACCAGCGTCGACTTGCCCGAACCGGAAACGCCGGTGACGCAGGTCAGCAAGCCGACCGGCAGGTTCATAGTGACGTTCTTCAGGTTGTTGCCGGTAGCGCCGGTAATGATGAACTGACGGTCCGGATCGGCCGGCGTGCGCTTTTCCGGTACGGCGATTTTCAAGGTGCCGTTCAGGTATTTTGCAGTCAGCGATTTCTTGTTCTTGAGGATCTGCTCCAGCGTGCCTTCGGCGATCACTTCGCCACCATGCACGCCGGCACCCAGGCCCATGTCGACCACATAGTCGGCGGTGCGGATCGCATCTTCGTCATGCTCGACCACCAGCACGCTGTTGCCGATGTCGCGCAGATGGCGCAAGGTTTCGATCAGGCGATCGTTGTCGCGCTGGTGCAAGCCGATCGACGGCTCGTCCAGCACATACATGACGCCGGTCAGGCCGGAGCCGATCTGCGACGCCAGCCGGATGCGCTGCGCTTCGCCGCCGGACAAGGTGTCGGCGCTGCGTTCCAGCGACAGGTAATCGAGGCCGACATTGTTGAGGAAGGTCAGGCGCGAGACGATTTCCTTGATGATGCGGTCGGCGATTTCCTTCTTGGCGCCGGTCAGCTTCAGTTTTTCAAAGAAGGACAAGGTTTCGCGCAGCGGCGTCGCCGCGATTTCATAGATGGCGCGTTCCTGCTTGCCGTTGCCGACCTTGACGAAGCGCGCTTCGACGCGCAGCCGCGCGCCGTGGCAGGATGGGCATTCCTTCTCGTTGATGAACTTGGCCAGCTCCTCCTTGACCGCCATCGAATCGGTTTCACGGTAGCGCCGCTGCAGATTGTTGACCACGCCTTCAAAGGTGTGTTCCTTGATCACCGTGCGGCCGCGCTCGTTGACATAGCTGAACGGAATGGTTTCCTTGCCGGAGCCGTACAGCACCGCCTGCTGGGCTTTTTCCGGCAGCTTTTCAAACGGCACGTCGATATCGAAATCGTAGTGCGCAGCAATGCTGGTCAGCATCTGGAAATAAAACTGGTTGCGCCGGTCCCAGCCCTTGACCGCGCCGCTGGCCAGCGACAGGTTAGGGAAGGCGACGATGCGCTTGGGATCGAAAAATTCGATATGGCCGAGACCATCGCATTCCGGGCAGGCGCCCATCGGATTGTTGAAGGAGAACAGGCGCGGCTCCAGCTCCTGCAGCGAATAGCCGCAGATCGGGCAGGCGAACTTGTTGGAGTACACGTGCTCGGCGCCGCTATCCATTTCCAGCGCAATCGCGCGGCCTTCCGCCAGCCGCAGCGCGGTCTCGAAACTTTCCGCCAGGCGCTGCTTGACGTCGGCCTTGACCTTCAGGCGGTCGATCACGACGTCGATGGTGTGCTTCTCGGTTTTCTTCAGCTTGGGCAGGTCGTCGACTTCATAAATCTTGGCGGTGCCGGTGCCGCTCTGGATGCGGAAGCGCACAAAGCCCTGCGCCTGCATCTGCTCAAACAGGTCGACATGCTCGCCCTTGCGATTGGCCACCACCGGCGCCAGGATCATCAGCTTGGTCTCTTCCGGCATGGCCAGCACCGCATCCACCATCTGCGACACCGATTGCGCCGCCAGCGGTTTTTCCGGATGGTCCGGGCAATACGGCGTGCCGACGCGCGCATACAGCAAGCGCAGGTAATCGTGGATCTCGGTCACGGTGCCGACGGTGGAGCGCGGATTATGCGAGGTGGCTTTCTGCTCGATGGAAATCGCCGGCGACAAGCCTTCGATCAGGTCGACATCCGGCTTTTCCATCAGCTGCAGGAATTGACGCGCATAGGACGACAGCGATTCGACGTAGCGCCGCTGGCCTTCGGCGTACAAGGTGTCGAACGCCAGCGACGACTTGCCGGAGCCCGACAAGCCGGTAATCACGATCAGTTTGTTGCGTGGTAAGTCCAGATTGATGTTCTTGAGGTTGTGCGTACGTGCGCCCCGAATGCGGATCTCTTCCCGATTTTTATCCATCTACAGCTTTCAGCGTAAGTTTAAGGCCGTGTTGGCTTATTGGAATTGCAATTTCCACGCCTGAAAGGCTTGCTCGTCTCGCTGGCGGGGCGAATAGCCCGGCGTCAGCCCTGTGCGGCGATGCCATATCAAACGGATCAACCTGACACTATATCAGGGTCGGGATTTTTAAGCATGTCCGGCTAATGCTTGCGCCGCTGCTACGCTCAGCTCTTGCTAGCCATATCCCTTTTTATCCACATCCGCGAGAGCTTTTGCTTGAATGTTCTTTACCGCGTATCGGTAACGTTCTGGAATGATCTCAGTTCTACCGAAGTTTGACTGAAACGATTGTTTCATGTAACGTTCGTTTCATGAATGCACGAAAAGACGAACTACTCAATGCCACAATCGACTATCTCGCCCAGCATGGCGTAGCCGATCTCACGCTACGCCCGCTATCGGCCGCCATTGGAACCAGCGCAAGACTCATTATTTTTCATTTCAAATCCAAGGAAGATTTGCTCATGGAAGTGATGATTGCGGTCCAGGCAAGGTTACGCAATTCGCTCACCAGCATTTCGCTCGAAAACGCTGCTGCCAAGCAAATTTCTCCAATGAAGCTGTTTTGGAACTGGGCGATAAAAAAATCGAATTTTCCGTATTTAAGATTGCTATACGAAATGCATTTCATCGCGATCCAGAATCGCGAGGTCTATCAGCGATTCCTTGATCACACCAGCTTTAGCTGGCTGGAAATTATTGAAGGCTATTTGCCAGTCGAGATGCGATCGAAGGCAGTCGCCACATTATGTGGCGCCGTATTTGAAGGCCTTGTCATCGAGTTGTTGAGCACGGAAGACGTCGGCCGCACCACAAAGGCCCTGGACCACTTCATTGAAATGCTTCGCCATGAATGGGAGCATGTCAAAGAAAATCCCGTGGAAAAGAAGACTGCCCGGTCTGGAAGGAAGCCCGTCAAGCCGGCTGCGAAGTCATCGAAAAAGCGCAATGTGGGCTGATTAATAGTCCGTGAAATTGACAAAATTGGTTGCCAAATACAGGGAAACTGACAATGAACATTTTGGAATCACGGCGAGCAGCCGTTCTTATCGCCGGAATATTGTTCGTCCTGATTGCCGGAAGCCTGCCCTACGGGAAATGGATAGACGAGTTTCAAAGCGTGACCCATTTGGTTTTTCACGAGTTGATCTGGTGGGGAATTGTTTTCCTGGTTTTGGCATATGTACATTTTGTCGAGAAGCGGCCGCTCGCTTCGATTGGATTGTGCGCGCCGAAATGGATAGATTTACCGATCGCCGTTGTCTTTGGGATTGTTACGCTGGCCGGGTTGATCGCTATCATTCATATTGGCTTACCTGCACTCGGGCTGCAGTTGAATGGGGAGGAAGTGTCAAAAATAAACAATACGCCACTCTGGTGGAGGGTAATTTCTGTTGTCAGGGCGGCGGCTTCCGAGGAAATGCTGTTTCGCGGATACGCCATTGAACGCATTCAGGAGCTTACGAAAAGCAAGATGGCGGCGGCAATCATTACTTGCATCGTTTTTACCTTGGCCCACGTCGGTCCGTGGGGTTGGTCGCATATTCTTGTCGCAGGGTTCGGCGGTATTGCATTCACCGTCTTGTATCTATGGAAAAGAAATCTTTGCTTGAACGTTATCGCACACTTTATGGTCGATGCCGCTGCGTTTCTTTGAAGTTAAATCGTGCGCCCTTTGTTGTCCGTTTCTGCCGAGTGGTCCACACACGACGGCTTGGCGTCAAGGCCTTCTCGTCACCCTGGCGTTTACATCCAGCCGTCGAGAGCATCCTTGTTTTCTATCTTTGCAAAAACCCGACACGTAGCATATAGCTGCGGATGCCAGCACCGCCATGGCTCACACGGAGCCGTGGCGGCGCGGTACAACACGCTAGCTAAAACGACGGACGATCAACGCGCAAAATCCGCGGTGTTGGCAACGAAGGCATTCAGGTTGCCGATGTTCAGGCTGCCGAAGCCGGTCACCGCATCCCAGCCCTTGCCAGCCTTGTAGCCGTAGGAGCTGCTGTAGCCGTTGGTGCCGGAAGTCACGTCATGCAACAGCGAGGCGTTGGCTGCCTGCGGAAAGTACTTGTAGAAGCTGGCGGCAGGGAAGCCCAGGCCGTTTGAATTGGCCGATTGCAGGCGCGCCCACACGCCGGTGAAAATCGGCGCCGCCAGGCTGGTGCCGCCAACCGTGTTGAGGTAGCCGTTCTGGTCGGTGGTGCTGCCGTTGATGACCAGGTTGGCGCCGCTGGCGCTGGCGGCGTCGAAGGCGATGTCCGGCAAGCCGCGGGTCGTCTTGCCTGCTGCAATCACGCCGGACTGATAGCTCGGCGCCGCTTCGTATTTGCTGTAGCCGCCGCCGGTGGCCCAGATGCGCTTGGTGTTGTCGACGTCGCCGGCAGCGTCGTACTGGCCGATCGTCCGCAAGCCTTCATTCCACACGGTTTCGCTGCTGTAGGCGCCGCCGTTGGTGTACAGGGTGGTGCCGCCGACGGCGATCACGTAGGGTGAGCTGGCCGGTTCGCTGACGTCATAGGTCGACTTGTTTGCCGGCACGCCAGGCGAGCCGGAAATCGAGCTGACCTGGCAGTTGTAGGCGCCGGCATCGCCGGTCGATACGGAGAAGGTCTGGCCTTGCGCAACTGCCTGCTTGAAGATGTTGTCGTCCGCCGCCTGCGTGCCGTCGCTGTTGGCCGCTGCTTCGCAAGCGCCCAGCGAGACGTTGATGACCTTGGCCAGGTTGTCGGACACGGCCTGGTTGTAGGAAGCGGTGATGCTGCTGAACTGCATGTCCGGCGATGTGTAGAAGATCATTTGCTGTACCGCGCCGCCGCTGGTGCCGGTGATGGTCTGGCTGTCCAGGTTCCATTCGCCGATGCCGGAAGTGTCGCTGTAATCGCTGCCGGAGGGGCCGGTTTGCACTACGCTGGTGTTGACGGTGGCAAAACTATTGCTGTCGGTGAAGGTGTTCAAGTCGGCAATGGTTTGCGTCAGGTCGCCTTCGGAAATGATGGCGACGGTGGTGTTCGACGCGGTCGGCGTGCTGCCTGCGCTATAGATGCCAGGGAATTCCGCCGGGCTGTGCGAAGTCGCCACTGGCGTGGCGTTGGTGCGGGCCTTGGCTTGCACTGCAACGCCGGCTTGTGTCTGCGACTGCCTGACAAAGTTGGTGTGGGCCAGCTCGACGTTCTGCAGACCGAGCACCGAGCCGACGATATGGCCGAGGGCAGCCGGCACCTGGGCGGCGTCGGTATTGGCGAACACCGGGCGGCCGTCTTGCTGGAAGCGTTTCAGCGAGGTATGGAAGCCGGCCTGTACGGTAGCCGCGGTGCCGTAAGCCGATACCAGCTGGCGGTTCGGCGAAACCTTGATGTTGACGAAGCCGGCCTTGCGCAAGTGCGCCACGACTGTCGCCACATCTTTTTCCGTTGGTGCATATTCAGCCTTGAACTGGGCCGGCGTCAGGAACTTGCGGTGAGCTGCGCTGCCTGGGGTATGCAGGTCCTTCAGGAATTGATCGAGCTTGGCTTCGTTGCGCAGGTTCAGGCTCAGGGTGACATGCACCGGTTCGCCTTGCGCCATTTGTACCGCGGCTTCTGCCGGTGTCTGCACGCCGGCGTCGACTGCCGTGCTTTTCTGCTTCGCCTGTACTTGCGGCAGGAACGCCTTGGTCTTGGTGGCGACCCAGGTTTCGTCGGGTGCGGCATGGGCAAGGCCGGACAAGGATGCAAACGCCAGTGACAGCGCTAATGACAATGCCGAAGCACGGGGAATCGCAAAGCTTGCTGCTGTTTTTTCCACTGCTGTTTTCGCTGATGTTTCCACTGTTTTTTTCGTATTCATACGCTTATTCCTCTTGAGTAGAACCGATAAAGGACGCCGCGGCCCTGCAAGGCAATCCGCCCTGCACAGGTTGATCCGGCGCTGGAGTCTGCATCGCCGGCGGCGATGCAGGGGATAACGGACGTCAGTCCGTTAAGGGGTCGGCGGCAGCGTCAACGCTGCCTGTGCCGGAAAGGGGGAGGTGCTGCCGCAGGGCGAAGCTGGCCGCGCGCTGACGGCAATGGAAAGAACAGGGAGATGCATCGTTGCGTGAAAATCATGGGATTTCCCTCTTGAGGATGAACAACACCGTCGCGGCTCTTATGGAGTCCTACTTGTTATGCCAATCGAGATGGGAAAAGGGGTCATGCTTTTGGGAAATATTTGAACCGATCTGTCTAATATTTGTAAGCAAATGTTAGCGCCGGTTTTATTGCCGGCGAAGGCCGTGTTTTGCCGCCCTCAAGTCCGTAGCAAAACATCAAGCAGCATGGCGCAATCAGCGATCCGGCAATCCCGACGGATCGTGGCCATTCCATTCCCTGCTACTATATTGGGTTTGGATCTTCGTCCTGGCGCCGCCTCAGCGCCGTCCTCTGGTAACTGCTCAACATGAATAATCCGTCCTCCCTTCCCGACAGCGACGTCAGCAGCGGCATGAGCCGCGCCGAAGTCAAGGCGAGCGCCTCGCTGGCCTCGATCTTTGCCTTGCGCATGCTCGGCCTGTTCCTGATCCTGCCGGTCTTTTCGGTGCACGCCAAGACGCTGCCCGGCGGCGACAGCGCGGCGCTGGTCGGCCTGGCGATGGGGATCTACGGCCTGGCGCAATCGTTCGGACAAATCCCGTTTGGCGTCGCCTCGGATAAATACGGCCGCAAGAAAATCATCGTCATCGGCCTCATCCTGTTTGCGCTGGGATCTTTCATTGCCGCCGCCGCCGGCAATATCTACTGGGTCATCATCGGCCGCGCGATACAGGGCGCCGGTGCGATCTCGGCGGCGGTAACCGCCTTCATCGCCGATTCCACCCGTGAAGAGCACCGCACCAAGGCCATGGCCCTGGTGGGCGGTTCGATCGGCCTGACTTTCGCCTTGTCGCTGATCATTTCACCGCTGCTGTATGAATGGATAGGCATGGGCGGCATCTTCGCCATGACCGGCGTGCTGTCGCTGGCGGCTATAGTCGTGGTGCTGTGGCTGGTGCCGAGCGTGCCGCTGGTCAAGGCCAGGCGCGTGGCCTGGTCGGAAATCCTGCGCAACGGCGAACTGATGCGCCTCAACTATGGCGTGTTCGCCCTGCACATGACGCAGATGGCCATGTTCGTGGTGATGCCGGCGGCGCTGGTCAAATACGCCGACCTGCCGGTCGCTTCGCACTGGAAGATCTATCTGCCGGTGGTGCTGGCGTCTTTTGTCCTGATGCTGCCGCCGGTGTTCGTCGGCGAGAAGCAGGGCAAGATGAAACAAGTGATGGTGGCGGCGGTAGCCTTGTTGTTCATAGTGCAACTCGGCCTGCTGGCGACATTCTCGATGGAAACTATTCGCTGGCAGTGGCTGGTCGTGCTGCTGCTGGGCTTTTTCATTGCCTTCAACGTGCTGGAAGCCAGCCAGCCCTCGCTGGTGTCGCGCATAGCGCCGCCGGCCGCCAAAGGCGCCGCCCTCGGCGTCTATAACACCATGCAGGCGCTGGGGCTATTCGCCGGCGGCGCCATAGGCGGTCTACTTAAACAGCATGCCGGAGCGCCTTCGGTGTTTATTTTAGGAGGGGTCGCGACCCTGTGCTGGCTTATAATCGCATCCAGCATGAAAAATTTGCCACGCCGCAGCCAGGCGGCCGTTTCAGCGGCAGCATAAATTTCAAGGCATTGTTCAACGCATTCATCAAGATATTCGTAATCAGGAGAGAATCATGGCATCGGTCAATAAAGTCATCATCGTCGGCAATCTCGGCCGCGACCCGGAAACGCGCTACATGCCAAACGGCGAAGCAGTCACCAACATTGCCGTTGCCACCACGGAAAGCTGGAAAGACAAGAACAGCGGCGAGAAAAAAGAATTAACCGAGTGGCACCGCATCACCTTCTACCGCAAGCTGGCGGAAATCGCCGGCCAGTACCTGAAGAAGGGCTCGCAGATCTACGTCGAAGGCCGCCTGCAGACCCGCAAATGGCAAGACAAGGACGGCGCCGAGCGCTACACCACTGAAATCATCGCCGACACCATGCAGATGCTCGGCAGCCGCCAAGGCCAGGGCGGCAGTGCGCCGATGGACGGTGGCGGTGATTACAACAGCGCGCCGCCGGCACGCCAGAACAGCGGCAGCGCACCGGCAGCGTCCCGTCCGGCGCCCGCTTCGCGTCCGGCGCCGAATTTCTCGGATATGGATGACGATATTCCGTTCTAAAATATACTTTTTTAAGTTTGTAAATAAACCTAACGCAGCCCCTGAAAAGGCTGCGTTTTTTTATTTCTGTCTTCTTTACGAAAACCGGAAGCAGCGGTGATGTGTCAACTTAATCCTCCCTTAGTTCAGTCCTCGCCGCGGTATGGCTGTTCCGGGCATTTGGTGGCAATCCAAAAAATCTCTGGCTGCTACCCGTTTCAATCCGCTCGTTTAGGTATGCGATAAGGGGAGCCGCATCCTTTTGCGCCGCGTGCATCGAATCGGTAATAAAACGACGCGCCGCGCAACATTCCCTTCGTCGACCAGGGCATCGATATCATTTTTGTCCGCTGCCTGTGAAACAAAATAGGCAGCGAGCGGTACTGTAGGCCCATTCAACCATGACGCTGGCACGGTGCAGACTCAATTCTAATCACAGCAAATACTGGGCAACGAGTGTCAACGCCCAGATTCGATGCTAATTAGCTACGGTTTGTGAACCATTGCAAAATCCGACATGGATTTAACAGTATGACAAACCTTAACAATTAGGTATCTGCTTACACTGCTTCCCTGACAGCAAGAAAAATAAGGCAGCAGTGAAAATGGGGAAATACTTTCGTAAAGGGGATCTGCTGGGCTATGCCAAAAGCATGAGCCCGATTTTGCTGTTGGCTGGCGCTATGTCTGTCGTGCATGCGCAATCTGTGCAAACGCCGGACAGTGAGGAGCAGCGCCGTCGCAGCCAGGCCGAGGCGCAAGAGCGTCAGCGCCAGTTGCAGGCGCCGAACGTCAATTTGCAAAGCGCGGCGCCAGCGGAAGACCTAGACAGCCTGGCGCTACCGGCCGAAACCCCTTGTTTTACGATTCATCAATTCGTCCTGGATGTGCCTGCGCAGCTATCGCCCGCGGTTCGTGCGGTCGGCGCCAGCGATCTGCCGTTTGATCGTTTCCGTTTCGCGCAAGATTACTTGCGTCGTTACGATGGCGCATGCATTGGAAAAAACGGCCTCAACGTGATCGTCAAGCGCCTGACCAACCGGATTTTAGAGCGCGGCTACAGCACCACGCGTGTCGGCATTCCTGGACAAGACATTGCCGCCGGCACCCTCACATTGACGCTGATCCCTGGTGTGATCCACGCGATTCGCTTTAGCGATCCGAGCCTCTACGGCACGTGGAAAACAGCCTTTCCGACCGGCCCCGGCAAGCTGCTCAATCTGCGCGACCTGGAGCAAGGACTGGAACAGATGAAACGTGTTCCGAGCCAGGATGTAGACATGCAGATCGTGCCGGGCGATACGCCTGGTGAAAGCGATGTGGTGATTTCGGTAAAGCGCAGCAAGCCGTGGAAGCTGACTGGCACGCTGGACGACAGCGGCGCCAAGGGCACCGGCAAGCTGCAAGCCGGCTTGAATCTGGCCGTCGACAATCCCTTGGGACTCAACGATCTATTCAATATCGGCATCAGCACCGATGCCGACCGCAAGGCCGGTCAGCGCGGCACCACCGGCAACAATATTTATTACGCTATTCCTTTCGGGTATTGGAATTTCGCGGTCTCGGGCAGCACCTATGATTATCATCAAGCGGTGGCCCAAGCGAGTCAGCCATTCATTTCGCATGGCAAATCGCGCAATCTGGAACTGAAGATTTCGCAACTGTTCCAGCGTGACCAGGAGCAAAAGAACAGCTGGCAATTCAAGGTCGGCAAGCGCTGGAGCCACGCCTATGTGGACGATGCCGAAATCCAGTTGCAAAACCGCGATACCACTTACGCTGAGCTGGCCTGGGTGCACACCCACTACTTTGGCAGCGCGCAGCTGGATCTGTCGGTCGCCAACAGATGGGGTGTCAATTGGTTCAACGGTCAGACCTATCTGAAGGATCTAAAGGGACAAGAAAATCCCGCCACCAATAACCTGCACTACACCTTGCAGACCATCGACGCCACCTTGAGCGTCCCGTTCAAGATCGCCGATCAGCCAGTGACCTACATCGGCACGCTGCACGGTCAAGCCTCGCGTTCGCAGCTGATCCTGGCGGATCAATTCAGCATCGGCAACCGCTACACGGTGCGCGGCTTCGATGGCGAGCTGACCCTGGCCGCCGAGCGCGGATTTTATTTGCGCAACGAACTGAATCTGCCAATCGCTCATAGCGGCCAATCAGCCTATGTCGGCCTCGACTATGGACAAGTCTACGGTCCTAGCGTTGCCGGCTGGCCGAAGACGGCCGATAGAGCGGAGAATTCTGGTTTGCTCGGCAATAAGCTGGCCGGCGCCGTCCTTGGCCTGCGCGGCGGTTTTTATGGTTTGACCTATGACGTGTTTTCCAGCTGGGCGCTGTATAAGCCGCAGGGTTTTAGTACCGCCACGCCAGTTGTTGGCTTCAACTTAGCCTACCAATATTAAATGCGACAGATTCAAATTGTCCGCACTGGAAAAATAAAATGAACAAGCAAAATTTCCGCGTGATTTTTAGCAAGTCACGTAACGCCCTGGTCGTTGTCGCAGAAAATATTTCCAATCAAACCAAGGGAAGCGGCAGTCAGTCGGGTAGCGCACCTACTACCAACAGTTCGCCACTACTGCGCTTCGCGTACCTGGCTGTTGCCGTCTCAGCTCTGTTCGGCAGCGTGACGCTGGTATCGGCCCAGATCGTCGCGGACCCTAATGCGGCAAGTAACCGGAAACCGACCGTCACCAGCGCACCGAATGGCGTACCGCTGGTCAATATCGCGACGCCTTCCAGCGCTGGCCTGAGCCACAATCAGTTTACGAGCTTCTCAATAGACCCGAAAGGCGCGGTGCTGAATAATTCCGCTACTTTGTCTAACACGCAAACGGCGGGCTGGGTTCCTGGGAACGCCAATATCACGCCAGGCAATGCCGCGCGGGTGATCTAAAACGAAGTGACGGGCACGGGAATTTCCCAGCTCAACGGTACGATTGAGGTTGCTGGCCAGCGTGCGGAAGTGGTGATTGCCAATCCCAACGGCATCTATGTCGGCGGCGCTGGCGGCGCCGCCTCCTTCCTGAATACGAGCCGAGCAACGCTCACGACCGGCACGCCTGTGATTGGTCCGGACGGTGGTTTGCAATCGCTGAGGGTCACACGCGGCGACATCGAGGTCGGTCCCGGCGGCCTCAACGGCAGCAACCTCGACGCCCTGGATCTGTTTGCCCGTTCGGTGGCCTTGAATGGCCAAGTCTCGGGGAGTGCTAGCCTCAATGTCATTGCGGGGGCAAATTTAATTGGCTACACAGATCGCGGGATTCAGGTCATTGCCGGCGAGGGCGGCGCGCCCACGGTGGCAATTGACTCTTCGGCGCTCGGCGGGATGTTTGCCAACAGCATTCACCTGATCAGCACGGAAGCAGGCATCGGCGTGCGGAGCTATTCTGGCATCAGTGCGACGGCCGGCGACATCGACGTCGACAGCAAAGGCGTGGTGACCTTGGGCGGACGCACGACGGCGACCGGCCATGTCAACATCAATGCCACCGACGGACTGGTGAACAGCGGCACGCTCTACGCGCAGACCACTGCACAACTGTCCTCGGACGGGCAGATCAGCAACAGCGGTGTCCTCTCCGCACAAAACGATTTAACGCTCTTCTCCGGCAGCATCAATTCGACCGGCGTACTGGGTGCCGGTATTGACTCTTCCAGCCACGCCACACAGGCCGGTAATTTGAACCTGATCGCATCCGGCGGCGTGAGCGCGACCGGCCAGAACATGGCGGGATCGAATATTGCCATGAACGGCGCGAGTCTGAATCTGGCCCATGGTCAGACTAGCGCTGTCGGCAATGTCGCCTTAACCGCACGGGCTGGCGACATCGACCAGACCGGCGGCAGCTTGCAAGCGGCCGGGACCGCCGCTCTCAGCGCCACTGGCGCGATCACGAACGATCAAGGCAGTATCAGCGCGGGACAATTGACCAGCAATTCCGCCAGTCTGTCGAACGTCGGCGGCACGCTGACGCAAACGGGCGCGGGCGACACCCATATAACGACTACCGGCCTGTTCAACAATGGCGCCGGCGTCCTCACTACCAATGCACAAAACCTGACGATCCAGTCAGGCAGCCTGAACGATAACAGCGGCCAGATCCAGCATGCCGGCAGCGGCAGTTTGACCATTCAGAGCGGAGATGTCGCCAACGTCCAGGGCGTTATTGCCAGCAACGGCCAGGTCGCCATGACGGCGGCCAGCTTGAACAATCAAGGCGGTAAAATCACTGCCGCCGCTGCAGAAAATATTAATACCTCGGGTGCGGTCTCGAACAACCAGGGCACGCTGCTCGCCGGCGGCGCGCTCGCTCTGACGGCTGGGAGCCTTGACAATACGGCAGGCGCAATTAAATCGCTCAATACCGATGGTTTGACGGTCACGACCAGCGGCCAGCTCACCAATGCCGCTGCCGGCGTCATCGGCGGCAACGGCAACGTCGCCGTGTCGGCGGGATCATTGGTCAATAGCAGCACGATCAGCGCCGCGCAAAATCTGACTGTCGCTGCAGCGCAGGCGCTGGACAATTCCTCGGGGACCTTGGCCGCCGGCGGCACACTGACCGGTTCTGCCGGGACGACCTTGAGCAACAACGCCGGCACGATTGCGGCGAACCAGGTCAATCTGCAGGCGCACGACATCGTCAACCAATCCGGCTTGATTTCACAAACCGGCACCGCGGCGATGACGGTGCAAACCACGGGGCTGCTCAACAACGCGCAAGGCAAAATACAGAGCAACGCCAATGACTTGACGCTAACTTCCGGTTCGCTCACCAACGACAGCGGCACCATTTCGCAAGCCGCCGCCGGCACCCTCACTATCCAGACGGGGACGTTGTCGAATCAACAGGGAGCCATCGCCACCAATGGCGCTGCCAACATTGCCGCCGGTGCAGCAACCAATAGCGGCACCATCACCGCGCAGCAGACGTTGAATCTATCAGCGGCTTCCCTGAACAACAATGGCGGCAGCTTGGCATCGAATAATGCCTTGACCGTCAATGCCGGATCGCAGCTAACCAACAGTGGCGGCAAGATCCAGGCCGGATCCACGACGAGTCCGAGCAGTGCGACGATCACGGCTACCACACTCGATAACAGCGGCGGTGTGCTGGGCGCCGGCACGATTGATCTGGAAGCGACCACCCTTCACAATGCGGCCGGCCAAATCATCCAGAACAACACCAACGGCACGGCGACCATCAATGTGTCGCAGCTGCTCGACAATAGCAACGGCATGATTGGCGTGTTGGCCCACAACCTGACGCTGGCGCCGGCTACGTTGAACAACAACGGCGGTTCTGTCGCCCATATGGGGACCGGAAATTTAACAGTCCAAACGGGGGCGTTGTCGAACAACGGCGGTGTGCTGGGCACCAATGGCGCAGGGATCATCACGGCAAGTTCCGTCGTCAACCAGGGCGGCAAGCTGACGGCGGTGGGCAACGAGTCGGTGACCAGCACGTCCACTATTGACAACAGCCAGGGCGGCTATATCGGCGGCGCGGCGGTTGCCGTCAATGCCAATTCCGGCCAAATCAATAATCAGGGCGGCACCATTGAAGGGGCGACGGCGGGCGCGACGGTCAACGCGCAATCGGTCAATAACGTGGCCGGTAAAATCCAGAACCTGGGGACCGGCGCGATTGCGGTCAATGTTGCCCAGGCGCTCGACAACGATGCGGGTAGTATCAGCGGCAAGGGAGCGGTCACGGCAGCCGCCGGCAGCCTCAGCAACGTCGCTGGCGCTATCGGTGCGCTTGGGGATCTGACCGTCTCCTCAGGTAGCACGCTTGACAACACGAACGGCGCCATGGAAGGCATGGGCAACGTGTCCACCACGGCCCAGGGCGCGCTAACCAACGTCGGCGGCAAGATCGAAGCGCTGGGCAGCGCGAACCAATTGCAGGTCTCTGGCAGCACGCTAGACAATACCAACGGCAAGATCATCAATGTCGGCACCGGCCTGACCACGGTCACCGGCACGACCAGCATCATCAACGCCAATTCTTCCGGCACGACAGGTACGGGCCTGATCGGCGGCGCCGGTGATGTCGCCATCAATACGCCGGCGCTGTCGAATACGCAGGGCGGCCACATCGTCGCCGGCGGCGCGTTAGCGCTGAACACGCCGACCAGCGTCGATAATACCGGCGGCCAGCTGCTCGCCACCGGCGCGCTGACGATGAATCAGCCGGGCGCAACGCTGACCAACGTCGGCGGCGGCATCAGCGGCGGCAGCGTTGCTCTTACGACGGCTAATATCGACAATAGCAGCGGCAGCATTGCCAACCCGGCAGGCAGTGGCGGCGGGGTTGCGATCACGACTGGCACATTTACCAACACCAACGGTTCGGTGGGTAGCGATGTCGATTTGAGCTTGACCGCCAATACCTTGGTCGGTGACGGCAAGATCGTCGCCGGGCGTGACGGCAATGTCAGCCTGCAAGGCAACTATACCTATGATGCTGGCAACCAGATCACGGCGAACCGCAATCTGACCTTGTCGATCACCGGCACCTTGACCAACACGGCGACGCTGGCAGCAGCGGGCAACATCACTGTCAATGCGGCCAATGTCGTCAACCAGGCAGGCGCCGACATCGCTTCCGGTAATCCCGGTGATCTGACCACGGGCACCACGACCGTCAACGCCGGTTCCGGCAATCTGACCAACGCCGGCCGGATTGAGGGTAACAATGTTAATACCACCAGCAACCTGTTGACCAACACCGGGACGCTGATCGGTAATACCGTGACGGCGAATGCGGGCACGCTCACCAATGATGGGGCGGCGGCGATTATCGCCGGCGTCAACCAGGTCAATCTGTGGGTGACGGGCACGGTCAATAATCAGAATGGGGCGACGCTCTACAGTCTCGGCGACTTGAACATCGCCGCCAACGGGGCCAAGGATGCCAACGGCTATCTGTTCAACCAGACCGGGACGATTAACAATCTGTCGTCGACCATTGAGGCCGATGGCACCTTGAACGTGGCCGCCAACCAGATCAACAACGTGCGGCAGAACGTGCAGACCAATACGGTCACGGTCTCCGATACCACGACGACCATGAATCCGTCGTCGTGGTGGACCTCATTGCGTCCGGAACCGGATAGCTATAATCGCACTGTCAATTCGAATATCGGCATCCAAGATGCTTATTACTTGAATCCGGCGTCGATTGTGTCAGTCACCCCAGTCGTGACGCCAGACGGCTATCTGGTCTACAAGGCTGTCGTGACACTGTCGGCGAAAGATTCGGTGTTTGAATGGATGCAAAGTGGCCTCACTTATCCTTTGCCCAACGGTGCCAATAATTTTCAGTATGGCAGCCAGTCACGTGTGGCCCCAACTGCAGGTACACAGGTCCTTTATTTTACGGCACGTGCCGATAATCAAACCAATCCGGATCAGATCGCCAACGGCAATGCCTGGTCGGAATACAGCAACTCCACTGTGAACCATACGCTGGGTACTATCAGCTATTCGAACCAGTATGGTAATTGCACCACGAATTGCGTGCGGCTAGAAACGTATAAAGGTTACACCGACCCGAGTACAACTATCCTCGCGAGTACTGTTAAGGGGCAGGCCGATTATCCCGGCAGCTATCCGGTCGAGGTGCAGCGTATTGCGCATCAAGTGGTGACAGAAACGCAATTGGCGTCGACATCCGGTGCGCCGGCCAAGATCACCTCTGGCGGCGACATGCATCTGGCCATCGGTACGCAGCTGAATAACAACAATGGGCAAATTGCCGCCGGCGGCAATCTGACTATCGACGGCGTGGCGTCCGCTGATGGCAGCAACAATACCAAGATCGTCAATACGTCCACGCAGTTGACGCGGACCTATAATTCCACCAACCAAAGCGGATTTGGCAGCGCGGATTCTGCAGGATCGCCACCGGTGCAATGGACGACGTGGAGCAATACGCCAATTACGCAAAACATTGGCGTCGCTGGCGGCACCATCACCAGCAATCAGGCGGTGTCGATTACGGGCGGTCAAATCAGCAATACCAGCGTGGGTGCGTCAAGTCGGCCACTTGGTGCGAGCGCCGCCTCGCTGGGCTTGGGCGACGGCATCGCACCGCTGGCGCTAGCGACGAATAACACGATCAGCGGTGTACCGACAGGAAACCAGGCAACGGTCGGTGGCGTGTCAACGGTGGCCAATGGCGGTAGCACCTCCACACCAGGCGCTGCGCGTGTCGTGGATGGCGCGCGCGCCGGTGCGGTGAATACGGTGTTGCCGACCAATGGCCTGTACCAGATCGAGCCGAAGGCGAATCAACCCTACCTGGTCGAGACGGATCCGCGCTTTACGCAATACGGCAATTTTATATCTAGCGACTACATGCTGAACCTGCTGGGGATCAATCCGGCCGCAACGCAAAAGCGCTTGGGTGACGGCTTCTATGAAGAAAAGCTCGTCACGGACCAGGTCACCAATCTGACCGGCATGCGCTATTTGCATGGCTATGCCAGCGCGGAAGATGAGTATAAGTCGCTGATGACCAGCGGCGTTGCGTACGCCAAGCAATTCAACATGGTCCCCGGCATGGCGCTCAGTGACGCACAGATGGCGGCGCTGACGACCGATATTGTGTGGTTAGTGAGTCAAACCGTGACTCTGCCGGATGGCAGTCAGCAGACGGTGTTGGTGCCGCAGGTGTATCTGGCCAAGAACATGGATTTATCGCCGACCGGCGCATTGATCGCGGGAGATTCGGTGGCGATTCACGGCACCGATATTACCAATACCGGAGGAACCATTTCTGGTACGCAGCAACTGTTGCTCGCGGCCGACCACAATATCAGCAATATCGGCGGCACGCTCTCCGGCGGCAATATTGGCCTGTTTGCGGGCAATGATATTCTGAGTCAGTCGACCACGAATACGGCGATCACCAATTTTGGGAATAATTCGTCAGCGATTACGGCGGTCGGCGCGGTTGGCACGATTGCGGCCACTCAGAACTTGTTCATGTCCGCTGGACAGAATCTGACTTTGCAGGGGGTGCAAGTCAGCGCCGGCGGCAATGGGACGCTGATCGCTGGCAACGCCATCAATGTGGAAACGGTGTCGACAGGATCGCACTATGTGACGCCGGTAGGGAATACCCACACCGACGTACAGTCCACGCATGCGGTCGGCAGCACGGTAGCCGCAGGTGGCACGCTGGGCGTCGTCAGTGGTGGCGATATGACCGTCACCGGCAGCAATCTGTCCTCAGGCAAGGACATGCTGGTGGCGGCAGGCGGCAATCTGACCATCAAGAACGCCACCGACAGCAGCAGCTACCATACCGACGGCAGCAGCAAGGATGGCTCGCAAGTCATTGACCAGCACAACCAGACGGCAGTGGGCAGCACCTTAACGGCCGGCGGCAACGCGACCGTACTGGCCGGTGCCCAGCAAGATGCCTTCGGCAATGCAGTATTGGTCACTGGGGCACCGGCAAAAAATCTCACGGTGACGGCCAGCGCGATTAGCGCCGGCAACAATGCCGATGGCAAGGGCAATGCCATCCTGGGGTCGACCGGCAATGTGACGGTCGGTGAAGCGATGCTGCACAACGATTTCAGCCAGGAAGACAAGAGCAGCCATAAGGGCTTCATGTCGAGCAGCAGCAGCCATGACGTGCGCACCATGACGGGCGACGTCGCCCAGGGCAGTACCGTGGCCGGCAATCAGGTCAGTATCACGGCCGCCAATGATTTGACGGTGCGTGGCAGCAATGTCATCGGTGTCAACGATGTGTCGCTGAAGGCGACTGACGGCAAGGTCGCCATCGTGTCGGTACAAGATACCAGCCAGACGGATGTGAGCCACCAGCAAAGCAAATCCGGTTTCACAGCGGGATTCTCGGCCGGCGTTGCCAGCGTCGGCTATGGTAAATCCAGTGGCAGCAGTGAGGATAGTGTGGCGACGGTCACCCAGCAGGGTTCGAGCATCACCTCGATCAATGGCAATACGCGGATCCAGGCGGGACAGGACTTGAGCGTCGTGGCCTCGGACATCAGCGCCGGCCAGAATCTGACGCTGATCGGCAAGAACGTGGACCTTTCTGCCGCGCAGAACACCAGCGTGGAGCACAGCTCCCAACAATCGAGCTCCAGTGGTCTATCGGTAGGGTTGACGCTAAACCCGGTCGCGGCCTTCAAGAGCGCCTATCAGCAAAGCGCCAGCGGCAATCCGAGCACCAGCTTTCTGGGCAAGAGCACCAAATTTGGCGATGCAGTTGGCGACGGCACGCAGGCTGCGAGTACGGCTGTGGTGTTCCAAGCCGGTTCGAACAGTAGCAGTGGCACCCAGGATCATTCCACCAGCACGGCACAGATCAGCTCGCTCACTGCGGGTAAGAATCTGACGGTGCTGGCCACTGATGGCAGCATCACCAGCCAGGGGGCAGCGATGAGTGCCGGCGGCGATGCTACGCTGATCGCCAAAGACAATATCAACCTGGACGTGGCGCACAGCTTCGAGACGCAAGGACAAACCAACACTGCCAAGGGCTGGAGCACGGATAACCGGGGCAGTATGCCTGCAGGGGTATTCAACAGCAAAGGCAACGGCAATGGCAGTACCGACACCATCCACGGCACGACGCTCTCGGCAGGCGGCAAGGCCATGTTGGCGACGACAGACGGCGACATCAATCTGACCGCAGCCAATTTGGTGGCCACCAGCGATCTGAGCATCAACGCCGCAAAGAACCTGACCATCCAAAGCGGACAGAACACGCTCACCAACGCCAATCAGAGTAACAACCAGGCCGTCGGCAAGGTCGTGATCTCCGATACTGAGCGCTTTTCCGGCTACCACTCGGAGAAGAGCCAGGATAACAATACCGCCGTCACCCAGGTCGCCTCCAATGTCGGCAGTCTGCAAGGCAACGTCAGTCTGACCGCCGGAGAGAAGTACACGCAGACCGCCAGCAATGTGCTGGCCGCTCAGGATGTCAACATCATTGGCAAATCCATCGACATCAATACGGCGGTCAACACCGGCAGCAGCGACCAGAGCAGCTCTGATCTGAAAATAGGCGCATTCGCCCGAGTGACGTCACCGTTGATTGATCTTGGCAATAATCTGGAGAATGCGAAGAAGTCCGACGGCCGCTTGCAAGCCATGCAGGGCCTGGCAGCCGCATCGAACGGGTATCAAGTCGCCAGTGCCGCCAGTGCCGCCGTAGGTGGAGCCGGGAGCGGCGAGCTGTTCAAAGCTGAAGTCGGCGTCGGTTTTACGACGGCCAATAGCCAGGACCGCAGCAATTACAGTCAAGCCCAGGGCAGCAGCATTCAGGGTGGCGGCAACGTCACTCTGACCAGTACCGAGGGCGATATTCACGCCACCGGTGCGCATATCGCTGCCGCCGGTAAAACATTGACGCTCGATTCGGCCAGAAATATCCTGCTCGATGCCGGGCAGAGTACGACTACCAGTAGCGGCAGCAACCACAGTGCGGGAGTAGAAATCGGCGTGGGCTATGAAGTCGGTGCACGCACCGGCGCGTATGCGTATGCCACCGCGAATGTGGCCAACGGCAATTACAACAATACGGCAACGACGAACAGTAATACGCAGTTGAGCGGCAACACCGTCACCTTGAAGTCCAAGGGCGATACCACGTTAACCGGCGCCACGGTCAAAGCCGATACGATCAATGCAGATGTCGGCGGCGCGCTGGCAATCACATCGCTCCAGGATACCGCTACCCAGCACAATGAGCAAAGCAGCGTCGGCGGGCGGGTACAAATCTCCTTTGGTACGGCGTGGGATGCATCGGGCAATGTGGGGCAATCGACTGCCAACGGCAGCAGCAATGCGGTCAACCAACAGTCTGGATTGTTTGCTGGTAACGGCGGCTATCATGTGACAGCCGATACGGTGGCCTTGAAGGGTGGCGCCATTGCCAGTACCAATGCCGGCAAGTCTGATCTGACGGCCAATTCCCTCACAGTAGAAAACATCGCCAACAAGATGGATTACTCGGCGGATACGGTGAGTATGTCGGGTGGTGTCGGCGGAAGCCTCGGTGGTAGCAATTCAGGTGGAGCACCGGCACAAACCAACACCGGCGCTAGCAACCCGAACGTCACTCCCGGCATTCCGTTGTTCGAGAGCGGCAGTAGCAGCTCCACCACGTACGGCACGCTGACCGATGGCAACATTAAGATTGGCGGACAGAGCATGACGACTGCTGCCGGGCTGGGGGCGCATACCGATCTGGCGACGGCGAATACTGCCATTGCGGCTTTGCCGGATCTGAAAAACGTCATGAGCAATCAGCAGGCCATGGCGGCCGCCGCCAACACCGTGATTGCGACCAGTGCGCAAATCGCCAACGATCAGGCTGCCGTAGCGGTCAAGCAAGCTAATCTAGCGAAGGGGGCACTCGACAACGCCAATGAAAACGTCGCACAGGCGCAGGCTGTTCTCAACAACAGCACGCCGGAGCAAAGAAGCGACGCCCAGCAAGCGCTGGATATAGCCACCCAAAACCGTGACAGTGCCCAGCTGGCAGCGAACGCTACATTAGCTACTGCCGCTAACTGGGGACCGACGGGTGACTATACGCGGGCCTTAAAAGTCGTAACGGGATTATTAGTTGGCGGCGTTGCTGGCGAAGGAGTTGGTCAACTTGCAGCCAATGCCAGCGCGCCGTATGCGGCGCAGGCGATTGGCGATTATTTCTCACAACCTGGCCATAACAACCAGACGGTGCAAGTTCTTACCCATGCGGTGCTTGGCGGTATCCTTGCCGCCGCCAATGGCACTAGTGCCTTGGGAGGTGCCGGCGCTGGCGCGGCAGGTGAATACGCCGCGCAGGAGATTACGCGCCAATTGTATCCAGACGCTTATGACGCGAACGGGACCTTCCATCCTGAAAAATTAGACGCTGCTCAGACACAGACGGTGATTGCCTTGTCGACAGCAGTGGGTGCACTGGTGGCAGGCGCCACGGGTGGTTCGGCGCTCAATGCCAACGTGGGAGCAAGTATTGCGCAGAACGCGGCGACGAACAATTGGCTGTCTCCTAAAGGCAATGTTATACGTAATGCTGCCAAGGCGGCCTGTGATAACGGGGATTCCAAAGCTTGTGGCGTTGTAACTGCATTGGATAACGTTGATAAAGCCACGAAAGCGCAATTGGATGACTTAGTCGCTTCATGTAATGGCGGTAAAGGGTCTGCGGATGCTTGTACTCAAGCGGGGCAAATAATTAATGCCCGTAACGCAATTGCAAAACAGGATCTTCAATCATGCCCGGCTCCTTATAATTGCCTTGGGCAGTACCAGCCAAGTGCGAATGAAAATTCAACCGCATATGGTCCTGGAATCCCTGGCTGGGGTAGTGGAGCAACAACACCAACTGCTGATCCACTTACAGCCGGAATATTGCTTCGGATGGGGATGGGAGCGCCAATCACTGCGGCTGGTGTCGCAGTTGTTGGCACTGGATCGGAATACCTGAATCAGACCTTTTATGGAGACGGGACACTGAATTACGAGCGAATGGCCAATGCAGCAATTATTTCATGGGCATCTGTTGGTTTGGGTACCGCATTGGAGAGCACGGGTGCTGTCATGGCGTTAGGTGGTGCAACCAATGGTGCGATTACCGCATATAACAACAGTCAAACTGGGACGAATGATTCTATTGGCCAAGGTATGTTAATTGGCGCATTTTTTTCGGGATTAGGTAAACTGCTTGGTGATTGGGGAGGAGCTGGTTTAAAAGGCACAATGAATTACACGCAAAAACCCGATCCAAGCATTGCGGCGCTTCTTCAACCAACTGGGGGGAAATTTGTGCCAGTTGCAAATCCTAGTAGCATCCCATCAATAGTTAGGTACATCGGAAACGTGATATTTCCGGTTTGGTCGGGATCTGTACATACAGATCCTCCGCCCTCAGCGCCACCTGGAGAGAAAAAATGAGATGGGAATGGAAAATGTTCTGGTTGAGATTGCTCACTTCAAAAAGCTGGGGAAATGGAACGGGATTGGGTCGTTTTTTTGGATCGCTGGGTGGGATTGACGTAGCCTGGGTGCTCATTATGTTCTATAAAATTTTCTATAAAAATCAACCTTGGAATAGTAATTATCTTTACAGTTTTTTTATTTTTAATGGTTCGTTTCTTATCCTATTTTTTTTAGCCGGAGTTCATTCTATTTTCAAAGAGAAAATGCACAAGGAATTCTGGAGTTTGACAAAGCAATCGTTTCGGATTTGGCAGATTAACAAATGAGAGCGTCGTCTCGTGAATCACCAGCATCGACGAAAGTATGCCGGGATGGCGAAATAACCATTATTTTGATCTCTCTGAGTTAATTTCAGGGATAGTTGAGGGTAATTTAGGAGTAGGTAAGGGGGGAGTTGTCACTATGAGGACCACCGTTAATTCCCCTAGATTGCCCCTCTATGCGGGGTCATAGCCTATCCGGCGTTTAGGGAAGAATCGGGGGGATTTTAGGAGCATGGTCAGAATCCCGTTCTAGAAAAATCAATCCCACGATACCCCGAGATCCCCCATTGGCCAAACACCATTTCGCGCTGCACGGGCACAACAACGCGGCCCACGAGCCCTTGAGGAGCCTGGCGGTCTTGAACGACGACGAAGTCACCGTCGGCTTGCCGCTGGCCGGATTGGGCTTTGCCATCGCGGTGCTGATGGAAGCCGGCGGCGGCGCCTTGCTGCTGCTGGGATACCGCACGCGCCTGGTTGCGCCCCTGATGGCCTTGTTCACGTTGGCGACAGCGATTTTCTTCCACCACAACTTTGCGGACCAGAACCAGATGATCCACTTCCTCAAGAACATCATGCTGGCGGGTGGCTTGCTCAACATCGCCTACTTCGGCGCCGGCCCGGTCAGCCTCGACAGCGCGTCGGGCAGGCAAGCCTTGGCGTCGGCGGGGCAGCAAGCCTGACAACTGCGCATTTTCCCGGCGCAATAATTTAACATATGATATGCGGCAATATTCTTAAAAGAACAGACCTGTCTGTTTTTTGTGACAGGTCATGAATAATCGAACCGCCTGCACTATCCATCTGACTTGATTGTGGGATAGCATCCAATCGGCGGAAATGATCCGGATTGCAGCATGTCCCTCATGCCGTCGATGGCAAGACCCGTGCCACTTGAGCATTCCACGCTGCCCACAAGGCAGTCCACAATTAAAGGAAGGTGCTACTTATGAAAATTCTTTTCACTCTTAAAAATATGCTGACTCGCCAAAAAAGCCTGAAGGCATACGCTTGGTACATCTGGTATTGAACCTGCAAGCCATCGCCTGATTCATAGGGATGCGGTTGGAGCTTCCAACCGCGTTCGGTGAAGCCCTGAACGGCCCGCCGGACGCGGGCCTCCGTCTCATGGAGAGCATCGATGCCAAGTACTGGCAAACACATCCGAACGACTGTTTTTACACCGAGGCTCCAAGCGCTCCTGCGCGATCATCGCGGCGAGGACGTATTCCGGCTGGATGCCAACACCGTTGGCGTCGCCGGGACGGCATTGACCCACCAGATCCTCAGCGCCAGGCCGGCCACCGAATTCGAGCGTCCGACATTCAAGCCCCTTCACGGACGCTCCATTCCCCGCGCCGACGCTCTAAAATTGATGCAAGCGATCGGCAGCGATGTACGGGCAGCATTGAAGAAGCCCGTATCCGAAACGGTCGATCTTTCGGGCGCATGGCCGCACGTCGGCCACGTTTACTTGCGTGATCTTGTTCTCGGCGGCGACCCATTCCGGCTGCGCGTCCTCATGGACCGCATATTGGAACTGACGCCCAAGCTGACCTGGGCGCTCATCGCCGCTGGTGCGGCGCCGTCGGTCCGGCTCCAGCCGGAAGCATCCGCCATCGCGAAACTTACCGCCGGCGCCTCGACCTACAACGACCGCCGCTATGCCATGGGAATGTATCGCCGCACAGCCGCCCCGGTCTGCTTCACCATTTCCACGCTCGTCGCCAACGCGCTCTGGCTCGGCTCGCCATTCGACAAAGACACCTCGAACCGCAACATCCTGTATGAGGCCCTGCGGCTGCTGCCGCCGTCCTGGAATATCTTGAGGAACGCGTCCCCCGAGTACGCCGCCCTCGATTCCCGGATCGGTCCCAGCGACGATGTCCTGATCCTGCCGCTTCTCAGTCACCGCGACCCGGCAATCTGGGACGACGCCGACGAGTTCCGTCCCGAGCGCTGGGATAGCATCAACCCCAGCGAGCAGCCCGGCTACCTTCCTTTCGGCCACACCTCCGAGCGCTGCTGGGGACAGCATATGGTGATGCCCCTGGCCGAAAGGCTGCTCGATATTCTGCGCAACGACGGCCTTGCTGTCAGTCCGCGGCAAATCACGGCTGAAGTGCCGCTTGCCGGCCTGCTTGGCGTCTTCCAGGTCAACGTCGTCCGGCAATGAGGTGAAGTTCCTTTGCTTGCGAAATTGACCACATCCCGTTGATCCAGCCGTCGCTGCCGCTCAGGCAGCGCCCGGCTCGTACGATCCCGCAAAGCCCGGCGCGCATAGATCGGCAACGATCTGTTTCGCGCCGCGGCGCCGCTTGCCTTGAGCCATCTGCGCCGCCGCGGGACTGTTCCCGCCACTTTGCGTAAATCCTATCAATTTTGACAGTTGTTCAAATACGGATTGAGGAACAATCTTGCTCCGGACTTCATGTTTGCGGAGCAGCAGATATGCCTATTGAACCTTGCGAAAAAAATAAATATCTCGCCCCGTCTTCCCACCTGAATTCTGCTTCACCTTGATCGATGAGTAATAGCCTGGCTGGCAGATAAGCACCGGCGCGCCGCCGCAATTGCATTACCGAACCGTGCCGCCGTCTCAGCATTGCCGAAACTCCAGGCCGTAACGTGTATTCCTTTGTCTTCACAAGCCTTACCTTTCTTAACGAAGTTGATGCGAGGAGAAACAATGCGAGCTTCACAAATACGGCGTCATCTCGGCACCGGAGCGACAGCGTTGCCCCGTACCGCGCCACGGGCCCTGACCGCGCAAGACGGTTCCAGCGAATTCTTGCTCAATCTTGAATTCTCACCACGCGACTATGTCGCCTACCTGCTCTCGATCGATGCGGAAATCGAGCACTGCCTGATGGTGCAGTATCTGTACGCCGCCTATTCCCTGGGCGGACCTCAGGTGCCGCCGGTGTTTCGCGATACGGTACGCAACTGGCAAGAGGTGATTCTTGGCATCGCCAAGGAAGAGATGGGGCATTTGATCTCGGTGCAAAACGTGCTGCGGCTGATTGGCGCGCCGCTGCACTTCGAGCGCGAAGATTACCCGTGGGATGTGCCGTTTTACCCGTTTCCGTTCATGCTGCAGCCGCTGACCCTGGATTCGCTGGCCAAGTATGTGTACACGGAAGCGGCCGTGGGCTGGAATGGCGGCGCCCTGGGCGATGAAATCAGGGCGCGGGTCGCCACCCAGACGTCGAACCCGCACCAGGTCGCGGAATTGTTCGACACGCTGATTCCGCTGGTGGAAGATCCGCTGTATTTGCCCGACTACGTATTCCAGCCCGACACGTTTTCATGCCAGGCTAATTTCGCCGAATGGGGACGTGGCTACCAGGGCGGCAACCGCGGCAACAGCGAAGGCAGGAGCGTGGGCAAGACGCCGGACGTGCTGGTGGTCCCGGTGACTTGCCGCGACGATGCGGTGAACGCCTTGAAGGCAATCGCCAAGCAAGGCGAAGCCCCGCATGGATCGGAACCCTCGCATTTTGTGCGGTTCTTGCGCGTGTACGTTGAAATGCGCGCGGCGCAGAACAATCAACCCTGCAGCCTGGAACAGTGGAACAATGCGCGCCCGGACGATTTCCTGGCAGATGCGTGGGCGCGCTCCTACCCTGACATCGGCGCGGCGCTCAAGGCCAGCCACGGGACATGGAGCGCATCGCGCCCGGTGGCGATCAATCCCTATGTGTCGCTCGATACCGACGAAGAGCCGGAGCAAGGGGGGACGCCGGCCACGGCAATCACCGATCCGGAATCGGCGCTGTGGGCGACCCTGCACAATGTGCGCTATCGCATGCTGCTGACCTATCTGATCCACAGCTTTACGCTGTACGGCGGCTTGAATGCAGCGGGATTGATCACGCCGCGCGGCACCATCGTGAATGCCACGTTCGGCGAAATGTATAACCTGCGCGCCATCTCGGAAATCCTGATGCAGTCGCCGGTTTCGGCGACCGATCCCGGCGCGGGATTCGCCGGTCCGCCTTTCCAGATGCCCTATACCCTGAACAGCCCGTTCGGGGAAGCCGACCGCTGGATCGGCCATCTCGACCTGCTCACCGCGTCCGAGGGCCTGATTGCGGCCCTGCTGGCGACCAGCAGCCCGGCCAGGCATGCCTACCTGCACAGTTTGCGCGAAGCCGATCAAAGCATGATCGCGATTGCGAAGCGCATCCTGTCCGGCAGCATCGATCCCGCCTTACTTTAGGAGCCCGTCATGCCGATCTTAGAACTCCGCATCCTGCCGCCCATCGCCATCGGACGCCTGGGGGCCGCAGCGACGCCGCTGGAAGCATTTGACCTGGAAGTCAATCCCGATCAGCCGTTCGACTACCGCCGCATCGTGCCGCGCCAGAGCTTTGAGGTCGATCCGGCGAGCGGCGAAATCCTGCGCAGCTATGTGCCGGACACCATCCGCTTCAAAGACGAAAACAAGAAAATCCGGCCGGTCGCGCCTTTCCTGGAAGTGTATGCGCGCACCAGCGAACTGCCGGAAGAACTGCAGCCGTTGACGCTGGCCTTGCTGCAAGCGGAAAACCTGGACCTGAGCGCGCTGCATTGGGATATCGAGCTGGGCAACATCAAGATCTACCGCCGCACCAATAATAAAAACGACAAGATCCACGCCAGCCTGCATACCCTGAAGGACCATCAACGTCATGCGATGGAAGGCCATTGCCCCAATTTCCACCCGCGCAAAAAGCTGCCGCTTGGCCATATCCAGTTCATCAAGCCGAGTGCGCAATTCCCGGAAATCCGGCTGCGCTATACGCCGGCTGCCGGCATTGTGTACGGCACCCGGATGAAACGGCGCGAATCGTACCAGGACCTGAAGCTGCACGACGATCCGGTGATCGATCACGAAGACCTGGTGCTGTACGACGAAAAGCAAGGCGACTGGCTGAACTACACCGAAAGCACCGGCCCGACCCTGACCAACCCGGCCGGCATCTACGCCGGCTACGCCGACAAAGACGGCAACCAGGTCAGCTGGGGCTACCTTGACGATGAATGCGACGGCGTCGCGCGCATCGGCTTGACGCGCAAGGATGGCAGTCAATTATGGGCGCACGGCTATATCGGCGCCGGGCCGCCGGCGTTCGCGCCGGATACGCTGCCGATCCGGGTCGTGTCGGACGAAATGGAGCAGATCCTGTACGGCCCGGAAGTGGCGGAAGAAAGCGTGTCGCTCGATGCCGCCACCGAAATCGTGCTGCGCGCCCTGGAAACCATACGCCTGATGAATTCAGCCGTGATGAACGGCAATCCATTCAACGGGCAATTGAACGTGGCCAGCACCATGGTGCGGCAAAACAGCGCCGATTTCGAACGCTATTACGAACCGATTGCGGCGCCATCCATCGTCGACAATCTCGCCTTGCGCGCCTTGCATGAAAGGGTATTCAGCACCTTGACTGCCGGCGGTGCGCCCTGGTTCGCCAAGGTGTTGCGCCAGCCGGAGGAAATCGGCGACCTGTCGTCGGAAGGATTGCGCAAGATGCCGGCCCTGATGCGCGGCGCCGATGGCCGCAGCCTGACCCTGACCCGGCGTCACATCAACATGGTGATCAAGGCTGCCCGCAACGCGATGTTCGGCCAAACCAATCCAGACGGAGAAAAAAATGTCCGGTAAAAACATGACGATCCGCGCCAGCAACCTGACGGCGCAAATCCACCACCGCGGCGCGGGCAATCCGGCCTCGGTGCTGCCGCGCAGCGCGATCTCCAACTGTTTCCCGGGGCTGGAGTTCGATTTCCGGAATCTATGGCGGCGCGCTTTCGAAGGCATCACGCTGGTGGAGAACAACAACTACGTGCTCGAAGCCGAGCCGCAATTCCAGCACCTGGCGACACGCCGCCTGCTGCGCTTTGCCGGCCTGGATGTCGGCACCATGGTTCCTACCAGCGGCCCGGTCATGCCGGATGGCTCGTCGGGCACCCTGGCCAGCGCCGCCAATCCGAATGCGGTCTCGTTCATGGAGTGGTCGAATTCCTTCGCCCGCATCATGCATCTGCAGGGCAAGGAGGTCGAGTGTGAATTCACCGCCTATGCCAACGCCACCGATGAAGTGCTGCTGACGCCGAAAACCGAAACGCTGAAGGTCAGCCTGACCATGCGCCGTTTCTTTGAGGAAGAAACCGCCGCCATCAATACCGACATGCTGCAACCGGGGGAACTGACCCAGGGCCTGTGCGCCCCCTGGCAAAACGACTATCGCGAATGCGCCTGCTATTACTGGGCCGCGTCGCGTCCCGACTATGTGAATGTGGAGCCGGGCCAGGACGGTCTTTCCAAGGGCGATATGTGGTTTGCAAAGAAGCGTACCGGCACTTACATTCCCGATAACCGGGTCGACACCCGCCTGTGGTCCTACGATGACTTGTTCAAATCCTGGCAAGAGGATCTGCAATTCGTCATCCGCGGGAAAGATGCCGATGAAGCATGATCAAGCGGCGCTGCAGGATGCCAGCGGGATTCCCGCGGCATTGGCCGCTGCCGCGTCGGGAGCCGGCATGGCCCCCGCGCTGGCGGCGCGTATCGCCGAGGCTTCACGGCCGCGGCAACGCGATGCCCATCTGATCGAAGATGCGCAGGGCGCACAGCTGCTGGTGGTGAACGGCAGCCGTTTATTCCATTTGCCGCCCGCACTGGCGGCTGAATTCAGGGCAGCGCTGGATGGCATGGACGACGCGGTGGTGCAAGGCTTGATCGCCAGCAGCGGCTTGCAGCTGGCGCCCTTGATTGACGATACGCCGCTGGCTGCGCCGCCGGTGCATGCCTTGTCTCTGGCGATTGCACAAAAATGCAATCTGGGATGCACCTACTGTTACGCGCAGCAGGGCGAGTTTGGCGGCAAGGCAAAGAACATGGAACTGGAGACGGCCAAGCAAGCCGTCGACCTGCTGCTGGCCAAGGCCGCGCCCGGCGCCAAGGTCAACCTGGCCTTCATGGGCGGCGAGCCGCTGGCCAATCGTCCGGCGCTGCGGGCCGTCACCCGCTATGCGCAAGAACAGGCCAGGCAAGGCGCAGTTGATTGCCGCTTTTCGATCACGACCAATGGCAGTCTCTTGCAAGCGGACGATGCCGATTTTTTCGAGGAACACGGTTTTGCCGTCACCGTCAGCCTGGATGGCCCGGCCGAGCAGCACAACCGCTTGCGGCCGTTCAAAGGCGGAAAAGGCTCTTTCGACCAGATCATCGAACGTGTCGCGCCGCTGCTGGAACAGCAGCGCCGGATGCAGGTATCGGCGAGGGTGACCGTCACGCCCTTCAATCTGAACCTGCCGCGCACGCTGGATTTATTCATTGATATGGGCTTCCATAGCGTCGGCTTTTCGCCGCTATTGCGCGCCTCCAACGGGCAGGCGGAAATGACGCCGGAGGATATGGAAGACATGTTGCAGGGAATGATCGCCTGCGGCCTGGCGTTTGAACAGCATGTCATGCTGGGGCAACGCTATCCTTTCATGAACATGCAAAACGCCCTGCGTGAAATTCAGCGCGGCACGCATCGTCCTTACCCCTGCGGCGCCGGCGCCGGCTATTTCGGCGTATCTGCCGAAGGCGAACTTTCGGCCTGCCACCGCTTTGTCGGCGATGCGGCCGGCAAGATGGGAGATCTTGCCAACGGCGTGGATACCGGCCGCCAGACTGTATGGCTGGAACAACGCCACGTACACCGGCAACAGCCCTGCAATTCCTGCTGGGCGCGCTATATGTGCGGCGGCGGCTGCCATCATGAAGTACTGGCGCGCGGCCGCAGCGCCTGCGACTACATCCGCGGCTGGCTGCATTACACCATCGGCGCGCACGGCCGCCTCGGCCAGCTCGCGCCAGCCTGGTTTGCCGGCAGCGACGGCGCACACACAGGATGACATGAAGCATCAGGCCGATATGTTCATCATCGGCGCCGGCCCGGCCGGCTTGTGCGCTGCGCTGCGCTTGCAGCAACTCGGCTATCGCGTTGTGCTGATCGAACGCAGCGCTGCCTGGCCGCGCCCCCAGATCGGTGAAGCCCTGACCCCCGGCGTGAAAAACATCATCGATTTTCTGGACGCCAACCAGGCCTTGGAAAATGTGCCTCACCTGACCCGTTTGCCGACCCGCCTGAGCTGGCGCAGCAGGACTGCCGAAACGGTAGCGCATGCCGATGCCGCGGTAGTCGACCGTTCGGCTTTCGATGCGGCCCTGCTGCAACTGGCGATGGCGCGCGGAATTGAAGTGCATCGGCCAGCCAGTCTGAATAGCGTTGGCGGCAGCGCGGGAGACTGGCGACTGGTTTTTTCAACGCCAGGCGCCGTGTATCAAGTGCAGGCCCGGATGATTCTGGATGCCCAGGGACGCCGGAACAGCCAGCCCCGGCAAATGCTCTGTGCGCCGCGCTTATCCGCCATGTGGGCAGAAATTGCAGAAAGCGACATCCCTTCCGAATTAGCGCATGTCACCCAGGTGGAGGCGCTGGCGCAGGGCTGGCTGTGGGGCACCCGCCTGCCGGACCGGCGTTATCGCATCATGCTGCTATCCGATCCGCTTACCTCGCGCCAGCTCAGTTCAAGCCGGCCCGAATCGTGGCTGCGCCGCAATTGCAGCGCAAGCCGCTTGTTCGCCAGCGTGGCCCAGCTGCCACTTTGCAGCCCCTTGCAAATGTGTGTGGCGACGCCGTATGTGGCGGTCGACAGCTGGCAGGATGGCCGTCTGAAGCTTGGCGACGCGGCATTTGCCTTAGACCCGATATCATCGTCCGGCGTGGAAAAGGCGATGCGGTTTTCATTGCAGGCGGCGATTGCGATTCACACTGTGCTGCAGGCCGACAACGCGGCGCAGCGAACCCTGGCGCGTGAGTTTTACCAGCAGCGCTTGATTGAAACCTATGCCCGCCATCATTTCTGGACGGCGGCCTATTACCAGCAGGCGTGGTGCAGCGAGCAGCCATTCTGGCAGGAGCGCTCAACGCCAACGATAGCAGCGGCGCCCGGCAATCACGACGCCTCGCTCATGATCGAGGCGCTGCAACAGGAAATCGATCAGCTGGCCAGCTACCGCGAACCGGTCATTCAAGCCGGCCTGGATATGCAAACCAGTCAGATGATTCGCTTCCATCACCTGGTGCAGATAGTTTCGCTTCCCTGCGTCACGGGCGACAAAGTCGAATTGCGGCCTGCCATGCGCCACCCGCATCTGGAACGTCCGCTGGCGTTTTGGGAAAACGAAGCGATACTGCCGCGCCTGGAAATCTTGTCGCAAAAAGCCGCGCTATCTTCTGTGCTCGACCTACTCGGCCAATCCATGAATCTTCAAAAAGCCCGGCGTTTGCTGAGCTGGTTGCGGCAGCGTGGACTGCTGGAAATTGTAAGCGACTGACAGTGGCGGGAGGGCGCATCCGCTCTCTGGTCAATTCAACCTGCACCTCAGGCCGTTCAAGGAAAGGCGCATGCCGGCTTTCAATTTGCGCATGCCGGACAGGACTGGAAAGCGGATGCCTGCTAAAGTAGTGCCGGAGGCGCCTGGAATGCATTGATCACCAACCAATCATCAACCAAGATGCGTTCCGGCAAGGCGGCAAGCAGGTCTTGTCATCAGATTACTAAAGCAAGGAGATAAGCATGACAAAAGAAGTCGTTATCGTCGGCGCAGCCCGTACGGCGATCGGGGCATTCGGCGGCGCATTGAAGGATATTGCACCGGGCGAACTGGGTGCGGTGGCGGTCAAGGAAGCGTTTGCGCGCGCCGGCGTCGATCCGAAGCAGGCCGGCCAGATCATTTTCGGCAACGTCATCCATACCGAAGCGCGCGACATGTATGTATCGCGCGTGGTCGGCCTGAATGCCGGCATGGGCAAGGAATCCACGGCGCTGACGCTGAACCGCCTGTGCGGCTCGGGTTTGCAAGCCATCATCAGCGCTGCCAACGCCATCCAGCTGGGCGAGACCGAGGTCGCGGTCGGCGGCGGCGTGGAAAGCATGAGCCGCTCGCTGTATGCGACCCAGGCGGCGCGTTTCGGCGCGCGCATGGGCGACATCAAGATGATCGACATGATGGTGGGCGCCTTGTCTGATCCTTTCGGCGGCGGCCATATGGGCATCACCGCTGAAAACGTGGCGGAGAAATACAGCATCTCGCGCGAAGAGCAGGATGCGTTCGCGCTGGAAAGCCAGCGGCGCGCAACGGCGGCGATCGCGGCCGGCCATTTCAAGTCGCAGATCGTGCCGGTGGAAATCAAGACGCGCAAGGGCGTCGCGCTGTTCGATACCGACGAATATCCGAAGGCCGACGCCAGCATGGAATCGCTGGCCAAGCTCAAGCCGGCGTTCAAGAAGGAGGGCGGTACGGTCACTGCCGGCAATGCTTCCGGCATCAACGACGGCGCCGCTGCCTGCGTGCTGATGGCGGCCGACGCTGCCGCGCAGGCTGGCCTGAAGCCGCTGGCGCGCGTGGTTTCCTATGGTGTGGCGGGGGTCGATCCTACGATCATGGGCACCGGTCCGATTCCAGCAGTCCAGCTGGCGCTGAAACGCGCCGGCCTCGGCCTGGCCGACATGGCGGTGATCGAATCGAATGAGGCGTTCGCTGCCCAGTCGCTGGGCGTGTGCAAAGGATTGGGGCTGGATCCGGCGCTGACCAACGTCAACGGCGGCGCCATCGCCCTCGGCCATCCGCTGGGCGCGAGCGGCACCATCATCGCCGTCAAATGCCTGTATGAACTGATCCGCACCGGCAAGCGCTATGGCCTGATCACCATGTGCATCGGCGGCGGCCAGGGCATCGCCCTGATCATCGAACGTCTCTGACGCTAGCTGCCGCCGGAACTGCCGCCCGACGGTTCCGGCGGCAGTCCGTCATCGGTGGTTCAGGAGCGTTTCGGAATCGTCAGGCCGGCCATGACCGCCGGGCGTGCGAGGAAGGCGTTGAGCGCCCGCGTAACGTGCGGAAAATCCGCAATGCCGACCAGGTCGCCGGCTTCGTAGAAGCCGATCAGGTTGCGTACCCACGGGAAAGTAGCGATGTCGGCGATGGTGTAGGCATCGCCCATGATCCAGCTGCGTTCCGCCAGGCGCTGGTTGAGCACTGCCAGCAGACGCTTCGATTCCGCCGCGTAGCGGTCGCGCGGACGCTTGTCTTCGTAATCCTTGCCGGCGAACTTGTTGAAAAATCCAAGCTGGCCGAACATCGGTCCGATGCCGCCCATCTGGAACATCAGCCACTGTATCGTTTCGTAGCGACCGGCGAGATCCGCCGGTATGAACTTGCCGCTCTTGTCCGCCAGGTACAGCAGGATAGCGCCCGATTCAAACAGCGGCAGCGGCTTGCCGCCGGGACCGTCGGGATCGAGGATGGCCGGGATCTTGTTGTTTGGATTGAGCGAGAGGAATTCCGGCGAGGTCTGGTCGTTGCTGTCGAAGCTGACCAGGTGCGGCTCGTAAGGCAGGCCGGTTTCTTCCAGCATGATCGAGATCTTGACGCCGTTGGGCGTCGGCAGAGAATACAGCTGGATGCGGTCTGGCTGCAGCGCAGGCCACTTCCTGGTGATAGGGAAACTCGAAAGATCGCTCATGAAAATTCCTTGTTGGCTGATATTGATCTGTTATTGATCTGTTTGAAAATCCGGCGGCGCCGGAATGTCAGACCGGAAGATTAGCAGGCTTCTCGACTGCCGGCTTTGAGCGGCAGCGTTTTGCCGGCGTCTTGCGCTAGGGCCTGTTAACATTTGATTTGTGAGTGCGAACGCGCGGCAAGCGTTACAGGCCTAGGCGCGACGACGCGACGTAGCGGCTTATTTGCCAACTGCGCGGCAAGGAGTTGCAACAACGGCATGTGACGCCTGCAGCCGTTCCCGGAGGGTTCCAGCCAAAACGTGCGCTGGCGGCGTTGCATGGCTTGCTGGGGCTCCAGCCCCAGCTACGCCACGCGCCTTGCCAGCACACGTTTTGGTTGGAACGCATCTCCCAAATCAAATGTTAACAGGCCCTAAGATGCAGGCGAACGGAAAAATCTCAATCCCCCCGACAATGCGCGATTCCCCCTTAACGGTATTCCTCGTCTTTCTGCGGCTGGGCCTGACATCGTTTGGCGGACCGGTCGCGCATCTCGGTTATTTCCGGACGGAGTTCGTGGAGCGGCGCCGGTGGCTGGCCGAGTCGGCCTATGCCGACCTGGTGGCGCTGTGCCAGCTGCTGCCCGGGCCTGCCAGCAGCCAGGTCGGCATTGCGCTGGGCCTGACCCGGGCCGGCTATGCGGGCGGGTTTGCCGCGTGGCTGGGATTCACTGCGCCGTCGGCGCTGGCGCTCATCCTGTTCGGTCTCTTTGTCGTGCACATGGACGCTGCCTTGGCCGGCGGCTGGCTGCATGGCTTGAAAGTGGTCGCCGTGGCAGTGGTGGCGCAGGCGCTGTGGGGCATGGCGCGGAGCCTGACGCCGGATGCGAAACGGGCTGCTATCGCACTGCTTGCGGCGTGCATCGCTGTGGCCTTGCCCAATGCCTTTGGCCAGATCGGCGTTATCCTGGCGGGAGGCGTGGCCGGCGTGCTGTTTCTGAAGGCGGCGCCGGTCTCCTTGGAGAAATTGCCGGCCTCGCACATCAGCCGCCGCGCCGGCGTCGCGGCCATCGCGCTCTGCCTGGCGCTGCTGGCGACGCTGCCTTTGCTGGCCGAGACTTCCGGACGCTACGTCGCCGAACTTTTCGACGTGTTCTTCCGGGTAGGCGCGCTGGTGTTCGGCGGCGGCCACGTGGTGCTGCCGTTGCTGCAGGCGGAAGTGGTGCCCAGGGGCTGGGTCTCGAACGAGCTTTTCCTGGCGGGATATGGCGCGGCGCAGGCAGTGCCCGGGCCTTTATTTACCTTCGCCGCCTACCTCGGCAGCGTATCGTCCCGGATGCCCAACGGCTGGCTGGGCGGGCTGCTTGCCGTCGCGGCGATTTTCCTTCCCTCGTTCCTGCTGGTCTGCGGCGCACTGCCGTTCCTGGAAGCGCTGCGGCAGCATGCGGGCGCCAGAAGGGCTTTGACCGGCATCAATGCGGCGGTGGTCGGGCTGCTGCTGGCGGCTTTCTACAACCCGGTCTGGACCGGCGCTATCCTGAGGCCGGCCGATTTCTGCCTGGCGGCGCTGGCGTTTTGCCTGCTGCTGGTCTGGAAATGGCCGTCCTGGCTGGTGGTTGCGCTGACGGCGCTTGCAGCAGCCGTTATTTGAGGCTTGCCGCAGCAATAAGCCTGTGGCCCGCATCGAAGGGTGTGAGCGCACGCTAATCCAGACGGATTTTCTGCCCACCGCGTTGCCGCCCCGATTCGCCGGCGGCACCTGTCACTTTCAACAGTATTTTTTCGCCAATCATGCTTGCAAGTCTTTCTCTCTTGCCGGCACCTCTCCAATTCTCTCCAAGCGTAGCAGCGCAATCCCATCCGCCTTTTGCAGGCGCGTCGCTCGACCGGCAGCAATTCGTCGAACAATCCGTCGAACAATCCGGCAGATCAAATTGTCTTGCATATAAAACAGCAGGTCGCATGCAAAACAAAAAATCCTTCCATTTCTCCAATTCTCTGCTATATTTTGAGGCAATAGCTCCATATATGAGTCATTGTTTTATATGTGAAACAAAAGACGCTTAACTTGCGCAGGCAAGCGGACGCTACTAGAAAAATAATTCAATAACATTGGAGATTTTATGAAGTCGAATAGCGGCCGCTGGTATGGCGTGATTACCTTGTTCATCGTCGTCGCCATCTCGTATGTGGACAGGATCAACATCTCGGTGCTGATCACCGATCCGGCATTTCTGAATCACATAGACATCGCCAAGGGCGACCGCGCCAGCCAGGGGTTCCTGGCGACGGCGTTCATGCTGGGCTACGGAATTTCCGCTTTTATCCTGACGCCGTTTTGCGCCGCCTTGTTCGGCGTCCGCCGCAGCCTCATCTACGGCCTGGCCATGTGGGGCGTGGTGACTTTCATGACGCCGCATTTCCACGGCTACGGCATCCTGGTGGCGTCGCGCATCTTGCTCGGGGTGGCGGAAGGGCCTTTGTTTTCCCTGGCCTCGTCTTACATCAAGGCGCATTTTGAAAGCCGTGAAAACGGCAAGCCCAATTCTTTCGTCAACATGGGAACCGGCCTCGGCCTGGCGCTCGGCTATCCAATCGTCGGCTACATGCTGGTCAGCTTTCATTGGGAAATGTCGTTCTACCTGATCGGCCTGCTGAACATCGTGCTGGGCATCCCGCTGGTGCTGGCCTTTGTCCGCATGCCGAAAATGGCGGTGTATGCGGAGCGGCCGAGTTCGCTGGGCGATGCCATGGCGCGGGCGGGAGAGATCATCAAAGGCGCGCTGAAGACACGCAACCTGATGCTGATCACGATCCTGACTTCGGCCGCGCTGGCGTATCTGTGGGGCAGCAGCAACTGGCTGCCGGCCTACCTGAAAGAAGCGCGCGGTTTCTCGATCAAGGAAATGGGCTGGCTTGCCTCCTTGCCGCAGTACGCACTGGTGCTGGCCGTGCTGCTGGGCGGCGTCATCATCGACAAGATCGAGCGCAAGCACGTGCCTTTCATCTTCATGGCGGCCAGCCTGGGTGTGGCTTTGTCGGTGCTGTTCGCCATCAATGTGGCGAGCCCCTACTGGGCTGCCTACAGCCTGATTGCCGCCAATTTCTTCTGGGGACTGCTGAGTCCGGCGATACCCAGCACGGTGCAATATTATTCGCGCCCCGAGCACACCGCCAGCGCCTTCGGCGTGGTCAACGGCACCGGCAGCCTGGTGGCGGGATTCATGCCAGCCCTGATGGGCGGCGTGATCAGCGCCGTCGCCGCGGGTTCGGGCGCCTCGGCCAGCGCCGGATCGGGATTTTTCGCCGGATTTGCATTGTTGATTGGTACCCAACTGGTGGTGTTTGCATGCGGCCTGATTCTTTGGCTGCGCCAGCGAAGCGACCTCCAAATGAGCGCTGCGGCGGCGTCTGGCGTCGGCGCATAGCGATCCAAGGGCGGCTCTTCCCAGGCAAAGTTGTGCGCTTGCAGGCGTCTCCGGGTGGCTGTCGAAGCCGCTCCAGGGCTGCACGCGCAATTAGCAACATTTCATATATAAATCATTAGCTTAGATAAGAACCAAAAAGAGACAAAAGGAAGGAAAAAGCCCTATCTTTTTGCAGAATATCTGATATATTTCCATTTAGCGACTCATATATAAATCATTGGTTCATATATGAAACAAACAAATACCACGACAACGGGTCACATATGACGCAGAGCATTCAACTACTGGCAGGGCGGCGGATTCTGATTACCGGCGCGGCGCGCGGCCTGGGATTGGCGTTTGCGGTCGCCGCAGCGGAAGCCGGCGCCAGCGTGGCGCTGGCGGACATTCTGGAAGACAGCTTGCAGCAAGCGGTCGCCGGCCTGCAGCAGCGCGGCCTGAAAGTGGCTGGATTCAAGCTCGACCTGGCCGACCCGCAATCCATCGAGCAATGCGGCGGGCAGGCAATAGCCTGGCTTGGCGGACTCGACGGCCTGGTCAATAACGCCGCCGTGACCAATTCCGGCGGGCGCACCACCGAGCAGCTGGAAATCGCGATGTGGGACAGGGTCATGGACGTCAACGTGCGCGGCACCTGGCTCATGACCAATGCCTGCCTGGCGGCGCTGCGCCAGTCCGGCCGCGGCAGCATCGTCAACCTGGCTTCCGACACGCCGTTGTGGGGCGCGCCCAACCTGCTGGCCTACGTGGCGAGCAAGAGCGCGGTGATCGGCATGACGCGTTCGCTGGCGCGCGAGCTGGGCGCCGACAACATCACCGTCAATGCGATAGCGCCGGGCCTGACGCTGGTGGAAGCGACCGAATATGTGCCGCAGGCGCGTCATCAGATGTACCACGACCGCCGCGCCATCCAGCGCGAGCAATTGCCGGAAGACGTCTGCGGCGCGGTCGTTTTTGCCCTGTCGGATTTGTCCCGCTTCTATACCGGACAGGTCATGGCCGTCAACGGCGGCTTTGTCATGAACTAAGTTATCAGCACTCACCAGAACGCACTAACGCAAGGAGAAACCAATGACTGATTTATCCGAACAACAGAATATCAAGCGCAGCTGGGACCAGGCCGAGGGCAGCAGTTTCAGCCAGTGGATGGACAGCCGGGTGGCGCGCTTTTCCAGCCGCAAGTACGACTGGAACGCCTTGAAATTCCAGGCCGACCATGATCCCAAATACCGCCGCGCGCAAATGCGCTACATCGGCACCGGCGGCACCGGCGTGGCCAGCGACAGCAGCGTGATTCCATCCGAGCATTTCACTTTCTCCACCATGATCATTCCGGCCGGCCATGAGGGACCGCCGCATTTGCACGTGGACGTCGAGGAAGTCTTCTTCGTCCTCCGCGGCAAGCTCAAGCTGGTGCTGGAGAAAGACGGCGAACGCTACGAAACCATCCTGACCGAGCGCGACGTAGTGTCGATCCCGCCCGGCGTGTATCGCGAAGAAATCAATATCGGCGAAGAAGATGCGCTGATGTGCGTGATGCTGGGCGCCAAAACCCCGGTCCGCCCGACCTATCCTGCAGATCACCCGCTGGCAAAGATCAAGCGTGATTGACATGACCGCCATCGCATCCGCCGGCAGCGCCAGCCAACTGCAGGACGCCATCGATTTGCTGCATGCGCGCTTTGCGGAGCGCAGCGTCGATGTCGGCGGCAGCGCGATTTCCTACCGCAGCTGCGGGGCGGAAACGGCTGGGAAAACCGTGGTGCTGCTGCACGGCATAGGCTCGGGTGCGGCGTCATGGCTGCAGTGCGCGCTGGAACTGGCGGGCGATGCGCGGGTGATCGCCTGGAATGCGCCGGGCTACGGCGTTTCCTCGCCTTTGCCGATGACAAGCCCGAGCGCGGCGAACTACGCGACACGTCTGCAGCAGTTCTTGCGGGTCATGGGCATCGCCGACTGCGTGCTGGTAGGACATTCGCTGGGTGCAATGATGGCGTCAGCCTATGTGGCGCAGGAGCCGGGGCGTGTCTCGCAGTTATTGCTGATCAGCCCGGCGCAAGGCTATGGCAGCGATGACAAGCGCGTCCGCGGCCGGGAGATTGCGCAGCAACGCCTGGCTGCGCTGGAAGATCCGGGTATCCAAGGCATGGCGCAGAAAAGCCCGGAGCGCATGCTGTCGCCGCAGGCTGGCGACCTGGCGCGGGCCTGGGTGCGCTGGAATGCGCAAACGCTGAATCCGGCGGGCTATGCCCAAGCGGTGTACATGCTGTGCGGCGACGATCTTCAGCGTTATCTGTCCATGACAGCAGGGCTGGCTGCTGCGCGGGTTATGGCGGTATATTGCGGCGCTGACGACATTGTCACCACGCCGCAAGACAGCAGGGCGCTGGCAGAGGCTTTCCAGTTGCCGTTTCAATTGATAGAAGCGGCCGGCCATGCCTGCCATGTCGAGCAGCCGCAAGCCGTAGCCGCAGTGATACGTCGTCATCTTGATCAACTCTCTTAAGAAAACATCATGAATAAAATAGAGCTGCCAGAAGAAGAAATGCAAGATAAATACCAGGTTCCAGGACTGGAACGGGGATTGCGCCTGCTGTGCGAATTCAGCCGCCAGGACAAAAGCCTGTCGGCGCCGGAACTGGCGCGCCGGCTGAGCGTGCCGCGCTCGACGGTGTTCCGCCTGCTGACCACGCTGGAGCGCATGGGCTTCGTCGAACGCAATGAAGGCGGGCGCGATTATCGCCTCGGCATGGCAGTGCTGCGCCTGGGCTTTGAATACCTGGCTTCGCTGGAATTGACGGAGATCGGCCGGCCGTTGCTGGATCGCCTGCGCGACCAGATTTCCCATCCCTGCAACCTGGTGGTGCGCGACGGCCGTTCCATCGTCTATGTCGCCAAGTCGGTGACGCCGACCGCCTTCGTCAGCTCGGTCAATGTCGGCACCCGTCTGCCGGCCCATGCCACCGTGCTGGGCCGGGTCCTGCTGGAGGACCTGTCGCTGGCGGAACTGCGCGAACTGTATCCGGAAGAACATCTGGAAAGCTTCTCCAGCAATACGCCGAAAACCGTGGTCGAACTGTTCGACATGGTGCAGCAGGACAAGGCGCGCGGCTATGTGCTGCAGGAAGGTTTCTTCGAAACCGGCATCTCGACCATCGCAGCGCCGGTGCGCGATCATTCCGGCAAGGTGGTCGCCGCGATGGGTGCGACGCTGCCTCTGCCGCACATCCAGCCGGACCAGCTCGGCGAAATCGTGCGCAGCGTGCGCGCCGCCGCCGGCGAGTTGTCGGCTTTGCTCGATCACGCTCCTGAGAAATCGGGCGGCAAGGTCGTCAACATGTGGCGGGAGTAAACAGCATGAGCATGGTGAGACTCGAAGGCAAGGTGGCTGCGGTTACCGGCGGTTCCTCAGGGATCGGCCTGGCGACCGTGGAAATGCTGCTGGAAGCAGGCGCCGCGGTAGCGTTCTGCGGCCGCAACCAGGAGCGCCTGACGCAGGTCGAAGCCATGCTGCGCCTGCGCTTCCCGCAGGCCAAAATATACTGCGGCGTATGCGACGTGCTGTCGCAAGAGCAAGTGCAAGCCTTCGCCGCCGCTGTCGAGAAGAATCTCGGCGCGGTATCGATGCTGGTCAATAACGCCGGCCAGGGCCGCGTCTCGACCTTTGCCGACACCGACGACGAAGCCTGGATGGAAGAATTGCGCCTCAAGTTTTTCTCCGTGATCTATCCGACCCGGGCCTTCCAGCCGCAATTGCAGCGCAGTGCGGGCGCCGACGGCGCTGCCGCCGTGGTCTGCGTCAATTCGCTGCTGGCGCTTCAGCCCGAACCGCACATGGTGGCGACTTCCGCCGCGCGCGCCGGCGTGCATAACCTGGTGCGCTCGCTGGCGACAGAATTCAGCCCGCTCGGCATCCGCGTCAACGGCATCCTGATCGGGCTGGTGGAATCCGGTCAGTGGCGGCGCCGCTACGAAGCGCGCCTTGAACGCGAGATGTCGTGGGAACAATGGACCCAGGCGCTGGCGCAGAAAAAAAATATCCAACTCGGTCGTCTCGGCCATCCCCAGGAAGCCGCGCGCGCCATCATGTTTCTGGCGACACCGCTTTCTTCGTACACAACTGGCAGTCATATCGACGTTTCAGGAGGACTTTCCCGCCATGCCTAAAAAGACTCAACCCTTAGAACAAGTGACTGTCGGCTGCGCCATCGCAGCTTTCCTTGAACAGTGCAACGTCAAGGCTGCCTTCGGCGTGATCTCGATTCACAACATGCCTATCCTGGATGCCTTCGGCGAACGCGACAAGATCCGCTTCGTCATGGCACGCGGCGAAGCAGGCGGCGCCAACATGGCCGATGCCTATGCCCGCACCACCGGCGGTTTGGGCGTCTGCCTGACCAGCACCGGCACCGCTGCCGGCAACGCCGCCGGCGCCATGGTCGAGGCGCTCACCGCGGGTACTCCTCTGCTGCACCTGACCGGGCAGATCGAGACGCCGTACCTGGACCAGAGCCTGTCCTACATCCATGAAGCGCCGGATCAGCTCAGCATGCTCAAGGCGATCTCCAAGGCGGCATTCCGCGTGCGCAGCGTCGATACCGCCATCAGCACGGTCAAGCTGGCGGTGCAGACCGCGCTGACGCCGCCCATGGGCCCGGTCAGCGTCGAAATCCCCATCGATATCCAGGCCGCCATGATCGCCATGCCGTCCGATCTGCGGCCCTTGCCGATACCGGGCAACACGCCATCGGCGCACGCGCTGGACGAACTGGCGGCGCGCCTGCTCAAGGCCACGCGGCCGATGCTGTGGCTGGGCGGCGGCGCGCGCCACGCCAGCAAGCAGGTAAAGCGCTTGCTCGATCTCGGTTTCGGCATCGTCAGCACGACCCAGGGCCGCGGCATCGTGCCGGAAGACGATCCGCGCTCGCTGGGCGCCTTCAACCTGCACAAGCCGGTGGAGAATTTCTACCAGACTTGCGACGCGGTGCTGGTGGTCGGCTCGCGCCTGCGCGGCAACGAGACCCTGAAATACGAACTGAAACTGCCGCCGGCACGCTATCGCATCGATGCCGATCCGGCCGCGGAAGGACGCTGCTATAACAGCGACTACTTTGTCTGCGGCGATGCGGCTCTGGCGCTGGACGGCCTGGCCGACCGCCTGCAGGCGATGCAGGTCGATCCGGGTTTCATCGGCGATCTGCAAAAGGCGCGCGAAGCCGCGGTGCACAGCCTGGTGGACGGGCTCGGTCCGTACAGCGCCCTGGTCGAGCAGCTGCAACAAGCGGCTGGACGCAATTTCAACTGGGTGCGCGACGTCACCGTTTCCAACAGCACCTGGGGCAACCGCTACCTGCGCATTTTCGATCCGCTGGCAGGCGTGCATGCGCTGGGCGGCGGCATCGGCCAGGGTCTGGCGATGGGCATAGGCGCCGCGGTCGGCGCGGCGGCGACGGCATCGGGCAAGAAGACTTTCTGCCTGGCGGGAGACGGCGGCTTCATCCTCAATCTGGGCGAACTGGCGACTGCAGTGCAGGAACGCGCCGACATGGTGATCGTGCTGATGAACGACCAGAGCTACGGCGTCATCAAGAATATCCAGGATGCGCAATACGGCGGCCGCCGCCATTACGTTGAGCTGCATACGCCGGACTACGCGCTGCTGTCGCAATCGCTGAAGCTGCGCCATGTCCGCATCAGCAAGCTGAGCGACCTTGAAAGCGGCTTGCGCGCGGCGCTGTCTGAAGCGGGACCGTACCTGCTGGAAATCGACATGCTGTCCATCGGCAAATTCAAGACGGCATTCGCGGGGCCTCCGGTGAATGATGAAAAGCCGGAAGAAAAAGCGGCGGAACAATCCGTTGCAACGCTAGCCTGAGGAGAAGCATATGCTGCATGTTTCAATGATAGGTTGCGGCGCCATCGGCCTGGGCGTGATGGAATTGCTGAAGAGCGATCCGGAAGTCGCCTTCGATGTCGTCATCGTGCCCGAGGCGCACATGGAGACGGCGCGGCCGCTGGTGTTTTCGCTGGCGCCGCACGCACGGGTCGCCAACCGCCTGGAAGAGCAGGGCCAGCGCCCTGATTTGCTGATCGAATGCGCCGGCCACAAGGCCATCGAAGAGCACATCATTCCGGCATTGAAACGCGGCATTCCCTGCATGGTGGTGTCGATCGGCGCATTGTCCGAACTGGGCCTGGTGGAGCGCCTGGAAGCGGCGGCGCGCGAGGGCAAGACCCAGGTGCAACTGCTGTCCGGCGCGATCGGCGCGATCGACGCCTTGTCGGCGGCGCGGGTCGGCGGCCTCGATTCCGTGGTCTACACCGGCCGCAAGCCGCCCGGCGCCTGGAAAGATACGCCGGCCGACGGTCTGTTCGATCTCGATAATCTGCAGACTGCCACCGTCATCTTTGAAGGCACGGCGCGCGAAGCCGCGCGCCTGTATCCCAAGAACGCCAATGTCGCCGCTACCTTGTCGCTGGCCGGTCTGGGCCTGGACCATACCCAGGTGCGGCTGCTGGCCGATCCCGGCGTCACGGAAAACGTCCATCATGTGGAAGCCAAGGGCGCCTTCGGCGGCTTCGAGCTGACCATGCGCGGCAAGCCGCTGGCCGCCAATCCGAAAACGTCGGCCCTGACGGTGTTCAGCGTGGTGCGCGCGCTCGGCAATCGCGCCCACGCCTTATCAATCTGAGGAGTGAAATGAATTCTACAGAAACACTGCCGATCTGCATCGCCGGCAACTGGCGCCAGGGGCAGGGCGATCGCTACGCCAGCCTGTATCCGGCCACCGGCGAAGCGGTGGCCTGGCTGCATGCCGCCAGCCTGGCCGACGTCGAAGAAGCCATCAGCGGCGCCGACCATGCTTTCCGCACCAGCGGCTGGGCCCAGCGCAAGCCGCATGAGCGCGCCGCGGTGCTGCATCGCGTAGCGCAGCTGATACGCGAGCAGGCGGAATACCTGGCGCAGCGCCAGCGCCTGGACAACGGCAAGCCGATCAGCGAAACGCGGGCGCTGGTAGCCAGCGCCGCCGGCACCTTCCAGTTTTTTGCGGCAGCCTGCGAAACCATGGAGGACACCATCACGCCGATGCGCGGCGATAACCTGACCATGAGCGTGTACGAGCCGATGGGCGTGGTCGCCGCCATCACGCCATGGAATTCGCCGATCGCCAGCGAAGCGCAAAAGATGGCGCCGGCGCTGGCCGCCGGCAACGCCGTGGTGGTCAAGCCGGCCGAAGTCACGCCGCTGATGGCGCTGGAGCTGGCGCGCATCTGCGAGGAGGCCGGCGTGCCGAAGGGATTGATCAGCGTCTTGCCGGGCAAGGGCTCGGTGATCGGCGACGCCATCACCCTGCATCCGCTGGTGCGGCGCGTCTCCTTCACCGGCGGCACCACCACCGGCAAGCACATCGCCCATATCGCCGCCGACAAGATGATGCCGGTTTCGCTGGAACTGGGCGGCAAGTCGCCGACCATGGTGTTCGAGGACGCTGATCTTGACCATGCAGTGGCTGGCGTGCTCTACGGGATTTTCAGCTCTTCCGGCGAGTCGTGCATTGCCGGCTCGCGCCTGTTCGTCGCCCGCGGCATCTACGAGGTTTTCATCGAACGGCTGGCGGCCGGCGCGGCGGCCTTGCGTGTCGGCGATCCGGCCGACGAACGCACCCAGCTCGGACCTCTGATCACGCCGCGTCATCGCGATTCGATCGAATCGTATGTGGCGATGGGCGTGGCCGACGGCGGCCGCATCCGCACCGGCGGCAGCCGGCCGCAGGGGGCGCTGTTCGAACGCGGAAATTATTATTCGCCGACCATCATCGAGGGTCTGAGCAATCGGCAGCGCATCTGCCAGGAAGAGATTTTCGGCCCGGTGCTGGTCGCCATGCCTTTCGATGACGAACAAGATTTGATCGAGCAAGCCAACGACAGCGTGTATGCGCTGGCGGCCGGCATCTGGACTCGCGACTACAAGAAAGCCTGGCGCTTCGGTCGCGCGGTACAGGCCGGCAATGTCTGGATCAATACCTACAAGCAGTTGTCGATTTCAACGCCGTTCGGCGGCTGGCGCGACAGCGGCCTGGGTCGCGAAAAAGGCCGGCTCGGCATTTTGCAATACATGGAGCAAAAGAGCATGTACTGGGGCTTGAATGAGCAGCCTTTGCCCTGGGCGAGCTGAACGGCAGTAACAAAGAGGTAAAGCGAGGAGACACGGTAATGGATGTATTAGGCATAGATGAAATCACCTACGGCGCGGACGACCTGCCGTTGTGCAAGAAATTTTTTTCCGACTGGGGCATGGTGCAGACCCTGGAGAGCGAGAGCACGCTGGTGTTTGAAACACAGAACGGTTGCCGGGTGATCGTCAAGCATAGCGGCGATCCCGGTTTGCCGCCGGCGATAGAAGCCGGCCCGACCTTGCGCGAAGTGGTCTGGGGCGTATCGGCGGCTGAAGTGCTGACGCGTTTCGCCAGCCGCATTGCAGGCTTGTCCGGTTATGTGAACCAGGGCCAGCGCATCGGCTGTACCGATCCGAACGGCCTGGCGGTGCGCTTCCAGGTCACGCGCAAGCGCGAGATAGAAGTCGAGTGCGCTGAAATGAATACATGGGCGCACAAGCATCGCATCAACCAGCGCAGCCCGGCCTACGAACGCGCCGCGCCTATCGAAGTCGGTCACGTGGTGTTTTTCGTCAAGGACGTGCAGGCTTGCGAAAGCTTTTACTGTGACAATTTCGGCTTCGTGCCATCCGATCATTACCCCGGCCGCGGCGCTTTCCTGCGCTGCGCCGCCGAGGGCGGCCATCACGATATTTTCCTGCTGCAGCCGCCCGAGGCGCGCGCCGGCCTGAACCATGTCGCGTTTACCGTGCGCGACATCCACGAAGTGTTCGGCGGCGGCATGCATATGTCGCGCCAGGGCTGGGATACGCAGCTGGGACCAGGCCGCCATCCGATTTCATCGGCTTACTTCTGGTATTTCCGCAATCCTGCCGGCGGCCTGATCGAATACTACGCCGACGAAGACCAGCTCAACCAGGACTGGCAGGCGCGCGACTTTGAGCCCGGTCCCACCGTTTTCGCCGAATGGGCGATCGACGGCGGCATCGACGGCAATACCCGCCGCCAGAAAAATGCCGAAGGACCAAGCGGCAAATTCCTGACCGAGCGCAGCAAGTCCTGATACGAGGTATGCACATGTCTTCGTTGAAAACAGAGAGCGGACGAGCAGAAACCATGTTGCTGACCGTGCTGCTCAAGCATGATCAGTCGATGAACCTGGAACAGATCCAGGCGCATCTGAAAAAGGCCGGCTGGTGGGAGCGCTTCCCTGTTGAAGGTTCGCGCGTTGTGTCATGGACGGTGGCGATGGGGCTAGGCCAGATCGTCACCCTGGAGCTGCCGCCGGCGTTGCTGCCGCTGGTCAATGTCGAGCTCGAGCGTAGCGCCTGGGGCGCGTACCGCACCGAATGTTATCCGACTTACGATTTTGTACCTGTGCGTGAGCGTATCCGCGAACGCGTAAAAAATGGAGGCCAGTAATGAACGATATGAAACAGGACGTCTATCTTAATCCGCACCAGGCGAGGCGGCGTCAGCCAACTCAGTTTGAAGACTTGCTTGGCGATTCCATCGAACGCGCATTTGCGGCCGGCATCCACGATTTGCCGGGGCTGGTAGTCCATCTGAACCGCACCGGACCGGGTTGCCCGCTTAACGGCGGTATCTGGACTGAAACTTTATATCAAGAAGAAATCGCAAGACTGGCGGCCTAAGCCGGCCGAGCCATTCAGGAGAATAGTGATGAGAACGACAGCCAATGATCCAGTGGAAGCAGTACTTACCGCCGGATTGAAAGATTTGTGGTACCCGATTTGTCCTTCCGATTTTATCGCCGAGCGCCCGGTGTCGCTGCGGCGCCTGGGACGGAAATTCGTCATCTGGCGCGAAGCGTCCGGTAAATTGCATGCGCTGGAAGACCATTGCCCGCATCGCGGCGCGCCATTGTCCATGGGGATCGCGCTGGGCGACCGTATCGCTTGCGGTTATCACGGCGTGCAAGTGCGTTTCGACGGGGTTGTCACCAGCGTGCCTGGCAGCCCTGGCTGCAAGCTCGAAGGCGCGAAAGCGACCCGCTCCTTCCATGTGCAGGAAGCTTGCGGTGCGATTTTCCTTTACAACTCCAGCGTTGATGTCGACCAGCCGCCGCCGTTGCAGCTCCCCGAAGAATTGACTAGCGATGAATACTCGCATTTCCTATGCTACACCGAATGGAAAGGGGGCTACCGCTACGTGCTCGACAACGTGATGGATCCGATGCACGGCACTTTCTTGCACAAGCAGTCGCACTCGATGGCCGAGGGCGACAGCACGGCAACCTTCCGCGTGCGCGAAACCGATATCGGCTTTGTGTTCGAAAAAGAAGGCCAGACCGGCGTCAATTTCGACTGGACGGAATGGGCCGATACGGATCTTCACTGGATGCGCCTGGCGATTCCCTATCCGAAAACCGGCGGACCCGGCGGCAGCTTCTACATCATCGGCAGCTATACCCCAATCAGCGATAACGTCGCCGCAGTGTTTCACTGGCGCTGCCGCAAAGTGAGCGGATGGCAGCGCGATACCTGGCGTTTCCTCTATCGCAACCGGCTGGAAGCGCGTCATTGGGCGGTGCTGGAGCAGGATCGCGTCGTGCTGGAAGTGATGGAGCCGGACGCCAACCAGCACGAGATGCTGTATCAGCACGATATGGGCATCGTCCGCCTGCGCCGCCATATGCGCAACCTGGCCAAGGAACAGCTGGCCAAGGAAGAGGCCGCCATCCAGGTCAAGGCGGCGTGAACAGCATGACCGCTGTGCACCATGTCACGTGCGACAAGCTAGCCGAACCAGCCGGCGCGACCTGGTCCAATTGCCTGCTGCTCGGCAATGAGATCGTGTTGTCCGGAATGACCGCACATCCGGCTTCACGCAATGCGGCGCTCGATACCTATGCGCAGACGCTGGTGGTGCTCGGCAAGATCCGCGATCTGGTGGAAGCCGCCGGCGGTACGCTAGGCAGCATTTATAAGCTGGTGATTTATGTGAAGGATATTGGCGACAAGGATGAAGTAGGGCGCGCGCGCCGCGCCTTCTTCCAGTCACCGTATCCGTGTTCGACGCTGGTGCAGGTGAGCGGCCTGGTGTTTCCCGAGTTGACGGTCGAGATCGATGCTTTTGCGCGGCGCGACATCGATCTGCAACGGAGCATCACAACAGGCCATCGTTTAGTTTGAGGTTTTTATGAGCAATTCTCTGATTTCGGTTCGTGTCCAGGCCATGCGTTTCGAGGCGAAAGGTGTTCTTAGCGTGGAGCTGGTGGCGCTGGGCGATGCCGTATTGCCGCCGTTTGAAGCCGGATCGCACATCGACCTGCATCTGGCTAACGGCATCGTGCGCAGCTATTCTCTGCTGAACGCGGCGGCCGAGCGCCATCGCTATGTGGTCGGCGTGCTCAACGATCGCAACAGCCGCGGCGGCTCGCGCTACGTGCATGAACAGCTGCGGGTCGGCGCAGACATGAAAATTTCAGCGCCGCGCAATAATTTTCCCCTGGACGCGTCCGCCGCGCATTCGGTGCTGATTGCCGGCGGCATAGGCATCACGCCGATCTCTTGCATGCTGAACCAGCTGCGCAGCGAGGGCAAGTCGTGCGAGCTGCTGTACTGCGCGAGGTCGCGCGGCGAAGCGGCGTTCAGCACGGCGCTGTTGCAGCAGGATAGCGTGAGCGCGCATTTCGACGACGAACAAGGCGCGCCGCCCGACCTGCGCGCCTATCTGGCAGCCAGGCCGAAGGATGCGCATTTCTATTGCTGCGGGCCGACGCCGATGCTCAATGCGTTCGAAGCCATCTGCGCCGAGCTGGATTTGCCGAATGTGCATATCGAACGCTTCGCTGCCGCCGAAAATGTCGCCGCGGTGCAAAGCGGGGAATACGTGGCGGAACTCGCGCGCAGCAAGAAAACGGTCGCGGTGCCGGCCGGGAAATCGCTGCTGGACGCTCTGCTGGATGCCGGCCTGGAAGTCGAGCACAGCTGCCGCGAAGGCGTTTGCGGCTCGTGCGAAACCCGGGTGCTGGAAGGCGAACCCGAGCATCGTGACGGCGTGCTGAGCAAGAGCGAGCGCGCCTCGAACAAAGTAATGATGGTGTGCGTATCCGGCTGCAAAGGAAAGCGCCTGGTGCTCGACCTGTAGTTGCAAGCAATCTGCCCGAATACGCTTCGGGCATTTTTTTTGCGCAATCTTTTTATGGAACGTTGATTCGTATATAAAACAAAACGTCAACGATCCGCCAAGCACACATCTCGTAAGCGCGGGGCATATGGGAACGGTGGACACGGCTGCGGCCGTGGCAATTCGATGAAGGGGGAGACACGCATGAAGAAAATATTGATCGCCTTGGCGGCAAGCGGCCTGGCGGCGAGCGCATCTGCGCAAAGCAATGTGACGATTTACGGCAGCCTGGACGCCGGCGTCGCCTATGTCAACAATTTGGGCGGAAGTTCTGTGGTGCGCCTGGACCAAGGCACCATGCAGCCAGACCGCATCGGCTTTCGCGGCAGCGAAGAGTTGGGCGGCAACCTGAAAGCCACTTTCCAGCTGGAGAGCGGATTTTATACCGACACCGGGGCCCAGCCATCGGCCGGGAAGCTGTTCAACCGCATGAGCACGGTCGGCCTGTCCGGCGATTTCGGCGCCGTGACCATGGGCCACATGCCGGATATCGTGTTCGATTACGCCGGCAAGCTCAGCAACGGCTATCAGCTGACCAACTGGTATCTGTTCCATCCGGGGAATCTGGACAGCCTGGCCAACACCTACCAGTTCGACAACGCCGTGCGCTACACATCGCCGACCTTCGCCGGCCTGCAGATGAGCGGCATGGTGGGTTTGGGCGAGGTGGCCGGCGACAGCAGCAAGGGCCGCAATGTGAGCGCCGGCGCCAGCTATGTGAATGGCCCGCTGCGGGCAGTACTGGCCTATTCCAAGCTGAACGACCGCCCGGCCGGGTTTGCCGGCACTTTCCTCGGCAGCCTGAAGCTGGGCAGCGCAGCCACCGTCTTCAACAGCTTGACCACGGTAGCGGCAGGGCTCGGATACACGCTGGGCAGCGTGCGGCTGAACGGCATTTACACGCAGACCAAGATCGCCTTGCCGACAGAAATTTCGCCGAAGCAGAAAAACCTGGACCTGGGCGTGGCATGGCGCTATGCGACGGCCGATACCTTGAATCTCGGATACGGCTTGTCCAAGCTGGAAGGCGCACGCTGGAACACGGTCAGCCTGAGCAATGTGCATGCCTTGTCCAAGCGCACTGAGCTGTATCTGCAGGCTGCCTATCAACGGGCTGGCGGCGACGCCAAATATGCCGTGATGAACGGCACCGGCGCCGGCGGTTCAACCGGTGTCTCCGGCAGCGCCAGCCAGCTGGTGACGACAGTCGGCATGCATCATTCATTCTAAGACGGCAACCGAGGAACACGGGCCGCCCGCATGGCGGCCCCGCATCCCTTGAAACAAGCGGACCGCTACTCGAATCCGAGGATGCCGCTGCCGTTGAAACTCGGCAGCTTCCAGTGGAAGCGCATGGCCAGCAGGCGGCACAGGAAGCCGCTGCCGATGGCGGCCAGCGGCGCAATCGCCGGATCGACATCGAGCCACAGCAGGCCGACATACAAGGCGCCGGTAAACAAGGCGATGGTGGCGTACAGCTCGCGCTGCAGCACCAGCGGAATCTGGTTGCACAAGACATCGCGCAACAGGCCGCCGAAGACGCCGGTGATCATGCCGGCCAGGATCACGATGCCTGGCGCCATGCCGTTGGCGCGGGCGATGTCGCAGCCGATCACGCTGAACGCCACCAGGCCGAGGCCGTCGACCACCAGGAACACGCTGCGCAGATGGTGCAGGAAGCGCGCCACCAGGGCGGTGACGAGGGCGGCGCCGACGGTGAACAGCAGATATTGCGGATGGGCGATCCAGCCCAGCGGATAGTTGCCCAGCAAGACGTCGCGGATGGTGCCGCCGCCGAGCGCGGTGATGGTGCCGACGACGCAGATGCCGAACAGGTCCATGTCGCGCCGCATGCCCATGATGGCGCCGGACATGGCTTCGGCCACGATCGCAATCAGATAGATGGTATGCAGAAGCATGGCTTAGGGCCTGTTAACAGGCCTTAGTCTCCGGAAGAAAATAGTTTCAGGATCTGCTCGCGTTCCTGTGCTGCGTTCAAGGCTTCCTTTTCAAGCGCCAGATCGGCGCTGCCGTCGGCCTGGCATTTGAACTTGCTGTGGATGAAGGGATTGCTGTCCGCCAGGCAGCTGCCCTTCAGGTACTCCGAATAGACATAATCGCCGTCGTAGAGGCTGAGCCCCGCCGGCTCTTCCCGCAGCTGTTCGCTGCGCTCCTTCACCGCGACCTGCATGTAGCGGCTCCAGATCGGCAGCGCCGCTACGCCGCCGGTGGTGTTGCCCAGCGATTTAGGCTGATCATAGCCCAGCCACACCACCGACACCACGCCCGACGAATAACCGGCGAACCAGGCGTCGTAGGCATTGTTCGAAGTGCCGGTCTTGCCGGCGGTATCGCTGCGCGCCAGCACCTTGGCGCCGCGGCCGGTGCCGGCTTTCACGACGTCCTGCAGCATGCTGTCCATGATGTAGGCATTGCGCGCAGAGACGACTTTCTTGCCCGGATTCTTGCGTGCGCTGTCGGCAAACAGCACCCGGCCGTTGCGGTCGCGGATTTCCTTGATCAGCCGCGGCGCCTGCGAATAGCCGCCGTTGGCGAACACCGCATAGGATTGCGCCAGCTGCAGCGGCGTCACGGCGCCGGCGCCGAGCGCCAGCGGCAGCGAGACCGGATTGCGTTCGGCCAGGAAGCCGAACTGCGTCGCAAACTCTTGCACGTAGCCGGCGCCGGAAGCTTGCATCAAGCTCACGGCCACCAGGTTTTTGGAACGCATCAGGCCGCGCCTGACGGTGATGAAGCCTTCGTAGTTGTTGCCGAAGTTGCGCGGCCGCCAGGCACGGGCGCCGGTTTCCTGCGGCAGCAGGACGCGCTGCGTATCATCGACCATGGTGCCCGGGAAATAGCCCTTTTCCAGGGCGGCGGAATAGACAAAGGGCTTGAAGCTGGAGCCGGGCTGGCGGAACGCCTGCAAGGCGTGATCGAAAGGATTGCGGAAAAAGTCGAAGCCGCCGGCCAGCGCCAGGATATCGCCGTTCCTGGCGTCGACCGAAATCAGCGCGCCTTCCATTTCCGGCGTCTGGCTCAGCAGCCAGCGACCGGAGCTGTCGCGATAGGTGCGGATGACCGAGCCCGGCACGATGCTGCGCTTGCCGCTGGCCGGCAATTTAGCCCAGCCGCCGGCGATGCGCGGATCGATGGCGCCGATCTGCAGCGCCTCGCCGTTGCGCAAGACGGCCTTGATCAGCTTCGGCGAGACCGCGGTGACCAGCGCCGCACGGATTTCGCTGCTGTCCGGATAGGGCAGCAGCAGTTTATGTATGGTGCGAACCACGTCAGCGCTGGCGATTGCGGCCAGCTGCGCTTCGGGACCGCGATAGCCTCTGCGTCCCTGCGCATCCAGCAGGCCCGAACGCAGCTGCTTGTCGGCTGCCAGCTGCGGCTCCATCTGGATGGTGGTGGTGACATCCAGTCCCATGGTGTAGGCGCGCTCCTGATACAGCTGGATCACCATCTGCCTTGCTTCCTCCACCGCGTAGGCGGCTTCCCGCACTGAGGGGTTGCGGCTGGGGTTGAGCGCAAGCTTTTCTTCCATGGCCTGCTGGAAAATTTCTTCCTTGATATAGCCGAGTTCCAGCATGCGCTGCAGGATATAGTGCTGGCGCGTCTCCGCGCGCTGCGGATTGGCGACCGGGTTATAGGCCGACGGCGCTTTCGGCAAGCCCGCCAGCATCGCCGCTTCAGCCACGCTGACCTGATCCAGCGGCTTGTCGAAATAGATATTGGACGCCGCCGCGAAGCCGTACGAACGCTCGCCGAGATATATTTGGTTCATGTACAGCTCCAGCAGCTTGTCCTTGCTGTACTGCTGTTCCAGCTTATAGGACAGCAGGATTTCCATCAGCTTGCGCTGCAGGGTTTTTTCGCGCGTCAGGAAAAAGCCGCGCGCCACCTGCATGGTGATGGTGCTGGCGCCCTGTCCGTGCTGGCCGCTGGTCAGGTTGGCCAGCGTTGCGCGCAGCAGGCCGGTGAAATCGACGGCGCCGTGCTCATAGAAGCGCGCATCCTCGATGGCCAGCAGGGCCTGGCGCATCACCAGCGGAATTTTTTCAATGGGAAGGAATTCGCGGCGCTCTTCGCCGTATTCCGCCAGCAGGATGCCCTCGCTGGAATAGATCCGCAACGGCAGCGCCGGATTGTATTGGGCCAGGTGGTCGACCGAAGGCAGCTGCTGCCAGGCCTGGCGCAGCCAGTAGCCGCTGGCGAGGCCGGCTGCCAGCATCAGGCCGATGCTGAAGCCGAGGATGAATTTGAGACGACGGGGAAGTCGCGATGTTGCTTGCTCGGCTGCTGGCCGCATGGTCGCTCCTGTTGAAATGGCGCACGAATCGAAGGCGAACGCGGGATGAATGACTTTGAGAGCGGTCATTGTGAAGGCAGCAAGCGATATACTTAGTAGAATTAAGTATTATTAAGTAATCATAAATATTTCTTATCCAAGGATGGCGCGCATGAATCTCAATCCCAAACACACCGAGGCGTTTCGTGCGGTGATCGAGAGCGGCAGTTTCGAGCAGGCTGCCGTGCGCCTGCACCTGACTTCGCCGGCCATTTCCCAGCGCGTGCGGGCGCTCGAAAGCCAGCTCGGCAATGCGCTGATCGTGCGCAGCCGGCCGGCGCGCGCCACCCGCATGGGACAGCGCCTGATGCAATACCTGAAGCGGGCGGAACTGCTGGAAACCGACCTGGCGGCGGAACTGGCGGTGCAGCAGGATGCGCCGCTGACCCTGGTGCTGGCGCTCAACGCCGATTCCATCGGCACCTGGTTTTTCCCGGCATTGTCGGAGGTGCTGATACGCGAGCGCGTATTGCTGGACCTGACCGTGGAAGACCAGGACCATACTTATTCGCTGCTGGAGACCGGGCTGGCGATCGGCTGCATCAGCACCGAGCCGAAACCTATGCGCGGCTGTTCGGCCGAGCTATTGGGCGTAATGCGCTACTGGCTGGTGGCGTCGGAAAGCTTTCGCGACCGCTGGTTCGCCGACGGACTGACGCGCAAGGCCGCGCGCAAGGCGCCGGTGGTGGCCTACACCCACAAGGACACCCTGCAGTCTTCATTCCTGCTCAGCAAACTGGGGCTGCCGGCTGGCGCTTATCCCTGCCATTATGTGCCGGGCGCCGCCTCGCATTTCAACGCTATCCGCTACGGCCTGGGTTACGGCATGGTGCCGGAACTGCTGCTCAAGGCTGCCGGCAAGAAGGATGACATGGTCCATCTGGCGCCGACCCGGCCGCTGGAACTGGCGCTGTACTGGCATACCTGGAAGGTGCAGTCGCCGCGCATGGAAAACCTGTCGCGGCAGATTATTTCTGCGGCGCGGAAAATCCTGAAATGAGGGTTTTGCTTGGACCGCGGCATGCCTTCGGCATGGCGACCTTACGGCGGTCGCCGCTGTTTATGTAACGCATAAAGATATGTAAATACAGCAGTTTTTATTTCCGTATGGATACTATATTCTAACTCCCCATTAAAGAACGACACAGTTCTTTACAAAAGAAAACATGGGAAGGGTTAGATACGCATGCACAGATTCAACACCTGGCCGGTGCGCTCCGCACTGTCGCTATTGATCGCTTATGGCGTTCCGTACGTCTATCAGTCAGCTCAAGCACAAACACAAACAACACAGCCAAGTCCGGCGGCAGACGACGCCGCCGGCAACGACAGTAAACAGGTATTGGTCACCGGCTCGCGCATCCCGCGCGCCAGCAAGGAGGGGCCGACCAGCGTTACCGTGATCACCGGCGAAGATATCGAGAAACAAGGCTACCGTAATGTGTACGATGCCCTCAGCGCGCAGACGCAAAATACCGGCATGACGCAAGGCGCCGATTTCGGCAACACCTTCACGCCGGCGGCGAACACCATCAGCCTGCGCGGCCTCGGCCCGAACCACACCCTGATCCTGGTCAACGGCCGGCGCGTCGCCGATTACCCGGTGGCGTACGAAGGCGCGGTCAACTTCGTCAACCTGGCGAATATCCCCTCGGCGCTGGTCGACCGCATCGAGATCCTGAACGGCGGCGCCTCCGCGGTATATGGTTCCGATGCGATTGCCGGCGTGGTCAACGTCATCCTCAAAAAGCGCGCCGAGGGTTTCGACCTCAACGTCAAGGCCGGCGGCACCCAGCACGGCGGCGGTTCCAACCAGCGCATCCAGTTCACCGGCGGCGGCAGCAGCGGCAAGCTGAGCGGCGTCTTTGGCGTAGAACTAAGCCGCACCCAGCCGATCTGGAGCCGGCAGCGCGATTTCATGGCGTCGGCCTCTTCCGACGGCACGGCGCCGACACGCATATTGTCGCGCCAGAATGTCGATAGCGGGAAGTATGTCGATCCAGGTGCGAACAATTGCGCCCAGATAGGCAATCTGTTCTACGACAGCGTGGTGCAGGTACAGTCGAAAAAAGGCCCGTATTGCGGCAGCGGCAAGGCGCAGCCGGCGTTCTGGACCACCATGACGCAGAATGAAAGCGAGAACCTGTTCGGCAGCCTGACTTATCAGCTGACGCCCAAGACTGAGGTGTTCAGCGACCTGATGCTGGGATTTAACTCTACCCAGAACAATACGCGCGGTCCTAACTGGACGTCGGAAGGCGGCGGCAACGGCTATTTCTACAACCAGAACAGCGGCGCCAACGAGAGCTGGTCGCGCCGCATTTCGCCGGAAGAGATCGGCGGCGCGACGCGTTACAACCGCAAGTGGAACGACGTCGCCGGCAACTGGACTGTCGGGGTGCGCGGCGATATTCCCGCCACCAGCAGCTGGAACTACGAGGCGGCCTATAATATTTCCGCTTACACCAGCCGCCAGACCGCGCCGGTGCTGCTGAGCAAAGTGGATAGCTTTTTCCTGGGCCCGCGACTGGGCTACGACAGCGACGGCGTCGCCATCTACGCGCCTGATCCCAAACGGCTCAGCCAGCCGCTGACCCCTGACGAGTTCAACTCGATTGCCGGTGAATCCATCAGCCGCAACAAATCCTGGACCCAGACCTTGAGCCTGAGCGCCAACGGCGAGCTGTTCAATCTGCCGGCCGGACCGGTGCGCCTGGCCGCGGTCACCGAATTCGGCAGCCAGGGCTTCAGCAATACGCCGGATCCGCAAATCAACCAGGGCGTGTTCTACAACCAGTCGAACGCCGCCGGCGCCAGCGGTTCGCGCAAGCGCTATGCACTGGGTACGGAACTGAATATCCCGCTGCTCAAGCAATTGGTGGCCACGGTCGCCGGACGTTACGACGAGTACGATTTTGCCGGCCGCAGCGACGGCAAGTTCACCTATAACACCGGGCTGGAGTTCCGTCCCGCCAAGACCCTGCTATTCCGCGGCAACTACGCTACCAGCTTCCGCGCGCCGGACATGAACTACATCTATTCGTCGACCACGCGCGGCTACTACTCGTCCACCACCGATTACTACCGCTGCGCGCTGGCGGGGCAGCCGCTGGCAGGTTGCGACTACAATAATTATTCGCCCGGCGCCAACTACATCCAGAGCGGCAGCAAGGACCTGAAGCCGGAAAACGGCAAGTCCTGGAGCTACGGCGTGGTGTGGTCGCCAAGCTCCAACTTCGATGTCTCGGCCGATTTCTGGCGCATCCAGATCGATAACCTGGTGACCAATCTCGATTCCGACATCATCCTGCGCAACGAAGCCAATTGCCGCGCCGGCCAGCTGGATATCACTTCGCCCACCTGCGTTGATGCGCTGGCGCGGGTGGTGCGCAATCCGCCCACGGCGATCTACCAGCCGAACGCGATTCAGAACATCCTGGTCAATCCGATCAATGCGGCGCAGGAACGCACCAGCGGCCTGGATTTCAGCGGCAAGTGGCGCATCAAGGGCGGCGGCGCCGGCGATTTCCTGCTGAAGGCGAATTACACCAAGGTGCTGAGCCACCACTACCGCCAGTTTGCCAGCGATCCCGACCAGGATCTGCTGAACTCGCTGACCAATCCGGACTGGGGTTCCAAGGTCAACGCCAGCGTCACCTGGCTGCGCGGTCCATGGACCAGCACGGTGCAAGTCACGCGCTACGGCAGCTTGCCGAGCGCCGATCAGACCCGCCGCATCTCGCCGTTCGCGCTGGTCAACCTGAGCGCCAGCTACCAGATCAGCCCGCAGGCGTCGATTGCGCTGATCGTCAACAATGTGTTCAACTCGGTGAAGCAAGACAATACCGGCGGCTGGCCGTATTATCCTACCGGTAACTACAATCCCTACGGCCGCATGGGATGGCTGGAATTTAATTATCATTTTGGTTCTTAGGGCCGGCATAACGATCTCTCCGTCATTCCCGCGCACGGGGGAATGACGCGGTCGGCCAGACGAGGTCGGCTTAAATACGGTGTTAATAATTTATACAAAGACACGATGAAAATCCAATCTGCTACTGCTGCCATTGTCGTCACCCTGATATGCGCAGCCGGGCCAGCGTCCGCGCTGCCCGCCGCCGGCCAAAAGCCAGCGGCCTCTGCTGCTGCTGCTGCAGTTGAAGGCATCAACTGGTATGAAGGCGACGTCGACGCCGCTTTCGCCTTCGCCAAGGCCAATAACAAACCTCTGTTCCTGTACTGGGGCGCGACCTGGTGCCCGCCATGCAATCAGGTCAAGGCAACCATATTCAACCGCCAAGGCTTTATCGAGCGATCGCGCTTCTTTGTGCCGGTGCATATCGACGGCGACAGCGCCGGCGCGCAAAAACTGGGCGAGCGGTTCAAGGTGCGCGGCTATCCGACCATGATCCTGTTCAAGCCGGACGGCAGCGAAATCACGCGCCTGCCGGGCGAGGTCGATGCGGACCGTTATCTGCAGACGCTGACGCTAGGCATCAGCGCCAACCGTCCGGTGCGGCAAACCTTGCAGGCGGCGCTGGCCGGCGGCAAGCTGAGCGCCGATGAATGGCGTTTGCTGGCTTACTACTCGTGGGACACCGATGAACAGCAACTGGTCAACGGCAAAGACTTGCCGGCGACCCTGAAGCGGCTGGCGGCGGCCAGCCCGGCCGGCGATATCGCCGATCGCCTGGCGCTGAGCGCGCTGGTGGCAGCGGCGAAACCGGAGGCGGCGGGGGCGGTCGACAAGACGGCAGCGGCGGCGCAGTTGAACAAGACGCTGGCGGATGTGCGCAGCTCCCGCGAGAACATGGATATCCTGACCAACTATCCGGCCGAGCTGGTGCAACTGGCGAGCGACCCGAAATCGGCGGCGCGCGCCAAGCTGCTGGCGGCGGCCAATCTGGCCATGCAGCGCCTGTCGGTCGATGCAAGTTTGTCGAAGACCGACCGGCTGTCGGCGCTGGCCGCGCAGGTATCGCTGGCGCGCATAGACAATCCTGACGGCGCCTTGCCGCCGGCGCTGCTGAAAGAGGTGAAGCAAAAAGTAGCGCAAGCCGACCGCGCCACTACCGATGCCTTCGAACGCCAATCCGTGATCAATACCGCGGCGCATGCATTGAGCGATGCCGGCCTGCTGGACGATTCGGACAGCTTGCTGAAGGCCGAGCTGAAGCGCTCGCATGCGCCTTATTATTTCATGCTCAGCCTGGCCTCGAACGCCAAGAAACGCGGCGACAAAGCGGCTGCCATCAATTGGTATGAGCAAGCCTATCAGGCGGCTCAGGGCCCGGCCACCCGCCTGCAATGGGGCGTAGCTTATCTGTCCGGCCTGCTGGAACTGGCGCCGCAAGACGAAGCGCGCATCGAGAAGGTGGCGCACGGCCTGTTCCAGGAACTGGGCGGCACCCAGAATGCGTTTTATGAACGCAATCGTTCGGTGCTGGAACGTCTCGGGCAAAAGCTCACGGCCTGGAATAACGGCGGCAGCCATCAGGCGGCGGTGGGGCGCTTGCGCGGCCAGCTCGATGGCGTCTGCGCCAAGCTGCCGGCGGCGGACGCCCAGCGCGCCACCTGCCAGGGTTTGCTGAGTCCGACGCGGGTGTAGCGGCTGGCGAACGCGGTTGCCGGGAAATCTGCAAAGACAGGATATTTCCCGGCAAATGGGGTACGCTAGCGGCAATTATTTCCCGAGATGCGCCGCAGCGATCCCATTCACCTGACCGGACTTGCCGACCATGATTCTTGTTCACCATCTCAACAACTCCCGTTCGCAGCGCGTGCTGTGGCTGCTCGAAGAGCTGGGGCTGGCCTATGAAATCAAGCCCTACCAGCGCGATCCGAAAACCATGCTGGCGCCGCCCGAACTGCGGGCCGTCCATCCGCTCGGCAAGTCGCCGGTGATTACCGATGGCGACAATACGATCGCCGAGTCGGGCGCGATCATCGAATACCTGATGCAGAAATACAGCTACGGCCGCCTGATTCCCGCCGCCGACAGCAAGGACCGTCTGCGCTACACCTACTGGCTGCATTACGCCGAAGGCTCGGCCATGCCGCCTTTGCTGATGAAGCTGATTTTCGGCCGCCTCGGCAAGCCGCCGATGCCAGCCTTGCTGCGGCCGCTGGCGCGCATGATTGCCAACGGCGTGCAGCGCAGCTACATCGATCCGCAACTGAAATCGCATCTGGATTTCCTGGAAGGCGAACTGGGAAAATCGACCTGGTTTGCCGGCGAAGAATTCAGCGCCGCCGATATCCAGATGAGCTTCCCGCTGGAAGCATCGCAGTCGCGCGGCGGCCTGGACGCCAGCCGGCCGCGCCTGCTGGATTTCCTGCAGCAGATTCATGCGCGACCGGCATATCAGCGCGCGATCGCCAGAGGCGGCAAGTACGATCTGCTGAAATAGGGCAGGCCGTTGCGCACCTCGTGTGCGCATTCTCTCTGCGCACTTCCTCTCCAATCACAGTAGAATTGGGTTGTACGGCCCGGATAAGAATATCCGGGCCTGAACGCCAAGCTACTGCAACGGAGAGTCAATGTTCCCCACTGAGCAATTCACCGATCCCCACGCGGCCGTCGAGCGCGTGCGCGAAATCTACGAACACAATACTGCCTTGCTGCGCCGGGCTTTCAAACGCTTTGCCAGTGGCGAGGCGATGCCGGAACGGGTGCGCGCCTGCTATCCCTTTGTACGCGTCACCACCGAATTCAACACCCGCGCCGATACCCGCCATTCCTTCGGTTTCGTCTCCGGCCCCGGCGTCTATGAAACCACGCTGACCCGGCCTGCGCTCTACACCAACTACCTGGTCAGCCAGTTCAAGCTGCTGCGCGACAATCACGACGTGCCGCTGGAAATCGGCGTCAGCGAGATGCCGATCCCGGTGCACTTTGCCTTCCCCGAAGGCATCCACGTCGAGGGCACGCTCGATCCCGATCATCTGCGCACGCTGCCGGATGTGTTCGACCTGCCCAACCTGGCGACCATGGACGACCGCATCGTCAACGGCACCTTTGAAGAGCTGCCCGGCGATCCGCATCCGCTGTCGCTGTTCACGGCGCCGCGCGTCGATTATTCGCTGCATCGGCTGAAGCACTACACCGCCACCTCGCCCGACCGTTTCCAGCGCTATGTGCTGTTCACCAATTACGCCTTCTATATCGACGAATTCATCCGCATGGGGCGCGAGCTGATGCAAGCCACCAGCGATCCCGAGCAGCGCGCCTACCGCCAGCAATACTCGGCTTTTGTCGAACCGGGCGACCTCACCACCTGGAACGCCAACCTGGATGACCTGCCGTCAGATCGCTCGCTGACCGGCGTGGCGCCGGCGCGCCAGCCGCAGATGCCGGCCTACCACTTGCAGCGCGCGGACGGCTCCGGCATTACGCTGATCAATATCGGGGTAGGGCCGTCGAACGCCAAGACCATCACCGACCACGTCGCGGTCCTGCGTCCGCACGGCTGGATCATGCTCGGCCACTGCGCCGGTTTGTCGACTTCGCAGCGCATGGGCGATTACGTGCTGGCGCACGCTTACGTGCGCGACGACCATGTGCTGGACGACGACCTGCCGCTGTGGGTGCCGGTGCCGGCGCTGGCCGAGGTGCAGCTGGCCCTGCAGGATGCGGTGGCCACCATCACCCAGCTGGAAGGCTATGAACTGAAGCGCATCATGCGCACCGGCACGGTGGCCTCGATCGACGACCGCAACTGGGAGCTGCGCGATCATCGCAAGCCCTTGCTGCGTTTCAACCAGAGCCGCGCAATTGCGCTGGATATGGAAAGCGCGACGGTGGCCGCCAACGGTTTCCGTTTCCGGGTTCCTTACGGCACCTTGCTATGTGTTTCGGACAAGCCGCTGCACGGTGAAATCAAATTGCCCGGCATGGCCAACCGCTTTTACGAGCAGCGCGTCAACCAGCATTTGAAGATCGGCATCAAGGCGCTGGAATTGCTGCGCAACCAGGGTGTCGAGCAGCTGCACAGCCGCAAGCTGCGCAGCTTCAGCGAACCGGCGTTCCGCTAGGCGCCGATGGTTGCCGTCATCAAACACCGCCGCGTCAACATCGTTACCCTGGCGGAAGGCGAAGCGATCCAGGAACATTGCCGCAGCGGCGATATCGCGCTGGTGCAGGATGCCGCTGGCTGGTGGACGCATTTTGTCGGCGAGAATGGCGCCATCGACAGCTACGATGCGCCGTTTCCTTCTTATAACAAGGCGCTGTGGACCGCCAAGGCCGCCGCCGAGTTCGCCGCCGAATAGCTCAGGCGCGCTGCCGGCTTTCCCGGTACATCTGGCCCAGCAGGCCGGCACCTGCCACCAACGCGCAGGCCGCCACGCACAGCGACGAAGTGAAATTGCCGCTGCCCTGGACCAGGCGCGTCGCCAGCGGCGGTCCGACGATCTGGCCGATGCCGTAGGTGGCCGTCAGCAAGCCCATCAGGCTGCGCGCCTGGTCGCCGCGCAGGCGGCGCGCATCGCGCATGGCAAACAAGGTAATCGCGGTAAACGGCAAGCCCAGCAAGATGCTGCCGAGCGCAAAGCCAAATACGCTGGGCGACGCCACGCCGACCAGGATGCCGCATGCCTGCAGCAGATAGCAGGCGGCCAGCAATAGTCGATTATCCCAATGCACCGGCAAGCGCGTCGCCAGCCAGGCGCCTAGCGAAACGCAGATCCCGAACAAGGGCCAGAACAGATCCGGCCAGCTGGAGCCCGGCAATGCCTGGCGCGCGATCACCGGCAGGAAAGTCGCCGTGATGATGTAGCCGAATCCTGCCAGCGCGTAGGCAATCGTCAGGCCGCGTGTCTGCCGCACGATTTGCGCCGCAGGGAGTGCATGGGAGGCCGCTGCAGGCGCGTTCAAGGCGGACGCGGATCCGGCGAAGGTGCGCCAGACGATTGCCGTCAGCAGCAAGGCCAGCAGCGCATAGCTGAGCCAGCCGTAGGATGCCTTCCAGTGATGCGACACCATCGCGCTGGTTGCCAGTCCGGTCAGCAGGATGCCAAGGCCGGGTCCGCAATAGATGATGCCGCCCAGCGCCGGCGCCTGCAGTTGCGCCAGGCGTTGCAAACACCAGCCGGAGGCGAATACAAAGGTGCAGGCGCTGGCGATGCCTGCCAGCGTGCGCAGCGCCAGCCACAGGCCAGACGACTGCAATACTCCCATGCCAAGGGTCAGCAGCACGGTGGCGACGAGGCCGATCCGTATGAAGCGGGTGGCGCTGCCGTGCAATGCCATGCACAGCAGGGCGCCGATAAAATAACCCAGGTAATTCGCAGTCGCCAGCCAGCCGCCCGCGGTCAGATCGATCACGCCATCGTGCAGCATCATCGGCAGCAGCGGCGTGAAGGCGAAGCGGCCTATGCCCATCGCTACCGCCAGCGCCAGCGCGCCGGCCAAGGCCACGCGCCAAGCTTCCTGATTTTGTTCCATCTTCATCGCGATGTCTGCCGTTGCAGTGATTTGCGTTTGCTTCAAGTTCAGCCTGCGCTAGTAATTGATGGCGTGCGGCGCCTGCAGCTCGGCCGCCAGCGTGGCGACCAGCTGCGCCGCCGGCATCGGCCGCGCCATGGCCACCCCTTGGCCGGCCCAGAGCGACATGAATTCAGGACGGTTGAGTTTGGCGGCGGCCTGGCGGATTTCAGCAGTCAGCGCATTTTGTACAGGATACGCCGGCAACGCGCTTTCATGGAGCGCCATCTGCTTCACATACGCATTGACGATGCCGCGCGCATGGCGTCCGGAAAAGCTACGGATCAGGCGCGTGCTGTCGTCGCGCGCGCCGGCCAGCTGGGCACGCCAGGCCGGCGCGATGCCGGATTCCGGGCAAGCGAGGAAGGCGGTGCCGAGCTGCGCCGCCTGGGCGCCAAGCAGCAAGGCGGCGGCGATGCCGCGGCCGTCCATGATGCCGCCGGCGGCGATGAGCGGCAGTTTTACCGCTGCCGCCGCCTGCGGGATCAAGGTCATCAAGCCGACGCTGGATTGCTCGATGTCGCCGAGGAAAGTCGCGCGGTGGCCGCCGGCTTCCGCGCCCTGCAGGCAGACGAAATCGGCGCCGGCCTGTTCCCAGGCGACGGCTTCGGCCACCGTAGTGGCGGTGCCGATCACTTTGCAGCCTTTGGCCTTGAAGCGCGCCACCGTATCGGCGGGAAGAATGCCGAAGGTGAAACTGACCACCGGCGGCGCGGCTTCCAGCAGGGCTGCCAGCTGCCCATTGAAATTCTCGCTGAATTTCTGCGGCCTGGTTGCCGGGCCAAGGCCAAGCGCGTCCCGGAACGGCAGCAGCAGTTCTTCCGCCAGCGCGATTTCCGCCTCGCCGGGCTGGGTGGTTTCCAGGATGAATAAATTGACGTTGAATGGGCGCGCCGTCTGCGTGCGGATTTTCTGGACGGCTTCGATGATCGCCGCCGGCGACAGCAGGGCGGCTGCAAATGAACCCAGGCCGCCGGCGTTGCAGACTTGCGTGACCAGTTCAATCGGTGAGCCGCCGTTCATGGGGCCTTGCACGATCGGATAGCGGATATCGAGTTGGGCGGCAAACGATGTGCGCTGCGCGCCGGAATGCAGGTTGATGCTGGACATGTTGAAGCTCCTTGGGAAAGGCTGCCAAGGCGCGGATGTCGTAGAGGAAAATGTTGCGCCGCGGCAGGTGAATCCATCCTACATTGATATAATCATCCCGAAAAATGAATAATTAAAATGTTATTCATCTTTAAATGAGATGATCTATGGACCTCCTGTCTCTGGAAATTTTCCGCACCGTGGTGCGCGAAGGCGGCATTACCCGCGCGGCGGAACAGTTGCACCGGGTGCAATCGAATGTCACCACCCGCATCCGCCAGCTCGAACAATCGCTGGGCGTCAGCCTGTTTTCCCGCAACAACAAGCGTCTGGTGCTGACGCCGGCCGGCGAAACCCTGCTGGGCTACGCAGAGCGCCTGCTGAACCTGGCCGTTGAAGCGCGCGAGGCCGTGCAGCCGGCCGTGCCGCAAGGGCGCTTGCGCATCGGCTCCATGGAAAGCACCGCCGCCAGCCGTTTGCCGCTGCCGCTGGCGCGCTTCCACCAGCAATGGCCGGCCGTCCAGCTGGAACTGAGCACCGGCCCGACCCAGATGCTGATCGACCGCGTACGCGCATTCACCCTCGATGCGGCGCTGGTTGCCGGTCCATTGGACGATCCGCTGTTGACGATCTTGCCACTGTACGCCGAAGAACTGGTGCTGCTGGCCCCGCGTAATCACCCGCCAATCACCAGCCCGGACGACCTGCAGACCCACACCCTGATCGCCTTCGAAAACGGCTGCGCTTACCGCCGCCACGCCGAAAACTGGCTAGCCTCTGGCAGCATCCCCGGCCGCCGCCCCGACCGCATCCTCGAACTCGGCTCCTACCACGCCATGCTGGCCTGCGTCGCCGCCGGCGCCGGCATCGCCCTGGCCCCGCGCTCCGTGCTCGAACTCCACAATTGCAGCGAAAGCCTCGCCATCTACCCCATCGGCCCCGCCGGCCAGATCCCAACCTACCTGATCCGCCGCCACGACTACAGCTCCCCCGCCTTCGACGCCCTCAGCCAGATCCTCCAATCCGAAGCCGAAAAATTCGACTCTGACCCCAATTAAATGAAAACAATTGGGGTCAGAGTCAAATTAATGGATAAAATGAGGACATCTCAAACTGCTCTCTTTTAGCCATGGCTCGCTTACCTCGTCTCGTCATTCCCAACCAGCCGCATCACCTGATACAACGGGGTGTTGATAGGCAGGCAATTTTTCGCGAAACCGAAGATTATGTGAATTTTCTGGGCCGTTTGCGCGATGCGGCCAGGCAGTTCAAGGTGGCCATCCACGGTTATGTGCTGATGACTAACCACATCCACCTGCTGGCGACGCCTAGCGATGTGGAGGGCTTGGCACGGATGATGCAGTGGGTAGGGCGATATTACGTACCTTATTTCAACCAGAAATATGCGCGGGTGGGCACGCTGTGGCAAGGGCGCTACAGGGCCACCGTGATCGACTCAGAGCGGTATTTCATGTTGTGTAGCTGCTACATCGACCAGAACCCGGTGCGCGCCGGCATTGCGTCTACGCCCGGCGAGTATCCCTGGTCGAGTTATTTGCACCATGTTGGGATCAAGCCCGATCCATTGGTGACGGATCATGCGCTGTATTGGGCCTTGGGTAATACGCCCTTCGATCGTGAAGCTGCATATAAGGAAATGGCAGAGCAAGCGCTCACATCCGAACAGGCCAAGCAATTGATGGATGCCACCAACAAGGGTTGGCCGCTGGGATCGGAAATCTTCAAGGCCAAGCTGGAAAAGCAGGGAGCCGTGAGAGTGCGTCCGTCCCGGCGCGGGAGGCCGTTCAAGGCGCGGCCTGAGTCGGCCGAGGAGTCGGCGGCTCCGGAAACAAAAAAATAACGGAAATGAGCAAGAAACCATCAAACGCACTAAATTGACTCTGTCCCTATTTAATTTTGGTGCAAAAATTGATGGGCTTAATTTGACTCTGACCCCATTTATTGTGATTGAAGTCTGCAACCGTCTGCACTATTCTTAATGTCCTTACTCTCAAAGTGGTGGAGCAACGTTATGCAAGCGCAAGGTTTATACGATCCGGCTAATGAACACGATGCCTGTGGCGTCGGTTTTATTGCACACATCAAAGGCAACAAGAGCCATTCGGTCATTGAGCAGGGTTTGCTGATCCTGAAGAATCTCGATCACCGGGGTGCGGTCGGGGCGGATAAGCTGATGGGCGACGGCGCGGGGATCCTGATCCAGGTGCCGGACCAGTTCTATCGCGAAGAGATGGCGAAGCTGGGCGTGACCTTGCCGCCGCCAGGCGAATTCGGCGTTGGCATGGTGTTTCTGCCGAAAGAGAATGCGTCGCGCATCGCCTGCGAACAGGAAATCGAACGCGCGGTGCTGGCTGAGGGGCAGGTCGTGCTGGGCTGGCGCGATGTGCCGGTGGATATCGAGATGCCGATGTCGCCGACCGTGCGCGACAAGGAGCCGGTGATCCGCCAGATCTTTATCGGCCGCGGTCCGGACATCATGGTGACCGATGCGCTTGAACGTAAACTATATGTGATCCGCAAATCGTCGGGCCACGCGATTCAGGCCTTGAACCTGTTGCACGGCAAGGAATTCTTCGTGCCGTCGATGTCGGCCCGCACCGTGGTCTACAAGGGCTTGCTGCTGGCCGACCAGGTCGGCGTCTATTACAAGGACCTGCAGGACTCGCGCTGCCTGTCGGCGCTGGCGCTGGTGCACCAACGCTTTTCCACCAATACTTTCCCGGAATGGCCGCTGGCCCACCCCTATCGCCTGCTGGCGCACAACGGCGAGATCAACACCGTCAAGGGCAACTTCAACTGGATGCGCGCGCGCGAAGGCGTGATGAAGTCGCACGTGCTGGGCGACGACCTGAAGAAGCTGTTCCCGCTGATCTATGAAGGCCAGTCCGACACCGCCTGCTTCGACAACGCGCTGGAACTGTTGCTGATGTCCGGCTATCCGATCGCCCAGGCGATGATGATGATGATTCCGGAAGCGTGGGAAAACCACACCACGATGGATGACAACCGCCGCGCCTTCTATGAGTATCACGCCGCCATGATGGAGCCATGGGATGGCCCGGCGGCGATGGCGTTCACCGACGGCCGCCATATCGGCGGCACCCTGGACCGCAACGGCTTGCGTCCTGCGCGCTACATCGTCACCGACGACGATTTCGTGGTGATGGCGTCCGAATCCGGTGTGCTGCCGATCCCGGAATCCAAGATCATCCAGAAATGGCGCCTGCAGCCGGGCAAGATGTTCCTGATCGACCTCGACGCCGGCCGCATCATCGACGACAAGGAATTGAAAGACACCTTCGCCAACGCCAAGCCCTACAAGCAATGGATTGAATCGGTGCGGGTCAAGCTGGACGAGCTGAAGTCGGAGCCCTCTGAATCCGGTTCCACCATCCCGTTGCTGGATCGCCAGCAGCTGTTCGGCTACACCCAGGAAGACATCAAGTTCCTGATGTCGCCGATGGCCGCCGCCGCGGAAGAGGCGATCGGCTCCATGGGCAACGACTCGCCGCTGGCTGTCATGTCCAACAAGAACAAGACCCTGTATCACTACTTCAAGCAATTGTTCGCGCAAGTCACCAACCCGCCTATCGATCCGATCCGCGAAGCGATGGTGATGTCGCTGGTGTCCTTCATCGGACCGAAGCCGAACATGCTGGACACCAACAACATCAACCCGCCGATGCGGCTGGAAGTGTCGCAGCCTATCCTCAACTACGACGATATCGCCAAGCTGCGCAACATCAGCGCCCACACCGGGGGCAAATTTAAATCGCACGAATTGAATATCTGCTATCCGGTGGCCTGGGGCAAGGAAGGCATTGAAGCGCGCCTGGCATCGCTGTGCGCCAAGGCGGTCGATGCGGTCAAGTCCGGCCACAACATCCTGATCGTATCGGACCGCAAGGTCGATGCCGAGCAGGTGGCGATTCCGGCATTGCTGGCCACTTCGGCAATCCACCAGCATCTGGTGAGCAAGGGCCTGCGCACCTCGACCGGCCTGGTGGTGGAAACCGGTTCGGCGCGCGAGACGCATCACTTTGCACTGCTGGCCGGCTACGGCGCGGAAGCCATCCATCCCTACCTGGCGATGGATACATTGACTGAACTGGCGCATGGTCTGCCGGGCGCGCTGTCGCCGGAAAAGGCCATCTACAACTTCCAGAAGGCGGTCGGCAAGGGCTTGCTGAAAGTGATGTCGAAGATGGGTATTTCGACTTACATGTCGTACTGCGGCGCGCAGATTTTCGAAGCCATCGGCCTCAACAAGGCGATGACCCAGAAATACTTCAAGGGCACCGCCTCGAATGTCGAAGGCATCGGTGTGTTTGAAGTGGCGGAAGAAGCCTTGCGCCTGCATCGCGCTGCCTTCAGCGACGATCCGGTGCTGGCCAACGCGCTCGACGCCGGCGGCGAATACGCTTTCCGTATCCGCGGCGAAGAACACATGTGGACGCCGGATGCGATCGCCAAGCTGCAGCACTCGACCCGTTCCAACAACTTCAACAGCTATAAAGAGTACGCCCAGCTGATCAACGATCAATCCAAGCGTCATATGACCCTGCGCGGCCTGTTTGAATTCAAGATCGATCCGAGCAAGGCGATCCCGCTGGACGAAGTCGAACCAGCCAAGGAAATCGTCAAGCGTTTCGCCACCGGCGCGATGTCGCTCGGTTCCATCTCGACCGAAGCGCATGCCACGCTGGCGGTAGCGATGAACCGCATCGGCGGCAAGTCGAATACCGGCGAAGGCGGCGAGGACGAGAACCGCTATCGCCAGGAACTCAAGGGCATCCCGATCAAGCAGGGCGAGACGCTGGCGTCGGTGATCGGCAAGGATCGCATCGAAGTCGATATTCCGCTGCAGGCCGGCGATTCGCTGCGTTCCAAGATCAAGCAAGTGGCGTCCGGACGTTTCGGCGTGACTGCCGAGTACCTGATTTCGGCCGACCAGATCCAGATCAAGATGGCGCAAGGCGCGAAGCCGGGCGAGGGCGGCCAGCTGCCGGGTCACAAGGTATCCGAATACATCGCCAAGCTGCGTTTCTCGGTGCCGGGCGTCGGCCTGATTTCGCCGCCGCCGCATCATGACATCTATTCGATCGAAGACCTGGCGCAGTTGATCCACGATCTGAAGAACGTCAATCCGCGCGCGTCGATCTCGGTCAAGCTGGTGTCGGAAGTGGGCGTCGGCACGGTGGCTGCAGGCGTGGCCAAGGCCAAGTCGGACCACGTGGTGATCGCAGGCCATGACGGCGGCACCGGCGCGTCGCCGCTGTCCTCGATCAAGCATGCCGGCACGCCTTGGGAACTGGGCTTGGCCGAAACCCAGCAGACGCTGGTGCTGAACGGCTTGCGCAACCGTATCCGGGTGCAGGCCGACGGCCAGATGAAGACCGGCCGCGACGTTGTCATCGGTGCGCTGCTGGGCGCCGATGAGTTCGGTTTTGCGACCGCGCCGCTGGTGGTGGAAGGCTGCATCATGATGCGCAAGTGCCACTTGAACACCTGCCCGGTCGGCGTTGCGACGCAAGACCCGGTGCTGCGCGCCAAGTTCTCCGGCAAGCCGGAACATGTGGTCAACTTCTTCTTCTTCATCGCCGAAGAAGTGCGCCAGATCATGGCGCAACTCGGCCTGCGCGATTTCAACGAACTGATCGGCCGCGCCGACTTGCTCGACAAATCGCGCGCGCTGACCCACTGGAAGGCGCAGGGCCTGGATTTCAGCCGGATTTTCTACCAGCCGGCGCTGCCTGAAGGCGGCGTGTATTACCACACCGAAGAGCAGGACCACGGCCTGGCCAAGGCGCTTGACCACAAGCTGATCGCGCAAGCGAAAGCGGCGCTGGACAAGGGCGAGCGGGTATCGTTCATCTCGCCGATCAAGAATCTGAACCGCACCGTCGGCGCCATGCTGTCCGGCGAAGTGGCAAAAAAATACGGTCACGAAGGCCTGCCCGACGACACCATCCACATCCAGCTGCAAGGCACCGCCGGCCAGTCGGCAGGCGCGTTCCTGGCGCATGGCGTGACGCTGGATCTGGTTGGCGAGGGCAATGACTACGTCGGCAAGGGCTTGTCGGGCGGCCGCATCATCGTCCGTCCGAACACCGAGTTCCGCGGCCGCGCGGTCGACAACATCATCGCCGGCAACACGGTGCTGTACGGTGCGATCGCCGGCGAGGCTTTCCTCAACGGCGTTGCCGGCGAGCGCTTCGCGGTGCGTAACTCGGGCGCCGTCGCGGTGGTCGAAGGCACTGGCGATCACGGCTGCGAATACATGACCGGCGGCACGGTGGTGGTGCTGGGCGAAACCGGCCGCAACTTCGGCGCGGGCATGTCGGGCGGCCTGGCGTATGTCTACGATCCGGACGGCGCTTTCGCGGCGCAATGCAATATGGCGATGGTCACGCTGGAATCGGTATTGAGCCAGGGCGAGCAGGAAGCCACCATCGACAAGGCGATCTGGCACAGCACCACGCGCGGCGGCGAAGTGCAGGCCGACGAAGCGATCCTGAAGGGCCTGATCGAACGCCACTTCAAGTACACCGGCAGCACGCGCGCGCGCAATTTGCTGGATAACTGGGTTGTGTCGCGCAGCAAATTCGTCAAGGTGTTCCCGACTGAGTACAAGCGGGCGCTGGGCGAGTTGAATGCAGTCGCGAGCGCGGCGCCAGCCAAAGAGAAAGTCGCCGCATAATCGCCTGTAGTCGCAAGATTATGCGCACGCAGCTAAAGCTACGCAGTTAAAGCCAAATATAGCCAAGTAAAGATAAGGAGCGCCGCGGCCGGTTTTGCCGCGGTGCATCCTGCAGCCAGAAAGCGGAAGAAAATGGGAAAAGTAACTGGATTTATGGAATTTCAGCGGGTCGGCGAAACCTATGAAGCGCCGCAGGCACGCAAGAAGCACTACAAGGAATTCATCCTCAGCCTGAGCGACAGCGAGGCCAAGACGCAGGGCGCGCGTTGCATGGATTGCGGTATTCCATTCTGCAACAACGGCTGCCCGGTCAACAACATCATCCCGGACTGGAATGACCTGGTGTATCGCGGCGCCTACAGCGAAGCGCTGGAAACGCTGCATTCGACCAACAACTTTCCGGAATTTACCGGCCGCATTTGCCCGGCGCCTTGCGAAAGCGCCTGCACCCTGGGCATTAACAGCGACCCGGTCGGCATCAAGTCGATCGAGCATTTCATCGTCGACAAGGGCTGGGAAAACGGCTGGATCGTGCCGCAGCCGGCGCTGGTGAAAACCGGCAAGAAGGTGGCGGTGGTCGGTTCCGGTCCTGCGGGCCTGGCGGCGGCGCAGCAGCTGGCGCGCATCGGCCATGACGTCACGGTGTTTGAGAAGAGCGACCGCATCGGCGGCCTGCTGCGTTACGGGATTCCCGATTTCAAGATGGAGAAATCGCATATCGACCGCCGGGTCGAGCAGATGGAAGCGGAAGGCGTGACTTTCCGCACCAGCGTGCTGGTGGGCAAGGATTTTCCCGCCAACGTTAACAACTGGGCCAAGAAAACCGTCTCGCCCGAAGAGCTCAATGCCGAATTCGATGCGGTGGTGATTGCCGGCGGCGCCGAGCAGCCGCGCGATCTGCCGGTGCCCGGCCGTGAACTCAAGGGCGTGCATTTCGCCATGGATTTCCTGCCGCAGCAAAACAAGGTCAATGCCGGCGACAAGGTCAAGGATCAGATCCTGGCCGGCGGCAAGCACGTGGTGGTGATCGGCGGCGGCGATACCGGTTCTGACTGCGTCGGCACCTCCAACCGCCAGGGCGCCGTATCGATCCAGCAGTTCGAACTGATGCCGCAACCGCCGGAACAGGAAAACAAGCCGCTGGTCTGGCCCTACTGGCCGACCAAGCTGCGCACCTCGTCCTCGCACGATGAAGGCTGCGAGCGCGACTGGGCAGTGGCGACCAAGCGCCTGGAAGGCAAGAACGGCAAGGTCGAGAAACTGATCGCCGCCCGCGTCGAGTGGAAAGACGGCAAGATGCAGGAAGTGCCGAACTCGGAATTCGAGATGAAGGCCGACCTGGTGTTCCTGGCGATGGGCTTTGTCTCGCCGGTGGCGCAGGTGCTGGAAGCGTTCGGCGTCGACAAGGATGCGCGCGGCAACGCCAAGGCGACGACCGAAGGCGATGCCTGCTACAAGACCTCGGTCGACAAGGTCTTCGCTGCCGGCGACATGCGCCGCGGCCAGTCGCTGGTGGTGTGGGCGATCCGTGAGGGCCGCCAGTGCGCCCGTGCGGTGGATGAGTTCCTGATGGGCGCGTCGGTCTTGCCGCGCTGATTTTTGCTGCGCCGCAGCTTGAAATCGGCGGGGTAGTATTCAAAGAAGAGTATGTCCGTGGCAACACCGACATACTCTTTTTTCTGTCAGCGGCATTTTGTTCATGCATTCAGGCAATAGTCAAACTGTTGTAATAGAGGCACATGTCGCTCTGGCTACTATTGCCGGGCCCTGAACGATTGTCGCATTTGCACTACAATAGCCCCTTTGATTTATCCGGTGAGCAGTGTGGCAAATATCGTCGAAATTCGTGATCTGCAGTTTGGCTATGGTGAGAGGTCGATTTTATCGGGTCTCAACATGGACTTTGCACGCGGCAAGGTGATTGCCGTCATGGGCGGCTCGGGCTCCGGCAAGACCACTATCCTGCGCCTGATCGGCGGGCAGTTGTGCCCGCAGGCCGGCAGCGTCAAGGTCGACGGCGAAACCGTGCACAATTTGTCGACCGCGGGCCTGTACGCGCTGCGGCGCAAGATGGGCATGCTGTTCCAGAGCGGCGCCTTGTTTACCGACCTGACCGCATTTGAAAATGTCGCCTTCCCGCTGCGCGAACACACCGATCTGCCGGAAGACCTGCTGAGCAAGCTGGTGCTGCTGAAGCTGAACGCGGTCGGTTTGCGCAATGCTGCCCAGCTCAAGCCGTCCGAGATTTCCGGCGGCATGGCGCGGCGCGTGGCGCTGGCGCGCGCGATTGCGCTGGATCCTTCGCTGATCATGTACGATGAACCGTTCGCCGGCCTCGACCCGATTTCGATGGGCGTCACCGCCAACCTGATCCGCAAGCTCAACGATGCGCTCGGTTCCACCAGCATCCTGGTGTCGCATGATGTCCACGAATCGTTCGGCATTGCCGACTATGTGTATTTCCTGTCGCAAGGGCAGATCGTGGCGCAGGGCACGCCGGCAGAGATGCAGGCATCGGAACATCCGTATGTGAAGCAATTCGTCAACGCCGAACCCGACGGGCCGGTGCCGTTCCACTATCCAGGCAAGTCGCTGGGCGAGGATCTGGGCATGAAGGGGCGCGGCTGATGGGTTCCATCGTTAAATTTGTAAGCAATTCCCTTGCGGCAATCGGCCGCACGGTGCGCGAATCGATTACCGGACTGGGTGTCGCCACCCGCATGTTCCTGGCGATCCTGCGCGCTTCGCTCGGTTTGTGGCGCAGGCCGCGGCTGATTACCGACCAGATTCATTTCATCGGCAATTATTCGCTGGTGATCATCGGCGTTTCCGGTTTGTTCGTCGGTTTCGTGCTGGGCCTGCAGGGGTATTACACTCTGAATAAATATGGCTCCGAGCAGGCGCTGGGCTTGCTGGTGGCCTTGTCGCTGGTGCGCGAACTGGGGCCGGTGGTGACCGCGCTGCTGTTTGCCGGCCGCGCCGGTACTTCGCTGACCGCAGAAATCGGCTTGATGAAAGCCGGCGAGCAGTTGTCGGCCATGGAAATGATGGCGGTAGACCCGATGCAACGGGTCGTGGCGCCGCGATTCTGGGCTGGCGTGGTGGCGATGCCGATGCTGGCGGCGCTGTTCAGCGCCCTCGGCATCTATGGCGGCTACCTGGTTGGCGTCAAGCTGATCGGCGTCGATGAAGGCGCGTTCTGGTCGCAGATGCAGGGCGGCGTAGACGTCTGGCTGGATGTGGCGAACGGCGTGGTGAAAAGCGTAGTGTTCGGCATCGCCGTAACTTTCGTTGCGGTCTGGCAGGGATACGAAGCCAAGCCGACGCCGGAAGGTGTTTCCCGGGCAACCACGCGCACGGTCGTGATCGCCTCGCTGGCGGTGCTGGGACTGGATTTCCTGCTGACGGCGCTGATGTTTAATTAGGTTTTTGCGACCGGGTTGCCGGTTTCGGCCGCAGTCACATTTGCTGCAGCGGGCAGCAGGGCGCTTTACTTCTCGTTACTATTCTCTTGAGGAATTATTCGCCTCAGGTGGTATTTTTAAGGTGATGAATCATGCAACAAAAAACAGTAGACGTATGGGTTGGCATATTTGTCCTGGTCGGCGTCCTGGCTTTGGCGTTTCTGGCGCTGAAAGCCGGTAACCTCAGCACCTCGACTTTCAACAAGACTTACCCGGTAGTTACACGGTTCGACAATATCGGCGGTTTGAAGGTGCGTGCTTCCGTAAGAAGCGCCGGCGTGGTGGTCGGACGGGTGGCGGCGATCAATTTCGACGACAAGAATTTCCAGGCCGTAGTGACCCTGAACATGGATCAGCGCTATCTGTTTCCCCAAGACAGTTCGGCCAAGATCCTGACCGCAGGTTTGCTGGGTGAACAATATATCGGCATCGAGGCAGGTGGCGACACCAAGAACCTGGCTGCCGGCGATCGTATTAAATTAACGCAATCCGCGATTGTGCTGGAAAACCTGATCAGTCAGTTCCTGTACAGCAAGGCCGCGGATGTAAAGGACACTGAACAATGAAAACAATGACTCGCTTCGGCTCGCTGGCCCTGATCGCCGCATTGAGCGGCTGCGCCACCACCAGCAATCCGCAAGACCCGCTGGAAGGCTTCAACCGCGCCATGTTCAGCTTCAACGACACGCTCGATAAAGTCGCCCTGAAGCCGGTCGCCACCGCTTACCGGAACTGGCTGCCAAGTTTCGTCCAGACCGGCGTCAACAATTTCTTCGGCAACCTGGGCGACGTCTGGAGCTCGGTCAACGGTTTCCTGCAGGGGAACGTTGCTGATGGTACGTCGGACGTGATGCGGGTCGCCGTCAATTCCACTCTTGGCCTCGGCGGTTTGCTGGATATCGGCTCGGAAGCCGGTTTGCAGAAACACAACAAGGATTTCGGCCAGACCCTGGGCAAATGGGGCGTAGGCTCCGGTCCTTACCTGGTGCTGCCTTTGTTCGGCCCATCGAACATTCGCGATACCGCTGCCTTGCCGGTGGATATGTATGGCGACATCTGGTCCTACAAGTACCCGGTGCGCTGGCGCAACACCGGCTCAGTGGTGCGTCTGATCGACAAGCGCGCCAATCTGCTGGATGCCGGCGACCTGCTGGAAGATGCTGCATTGGATAAATATGAATTTATGCGTGATGCCTACACGCAACGTCGCCAAAGCCAGATCCGCGGCAACGACGACGACAATAGCGATAAGGGCGGCGACAAGGGTGATAAGCCAGCCAAAACCAAATCATCGGACGAGTGATTTGCCGACAGCTGGAACCGGCGCTTGAATTCGGCGTCTTAGCCCCCACCTTCCAGCTGTTTGAGGCGTCCTCTAACAACCACCAAGATTGTTGAAAATATGAAAATTCTGAAAAAATATCTGGCGCTGTCGCTGACTGTCGGCAGCCTGTTGTTCACCGCAGCGGCGCAAGCACAAGAAGCGCCCGACGCCCTGGTCAAGCGCATCAGCCAGGACGTGATCGATTCCGCCAAGGCGGATAAAAGCATCCAGGGGGGTGATCAAAAACACATCCTGGCGCTGGTGGAAGAAAAGATCATTCCTTACGTCGACTTCGAGCGCATGACTTCGCTGGCAGCCGGCCGTTACTGGCGCGATGCCACCGATGACCAGAAGAAGCAGCTGATCACGCAGTTCCGCAGTCTGCTGATCTATACCTATTCCGGCGCCCTGCGCCAGGTGCGCGACCAGAAGATCGATTTCAAGCCTATGCGCAACGATCCGGCCGATAGCGACGTCGAAGTCCGCTCGCAGGTGATCCAGCCGCGCGGCGAGCCTATCCAGCTGAATTACCGCATGGAAAAATCCGGCACCAGCTGGAAGATTTATGATGTCAACGTATTGGGCGCCTGGCTCGTTGAGTCATATAAGGGTACATTTGCCTCGGAAATCGGCAAATCCGGCATCGACGGCTTGATCAAGGTGCTGACGGACAAGAACAAAACCCGTGCTGCTCAGGGCAAGTAATTCCAAGTTATATCCAAGTTGTAGATTTTATTGATTGATTACCATGTTCAGGCCATCTCACTCGCTTACTGTCGGTAACGCCAAAGTCACTCTCGAAGAGGGCTTGCGCGCGATCGCCGGTGGCGAGACCGAGATCGACCTGAGCGACGTGGTGGCGGTCGACTCGGCCGCCGTCGCAACCTTGCTGGCCTGGCAAGTCGCGGCGTTGAATCAAGGCCTTACCCTGCATTTTTCCAGCTTGCCAGCCAACCTGGAAAGCCTGATCGACCTGTACGGCGTGACCGAGTTGCTGGCGCCGGGGGCAGTAGTTGTTGCTGCCAGTACACGACATCACTGACCTCATCCTTTCTCTCTCCCTGACGGGGGCCTTAGTCCGCCGGGTTTGTCGTCGTTGCCCGGCCTCGGCAGCAAAAATCCAATATAATCAAGGGTTACGCCATTAGGCAGAGCGCCAGAGCGGCTGGATGCATTGTTTCCAGGCACGCAAGCGGCAGCGATGCGGCGGCACCCACACAGAGTATCCAGGCATCCATGGCGGCGATTCAGATTACCAACGTCAAGAAGCGTTACCAGTCCTTGCAGGCTCTGGGCGGCGTTTCACTGACCATCGAAGAAGGCGAGTTCTTCGGCTTGCTGGGCCCCAACGGCGCCGGCAAGACTACCTTGATTTCCATCATTGCCGGCTTGAATCGTCCCGATTCCGGCAATGTCACCATCCACGGCCACGATGTCGTCAGCGACTACCGCGCCGCACGCCGCAATCTCGGCGTGGTGCCGCAGGAGCTGGTATTCGATCCGTTCTTCACGGTGCGGGAAACCCTGCGCATGCAGTCCGGCTACTACGGCTTGAAGAACAACGACAAGTGGATCGATGAGGTGATGGAAAACCTCGACCTCACCAACAAGGCCGACACCAATATGCGCGCGCTCTCCGGCGGCATGAAGCGGCGCGTGCTGGTGGCGCAGGCGCTGGTGCACAAGCCGCCGGTGATCGTGCTGGACGAGCCGACCGCCGGCGTCGACGTCGAACTGCGCCAGACCTTGTGGCGCTTCATTTCGCGCCTGAACCGCGAAGGCCATACCGTGGTCCTGACCACGCATTATCTGGAAGAGGCGCAGGAACAGTGCAACCGTATCGCCATGCTCAAGCTGGGGCAGGTGGTCGCGCTCGACACCACCTCGGCGCTGATCAAGCGCATCGCCGGCTCCCAGCTGATCGTGCAGCTCGCCAGCGGCAGCCTGCCGGCGCCTTTGCAGCATCTGGTGCTGCATGCGGACGGCGGCAAGTTCGCCTTGCGCGTCAACCACTATGCCGACGTCGAACCGATCCTGGCCTCCTTGCGGCAGTCCGGCGCGGTGATCGAAGACATGCAGCTGCAACAAGCCGATCTGGAAGACGTGTTCCTGCAGATCATGGATAGCAAGGTCAGCGCCAACGGCTTCAATGTCTACGCTGAAGAATACAGTGCGGGCGGTGGCAAATGATGGTCGGTTTTCAAACGCTGTTTTACAAGGAAGTACTGCGCTTCTGGAAAGTCGCGACGCAAACCATCGGCGCGCCCATCCTGACCGCCATGCTGTACCTGCTGATTTTCGGCCACACGCTGAAAGACCATGTCGAAGTCTATCCGGGCGTGCAGTACACTGCCTTCCTGATCCCGGGCCTGGTGATGATGAGCGTGTTGCAAAATGCCTTCGCCAATACCTCGTCATCGTTGACACAGTCGAAAATGACCGGCAATCTGGTGTTTGTCCTGCTGCCGCCGCTGTCGCACTGGGAGCTGTATGGCGGCTATGTGCTGGCGGCCGTGGTGCGCGGCCTGGCGGTCGGTTTCGGCGTGTTCGTGATCACTGCCTGGTTCGGCAACCTGTCCTTCGTGGCGCCGTGGTGGATCGTGATTTTCGCCTTCCTCGGCGCGGCGCTGCTGGGCACCATGGGTTTGATCGCCGGCATCTGGGCCGACAAGTTCGACCAGCTGGCGGTGTTCCAGAACTTCCTGATCATGCCGCTGACCTTCCTGGCCGGCGTGTTTTACTCGATCAAGTCGTTGCCGCCGTTCTGGCAAGCGGTGTCGCACCTGAATCCGTTCTTCTACATGATCGACGGCTTCCGCTACGGCTTCTTCGGCCAGTCCGACGTCAATCCGCTGATCAGCCTGGCGATCATCTGCGTCGCGCTGGCGCTGCTGTCGACGCTGGCGGTGCAGATGCTGAGACGCGGCTACAAGCTGCGCCACTAAGCCAGATCATTACAATTACATTCAGTTCGTACAGTTAACCGGTAAGAAAATATCATGTTCCCTACACCCGATCTCGTTAAAAGTTACATCGCCGCCGGTCTTGAATGCTCGCACCTCGAAGTCGAGGGCGACGGCCAGCATTTCAAGGCGGTGATCGTGTCGGCGGCGTTTGCCGGCAAGCGCCCGATACAGCGCCACCAGATCGTCTACGCGGCGCTGGGCGACCGCATGCGCGAAGAGATCCATGCGCTGTCGATGAAGACCCTGACGCCCGAAGAGTTTGCCACTTAATTTACCGCTCAATTTACCGACTAATTAATTGTGCGCCGGCTTGTCATCGCCGGCGCAGCCCGATGAACATTTCTGGTCCGGATGGCCAGGCATAACGTGTAGCAGAGAGAGAAGTAATCATGGATAAATTATTGATACAAGGCGGCAACCGCCTTTCCGGTGAAATCACTATTTCCGGCGCAAAAAATGCGGCGCTGCCTATCTTGTGCGCCGGTCTGCTGACTTCCGACCAGCTGCAACTGAGCAATGTGCCGAACCTGCACGATGTCTCGACCATCCTCAAGCTGCTGCGCCAGATGGGCCTGAAAGCAACGCAGGACGGTCATTTCGTGACCTTGCAGGGCGACGCCATCAGCAAGCTGGAAGCGCCCTATGAAATGGTGAAAACCATGCGCGCATCGATCCTGGTGCTGGGCCCGCTGCTGGCGCGCTTCGGCGAAGCACGGGTATCGTTGCCGGGCGGCTGCGGCATCGGTTCGCGTCCGGTCGACCAGCACATCAAGGGCTTGCAGGCGATGGGCGCCGAGATTTCCATCGAAGCCGGCTACATCCATGCCAAGGCCAAGAAACTGAAGGGCACCCGTGTCGTGACCGACATGATCACCGTCACCGGCACCGAAAACCTGCTGATGGCCGCGACTCTGGCCGATGGTGAAACCGTGCTGGAAAACGCTGCGCGTGAACCGGAAGTGAGCGACCTGGCCAACCTGCTGGTGTCTATGGGCGCGAAGATCGACGGCATCGGCACCGACCGCCTGGTGATCCAGGGCGTCGACAAGCTGCACGGCGCCGAGCATTCGGTGATTGCCGACCGCATCGAAACCGGCACTTTCCTGTGCGCGGTGGCGGCCACCGGCGGCGACGTCATGCTGAAAAACACCCGCAGCCACATCCTCGACGCAGTGCTCGACAAGCTGCGCGAAGCCGGCGTGATCCTGACTTCCGGCGAAGACTGGATCCGCGTGCAGATGGCGGCGCGGCCGAAGGCGGTCAGCTTCCGCACCACCGAATACCCGGGTTTCCCGACCGATATGCAAGCCCAGTTCATGTCCCTGAACAGCATCGCCGACGGCACCAGCCACGTCACCGAAACCATTTTTGAAAACCGTTTCATGCACGTGCAGGAAATGAACCGCCTCGGCGCCGCCATCGATGTGCAAGGCAATACCGCCATCATCAAGGGTGTCGACCACCTGGTCGGCGCGCCGGTCATGGCGACCGACCTGCGCGCGTCTGCTTCGCTGGTGATCTCCGGTCTGGTGGCGCAGGGCCAGACCATGATCGAGCGCGTGTATCACCTCGATCGCGGCTACGACCAGATGGAGCGCAAGCTGTCGGCCGTCGGCGCCAATATCGAAAGAATCAAATGAGCCAGAAACTGACTCTGGCCCTGTCCAAGGGCCGCATCTTTGAAGAGACGCTGCCGCTGCTGAAGGCGGCCGGCATCGAGGTCACTGAAGATCCGGAAACCTCGCGCAAGCTGATCCTGCCGACCAACGATCCGCTGGTCAATGTGATCATCGTGCGCGCTTCCGACGTGCCGACCTACGTGCAATACGGCGCCGCCGATTTCGGCGTAGCCGGCAAGGACGTGCTGCTGGAGCATGGCGGCGAAGGCTTGTATCAGCCGATCGACCTGGAAATCGCCAAGTGCCGCATGTCGGTCGCGGTCTCGGCCGGCTTCGACTACGCTAGCGCGATCCGCCAGGGCGCGCGCCTGCGCGTGGCCACCAAATACCTGCTGACCGCGCGCGAGCACTTTGCCGCCAAAGGCATGCACGTCGACCTCATCAAGCTGTACGGTTCGATGGAGCTGGCGCCGCTGGTCGGGCTGGCCGACGCCATCGTCGACCTGGTCAGCACCGGCGGCACCCTGCGCGCCAACAATCTGGTCGAAGTCGAACACATCATGGACATTTCGTCACGCCTGGTGGTCAACCAGGCGGCGCTGAAACTGAAGCGCGAACGGCTGCAGCCTATCCTGGATGCATTCGAACAGGCTTCAATCAAATAAAGCCCAATTAAAGCCCATAAGCGGCACACTGGAAGCAGCAACATGAGCATAGCAATCAGAAAACTCGATGCGGCGCAGCCGGATTTCCAGGCGCAACTGACTGCCGTGCTGGCCTTCGAGGCCGGCGAAGACGAAGCCATCGATCAGGCCGCGGCGCGCATCCTGGCCGACGTCAAGGCGCGCGGCGACGCCGCCGTGCTGGAATACACCAACCGCTTCGACCGCCTCAGCGCCGGCAGCGTGAGCGCCCTGGAAATCGGCCAGCAGGAATTGCAGGATGCGCTGGCGCAGCTGTCGCCGCAGCGCCGCAGCGCCTTGCAGACCGCCGCCGACCGCGTGCGTGCCTATCATCTGCGGCAAAAGAGCGAATGCGGTTCGGATGGCTTCAGCTACACCGAAGCCGACGGCACCGTGCTCGGACAAAAAGTGACGCCGCTGGACCGCGTCGGCATCTACGTCCCCGGCGGCAAAGCCGCTTATCCTTCTTCGGTGCTGATGAATGCCATCCCGGCCAAGGTCGCCGGCGTGCAGGAAATCATCATGGTGGTGCCGACTCCGGACGGCGTCAAGAATCCGCTGGTGCTGGCTGCCGCGGCCATCGCCGGCGTCGACCGCGTCTTCACCATCGGCGGCGCGCAAGCGGTGGCGGCGCTGGCCTATGGCACTGACTCTATCCCGCAGGTCGACAAGATCGTCGGCCCCGGCAACGCCTATGTGGCGGCTGCCAAGCGCCGTGTGTTCGGCACGGTCGGCATCGACATGATCGCCGGACCTTCTGAAATCCTGGTGATCTGCGACGGCACGACCGATCCCGACTGGATTGCGATGGACCTGTTTTCGCAGGCCGAGCACGACGAGCTGGCGCAGTCCATCCTGCTGTGCCCGGACGCCGGCTATATCGCCGCGGTGGAAGCCAGCATCAACCGCCAGCTGGCGCTGATGCCGCGGCATGAAGTGATCCGGACGTCGCTCACCGACCGCGGCGCGCTGATCAAGGTGCGCGACCTGGAACAAGCCTGCGAAATCGCCAATCACATCGCCGCCGAGCATCTGGAAATCTCGACCGAGAATCCGCAGCACTGGGCCGACCGCATCCGCCATGCCGGCGCCATGTTCCTGGGCCGTTTTTCTTCGGAAGCCCTGGGCGACTATTGCGCCGGTCCGAACCACGTGCTGCCGACCTCGCGCACTGCGCGCTTCTCGTCGCCGCTCGGCGTTTACGATTTCCAGAAGCGTTCCAGCATGATCAACATCAGCGAAGCCGGCGCCCAGACCTTGGGCAAGGTGGCTGCGGAACTGGCTTACGGCGAAGGCTTGCAGGCGCATGCGCGCTCGGCGGAATACCGCCTGGAAGATGGCAAGCAATGATGAGGCTCGCTGCGGCGCGCTCAGTGTGTCCAGCGTGACGACTGCCGGCGGCGACTGGCTCAACCGCGTCTTCGGCGAAGATGCGATGCAAGGCTTGCAGCGCATCCCCGACGGTTCGGTCGACCTGCTGCTGGCCGATCCGCCGTATGGCCTGGGCAAGGATTACGGCAACGATTCCGACAAGCTCGATACCGCCGCCTACCTGCGCTGGACCGAGGAGTGGATAGACGCCGCATTGCCCAAGCTGAAGCCGAACGGCAGCCTGTACATCTTCCTGACCTGGCGCTTTTCGCCGGAAATATTCGTCATGCTGAAGCAGCGCATGACCATGATCAATGAAATCGTCTGGGACCGGCGGGTGCCTTCGATGGGCGGCGGTACGCGGCGTTTTTCTTCGGTGCACGACACGATAGGTTTCTTTGCCCGCGCCAAGGATTATCACTTCGACCTCGACGCCATCCGCATCCCCTACGATGCTGAAACCAAGAAAGCTCGTTCGCGCTCGATCTTTGTCGGCGCCAAATGGCTGGAGCTGGGCTACAACCCGAAAGATGTCTGGAGCGTGTCGCGCCTGCACCGCGAACACCGCGAGCGTGCCGACCATCCGACCCAGAAGCCGCTGGAAATCGTCGAGCGCATGGTCAAGGCATCCTGCCCGCCGGGCGGGGTGGTGCTGGATCCCTTCATGGGCAGCGGCACCACGGCGGTGGCGGCGCGCCGCTGCGGCCGCAATTTCGTCGGGTTCGAGCTGAATCCCGAGTACTGCGCGCTGATAGAACGGCGCCTGGCGCAACTTGACGGCAAGAAACCGGATGAGCGGGTGCGCGCCTGAAATTCCGTAAAATGCAACGCTGGCAACGCTGATAAGGATTATCAAGACGGCTCTTGGCAGGAAAGCCGCAAAAAGCCGGTAAAATGGCGGTGCGACTCAAAAGGCTGCGCCTACCATGCTTCAATAACGGAGAAGCTGTACTATTTAGCATTACCTCCACGGCGCCGTGTGCGTCACCACATCGTAAATTGGTCTCAAGCTCAACATGTCTACGCCTCGAACAGCATCGATCACCCGCAACACCAACGAGACGCAAATCCGCGTCTCCATCAATCTGGATGGCAGCGGCCAGCAAAAACTGAATACCGGCGTGCCCTTCCTGGACCATATGCTGGACCAGATTGCGCGGCATGGCCTGATCGACCTGGATATCGAAGCCAACGGCGACTTGCATATCGACGCCCACCACACGGTGGAAGACGTCGGCATTACCTTGGGACAAGCGTTCGCCAAGGCGATCGGCGACAAGAAGGGGATCCGCCGCTACGGCCATGCCTACGTGCCGCTGGATGAAGCCTTGTCGCGCGTTGTCATCGATTTTTCCGGCCGTCCCGGACTTGAATTCCACGTGCCGTTCAAGCGCGCCATGATCGGCGGCTTTGACGTCGACCTGACCCACGAATTTTTCCAGGGCTTCGTCAACCACGCCCTGGTGTCTTTGCATATCGACAACCTGCGCGGCGAGAATGCCCACCATCAATGCGAAACCGTCTTCAAGGCGTTTGGCCGGGCGCTGCGCATGGCCGCTGAGCTGGATGCGCGTTCCGCCGGGACGATTCCTTCGACCAAGGGTAGTCTGTAGCGATCAGTAGTTGTTTGACGACTAATGTAATCACTAAAGCAGCGCTTTCGTCCTGTGCGGTCGTTCTGGCAAATCGTTGCGCCGGTCTTGGCTCTGACTTTGACCTTATACCGGCAGATCTCGCAACGCGGATGCGCACCAGGTTTGTTTCTCAAGACTTGAATTTTTATCATGAACAAAATCGTTGTGGTTGACTATGGCATGGGCAACCTGCGCTCGGTGGCGCAAGCCCTGCGCCAGGTAGCGCCGGAAGCCGATGTCCGTATCTCCGGCGTCATCGCCGATATCCAGGCTGCCGACCGGCTGGTGTTGCCGGGCCAGGGCGCGATGCCGGACTGCATGCGCTGCCTGCGCGAGTCGGGCGTCCAGGAAGCCGTGCTGGAAGCTTCGCGCAACAAGCCTTTGCTGGGTGTGTGCGTGGGCGAGCAGATGCTGTTCGACAGCAGCGAAGAAGGTCCGACTAACGGCCTCGGCCTGTTGCCGGGGAAAGTGGTGCGCTTCCAGCTTGACGGCCAGCTGCAGGATGACGGCTCGCGTTTCAAAGTGCCGCAGATGGGCTGGAACCGGGTGCGCCAGTCGCGCTCTCATCCGCTCTGGAACGGCATTGCCGACGACGACTATTTTTATTTCGTGCATAGTTACTACGCTGCGCCGGCGCTGGCGGAACACACCTTCGGCGAGACCGTTTATGGCGCCGCATTCAGCTGCGCCGTCGGCCGTGATAATATTTTCGCTACACAGTTCCATCCGGAGAAGAGCGCCGCCGCCGGTTTGCAGTTGTACAAGAACTTTGTGGAATGGCGCATCTAAGCGATTGCGCGACAGCTTGCAAGAATCTGTCCGCGACTGATCCGACCTGATTTTTAACTGAACTCAACCAATTAACGTAGCCATGCTGCTGATACCTGCCATCGACCTCAAAGACGGTCACTGCGTACGCCTGAAACAAGGCGATATGGACCAAGCCACTGTATTCTCCGACGATCCGGGCGAGATGGCCCGACATTGGCTGATGCAGGGCGCCCGTCGCCTGCACCTGGTGGACTTGAATGGCGCCTTTGCCGGCAAGCCGAAGAACGAACCTGCGGTCAAGGCCATCATCAAGGCGGTGCGCGAATTTGCCCTGCTCAACGGCGTCGAAGAAATCCCGGTGCAGCTGGGCGGCGGCATCCGCGACCTCGACACCATCGAACGCTATCTCGACGACGGCCTCAGCTACATCATCATCGGCACCGCCGCGGTCAAGAACCCCGGCTTCCTGCATGATGCCTGCAGCGCGTTTCCGGGGCAGATCATTGTCGGCCTGGACGCCAAGGACGGCAAGGTCGCGACCGACGGCTGGAGCAAGCTGTCCGGCCACGAAGTGATCGACCTCGCCAAGAAATTCGAAGACTACGGCTGCGCTTCCATCGTCTACACCGACATCGGCCGCGACGGCATGATGGGCGGCGTCAACATCGACGCTACCGTCAAGCTGGCGCAAAGCATGACGATTCCGGTGATCGCCTCCGGCGGCGTCCACAACGTCCACGATGTGGAAGCATTGTGCGCGGTGCAGGATGAAGGCATCGAGGCGGTGATCTGCGGCCGTTCGATCTACGAAGGCACGCTCGATCTGCGTTCGGCGCAGGAGCGCGCCGACGAACTGAGCGACGACCTCGGCGACTATGCCGAGGGCGAAGATTTATCGGAGCAGCCCGCAGCTGACAAGTCATGACTCTTGCCAAACGCATCATTCCTTGCCTGGACGTGACCAATGGCCGCGTCGTCAAGGGCGTCAATTTCCTGGAGCTGCGCGACGCCGGCGATCCGGTCGAGATCGCCCGCCGCTACGATGAGCAGGGCGCCGATGAGCTTACCTTTCTCGACATCACGGCATCCTCGGACAACCGCGACCTGATCCTGCCGATCATCGAAGCGGTGGCGTCGCAGGTCTTCATTCCGCTGACGGTGGGCGGCGGCGTGCGCGTGGTGGAAGATGTGCGCCGTCTGCTGAACGCCGGCGCCGACAAGGTCGGCATCAACACCTCCGCGGTGACCAATCCGCAGCTGGTGGCGGACGCCGCCGCCAAGTACGGTTCGCAATGCATCGTGGTCGCCATCGACGCCAAGCAGGTCGCGCCCGGCAAGTGGGAAGTATTTACCCACGGCGGCCGCAAGGCGACCGGCCTGGATGCGATCGAATGGGCGCAAAAGATGGAACAGCTGGGAGCGGGCGAAATCCTGCTGACCAGCATGGACCGCGACGGCACCAAGGTTGGTTTCGACCTGGCCTTGACCAGCAGCGTGTCCAATGCCGTAACGATACCGGTGATTGCCTCCGGTGGCGTCGGCGGCTTGCAGGACCTGGCTGACGGCATCAAGATCGGCCGTGCCGATGCGGTGCTGGCGGCGAGCATTTTCCACTATGGTCAACACACTGTGCAGGAAGCCAAGCAGTTCATGGCGGCACAGCAGATTCCGATGAGGCTAGCATGAGCAGCGTGAGTTGGTTAAACAAGGTCAGATGGGATGAACACGGCCTGGTGCCGGTGATTGCCCAGGAACTGGGTTCGAACGATGTCCTGATGTTCGCCTGGATGAACCGCGACGCCCTGGCGAAGACGGTGGCGCTGGGCGAGGCAGTCTACTGGAGCCGCTCGCGCAAGAAACTCTGGCACAAGGGCGAGGAGTCCGGCCACGTGCAGAAAGTGCATGAAATCCGTCTCGATTGCGACGAAGACGTCGTGTTGCTGAAAGTGACCCAGGCCGGCGACATCGCTTGCCACACCGGCCGCCATTCCTGCTTCTTTCAGAAGTATGAAAGCGACAGCAAGAGCTGGGAAGCGGTCGAGCCGGTGTTGAAAGAGCCGGACGAGATCTACAAATGAGCATTGAGCACAATGGACGGCGATTGCAATCATGAGTGACACCTTACAGCGCCTGGCGGCCGTCATCGAGTCGCGCAAGCCGGCCAACGGCGGCGATCCAGCGACTTCCTATGTGGCGCGCCTGTTCGCCAAGGGCGACGATGCGATCCTGAAGAAGATCGGCGAGGAAGCCACCGAAACCGTGATGGCCGCCAAGGATGCGCGCGTCGACAGCGACGTTTCACATGTCCTGTATGAATGCGCCGACCTGTGGTTCCATTCGATGATCCTGCTGGCGCAATTCAACCTGACGCCGCAGGACGTGCTGCAGGAACTGGCGCGGCGCGAGGGTTTGTCCGGGATCGAAGAAAAAGCCAGCCGCAAGCTGAGCGAGCACGAACCGCAGGCTTCCGATACAGGCAAGAATTGAGGCCCGCGCAAGGCTACTTTGTTATAGCATCCTGATTCCTTTCGGCTGTTTGATATCTGGAGATAATTTGGAAAATTGTATTTTTTGCAAAATCGCGGCCAAGCAGATTCCGTCCAAGCTGATCTATGAAGACGACGACCTGGTCGTCTTCAACGACATCAATCCGGCGGCGCCCATCCATTTCCTTATTGTGCCGAAACAACATATCGCGACGCTTGCGGATTGTGGTGAGCAGCACGCCGCTTTGCTGGGTAAAATGGCGCTCCTGGCGCCGCGCCTTGCAAAAGAGCTGGGTTGTGGCTATCAGCTCGATGAGCAGGGCCATGCCAGCGGCGGTTTCAAGACCCTGTTCAACACCGGACCGGATGGCGGCCAAGAGGTGTACCATTTGCATATGCACGTCATCGGCGGACCTAAGCCGTGGCGCGGACAGCGCTAAACCGGTTTTGCGCCGGTGAAAAATGCTGTCGGGATTGTAAGTAATATAACGGTGTGTTGACTTAGCAGGTCCGGGCACAGGATGTCCGGCAAGGAGAAAAAAATGGGTTCGTTCAGTATTTGGCACTGGTTGATCGTGCTGGTTATCGTGATGTTGGTATTTGGCACCAAAAAAATCGGCAACATGGGCTCCGACCTCGGCAAGGCCGTCAAGGGCTTCAAGGATGGCGTCAAGGGCGAGGAAGAAAAAGCCGCCGCTGACAAACAAACGATTGATGTGGCAGCCAAAGAAAAGGACAAGTCCGGCAACTGAGTCATGGCCGCCGCCGGCGCAAATCCATGCTGCCGGCCCGGCCTGATGCTTGCCGCTCCTCCCCATGATCGATATTGGCCTCACTAAACTTGCTCTGATCGGCGTTGTCGCTCTGGTCGTGGTCGGCCCTGAAAAGCTGCCGACCGTCGCGCGCATGGCCGGCTCGCTGTTCGGCCGCGCGCAGCGCTATATCAACGAAGTGAAATCGGAAGTCAGCCGCGAAATCGAGCTGGAAGAGCTGCGCAAGATGCAGCAGGACGTGCAGGAAGCCGCCAGCGATATCGAGCAGAGCATTGCCAGCAGCATGTCCGACGCCAACAAATACGTCCATGCCGCCTGGGACGATAGCGCCAGCATGACGCCGGAAACCTACAAGGTTGAACAGCTGGCGATCAAGGCCAAGAGTTTTCGCAAGAAAAAGCTGGCGCGCAGCAGCGCTGTTCCAGCCTGGTACAAGCAGCAAAGCGGCCAGAAATCGCGCGTGCTGTCCGGCGCCGCCCGCGTGGCGAAATACCGCCCGGCCAGCCAGGGCAAGTCTTCCGCTTCGTTTTTTTCATGATCTCATGCGTCTGCCCAATGTACTTACGGTCGACGCCTGATATCCGCACAATAGCTTGTTCGCACATTATCTGCCCCCATGACTGAAGAACAAAAATCCAGCGGCGTCGAAGAGACGTTCATTTCGCACCTGGTGGAATTGCGCAATCGCATCATGAAGGCATCGATCGCGATCATCGTGATCTTCCTGTGCCTGATGCCGTGGTCGGCGAACATCTACGACTTCCTGGCCGCGCCTATGCTGAACGCGCTGCCGCACGGCAGCAAGATGATCGCCACCGGCGTCATCACGCCATTCCTGATCCCGGTCAAGGTGACCTTGCTGGTCGCCTTCGTCATTGCCCTGCCGTGGGTGCTGTACCAGCTGTGGGCCTTCATCGCGCCGGGTTTGTACGCCCACGAAAAGAAGCTGATCGCGCCGCTGGTGGTATCGTCTTCGATCTTGTTCGTCACCGGCGTGGCCTTCTGTTATTACCTGGTGTTCGGGGTGATTTTCCACTTCATCAACAAGGTGGCCCCGACCTCGATTTCGGTGACGCCGGACATCGACAACTACTTCGATTTCGTGATGACCATGTTCATCGCCTTCGGCATGACTTTTGAAGTGCCGATCGTGGTGATCGTGCTGGTGCGCATGGGCCTGGTGTCGCTGGAGAAGCTGAAGTCGATCCGTCCCTACGTGATCGTCGGCGCTTTCGTGGTGGCCGCCATCGTGACGCCGCCGGACATCATGAGCCAGATGCTGCTGGCGGTGCCGCTGTGCCTGCTGTACGAGATTGGTTTGCTGGTGGCGCCGCTGTTCGTCAAGGCGACCCAGGCGCCGGCCGACGCCGAAGAAACGATCTAAGCCGTAGGGTGGGCACGTGTGCCCACGCGTGACGGCAGATTCACATGGGACTTTCGATGCGCATAGGTCACGCGTGGGCACACGTGCCCACCCTACGAGCGCAATGGGTCAACAATATTTGCCATGATTTAAGAAAATATCATTCAGCGGCAACCGGCGTCTTGATCTGTCGCAGCCAACTGACCAGCGGATAGGCATCCTTGAAGCCGTTCAGCAGTTCCTTCTCCAGCGCGTCCGACAGCATCTTCTTGATCGGCGTTTCCTTCCAGACGATGAAATTCTTCAGCTTGATGTATTCAATGTGCGGCGCATCGGCGTCGAATCCCTTCGGTGGGCGTATCAGTTTGCCCTCGGATTGCAGGGTGCCGTAAGTCGCCACCAGTTTCTTGTTCTTCAACAGCTTGCCAAAGCCGCCGGCATCCGCCACCACCTGGTTGCGGATCGCCCGCAAGCGGTCGGCCGGCGGCATGTATTCGCCGCCGGCCACCAGCAGCGTGCCGCTGGCATCTATGTGAAAATAGTAGGACGGACCGCCGCCCTGGCTCGGTTTTTTCAAGCCGCTGGCGATGATGGACGCCGAGAAGTAGGTCTTGTACGGGCTCTTGTCGTGCGAAAAACGCATGTCCCGATTGATGCGGAACAGCGCTTTCTTCGGATTGCAGCCGGCAATCGAGGGGTCGAATTTGCTGACCTCGCCGATCAGGCGCGTCACCAGTTCCAGGAATTCCGCGCGCAGGATATCGTAGCGCGGCTTGTTCATGACGAACCAGGCCCGGTTGTTGTTTTCAGAAAGTTCGGCAAGGTATTGGGTCAGGTCGCGGACATGCATTGCAGTTTTCCTTTATGCGATTGTTTTTATGAAAGCCTATTAGGTGGCGTGGTCGCGGCTACGGACATGGCGAATCGGTAATTATCGCACCAGATCCGATATTCGATGGCCGTGCTAGTATTTTCAAAAAATCGCGTACCGCCAGCCTGGCGCGCTTCACAGGAGACTCTCTCATGACGCATGGTATTGACGACCGCAAGCGCTGGTCAGCCCTGATAGTGCTCTGTCTTGGCGTGCTGATGATCGTGCTCGACACCACGATCGTCAACGTCGCCTTACCCTCGATCGCCGCCGATCTCAAATTTTCCGAGACCTCGCTGGTGTGGGTAGTGAACGCCTACATGCTGACCTTCGGCGGCTTCCTGTTGCTGGGCGGACGGCTCGGCGACCTGTACGGCCACAGGCGCATGTTCCTGCTCGGGATCACCTTGTTCACGCTAGCCTCGCTGGCCTGCGGGCTGGCTAATTCGCAAGTGCTGCTGGTGTGCGCACGGGCGGTGCAGGGGCTGGGCGGGGCCGTGGTGTCGGCGGTGTCGCTGTCGCTGATCATGAACCTGTTCACCGAGCCGGGCGAGCGCGCCAAGGCCATGGGTGTGTACGGTTTCGTCTGCGCCGGCGGCGGCAGCATCGGCGTGCTGCTGGGCGGACTGTTGACCAGCGCCCTCAGCTGGCACTGGATTTTCCTGGTCAACCTGCCGATAGGGATCGCCGTCTATGCGCTGTGCGCCGGCCTGCTGCCGCACGGCAGCGGCGCCGCCAGCCATCACAAGCTGGATGTGGCCGGCGCGGCGAGCATCACCGTTGCGCTGATGCTCGCCGTGTATGCGATCGTCAACGGCAACCAGGCCGGCTGGGATTCGACCCAGACTATCGTCATGCTGCTGGCGGCGGTCGCGCTGCTGATCCTGTTCCTCGCCATCGAAGCGCGAGTCAAGGCGCCGCTGGTGCCGCTGGCGCTGTTCCGCCTGCGCAGCGTGGTGGTCGCCAATATCGTCGGCGTGATGTGGGCGGCAGCGATGTTCGCCTGGTTTTTTATTTCCGCACTGTACCTGCAGCGGGTGCGCGGTTACCAGCCGCTGCAGGTCGGCCTGGCGTTCTTGCCGGCCAACCTGATCATGGCGGTTTTTTCGCTCGGCCTGTCCGCCAAGCTGGTCATGCATTTCGGCATCCGCCTGCCGTTGGCCACCGGCTTGCTGGTGGCGGCTGTCGGCCTGGCCCTCTTCGCGCGGGCGCCGGTGGATGGCAGTTTCCTGCTGGATGTGCTGCCGGGCATGCTGCTGCTTGGACTGGGCGCTGGGATAGCGTTTAATCCGATGCTGCTGGCGGCAATGAGCGAAGTGGCGACCAGCGAATCCGGGCTGGCTTCCGGCGTCGTCAATACATCTTTCATGATGGGTGGAGCGCTTGGCCTGGCGCTGCTGGCCAGTTTGGCGGACGCGCGCAGCGACGGCTTGCTGAAGGCCGGCGTGGCAGCGCAGGCGGCGCTCAACGGCGGCTATCAGCTGGCCTTTCTGGGCGGGGCGATATTTGCCGGAGCGGCGGCGATGCTGGGCGCTGTATTGCTGCGGAGAGCGCCGCAGCCGGTGGCGGAGCAAGTCGCTCAGGACGAGCTTGAGACCATGGAATGAAAGCTGGCCTGGGCGCTTGGCCCGGGCCAGCGCGATTCGACTACTCGGCTTCGCGCTTCATCGGCGGCCGCTTGCCGATGATGGCTTCCACCGTGCTTTCCTGGGTCTTGCGCAGCACCGTCAGTTTCGCCTTGCTGCCCGGCTGCAGCTGGGCGATCAGGTTGGTCATGTCGGTGCTGTCGGTGATCGGCTTGCCTTCGATCGCCACCAGGATGTCGCCCGGCTTCAGGCCGGCCTTGTCGGCCGGACCGCTCTTGATGACGCCGGCGATGATGGCGCCGGTCTTGCGCGTCAGGCCGAAGCTTTCCGCCAGTTCCGGTGTGATGTCCTGCGGTTCGACGCCGATATAGCCGCGCACCATGTGGCCGGTGTTGATGATCGATTCCATCACGGTCTTGGCGGTCGTCATGGGCACGGCAAAACCGATCCCGAGCGAGCCGCCGGTGCGCGAATAGATGGCGGTGTTGATGCCCAGCAGGTTACCGTTGGTGTCGATCAGGGCGCCGCCCGAATTGCCGGGATTGATGGCGGCATCGGTCTGGATGAAGTTTTCAAACTGGTTGATGCCGAGATGGCTGCGGCCCAGCGCCGAGATAATCCCCATGGTGACGGTCTGGCCGACGCCGAACGGATTGCCGATCGCCAGCACGACGTCGCCGACACTGGCTTCGTCCGCCCGGCCCAGCGTGATTGCCGGCAGGTTCGGCAGCTCGATCTTGATCACCGCCAAGTCGGTTTCCGGATCGGTGCCGACTACCTTGGCGGTAGTAGTGCGGCCATCGGCCAGCGCCACTTCGATTTCATCGGCCGATTCGACCACGTGGTTATTGGTCAGGATATAGCCTTGCGCACTGACGATGACGCCGGAACCCAGGCTGGATTGCTTGTCCTCCGAATCGTCGCCGCGGTCGCCGAAGAATTTGCGCAGCAGCGGGTCTTCCAGCACTTCCGGACTGGCTGCCTTGGCTTCCTTGCTGGTGAAGATATTCACCACCGACGGCATCGCCCGCTGCGAAGCCTGGCGGTACGAGCTCGGCGCCAGCGTGCCCGGCGCAGCTTCCTGCAGCGGCACCTTGGAGGCGGCGATATGCAGGCGCGAGCTGGTCAGCGACCCGGTTAGCCAATCCGGCTTCAAGGTCGTTACAATGAACAGGATCGCTAAACCGACGGTCACGGTTTGTGCAAATAACAGCCAGAAACGTCGCATAGTGGAGTCTTAGAAGAGGGTCAAAATCGTGAGTCAGAAATCGTTAAGCCACACCGAAATGGCGAAGTATCTTGCCGAAGCATTAAACATTATACAGTTCCGTGATTATTGCCCAAATGGCTTGCAGGTGGAAGGACGCGCGGAAATTAGGCATCTGGTGAGCGGCGTCACCGCCAGCCAGGCTTTGCTGGAAGCGGCAGTGGAGGCAGGCGCCGATGCGATCCTGGTGCACCATGGCTATTTCTGGCGCGGCGAGGATGCGCGCGTCATCGGCAGCAAGCACAAACGGCTGAAGTTGTTGTTAACACACGATATCAACCTGTTCGCTTATCACCTGCCGCTGGATTCCCATCCGCAATTCGGCAACAACGTGCAGCTGGCGCAGCAGCTGGGGCTGGTGCCGGATGGCCGCTTCGGCGACGATCAGCTGGGCTGGCTGGGCCATGCCGCCGCTCCCGAGGTGAAAACCGTGGGCGACCTTGCCGCCATCATCGAACGCCGCCTGAGCCGGGCGCCGCTGCTGATCGGCGATCCGGCGCAGCCGCTGGCACGCGTCGCCTGGTGCACCGGCGGCGCCCAAGGCATGCTGGGCGACGCCATCGCGGCCGGCGCCAGCGTCTACATCAGCGGCGAGATATCCGAGCCGACCGTGCACCTGGCGCGCGAAAGCGGCGTGGCCTACCTGGCGGCCGGGCACCACGCCACCGAGCGCTACGGCGTCCAGGCGCTGGGACGGCACCTGGCGGAACGCTTCGGCCTGCAGCACCAGTTCATCGATATCGACAACCCGGTTTGAGCGCGATCACGGCATAGGCAACAAGGCATGAGCAAAACAGTGGACAGCGTCAGGATCGACAAATGGCTGTGGGCGGCGCGGTTTTTCAAGACGCGCACCCTGGCCAGCGATGCGGTCGATAACGGCAAGGTGAAGTTGAACGATGAGCGCGTCAAGCCGGCGCGCAACCTCAAGGCAGGCGATACCCTGGCGATCGACAACGGCGCCAGCGTCTGGGAGGTCGAGGTATTGCTGCTGGCCGACGTCCGCGGCTCGGCCGCGATCGCGCAAACGCTGTACCGGGAAACCGCGCAAAGCGTGGCCAGGCGCAGCGTGCTGGCCGAGGACCGGAAATTCTTCAAGGAACCCACCATGGCGATCAAAGGCCGCCCCACCAAGCGCGACCGCCGCTTGTTGGATAAAGCACAATCCTGAGGCGATTTTCCAATGGCGATCTGACATCGCTTTCGTGCAGTTTTCCCGGTAGCGTGGAACTGCCCGGAGCGTTTCCCCGGCGCTGGCGGCCTTGCGGCACACGCCAGGCGTCGGACTCAAGCAGCGCAAATGAACTCCCGATCAAATTCGAAGGAGCTCTCGGTAGAACCGCCCCTCTAAGTCGCTGTTTGACATTTCGATTCTGGTGCATAATAGTACGAGCGTTCGCATTCTTGCCGGCATGAGTAACACCATCATGCCAAAGCGAGCAGGCGCCGCTCCTAACCAAAGCTAACCAGAGCCAACCAGGCAGAGACAGGACTATCGTGGCACATACCGACACGCCGCCAAAATTCATGCGTAAAGGCGAAATGACGCGCGCAGCGATCCTGGATGTCGCCATCACGCTGGCCAGCCGCGACGGTCTCGAAGGCCTGACCATCGGTTTGCTGGCTGAAAAAATGAACATGAGCAAGTCCGGCGTGTTCGCCCATTTCGGCTCGCGCGAAGACCTGCAGATCGAAGTGGTGAAGCTGTACCACCGCCAGTTCGAACAAGAAGTGTTCTATCCCAGCATCAAGGAAGCACGTGGCCTGCCGCGCCTGGAATGCATGTTTGCGCGCTGGATCCGCCAGGTGACGATTGAAATCGCCTCTGGCTGCATCTATATCAGCGGCGCGGTCGAGTATGACGATCGGCCTGGTGAAATTCGCGAACAGCTGGTGACCATGGTGCGCACCTGGCAACTGGCTTTGCACCGCTGCGCCTTGCAGGCGGTCGAGGCCGGTCATCTGCGGGCCGATACCGATGCCGACCAGCTGGTGTATGAAATGTACGGCCTGATCCTGGGCTTGCACCATGACGCCCGCTTCCTCAAGAAGGCCGGTAGCGTGGAGCGCGCGCAAAAAGGCTTTGACCGCCTGATCGACAGCTACCGCAACACACAGCCGTCGGCCGCCGGCAGCAAGCCGGTGCTGCAGGATCCCAAGCAAAAAACGAATCAAAAAATCGCTGCCAAACCGGCAGCCAGATCAATCCAGTAAATACAAACAATCATCAGGAGAGCACCATGGGTCAATACGTCGCGCCACTGCGGGATATGCAATTCGTCATGCACGAGCTGCTGCATGTAGAAGATGAACTGAAACAATTGCCGAAGCATGCCGAGATCGATGCCGACATCATCAATCAAGTGCTGGAAGAGGGCGGTAAATTCACCTCCCAAGTACTGTTCCCGCTGAACCATTCCGGCGACCGCGAAGGCTGCCACCACGACAAGGCCACGCACACCGTCACCGCGCCTAAGGGTTTCAAGGAAGCCTACAAGCAGTACGTGGAAGCCGGCTGGCCATCGCTGTCGTGCGATCCTGAATTCGGCGGCCAGGGCCTGCCGCTGGTGATCAACAATTCGTTCTACGAAATGATGAATTCGGCCAACCAGGCCTGGACCATGTACCCGGGCCTGTCGCACGGCGCCTACGAGTGTCTGCACGCACACGGCACGCCAGAGCAGCAGGCCCTGTACCTGCCGAAGCTGGTGTCCGGCGAATGGACCGGCACCATGTGCCTGACCGAATCGCATTGCGGCACCGACCTTGGCATGCTGCGCTCGAAAGCCGAGCCGCAGGCCGACGGTTCCTACAGCATCACCGGCAGCAAGATTTTCATCTCGGCCGGCGAGCACGACATGTCGCAAAACATCATCCACCTGGTGCTGGCGCGCCTGCCGGGCGCACCGGAAGGTTCCAAGGGCATCTCGCTGTTCCTGGTGCCGAAGTTCCTGCCTAACGCGGACGGCTCGCTGGGTGCGCGCAATCCTATTACTTGCGGCGCGATTGAAGAAAAGATGGGCATCCACGGCAACTCGACCTGCCAGATGAATCTGGACGGCGCCACCGGCTGGCTCATCGGCAGCCCGCACAAGGGCTTGAACGCGATGTTCGTGTTCATGAACGCAGCCCGCCTCGGCGTCGGCATGCAAGGCCTGGGATTGACTGAAGTGGCTTACCAGAACGCGCTGGTGTATGCGAAAGACCGCATCCAGATGCGCAGCCTGTCGGGCATCAAGGCGCCGGACCGGCCAGCCGATCCGATCATCGTCCATCCAGACGTGCGCCGCATGCTGTTGACGGCAAAAGCGTATGCTGAAGGCGCGCGCGCTTTCTGTTCTTACGTCGCCCTGCAGCTGGACAAGGAACTGAACCACCCGGACGAGCAAGTACGCAAGGACTGCGCCGATGAAGTCGCCCTGTTGACCCCGGTGATCAAGGCCTTCATCACCGACAACGCCTGGACTGCGACATCGGAATGCATGCAGGTGTACGGCGGCCACGGCTTCATCGCCGAGTGGGGCATGGAGCAGTATGTGCGCGATGCCCGCATCAACATGATCTATGAAGGCACCAACACCATCCAGTCGCTTGATCTGCTGGGCCGCAAGGTGTTGATGGACAACGGCGCCAAGCTGAAGAAATTCGGCGCCAAGGTGCAGGCTTTCATCGAAGAGAACGGCGCCGACGAAGCGCTGTCGGAATTCATCACGCCGCTGGCCGACCTGGGCGACAAGGTCAGCAAGCTGACCATGGAAATCGGCATGAAGGCTTTCCAGAATCCGGACGAAGCCGGCGCAGCAGCAGTACCTTACCTGCGCGTAGTTGGCCACTTGGTGTACGCCTACTTCTTTGCGCAAATGGCAAAGATCGCTTTGGCCAAGCAAGATTCTGGCGACAAGTTCTACGTTTCCAAGCTGGCGACCGCACGTTTCTATTTCGCCCGCCTGCTGCCGGAAACCGCAATGTTGATTCGTCAGGCACGTTCCGGTTCGGGCAGCCTGATGGCGCTGGACGCGGATTTGTTCTAGTAGGGTGGGCACTTGTGCCCACGCGTGGCCGTAATAACCAGAGCGCAATAGGGATGTACATGAAGTGAATTCACGCGTGGGCACGGTGTGCCCACCCTACGAATGGATTACTCAATTACTCAGGAGAAACAAGTGTCGAATTTCATCGTTAAAAAAGTCGCCGTCCTCGGCGCCGGCGTGATGGGCGCGCAAATCGCGGCCCACTGCCTGAACGCCAAGGTGCCGGTGGTGCTGTTCGATCTGCCAGCCAAGGAAGGCCCGAAAAACGGCATCGTCCTGCGCGCCATCGAAAACCTGAAGAAGCTCAGCCCTGCGCCTTTGGGCAACAAGGATGACGCATCGCTGATCGAAGTCGCCAATTACGAAGACAACCTGGATGTGCTGGCCGGCTGCGACCTGATCATCGAAGCCATCGCCGAGCGCATGGACTGGAAGCACGACCTGTACAAGAAGGTCGCGCCGCACATTGCACCGAACGCGATTTTCGCTTCCAACACTTCTGGCCTGTCGATCACCGCCTTGTCGGAAGGTTTCGACGCTGAACTGAAAGCACGCTTCTGCGGCGTCCACTTCTTCAACCCGCCGCGCTACATGCACTTGGTGGAACTGATCCCGACCGCCACCACCAAGCCAGAGATCCTCGATCAGCTGGAAGGCTTCCTGGCGTCCACGCTGGGCAAGGGCGTTGTGCGCGCAAAAGATACCCCTAACTTCATCGCCAACCGCGTGGGCGTGTTCGGCATCCTCTCGACCGTGCACCAGGCTGAAAAATTCGGCCTGTCGGTGGATGTTGTCGATGACCTGACCGGCGCCAAGCTGGGCCGCGCCAAGTCCGGTACTTTCCGTACCGCCGACGTGGTCGGCCTGGACACCATGGGTCATGTCATCAAGACCATGCAGGACACTCTGAAGGACGATCCTTTCTACGGCGTATACGCGACGCCGCCGCTGCTGGCCAAGCTGGTCGAGCAGGGCGCGCTGGGTCAAAAGACCGGCGCGGGCTTCTACAAGAAGGTCGGCAAGGACATCCTGCGCATCGACGCCGCCAAGGGCGAGTATGTGACCGGCGGCGGCAAGGCCGACGAACTGGTGGCGCGCATCCTGAAAGACAAGGATCCGGTCAAGCGCATGAAAACCCTGCGCGAATCGACCAATCCGCAAGCGCAGTTCCTGTGGGCCATCTTCCGTGACGGCTTCCACTACATCGCCGTCCATATGGAATCGATCGCCGACAACGCGCGCGACATCGATTTCGCCATGCGCTGGGGCTTCGGCTGGAGCGTAGGTCCATTCGAAATCTGGCAAGCGGCTGACTGGAAGCAGATCGCCGGCTGGGTCAAGGAAGACATCGACGCCGGCAAGGCGCTGTGCAATGCACCGCTGCCAGCCTGGGTATTCGACGGCCGCACCGGCGTGCACGCTGCCGACGGTTCTTATTCGCCAGCGAAGAAAGCCAACGTTGCCCGTTCCACTCTGCCAGTCTACGAGCGCCAGGTATTCCGCGCACCGTTGCTGGGCGAAGGCGTAGCCGACGGCAAGACCGCCGGCACTACCGTCTTCGAAGACGACTCGGTACGCGCATGGCATCAAAACGATGACGTACTGGTCCTGTCGTTCAAGACCAAGATGCACGTGATCGGACCTGGCGTCATCGCCGGCCTGAACAAGGCAGTGGCCGAAGCAGAAAAGAATTACAAGGGCCTGGTGCTGTGGCACGCGGATGCAGCTGAAGGCGGCGCATTCTCTGCCGGCGCCGACCTGCAATCGATGCTGCCATTGTTCATGTCGGGTGGCGCCAAGGCGATCGAACCGATGGTCGCCGAATTGCAGCAAGCCTTCATGGGCCTCAAGTACGCCAGCGTCCCGGTAGTGGCCGCGGTGGCCGGCCTGGCGCTGGGCGGCGGCTGCGAACTGGCGCTGCACACAGCCAAGCGTGTCGCATCGATCGAATCGTATATCGGCCTGGTTGAAGTCGGCGTTGGTCTGATCCCTGCCGGCGGCGGCCTGAAGGAAGCGGCAGTACGCGCAGCCAACGACGCCAAGGGCAACGACATCCTGCAATTCCTGAAGACTTCCTTCATGAATGCAGCGACAGCCAATGTGTCGAAGTCGGCCTTGCAAGCGCAAAGCATGGGCTATCTGAAAGCCACCGATGTGATCGTATTCAACGCGTACGAGCTGCTGCATGTGGCCAAGGTTGAAGCACGCGCCATGTTCGACGCCGGCTACCGTCCACCGCTGAAGGCGCAGATCCCGGTCGTAGGCCGCGACGGCATCGCCACCATCCTGGCGCAGCTGGTCAACATGCGCGACGGCGGCTTCATCTCGGCACATGACTACAAACTGGGCCACATGATTGCCAACATCGTCTGCGGCGGCGAAGTCAACGAAGGCAGCATCGTGAATGAACAATGGTTGCTGGACCTGGAGCGCAAAGCGTTCGTCGAACTGCTGAACAACCCCAAGACGCAAGAGCGGATCATGGGCATGATGCAGACCGGTAAACCAGTGCGCAACTAAGTTAACTATTTGCGGGACAGAGTTTAAGAGCCACCGAAGCGTGGCGAATGACTCTGTCCCCAACTGATCAGGAGATCACAATGAGCAAACAACTTCAAGAAGCGTATATCGTTTCCGCTACCCGTACGCCAATCGGCAAGGCGCCGCGCGGCATGTTCAAGAACACCCGTCCGGACGACCTGCTGGTGCGCGTGATGCAATCCGCCATGGCGCAAGTGCCTGGCCTGGATCCTAAGCTGGTGCAGGACGCCATCATCGGCTGTTCTTTCCCGGAAGGCGCACAAGGCTTGAACATGGCGCGTAACGCCGTGCTGCTGGCCGGCCTGCCGAACACCATCGGCGGCGTCACCGTCAACCGCTACTGCGCATCCGGCATCACCGCCATCGCCATGGCGGCTGACCGCATCCGCGTCGGCGAGGCCGATGTCATGATCGCCGGCGGCGCTGAATCGATGTCGATGGTGCCGATGATGGGCTTCCATCCTTCAGTCAACATGAACGCCTTCAAGGATGAAAACGTCGGCATGGCCTACGGCATGGGCCTGACTGCGGAGAAAGTCGCCCAGCAGTGGAAAGTCTCGCGCGAAGCGCAAGACGCCTTCTCGGTCGAATCGCACCGCCGCGCCATCGCTGGCCAGCAAGCCGGCGAGTTCAAGGATGAAACCACTTCCTTCGACATCATCGAGCGCTTCCCGAATCTGGCCACCGGCCAGATCGACCTCAAGAACCGCACCGTCGACCGCGACGAAGGCGCACGCGCCGAGTCGAGCATGGAAACGCTGGGCAAGCTGAAGGCGGTATTCGCAGCCAAAGGCACTGTCACTGCAGGCAACAGCTCGCAAATGTCGGACGGCGCCGGCGCCCTGATCCTGGTCAGCGAAAAAATCCTCAAGGAATTCAACCTGACCCCGCTGGCGCGCTTCGTCTCGTTTGCAGTACGCGGCGTCCCGCCGGAAATCATGGGCATCGGTCCTAAGGAAGCGATCCCGGCAGCGCTGCGCGCCGCCGGCCTGACCCAGGACCAGCTGGACTGGATCGAATTGAACGAAGCATTCGCAGCGCAAGCGCTGGCAGTGATCCAGGACCTCGGCCTGGATCCAGCCAAGGTCAACCCGCTGGGCGGCGCCATTGCACTCGGCCACCCGCTGGGCGCAACCGGCGCCATCCGTGCCGCCACTGCGATCCACGGCATCCGCCGCCGCAACCAGAAGTACGGCATGGTCACCATGTGCGTTGGCGCCGGCATGGGCGCTGCAGGTATTTTCGAACGTATGTAATCGTTTGAATCAGCGTTTGAATTAGCAGATTGTCATAAGCAATCGTAAAAAACGAAAAAGCCGTGCAGCCATCCCCCGCACGGCTTTTTTGTCTTCTCTCACTTAATCATGTCGCCGCGAATCGCGCGCGCTGAACCGGAGCACCAGATGGATATTTTGACCAGCAAGGAAAACGGCATTCTGACGATTGAATTCAACCGTCTCGAAAAGAAGAACGCCATCACCGCCGCCATGTACCAGACCATGGTCGACGCCCTGAAAGACGCGGAAACGGACAACGCGGTGCGCGCCATCCTGTTCCTCGGCAAGCCGCAGATCTTCAGCGCCGGCAACGACCTCGAAGATTTCATGAAGAACCGGCCTACCGGCACCGACAGCCCGGTGTTCCAGTTCCTGTGGCAGATCAGCCATGCCAGCAAGCCGATGGTGGCGGCAGTCGCCGGCGCCGCAGTCGGCATCGGCACCACCCTGCTGATGCATTGCGACCTGGTGTACGCAGCCGATAATGCCCGTTTCTCGATGCCGTTCACGCAGCTGGGTTTGTGCCCGGAAGCCGCCTCCAGCCTGATCCTGCCGCAGATCGCCGGCTATCAGCGCGCAGCCGAAAAACTGCTGCTGGGCGAAGCCTTCACGGCGGAAGAAGCCGCCGCCATGGGCTTGGTCAACAAGGTCTTGCCAGCGGAAGAACTGCTGGCGTTTGCCCAGGCGCAGGCAGCCAAGCTGGTGGCTTTGCCGGCAGCGTCTATCCGCATTACCAAGCGCTTGATGAAGGGTGCGCAGACTGCTGAAGTGGAAGCGCGGATGGCGCAGGAGATTGAGCATTTCGGCGCCATGCTGAAAGCGCCTGAGGCGGCTGAGGCATTTACTGCGTTCTTTGAGCGGCGTAAGCCTGATTTCAGCAAGTTTTGCTGAGTAGCGTTTTCATTGCACGCATAAGGAGCCTGACGACAAGTCGGGTTTTTTTATGGATGCACGGAATACGCGCATTTTTACAGGCATATTTTGTACCCGAAGTTGCTTGTGTTGCGTGAAGTAAGAGTTAGGCCTCGGATTCGTGGCACACCACTTCGATATTGTGCCCGTCCGGACCAATGACAAAGGCTGCATAGTAGTTCGCGTTGTAGTGCGGGCGCAGACCCGGCGCACCATTGTCTTTGCCACCCGCCTCCAGGGCCGCGCGATAGAAAGCTTCGACTTGCTGGCGATTCTCGGCCATGAACGCCAAGTGAAGATGCGCCGGTTTCTCTTCGGTCTGGTACAGGCACAATGAAGCCTTACTCGTCGGGCCAATAAGCTCGACACCGTACGCCGGCGGCCCCTCAGAGGCAACAGCTACGCCGAGCGGTTCAAGTGCCTTGAGGAAGAACGCTTTGCTCGCTGCATAGTTGCTGACGCCGAATTTAACGTGGTCAAACATGAGTTCTCCTGAAGTGTGTGGATCGGCGCCTTATTTCCCCAGCAGCGCCAGAGAATGATTCCATTCCGTAGTCCATGCGCACAGAAAATCATGCGCATTAAATGCTCTTTTCAGATGCGGTATTGGGACCCGATACACATCGTTTAATCCCAGCGCCAAAGTGACCGGATTCCACACGGCCTTGTTCTTTGCCTTTTTGGCGCTGCCTTTAACCCTCGCACCTTCATCGCCGAATATGCCGCCGCCATCGCTAAGGGCCTGCGCTAAATCAATTTTCACCAGATTGGAAAATGCCATCAACACTTGATCTTTGTTGACGCCAGTCTGCGATTCCATCGCCGCTTCAATCTTGACTGGTTGGGACTTGGCTTCGGCCTCGCGCTTTAGCTTGCCTGGCATGCGCTCCAGATCCTTTTTCAGAAAACGCAGCTCATGCAAAGCCCTGCGAAATCCTGGCGGCTTGAGTTGCGCCACGATCTTGTAGACGTCTTTGGTGATCGTGATGAGCACATCTTCGCTGCCGGCCGCGAGCCGTCTGGTGTCGCCTTCGAAAAAGATCGGCGCTGCATAACCGCCGTTGGCGTCGCCGAAGAGCGCCGGATAGTCGGCGTCATAGTCCAGCCAAACGTAGGGCGTCAAGCCGCTTTCTATCATGCGCGCCAATGTCCATGGCTCGCCGGTTTGCTGTGCAAGCCAGTGGCAAGCCTGCTCAGTTGTCGCTCGAAAAGGCAGTTCGATGATCGTCATTTCTGGGTGATTGGAACGACTCTAAAATTGGATGTGTATGTCTGACGCTGATTGGCGTAGCCAAATGCGGGATGAAGTTTTTTGTCCGAGCCGGGCTTACGAAACGACGTTTAATAACCAGATATTACTGAAATGGGGACCGGCAAGGAGCGGCCGATAACACTGCCCGCCCCAAGCTTATCCTCCCGGAATTACATTTTCTTCTGCACATCCTGCGCAGCGTCCTGCACCTTTTCACCGCCGGTCTGCACATCCTTACCCATGCCTGCTACCGTGTTGCAAGCGGATATCGCGCCAAACATGCCAAACATTGCTGCAATGACCATGATTTTCTTGAGCATTGTGTTCTCCGTGTGGGTTGGTGAGGCAATAATCTTATCATCAGCCCCTGCTTTGTCCACGCTTAAATCAATGCGCTTGCCATAACATCAAGAGACCGCTGACGCCATCCCACAGGATCTGCACGCCGATGCAGAGCAGGATGAACGAGGTCATGCGCTGCATGACGGTGGTGCCGGTGTCGCCCAGCAGTCGGATCAGGACGCCGGCAAAGCGGTTGCTCAGATAGACCGCCAGCGCCGCCAGCGCCAGGCCGACCACGGCGGCCACCAGCGACAGCGGCAGCGGTACGTTGGGCACGCGTACGCCGGCGCCCAGGGTGATCGCCACTGATATCGATCCCGGTCCCACGGTCAGCGGAAAAGCCAGCGGATAGAACGCTTTCTTTGACGCCAGCTCCTCGGTCCAGAGCGATTCCGGCACCGCTTCGCCTTTCGGCATTTCGTCAGAGTTCAGCATTTTCCAGGACGTGGCCACCACCAGCAGGCCGCCCGCGACCTTCACCACCGGCAGCGACAAGCCGAAGAAGGCCAGCACGTGGGTGCCGATGAACATGCCGCCTATCAGCAGCAGGAAGGAGTTGATGGCGACCCGTCGCGCCAGCGAATTGCGGGTGGTGTCGGAGGCGGTGATGGTCAGCGAATGGAAAATCGGGGCGCCGCCGGGCGGGTTCATGATCGGCAACAGCGCCGCCAGCACAAAGAGCACCGTCTTCATGAAGCTGAGTAAGTGGAATTCCATGTGTGCTAGTCGTCGGTAATCGTGCATTGACTGCCGGCGGCGATTTGCAGCGCCGCCGGCGGTGAGAGCCCGATTCTAGACCGCCGGCCTGGCGGCGGCAAGTGATGCCGCCAGGCGCGCAATGATAAGTGCTGTTACCAGCCGAAGCGCTCGCATGCGCGCCGGTAGACCAGGCCGGACAGCGCGATGTCTTCGACGCCGACGCCGATCGCCTTGTAGATCACCAGATCGTCGGGCCGGCGTTGGTAGCCGCTGCTGCCGTCGACAATCTGTCCCAGTTCCCACACATTCTCCCAGGCGAACGTGCCTGGCTGGCATAGCAGCAGGTCGCCGGCTTCCTGCTGTGCTTGCGGCTTCCATTCCACTACCAGCGCGTTGGCGCGGGCGATCGCGCGGTCGTCGAGTTCGCGCAGGTTGCCTTTGCTGGCGCCGACGGCGGCGACGAAAGCGCCGGACTTCAGCAAGTCGCCGGCAAACAGCGGCTCGGCGGAACGCGTGACGGTCACCACCACGTCGCCCGCTTGCGCCGCTTCGTCGATGCTGACGGCGCGCGCCGGCACGCCGGTCTGTTGCGTGATCTGCTCGGCAAACTGTTGCTGGCCGCTGCGGCCGGCGATCAGGATTTCCTTGAACTTGCGCACCGCCAGCAAGGCCGGTACGTGCGAGTGGCCCTGGACGCCGGTGCCGATCACCGCCAGCGTGGCGGCATCCTGGCTGGCCAGATGGTCGGCGGCGACGGCGGTGGCGGCAGCGGTGCGCAGGCCGGTCATGGTGTCGGATTCGATCGTCGCCAGCGGCCGGCCGTCTTCGGTGGAGAACAGCACGGTGACGAAATGGAACTTGCCATTGATGGTGGTGTAGACCTTGTAGCCGGCGATGCCGGCGGCGGGCAGCAGGGCGCCCATGCTGGACATCATGATAGGGCCGTTGCTGCCGGCGGCGCTGGTGCGCATGCGCGCTTGCTGCGCGCCCTGGCCTATGCCCTTGAAAGCCTGGCGCATGGCGTCTATCGCATCGCCGGTGTTGATCAGTTCGGCGACTTGCTGGTTGGTGATGAGTTTCATGTTTGTCCTCGGCCTATGGTTGGGATCGCTGTTCAGGTGATATATGCAAAGGGACTGGCGTCGATGGCAGTAGCCTTGCCGGCAATCAACTGCGCCAGCAGGCTCGCGCTGCCGTGCGCCAGGGTCCAGCCGAGGCTGCCGTGGCCGACGTTCAGGTACAGGTTCTTCAGTGGCGAGGCGCCGACGATTGGCACGCCGCTTGGCGTCGCCGGCCGGAATCCGGTCCATGGCGACAGGCTGGCGCTGTCCGACAGATCGGCGCAGCCGGGAAACAGTTCGCCGACGCCGCGCTTGAGTTCGTCGATGGCGGCGGCCGGTATGCTGCGATCCATGCCGACCAGTTCCACCCGCCCGGCAACGCGCAGACGGTCGCCGAGCCGCGCGTAGACGATTTTCCTGGAAAGGTCGGTGATCGACACTTGCGGCGCCGCGGCCTGATGGCTGGCGTCGTGCAAGGGCACGGTGATGCTGTAGCCCTTGAGCGGATACAGCGGCAGCGAGAAGCCGGCCTGGCGTGCGAAGCCGGCGCTGTCGGCGCCGAGCGCCAGCACGAAGGCTTCAGCTTCGATTTTTTCAGCGCCGGCATGCACCGCGGTCAGTGTACCGGCGCGCATTTCCAGCTTGCCGATGCGCTGTGAATGAGCGAAACGGAAGCCGGGCTGCTGCGACATTGCCGCCACCAGCTGCTGGCAGAACCTGGCGCAATCGCCGGCTTCTTCGCTGGCGGTGTAGACGCCGCCGGCCCAGTCGCGTTTGGCGCCGGCCAGCGCCGGTTCGATCTGCAGGCAGCGCGCGGCGTCGATGATCTCTTGTTCGCAACCATGCTGCGCCTGGAATGCGATTTGCCTGCGCGCGCCTTCCAGCCCTTTGGCGTCGCTGTACAGCACCAGCTTGCCGGCGGTGCGGTGCTGGAAATCGAGCGGAACGGTCGTGGTCAGCTGCCGCAATTGATCGCGGCTGAAGGAAGACAGATGCAGCAGGTCGATGGTGGTCTGGCGCACGCGCTTGCTGTTGCAGGCGCCGAGGAATTTGAGCAGCCAGCGCCACTGCGCGGTATCCATTTTCGGCCGCAGGGTCAGCGGCGAATCGGCACTGAACAGATATTCCGGCCAGTGCGTCCAGACCGAGGGATCGGCCAGCGGCGCCACGTACGAGTAGCTCAGCTGCGCGCCGTTGCCGAGGCTGGTCTGGCTGCCGGGCTGCGCTGCCGCATCGACCAGGGTCACCTGGTGGCCGGCTTCCAGCAGGCGGTAGGCGGAGGTCACGCCGATGATGCCGGCGCCGAGTACGCAGATATGCATGTGTTCTATCCTGTTGCGCAAGGTTTGAAAGGCGCCGCTGCAAGCCGCCGCGCTGTCGATCGGTCCAGCGTTTGCGGTTTTGCACTGCAATAATTCCTGGATACTATACGTAGGCGCAGGGCGTCTGTCTCATGCCAATTTGGCATCGCCGGACTGCGCCGGGCGCCGCAAATCGCTGCCTCTAATCAAATAATAGCGAAATATCAGCACGGTATCGGCGGGCCCGGCTGCGCATTGCGGTAGAATGCCGCCTGAAGTAAGCCAGACAGCCGCTGGCTGGCGCTGCAAGGCGCCGGCGGGAGGAAGGTCCGGACTCCATAGAGCAGGGTGACGGTTAACGGCCGTCCGCCGCGAGGCGAGGAATAGGGCCACAGAGACGAGCGTATTAAGTTACGGTGAAACGCGGTAACCTCCACTCGGAGCAATCTCAAATAGGCACGCGTTGATGTTGCTCGCGGAGCGTGCGGGTAGAGAGCTGGAGCGCTGGAGCAATCCAGCGCCTAGAGGAATGGCTGTCATAACGCGAGGGCGCAAGCCTGAGTGTCGTAACAGAATCCGGCCTATCGGCTTACTTCATTTTCTTTCGGCAGATGCAACATCGGCATCGCCATCATCTTCGTGCATGATTTTTTGAATCCGGCGAATCCAGTTTCGGGCCAGTTGCGTATATGACTGTGCAGGCTCCGAAATCTGAATCTCATTCGAAGGAATCATCATGCGCAAACTTACTTATGCTTTGACTTTGTCCGCCGCTTTGATCGCCGCCAGCGCGGCTCATGCAGAAGACACCGTGATGGTGGGCGGGCAAAGCATGTACCCCAGCAAGGACATCGTCGATAACGCCGTCAATTCGGCTGACCACACCACCCTGGTGGCGGCGGTAAAAGCCGCCGGCCTGGTCGATACGCTCAAGGGCAAGGGCCCGTTCACCGTCTTCGCACCCACCAACGCCGCTTTCGCCAAGCTCCCGGCCGGTACGGTGGAAACCCTGGTCAAGCCTGAAAACAAGGCCACCCTGACCAAGATCCTGACTTACCACGTGGTGCCTGGCCGCTACGGTTACGCCAAGCTGGAAAGCGAAATCAAGAAGGGCGGCGGCAAGGCTGAACTGGCCACCGCCAGCGGCGGCAAGCTGACCTTCATGCAGAACGGCCCGCGTAACATCTATGTCGTGGACGATGGCGGCCATGCTGCCAATATCAGCACCTATGACGTGAATCAGTCGAACGGCGTGATCAACGTGATCGATACCGTGTTGCTGCCTAAATAAGCAAGGCGGATAGGCCGGGTTCAAGCGTTTATTTAAGCGTTTCAGTGGCAGCGAGTTAGGCGACGGCATCCTCCCCGTCGCCCTTTTTTTCGTCCCAAGGGTAAGGGGTGACGTTTACGTTAACGTCAATTATTGTTATTCTGCTGGGATATAAATTGCCGTCAGCAGCAATCACCGCCCCTTATTCGTTTTGGAGACAGACCACCATGGACTTTGAATTATCAGAAGATCAACGCGCATTCCAGCAGACCGCGCGTGAGTTCGCCGCAGGAGAACTGGCGCCGCACGCGGCCAAATGGGACGCCGAGGCGATCTTTCCGGTCGACGTCATCGCCAAGGCCGGCGAGCTTGGCTTTTGCGGCTTGTACACGCCGGAAGAGGTCGGCGGCCTGGGCTTGTCGCGGCTCGACGCCACCATCGTGTTCGAGGAACTGGCGCGCGGCTGCACTTCCACCACGGCCTACCTGACGATCCACAACATGGTGAGCTGGATGATCGCCAACTGGGCGACGCCGGCCGTGAAAGACGCCTGGTGCGGCAAGCTGGCGCTTGGCCAGAAACTCGGTTCCTACTGCCTGACTGAGCCGGGCTCGGGCTCCGATGCCGCGTCCCTCAAGACCAGCGCGGTGCTGACCGACGGCCATTACGTCATCAACGGTTCCAAGGCGTTTATCTCCGGCGCGGGTTCTACCGATGTGCTGGTGCTGATGGCACGTACCGGCGCCGGCGGCGCCCATGGCGTTTCAGCCTTCGTGGTGCCGGCCGATGCGCCAGGCATCAGCTACGGCCGCAAGGAAGAAAAAATGGGTTGGAACAGCCAGCCGACCCGCACTATCAGTTTCGACAATGTGCGGATTCCCGCCGACCACCTGCTGGGACAGGAAGGCGAAGGTTTCCGGCTGGCGATGCGCGGCCTGGATGGCGGCCGCATCAACATCGCGACATGCTCGGTCGGCACGGCCCAGGCCGCGCTCGATGCAGCGCATGCCTACATGAGCGAACGCCGCCAGTTCAACCGGCCGCTGTCGGATTTCCAGGCGCTGCAATTCAAGCTGGCCGACATGCAGACCGAGCTGGTCGCAGCGCGCCAGATGGTGCGCCTGGCTGCCTGCAAGCTGGACGCCAAGGATCCCAACGCCACCACCTATTGCGCGATGGCGAAACGCTTCGCCACCGACATCGGCTTCCAGATCTGCAATGAAGCGCTGCAGATCCATGGCGGCTATGGTTACATCCGCGAGTATCCGCTGGAACGCCATTTCCGCGACGTCCGCGTGCACCAGATCCTGGAAGGCACCAACGAAATCATGCGCGTGATTATCGCCCGTCAGTTGCTGGGCAATGCATCCAACGAGGACATCCGATGAGCAGCTCCTACACTGAAGATCACTACGCCAACCTGCGCCTGGAAATCATCGGCCACACAGCCGTTGTGACCATGGCCAACCCGCCGGCCAACACCTGGACCGGCGACGCCCTGCGCGACCTGACGCGGCTGGTGCAGGCGCTCAATGCCGACAACAATATCTACAGCCTGGTGCTCACCGGCGAAGGCGAGAAATTCTTTAGCGCCGGCGCCGACCTGAAACTGTTTGCCGATGGCGACAAGGTCGTGGCGCGCGAAATGGCGCGCCGCTTCGGCGCAGCATTCGAAGCCTTGTCGGCGTTCCGCGGCGTCTCGATTGCCGCCATCAACGGTTACGCCATGGGCGGCGGCCTGGAATGCGCGCTGGCCTGCGACCTGCGCATCGCCGAGGAGCAGGCGCAGATGGCCTTGCCGGAAGCCGCGGTCGGCTTGCTGCCCTGCGCCGGCGGCACCCAGAACCTGCCATGGCTGGTGGGCGAAGGCTGGGCCAAGCGCATGATCTTGTGCGGCGAGCGCGTCAATGCCGACACCGCATTGCGCATCGGCCTGGTCGAAGAACTGGTGAAAAAAGGCGAAGCCCGGCAGCGCGCACTGGCGCTGGCAGAGCAGGTTGCCCGTCAAAGTCCGTCGAGCGTCAGCGCTTGCAAGAAATTGATCCAGGGCGCGCGCGCCAATCCGCTGGCCACATTGCTGCCGGTGGAGCGCGAGCTGTTCCTCGATCTGTTCGACACCAAGGATCAAAAGGAAGGCGTCAACGCCTTCCTGCAAAAACGTCCGCCAGTCTGGAGTAATGAATAATGGAAGATGTAGTGAAGGTTGCCGCGCCGGCGTTGTTTGAAGAACTGGTCGCTGCCAACGGCAAGCGCATCGGCGTCGCCACCCTGAATGTTGAAAAGACCCTGAATGCGATCTCGCTGGAAATGGTCGATCTGCTCGATGCGCAATTGCGCGCCTGGGCCGGCGATCCGCAGATCGCCATGGTGCTGCTGCAGGCGGCCGGCGAAAAAGCGTTCTGCGCCGGCGGCGACCTGCAGGATTTGTATCGCACCATGCTGGACCAGCATGCGTCCGGCCAGAGCGCGGACATCAAGAGCAACACTTACGCTTGCGATTTCTTCGAGCGCGAATATCGCCTCGACTACCTGATCCATACCTATCCCAAGCCGATGCTGGCCTGGGCGCACGGCATCGTGATGGGCGGCGGCGTCGGCCTGATGGCTGGCGCCAGCCACCGCGTGGTGACCGAGAAGTCGCGGCTGGCCATGCCGGAGATCACCATCGGCCTGTACCCGGATGTCGGCGGCACCTGGTTCCTGAACCGCATGCCGGGCCAGCTCGGCCTGTTCCTGGCTTTGACCGGCGCTTCCTTCGGCGCGGCCGACGCTGTCTTCGCCCGCCTGGCGGACTATCAGATCGAACACGGTCAGAAGCAGGCGCTGCTGGCAAGCTTGTTGAGCCAGCCGTGGGACGGCAAGCAGGATGATGTGCTGCTGACGCGGGTATTGCTGGCAGCGGAACAGCGGGCGCAGCCGGCATTCGCCGCCGCGCCGGCGCCGTTGCGCCAGCATTTCGAATTGATACATCAGCTGTGCAGCGCGCCTACGTTGGATGAAGTCGTGCAAAACATCGTCGGCTTGCAAACCGACGACGCCTGGCTGCAAAAAGGCATCGCCACCCTGGTTGCCGGCAGTCCGGCTTCGGCGTGGCTGTCGCATGCGCTGCAACGGCGCGCGCTGCACATGTCGCTGGCCGAAGTGTTCCGGCTGGAATACGTGGTGTCGCTGCATTGCGCCGCCCGTGCCGATTTTGCCGAAGGCATACGGGCCCTGATCATCGACAAGGACCGCCAGCCGAAATGGCAGCCGGCTATCCTGGCGGACGTCAGCACGGAATGGGGCAACGGCTTTTTCGACGATCCGTGGCCAGCGAACGATCACCCGCTGGCGGATTTGGGTTAAGGTTGACTGCCTGGCCGGCCTTGGACAAGGCCGGCTTATCCTGTTTCATTTTTCCGACCGGGAGTGAAGATGCAACGACGCAGCATCCTGTGGACTATGTTTTCATCAATCGGCGCGGCTTCCGTGCTGGCGGCGGGCGCCAAGCCGGCGCATGCCGCCGCGGTGGATAAAGCCAAGGTTGTCTATCACTTGAGCGAGCAGGGCCGGGTCGCCTTCGTGCTCGGCAATATCCAGAGCCATTTCGAAGGCATGGGCGGTCCGGACAAAGTGAAGATCGTGCTGGTGATACACGGCGCCGCGCTCAGGGCCTTCCATGCCGCCCAGGCCAGCCCGGATTTCATTGCGCAAGTCGCCGAGCTGGCAAAAACCGGCCTGGAAATGAACGCCTGCATCAACACCATGAAAGCGCAGAAAGTCGAGCTGAAAGACCTGTTGCCAGGTTTCGGCGTGGCCGACAAGGGCGCGGTGGTAATGCTGGCAGACCTGCAATCGCAGGGTTACGCCTACTTGCGGCCTTGAGGCTGCTCCCTTTCTTGATGGAATCGATTTGTACGCCGCTGGCTGGTAGTAAATCGACTCTGACCCTAATTGTTTTTAAAGTATAAAGGAAAGTGTTGTCAATTTGCCTCGTGAGCCGTGTTCCGGTCCTGGCAGATATACTGGTTTTCGCATATAGCGACTATCTGAAACCGGTTATTGCGGGGCTGGCGGAGCGTGAGTCTGGGGTTGGCGGGGCGGCTTGAAAACGGGGTTTTGGGGGTGTTTGCGGGGCTGGTTCCGAGGATTTGATTCTCCTTGATAACAAGTTCGATTAGCCCTTATACTTCAAAGGTTTTAGCTTGTGCGTACAGGCAACATGCTTGATGTCGATGGTGCATCATGATTAAGCGAGAATGGGACTTGAGGCGTAACTGCGCTATCGCGCCGCGCCAGCTTGGTTTTTTCTACGTAATCCTCTGTGCGACCTCGATGGCCGTGGCGATAGCTTTTACTTTGCGCGGGGCCTGGTTCGTATTGCTGTTCGCGGTGCTGGAAATGTCGGCGGTGGCTGTCGCATTTCTGATTTATGCGCGGCACGCTACGGACCGCGAGCATATCGCGATGCTGGACGACGACTATCTGCTTGTAGAACTGATACAGGCGCAGGAAATTCGACAATTTAAACTGGATTTGCGTTCCATCCGGATTGCAGTGCAGGAGACAAAGAAGGGCCTCATCGGCCTGGAAGCGCTAGGCACACGGGTAGAAGTAGGCCAGTTTTTGACGGAATGGAAGCGGCGTGAGTTTGTGCGAGAGCTGAAGCAGGAGATACAGCGCAGATCATTGCCTGGTGCTTGATAAAATTATAATTTTTGGGCTTTTGAGGAAATCATGGAATATGCGAAGCGCCTTACATCGTTGACGCTCGGTGCGTCGCTCCTGGCGGCAGCAATGCCTTCATGGGCGGTGGTCGATAGTCCGGGTGGTCCTAAAGTACTCGGGATGAACTTTCAGCCGCCAGTCACCGAAATTGCACAGCAAATCTACGATCTGCACAATTTGATGCTGATCATCTGCCTGGTGATTTTCCTGGCGGTTTTCGGGGTGATGTTTTACTCCATCCTGAAGCACCGCAAGTCGCTGGGCGCCAAATCGGCCAGTTTCCATGAAAGCACCGGCGTCGAAATCGCCTGGACCGTGATTCCTTTCCTGATCGTCATCGGCATGGCTTTGCCGGCCACCAAGACGGTGGTGGCGATGAAAGACACCTCCAATGCCGACATCACCATCAAGGTCACCGGCATGCAATGGAAATGGGGTTATGACTACCTCAACGGCGATGGCGCCGGCATTTCCTTCCTCTCCAATCTCTCCACACCGCACGAACAGGTAGTCGATTCGACCAAGGTCAAGAACGACAACTACCTGATCGAAGTCGACAATCCGATGGTGGTGCCGGTCAACAAGAAGATCCGCATCATCACTACCGCCAACGACGTCATCCATTCCTGGACCGTGCAGGCTTTCGGCGTCAAGCAGGATGCGATTCCCGGCTTCGTGCGCGACACCTGGTTCAAGGCGGAAAAGGTCGGCGTCTACCGCGGCCAGTGCGTTGAGCTGTGCGGCAAGGATCACGCCTTCATGCCTATCGTCGTCAACGTCCTGAGCGACGCCGACTACAAGGCCTGGGTCGACGGCAAGAAAAAGGAAATGGCTGCGCAGGCGGACGATCCGAGCAAGACCTGGACTATCGATGAATTGAAACAGCGCGGCGAAAAGGTCTACACCGCCAATTGCGCGGCTTGCCACCAGGCTAGCGGCAAGGGCGTCCCTGGCGCCTTCCCGCCGCTCGACGGCGACCCGGTCGTGAATGGCCCGCGCGCGGCCCAGATCAATGTCGTGTTGAACGGCAAGGTCGACGGCGCCATGCAGATGCCGGCCTGGAAAGCCGTGTTGTCGGATACAGAAATTGCCGCGGTGATCACCTATACCCGCAACAACTGGTCCAACAAGGCACAAGAAAATATTGTCCAACCGGCAGAAGTGCTGGCTGCGCGTAAATAATTCAGGAGATTGAGATGAGCAGCACTACCGCAGTCGATCACGCACACGATCATTCTCACGACGACCACGCGCATGACCATCCTCATGGCTGGCGCCGCTGGCTGTTCGCCACTAACCACAAGGATATCGGCACCCTGTACCTGTGGTTCTCGTTCACCATGCTGCTATCGGGCGGCGTGCTGGCGCTGCTGATCCGCGCCGAGCTGTTCCAGCCTGGCCTGCAGTTCTTCAAGCCGGAATTCTTCAACCAGCTGACCACCATGCACGGCCTGATCATGGTGTTCGGCGCCATCATGCCGGCCTTCGTCGGCTTCGCCAACTGGATGATCCCGCTGCAGATCGGCGCCTCCGACATGGCGTTTGCGCGGATGAACAACTTCTCGTTCTGGCTGATGCCGCCTGCGGCGCTGCTGCTGGCGACCTCGTTCCTGGTGCCCGGCGGCGCCACCGCGGCCGGCTGGACCCTGTACGCGCCGCTGTCGACGCAAATGGGCCCTGGCATGGATATGGCGATTTTCGCGATCCACATCATGGGCGCTTCGTCGATCATGGGTTCGATCAACATCATCACCACCATCCTCAACATGCGCGCGCCTGGCATGACCCTGATGAAGATGCCGATGTTCTGCTGGACCTGGCTGATCACCGCTTACCTGCTGATCGCCGTGATGCCTGTGCTGGCAGGCGCCATCACCATGACCCTGACCGACCGTCATTTCGGCACATCCTTCTTTAACGCGGCCGGCGGCGGCGATCCGGTGATGTACCAGCACATCTTCTGGTTCTTCGGCCATCCTGAGGTGTACATCATGATTCTGCCGGCTTTCGGCATCGTTTCGCAGATCATCCCGGCCTTCGCCCGCAAGCAGCTGTTCGGCTATGCATCGATGGTGTACGCAACCGCATCGATCGCGATCCTCTCGTTCATCGTCTGGGCGCATCACATGTTCACCACCGGCATGCCGGTCACTGCGCAGCTGTTCTTCATGTATGCGACGATGCTGATCGCGGTGCCTACCGGCGTCAAGATCTTCAACTGGATCGCCACCATGTGGCGCGGTTCGATGACTTTCGAAACGCCAATGCTGTTCGCGATCGGCTTCATCTTCGTGTTCACCATGGGCGGCTTCACCGGCCTGATCCTGGCGGTGACGCCGATCGACATCCAGATGCAGGACACTTACTATGTGGTGGCGCACTTCCACTACGTGCTGGTGGCCGGCTCCCTGTTCGCGCTGTTCGCCGGCTACTACTACTGGGGTCCGAAGTGGACCGGTTTCATGTACAACGAAACCCGCGGCAAGATCCATTTCTGGAATTCGCTGGTCTGGTTCAACGTCACTTTCTTCCCTATGCACTTCCTGGGCCTGGCCGGCATGCCGCGTCGTTATGCTGACTATCCGGCGCAGTTCACCGACTTCAACATGGTGGCTTCGATCGGCGCGCTGGGCTTCGGCCTGACCCAGGTCTACTTCCTGTTCTTCGTGATCATTCCATCGATCAAGGGCGGCAAGAAGGCGGCTGACAAGCCATGGGAAGGCGCTGAAGGCCTGGAGTGGACCGTTCCAAGTCCTGCACCTTTCCACACCTTCGAAACGCCGCCAGTCTTTAAATAATGGAAACGGCGGGGGCGCATGCCACCGCCGGCTCTGCATGGGTATCCAACATGAATCAGCAGAAAAAACCGAATAACCTGCGCACCGGCTTGCTGGTGGGCTTGCTTGCCCTGAGTTTCTTCATCGCGATCTTCGTCAAGATGTTGTGGTTCAAGTAGATGAGCAATCCGGAAGACAACGGCGTCAAGGAAGAATCGCGGAAACTGAACTGGCAGATGCTGGGCAAGCTGCTGGTGATTGCCGTCATGATGTTTGGTTTCGGCTACGGCCTGGTGCCGGTGTACAAGAAGATTTGCGAAATCACCGGCGTCAATTACCTGACGCCCAAGGATGGCACGGTGGCAGCGCCGGCCAATACCCAGGTCGACAAGAGCCGCACCATTACTGTTGAATTCGATGCTAATACGCAAGGCCCATGGCGCTTCCGGCCGACCGTCAACAGCGTGCAGGTGCATCCGGGCGAGATGACCACGGTGGTGTACGAAGTGGTGAACAAGCAGCCGCGCAAGATGGACGCCCAGGCGATTCCTAGCTATGCGCCGATGCAGGCGGCGGCTTTCTTCAAGAAGGTCGAATGTTTCTGTTTCACCCAGCAGACCCTGGGCCCGAATGAGGCCAAGGAAATGCCGGTGGTGTTTTACATAGATCCTGCTATACCTAAGGATGTGAAGCTGATTACGCTGTCGTACACGTTTTTTGAAATTGCGGGCCAGCCGGACAAGCCGGCAAGTTAAACCAGTGGGGCCAGGCAGGGGTGTCGAATGTCGGATCTGAAAGAAGCAAGTCGCCGTAAAGCCTCGTTTGGCGCCGCCATGAAAGCGATCTTCTGGTCGTTCTTCGGTGTGCGCAAGAGGAAAGATTATGAAAGCGATGCGGCGCAGCTCAATCCGGTGCATGTTGTTATCGCCGCCATCCTCGGGGTGTTGATTTTTATTGGGATACTGATCACGATCGTCAAGCTGGTGGTCGCCAAGTAACAGGTAAGTGCAGCACAAGACCGCAAATATTGAAATTACTAATTAAATTTGTATCTGGAGATGGCAATGAGTTCTCGACAAGGCAGTGCACCTTACTATTTCGTTCCCGGTCCGTCCAAGTGGCCGGTGCTGGGCGGCACGGCGTTGCTGGCGACCATGGCCGGCGCCGCGGCATGGGTCAACGGCGTTGTCTGGGGGCCGGAGCTGTGCGGCCTCGGCCTGCTGTCGTTCCTGGTCGTGCTCTACAAATGGTTCGGCGATTCCATCCGCGAATCCGAAGGCGGCATGTACAGTGCGCGCATCGATACCTCGTACCGCTGGAGCATGAGCTGGTTCATTTTCTCGGAAGTCATGTTTTTCGCCGCGTTCTTCGGCGCCCTGTTCTATGCCCGCAGCATTTCGATGCCATGGCTGGGCGACCTGGACAACAAGGTGCTGTGGCCTGATTTCGCCGCGCACTGGGGCAATGCCGGCCCGGCCGGCACGATCGAGCCGTTCAGCACCATGGGTCCGTTTCCGATCCCGACCATCAACACTTTCCTGCTGCTGACTTCCGGCGTGACGCTGACGATTTCCCACCATGCGCTGCGCGCCGGCCATCGCGCCAAGACCGCGGCCTGGCTGTTTGCCACTATCGTGCTGGGCGCCACCTTCATGGGCTTCCAGGCTGCCGAATACATCGAGGCCTATACCGATTTCAACCTGAAGCTGACGTCCGGCGTCTACGGTTCGACCTTCTTCCTGCTGACCGGTTTCCACGGTTTCCACGTCACCATCGGCGCGATCATGCTATCGGTCGTGCTGTACCGCGTGCTGAAGGGCCATTTCACTCCGGATCACCACTTCGCGTTTGAAGGCGCGGCTTGGTACTGGCACTTTGTCGACGTCGTCTGGCTTGGCTTGTATGTCGTGGTGTACTGGCTGTAAAGCCGGCGCGGCAGCAGCATGAAAAAAAGGCCACACCTCGGTGCGGCCTTTTTTACGACGGTGTTGGCATGCGTTTCAGTGCAGGCCGGTCGGCTGGATATAACCCAGCTTGTACAAGAGCAGTATCATGAGGAACAGGCAGACCGACAGGCCGACGCGCCAGGTCAGGGCTTGCACCGTACGGTTGCTTTTACCTTTGTCGCGCATCAGGAACAGCAAGGCGGAGAAGAGGCTGCCGATGATCAGGATGAAGGCAATGGCGACGACGATTTTCATTTTGTGCCAGGGGAAATGTTGACTAAGGCAATATTGTAATGCTAATCGGCTCTACACCCGACTCCAGGCCCAGCTTCCGTTTCCGCCTGATACCCTTTATCGCGACCGTCATCCTGGTAGTGCTCGGCATCGCCCTGGCGCAATGGCAAACGCGGCGCGGCGACCAGAAGCAGCTGATTGAAAGCAAGCTCTTGCAACGGCAGGCTGAACCGGTGCTCCAGTTTGGCGCCGGCCCGGCCGACCTCGATCAGCTCGAATACCGCCGTCTGGCGCTGCGCGGTGAATTTATTGGCGCCTGGCCTGTCTATCTCGACAACCGTCCGCTGAACGGCGTGGCCGGCTTCTATGTGCTGATGCCGTTCAAGCTGGCTGACGCGGGCACTGGGCCGGATAATTATGTACTGGTGGCGCGCGGCTGGCTGCCGCGCGACCCGTCCGACCGTAGCAAGCTGCCGTCCTATCCGACGCCGGCCGGCACGATCGAGATAGAAGGGCTGGTCAGGCGCGATTTCGGCCATGTGATGCAGCTGGGCGACGCCGGCCCGCTGCAGCCCAAGGCGATTGTGCAGAACCTGGCTATCGGCGAATTTGCCGCGGCCAGCAAATTCAAGCTGCAGCCGTTCGTGGTGGAGCAGACCAGCGACGTTGGCGATCATTTGCAGCGGACCTGGCCAAGGCCCTCGCTAGGAATAGAAAAGCACCGCGGCTATGCCTTCCAGTGGTATGCGCTGGCGGTGACGGCATTCATTTTTTTTGTTGTGACAGGATTTAGACGTGGATCAGAAAATACCAAGAAGCCAGCCGCTCAGCAGTCCGGCTAATCCGCCGGCGCCGGACAAGCAGCGCCAGAGCGGCCGCTGGAAACTGTTCGCGGTGATCGCGGTATGCGCGGCGCCTATGCTCGCCTCTTACTTCACGTATTACGTGATCAAGCCGCAGAGCCGCACCAATTACGGCGCGCTGATCGATCCGCGCGCATATCCGATTCCCGAACTGGGCAGCACCGCGCTCGACGGCACAGCGGAATCGCTGGCATCCTACAAAGGCAAATGGCTGATGGTGCAGGTCGATGGCAGCGATTGCCAGAAGGCTTGCCAGGACAAGCTGTTTGAAATGCGCCAGCTGCGCCTGATGCAGGGCAAGGAAATGGAACGCATCGAACGGGTCTGGCTGATTACTGACGCGCAGCCCCTGGAAACCATGGTAATGCGCGAATACGACGGCACCAAGCTGTTACGGGTCAAGCCGGAGCTGTTGAAAGCATGGCTGCCGACGGAAGAGGGCACCAGCGCCGCCGACCATATTTATCTGATCGATCCGCTCGGCCACCTGATGATGCGCTTCCCCAAGGATGCCGATCCGAACAAGGTGAAGAAAGATCTGTCCAAGCTGCTGCGCGCTTCGGCGATAGGATGATTTTGCCATGACGGGTTTTCAATGACAGCACCAATGTTAGTTCAGCTCGGCAGCATGGGAGTGCTGGTCGCCGTGCTGGCGTTCTGCGTCGTCTGGGCTTCCAGCGACACCAATAAATACCGCAAGCTGGTGTGGGTCACGCTGTTCCTGACCTTCGACCTGATCATGTTCGGCGCCTTTACCCGGCTGACCGATTCCGGCCTCGGCTGCCCCGACTGGCCAGGCTGCTATGGCCATTCCAACCCGCTGCTGGCGCATGCGCACATCAGCGCCGCGCAGGAGGCCATGCCGTTCGGGCCGGTGACGGTGAAGAAGGCCTGGATCGAAATGATCCACCGCTATTTTGCCATGGGCGTTGGCGTGCTGATCATTGCCCTGATGGCGATCAGCTGGCTGCGCTGGCTGAAGTCGCGCCGGCAGCCGGCGCAAAGGCTGGCCAAGTTTTCGCCCTGGTATCCGACCCTGCTGTTTTTCTGCGTTTGCCTGCAAGGGGCTTTCGGCGCCTGGACCGTGACGCAGAAACTGCAGCCGGCGATCGTCACCACCCATCTCTTGCTCGGCCTGAGCTTGCTGGCGATGATGGCCTGGCTGGCAGCGCGCCAGAACGACCATGCGCCGGTGGCTGCCAGCGGCGCCGGCCTGGTCCGGCCAGCCGCGATTGCGCTTGTCCTGCTGGTGATCCAGATCGCTCTCGGCGGCTGGGTGAGTACTAACTATGCCGCCTTGGCCTGTACCGACTTTCCCTTGTGCCACGGCGCGCTGGTGCCGCAGATGGATTTCGCCAACGGCTTTACGTTGTGGCGACACCTGGGCATGACTGCCGACGGCGATTTCCTGACCTTCCAGGCGCTGACGGCGATCCATTGGACCCATCGCAGCTTTGCCTTCGTGGTGATCGCCGTTATCGTCTGGCTGGCTTGGAAAGCGCTGCGCACCGCCGGCTTGCGGAATACCGGGCGCTGGCTGCTGATTGTTATTGGATTGCAATTGTTGACCGGCTTGTCTACCATTTACTTTAACTGGCCGCTGGCGATAGCCGTCGTGCACAACGGTGGGGCGGCGGCGCTGCTGGTGCTGCTGGTCATGTTAAACTACAAGGCTAGACTCGCTCCCGGCCGGCATGCCGTTTCGGCGGCAGCTAGCCATTCAGCAATTGTTGACAGCCTCAACCCGCATCCATGACCGCATTGACCATACCTCCTAATCGAATTGCCCAGTATTGGGCGCTGACCAAGCCGCGGGTGACGCAGCTGGCGGTGTTTTGCGCGGTGATCGGCATGTTCCTGGCAACGCCTGGCTTGCCTGACTGGCAACGGCTGGTGGCGGCCACGATCGGCATCTGGCTGCTGGCCGGCGCTGCCTTTGCCGTCAACTGCCTGGTCGAGCGCGAGATCGATTCCCGCATGGCGCGCACCGCCCGGCGGCCGATGGCGCGCGGCGAGATCACGGTCAACCAGACCCTGGTGTTTTCCGGGGTTATTGGCGGCAGCGGCATGTGGGTGCTGTACAACTTCGTCAATCCGCTGACCATGTGGCTGACTTTCGCCACGTTTGTCGGTTATGCCATCATCTACACCATCGTCCTGAAACCGGCGACGCCGCAGAATATCGTCATCGGCGGTCTCGCCGGCGCCATGCCGCCGGCCCTGGGCTGGGCCGCGATCGCCAACGACGTGCCGATGCAGGCCTGGATCCTGGTGCTGATCATCTTTGTCTGGACCCCGCCGCATTTCTGGGCGCTGGCGATGTACCGCCGCGACGACTACGCCAAATCCGGCCTGCCGATGCTGCCTATCACGCATGGCATGAAATTCACCCAGCTGCAGATCTGGCTGTATACGATCGCGCTGGTCGCCACCACCATGCTGCCGTTCGCCGTCGGCATGAGCGGCCTGATTTACCTGGCCAGCGCGGCCCTGCTCGGGCTGGTTTTCTTGTGGTATGCATGGCAGATCTACCGGCACTACACCGATCTGATCGCACGCAAGACTTTCGCCTATTCGATCATCTACCTGTCGCTGCTGTTCGCCGCGCTGCTGGTCGATCACTACCTCAAATTCTGAAAGCAATCATGAAGCGTATTACCCCTGTCATTTCCCTGTTTGCCGGCTTGTTGATGGCTTTGTCGCTGGCCGCCTGCGGCGACAAATCGTCCGGCGGCGGCCAGGAAATGACCTTGTCGCCGGCCAAGACCGCGTTCAACAATACCGACGTCACCGGTCTCGGCTACGCCCGCGATTTCGCTCTCACCGACCATACCGGCAAGCCGCGCACGCTGGCCGATTACAAGGGCAAGGCCGTGGTGGTGTTTTTCGGCTACACCCAATGTCCCGACGTCTGTCCGACCACCATGGTGGAAATGGCCAATGTGCTGAAGCAAATGGGCCCGCTGGCGAGCAGGGTGCAGGTATTGTTTGTCACGGTCGACCCGGAGCGCGATACGCAAGAGTTGCTGTCGAAGTATGTGCCGGCCTTCGATCCGAGCTTCGTCGGCCTGTATGGCGATGCGGCAGCGACCGAAAAGGTGGCCAAGGAATTCCGCGTGTTCTATCAGAAAGTACCCGGCAAGACCCCGGGCAGCTATAGCATGGACCACACCGCCGGCAGCTATGTGTTCGATCCGGAAGGCCACATCCGTCTGTTCATACGCCATGGTCAGGGACCGGAGCCGATCGCGCATGATTTGAAATTATTGTTGAAGTGATCCGCGGCGGCCTGGCCGCTGGCGGGTATTAAAAGGGCAGGACCACTTTGCGGCGGTCCTGCCTTTTGCATTCCGGCTGCGTTCAAGGGCGAAGCGTATCCGCCTTGTCTTCGATGAAGCGCAGGCGGTCTGCGGCGGCAGGCAGGAAACAGGCGTCGCTGCGGCCAAACAGGCGATAGCGGTTGCGGGCGAACCAGCGGTAGACGGCATCCCGTATGAACGCCGGCAGCGGCCACATGATCCAGGCCAGCTTCCAGGGGAATCCTAATTGATTCAGCACCCTGAAAATCGCCGCTGTATGCTGATAGCTGCGTGCGCCGTCGACCAGCAATAATGTCTCCAATCTGGTGATGTTCAAGCCGGCTTGGGCCAACAAGGCGGCGCCGGCTTCGGATTGCATCGAAGCAAAACGAAACACCCGGCGGCGATCGTGTTTCAGCAGGAATTGCACCCAGGCCGAACACAGCAGGCAGTTGGCGTCGAATACGATAATCATGCCGCGATCCTCGCCTGCGCCAGATCTAAATAACCGTGATATTGCGCCAGCACGCCGACCAGCGGCAGTCTCGCGGCGACGTTGAAATGCAACCTGCCGCCGGCGCCGGTTTCCTCCGCCAGCACGGCGGGAATCAGGAATTTGGGGCAGGCAATGCCGCAGCAGGTGATGCGCTGCAGCGTCATGCTCAAGCGTCCCTCGGCGACGCTGAGGGTAAAGTGCAAGTCTACCGGGCCCAGGCGTTCCACCAGCGTGCCGGCGCTGACCTGCATGCGCGAGGCCATGGTCCGGCCGGGAAAATGGCGGCGCCAGGTTTCTTGCCGGCTGTCGGCGTCCAGTTCAAACAGGAAGGCGGTTTCGCTGGTCGCTTTGGGTAGCGAGAACAGCAGGCCGAAGCAGCGGCCGAGCAGGGTATGCGGTCCTTTGACGGTACATCTTCCTGGCAGCGCGACCCTTCCGGCCAGGCTATGGAATTGCTGCAGCTCCGGCGCCAGCGCGTTGAAATTGTCCGCCATGACCTGGCGGTAGAGAGAGTCGGGAGAATTCATGCGTTTTGCGTCCCGGTTGTGTTTGCGTAAAGGCAACATTATAACACCGGGACGCAAAACAAAGCCCCCTGGACCATAAGGCTGCAGGAGGCTTTATAGGGAAAAGATCGATGATCAGGCAAATGCGGCCAGCGAACCTTTCATTTTCTTCAAGGCAACCGCTTCAATCTGTCGTATGCGTTCCGCTGAGACGCCGAATTCGTCGGCCAGCTCATGCAAGGTGGCGCCGGATCCGTCGTCGTTGGCCAGCCAGCGGGCTTCAACGATGCGCCGTGAGCGTTCATCCAGCTTGCCCAGGGCAGATTCGAGGCCTTCCGATTGCAGGCGGTCGTAGCGCTGGGCTTCCAGCACCTTGGTCGGTTCCTGCGATTCCGACGACAGATAGGCGATCGGTGCAAATTTGTCATCGTCGTCATCGGTCGGCGCATCCAGCGCGATATCGCGGCCGGTCAGGCGCGTTTCCATCTCGATCACTTCTTCGCGCTTGACGTTGAGGGTCTTGGCCAGGGCGTCGACCTGCGACGGCGTCATCGCGTCCAGGCCTTCCTTGTGGCTGCGCAGATTGAAAAACAGCTTACGCTGCGCCTTGGTGGTGGCTACTTTCACCAGGCGCCAGTTTTTCAGGATGTATTCATGCATTTCCGCCTTGATCCAGTGCATGGCATACGACACCAGCCGTACGCCCTGGTCCGGGTCGAAGCGCTTGACTGCTTTCATCAGGCCGATATTGCCTTCCTGGATCAGGTCGGCGTGCGGCAGGCCATACCCGAGGTAGCCGCGGGCGATCGAGACGACCAGGCGCAAATGTGAAAGCACCAGCTTTTGTGCGGCGCCAAGGTCGTTTTTGTCGCGCAGTTGTTGTGCCAGGGAAATTTCTTCATCATGTGTCAACATCGGCAGGCGGTTCACGGCCGAGATATACGCGTCAATATTCCCCAGCGTGCCGGAAAAGCCGAGCGCCAGGGCGTTGCTCTCGGTAGGCATTAATGCGGTGCTGACTGATGGATTCTTCATTCTTTCTCCTTGCTGTCCGGCCAGCTCAGGCTGCCGGTTGATCAACGATCAGACGTATGACGGGAATATATTAGCACTCTCTAATTCAGAGTGCTAATAGGATTTGTTAGTGAATGTACATAGCGTGCTGCTATTGGAATTATTCTTATGATTGTCATACGCAACAACTTAGAGGGGGAAAGCCGAGGAAAGTTGCGTACCGGCGGCAGGAAAATGCTGCATAGCCGCAGGACAATTCCTGCGGCTGGCAATGGTTCAGGCTACAAGGTCAGGGGTCAGGGAGAGGTAAGCGTCGTAGGGCGGCTGGCTCAGGAAATCGTGGATCTGCTGCAAATGCGTATCGTCGGCAATGCTGATGAACAGCCGCGCCGGGGCTTTGCGCAGCAGCCGGTTCAGGGTAACCCGCAGCGTCAGATTGCCAATGCAGCAAAAGCAGCCGGGAGCAATGCGTTTGATTTCCAGTTCAGGCGGCAGCTCGGCGGTCGCCAGCTTGCCGTCGGCGAGGCCTTCCAGAATCAGTGCGGTAGCTTGATGGGCGCCATTGCGCGCCAGTTCTTGCTGCAGTGCAGACCAGATCGCGGCTTCGCGCGCGCTCGCCGTTCTGCCGCTGACTAGCGTTGTGAGGGTCATCCGCCCTTTTTCGACAGCTTTCCCGGATCGACGCCGAGTTGCTTCAGTTTCCGGTACAGATGGGTCCGCTCCAGTCCGGTTTTTTCGGCCACTCTGGTCATGCTGCCGCTTTCGCGGATCAGATGGTATTCGAAATAAGCGCGCTCGAAAGCATCGCGCGCTTCACGCAAGGGCAGGCCGAACGATGTCGAGAACAGGTTTTCCGAGGCTGCGGCCACCGACGGCATGGCTGCGGCGTGTCCGCTGTCGGATGATATGGGGTTGTTAAAGGCGCCCGCGGCGGCGACCACGTCGCCCAATTCGCTGGTTGCGGCGACCGGCTGCGGATAGAGGGTTGGCGCGCGGGCGGTCTTCGGTCCTTGCGACAAGCCCTGCTGGACCGCTTTCAGCAGTTTTTGCAAGGCAATCGGTTTTTCCAGGAAATTCAGGGCGCCGATGCGCGTCGCTTCTACCGCGGTGTCGATGGTGGCGTGGCCGGACATCATGATGACCGGCATGGTCAGCAAGCCGTCGCGCTGCCATTCCTTGAGCAGCGTCACGCCGTCGGTGTCCGGCATCCAGATGTCGAGCAGCACCAGATCGGGCACGCCGCCCTGACGAAACTCGCGAGCCTGTTGTGCATTTTCCGCGGCGGTTACTACATGCCCCTCGTCACCTAAAATTTCCGAGAGCAATTCCCGAATTCCCATTTCGTCGTCAACGACTAGGATGTTAGCCATGCGGTTGCCTTCCCATTTCCTGTTGCATCAAATCCCACTGTATGGACCGTTCAGATAGCCCAGTTAAATTGTTGATGTCTCGTTGTTTTATTTCCGCGTCCGGATACATGCTATATCACTCAACTGCCAATTTGCAGGGGTTCGGCATCAAATTCTGGCCGAATCATGAATCGATTAACGCTGAATCATGACTTGAGGCTAACTTTAACAGCAAAATCAGGATTTTTGCGCCCTTTGTATCGCTTCGATTCTGCAGATCGATGCGGCCGCCGTGTTCGTCGATGATTTTTTTCACCATGGGCAGGCCCAGGCCGGTGCCGCGCGGCTTCGATGTGACGTAGGGTTCAAACGCCCTGGCCAGTATTTTAGGCGAGAATCCGGCGCCGTTATCGGTGATCGAGAGTCGTACCGCGGTGCGCGACAGGCCGTCCGAACTTTGATAGCTGACGCGCTCTGTGACCAGGTCGATGCGCGGCGGCTGCGGATCGCCGCTGCGGTCCATGACGGCGTCCTGGGCATTCTGCAGCAGGTTGTGTATCACTTGCCGCAGCTGGGTGGCGTCGCCCATGATCAGCGGCAGGTCCGGCGCCAGCGAGGCGTGGATCATGTCGCGTTCGTCGCCCGCCAGATACAGGTGCAGGATTTCCGCCACCAGCACGTTCAGGTCGAGCTCGCCCAAGACCGCCGGCGGCGTCTTGGCGTAGTCGCGGAAATCGTCCACCATGCGCTTCATTGCCGCCACCTGGTTGACGATGGTGTCGGTGCTTTTTTTCAGGATCGCCGCGTCCTGGGTCATCAGCTTGTCTTCCAGCTTCATCTGCAACCGCTCCGCCGACAGCTGGATCGGCGTCAGAGGATTCTTGATTTCATGCGCCAGGCGGCGCGCTACTTCGCCCCAGGCAATCGAGCGCTGGCCGGAGATGACGTCGGAAATATCGTCGAACACCACCACATAGCCGGTGCGGTTCTCGACCGGCAGGCGCGAGCCGCGCGCCAGCAGGGTGATGTCGTCGCTGTCGTTGTCCGCGCCGCTGTCGACCCGCCGCGGAATCTCGATCTGCTGTTGCCAGTGCAGCAGCTCGGGGCCGATCTTGCCGGTGGCGAATTGCGCGTTCTGTTCGGAAAAGGCATTGGTGATGACTTCCGCAAAGTGCGCCAGGCCGTCGATGATGTTGAGCGGCTGGCCGATGTGCGGGGAAAAATCGTATTGCAGGATGCGCGCCACCGACTGGTTGCTGGTGACCAGGCGGAAATCGCCGTCCAGCACCATCACGCCGGCCGACATGTTGGCCAGCACCGATTCCAGGTAGGCCTTGGCGTTTTCCAGCTCGCTGCGGTTTTTCTCGACCGCGGCGCGGGCATCGAACAGCTGGCGCGTCATCAGGTTGAACGACTGGGTCAGGGTGCCCAGCTCATCCGAGGTGGCGACGATGGGGCGCGGCGACAGATTGCCTTCGGCCACCGCCTTGGTGCCCTCCGCCAGCAGCAGCAAGGGCTTGGCCAGGTCGGTGGCGATCAGGAAGGCGCTGGCGATGGCGCCGAACACCGCCAGCAGCAGGGTCAGGGTCAGGGTCACCAGATAGATCTTGCGCAGGCCGGAACGGCCGAGCGAACGCTCCTGGTATTCGCTGTAGGCCGAGCCGAGCGCCTCGGCGTTGGTCGCCAGATAGGCCGGCACCGGCTGGATCATCTGCAGGAAATGGGTGTCGTCCTGCAAGGATGAACTGCGCAGCGGCGGCGGGATCGCCACCACCACGTGCTGGCGCAGGTCGTTGTCGCCGCCTTCCGCGGCGCCGGCGTCGGGATTGTCGAGAGCGCTCTCGGTAGCGGCATAGCCGTGCGGCAGGCGGGCCTGCTGCAGCATGGCGGGCGTCGGCTGAGTCGGCCTCAGGGTTCCCAGATGGCCGCCGACCGACGCAATCACCTGGCCGTTGGCGGTGACGATCGAGGCCTCCAGGTTTTTCTCGTTGAGGCGGCCCAGCTGGGTGGCCTGCGCCGAATTCGACAGCTCCGACCAGTCCGCCGCCAGGATGCGGGCCCTGGAACTGAGATCGCTGAGCGACGACTCCAGCGCGGCGTGGCTGAGGTTCAGGCCCGACTGCAATGCCGACTCCACGTGCACGTCAAACCAGGATTCGATCGAGCGCGAAACAAACTGCACCGACACCAGATAGATCACCACGCCCGGCAAGATGCCGATCAGGGCGAACATGAAGACCAGCTTGGCGGTCAGGCGGGAGCCGAACTTGCCGTGCTTGTAGCGGCTGTAGAGGCGGCCCAGCAGCAGGCAAACCAGCACGAACAGCGCCACTGCCATCAACGCGTTCAAGCCCAGCAGCCAGGAGTAGTGCTTGTCGAAGAAATCGGAATTGGAAGAAGCGGAGGACAGCAGGAACAGCAGGATGCTGACGATGGCGCCGCCGACCACCAGCAAATAACGTAGCGCGCGCGACACGGCTATTCTGCCTTGTAGTTGAAACTCTTCCAGTCGGAAGAAAAACGCCAGTCGCTATTGTTCAGCGCATTGACCTGGAACGGCTTCGACAATAGCCCCAGATCCAGCCCCATGCGCACCGCCACCCGGTACACCTCGCCGCTCTTGAGTGCGGTTTTGTCGGCGATCAGCCAGCGGCTGGGACGGCGGATCAGGGACAGGGCGTCGTCGAGGGTGTTGAAGCTTTGCTGCAGGCTGCCGTTGGTAGCGACGTTATAGCGGCGCGTGATGACGTTGTATTGCAGGCGGATGGTCTGGGTGGCCGTGATCGCCTTCTCGTCGAACCAGTACCAGCGCGGCCGGGTCAGTTCGACATCGGTCGTGAAATACAGGGCGACGCCGCGATTGATCACATCTTCAAGGCCGCGGTTGAGGTCGAAGGAAAAAGTCGCTGACAGCCGGTAGCCGTTGTCGTCCGCTTCGATATGGGCCTGGCTCAATTCAACGCCTTCAGATGCAAAGCTGGAGGCGTGGCTAAAAGACAGAGCTAGCATCAGGGCCAGCAGCCAGTATTTTATGAATTGAGGCAATGGTCGTGTCACTGGTATCTGTTACGGAGCAAATCCGCTAAAAAATAGTGCATTAACAAGGAGTAGCTGAGCCGCTCTGGTCGCGGCTGTCAGACAGTTTTTCTATTTCATCATTTTTGGAACAAGGCATAAAACAGCCCGTCATGGTCCTGCTCATTGTCAGCGCGCGGCAACAGCTGGCCTGGCGCCGGCAGCCTGCGGGCATTGTTACGCTGGGCGAACGCCGCGGCCTGGGCCTCGGATTCCTGCGGCCAGACGGAACATGTTACCAGCAGCAATTTACCATCCGGCCGTAGCATCTGCCACAGATTGTCCAGAATCTTTGCCGAAAGTGTTGCCAGCTGTTCGGTATCGGTCTTGCGCCGCAGCCAGCGGATATCCGGATGGCGCCGCACGATGCCGGAAGCGGTGCAAGGCACGTCGGCCAGGATGCGGTCGAACAGCTTGCCGTCCCACCAGTCCTTGCCGTCGCTGCCGAGGCTGGCGTCGCCCAGCTGCAGGCTGGCCTGCAGCTGCAGGCGCTGCAGGTTCTGGGTGATGCGTTGCAAGCGCTTGGGATTGTTGTCCAGCGCGGTCAGCTCGACCTCGGCGGTTTCCAGGATGTGACAGGTTTTGCCGCCGGGCGCGGCGCAGGCATCCAGCACCCGCATGCCGTCTTGCACATCCAGCAATGGCGCCGCCAGTTGCGCTGCCGCGTCCTGCACTGAGGCGAGGCCGTCTTCAAAGCCGGGAATCTGCGTCACAGGCATGGCGACGTCCAGGCGGATGGCGTCGGCGCCGATCTGGCGCGCGCCGATATCGTGGCTGGCCAGGGTTTCCAGATAGGCCGCTACCGAGGTCTTGCGGCGGTTGACGCGCAAGGTCAGCGGCGGCGCCGTGTTGCCGGCGGTCAGGATGGCTTGCCATTGTTCGGGATAGGCGGCTTTCATGCGGTCTATCCACCAGACTGGATAATTCCACAAGCCGAACGGGGTCTTGACGGCGATCGCCACCAAGGCTTCGCGCTCGCGCAGGAAGCGGCGCAGCACCGCATTCGCCATGCCCTTGGCGTGCGCCATCTGCGGGTCGGAGGCCACCGCGGTGACGGCCTGGTTAACCACGGTGAAATTTTCATAGGCAGGATCGTCGACATCGGCCAGCAGGCACAGGGCGGCGCACAGCAGGCAGTGCAGCAGGGTCGGTTCCGGCGGCCGGCTGGCCAGGTTGCCCAGCAAGGTTTCCGCGCGGCCGATGCCGCGCATGGTGCGGTAGGCGATGTCCTGGATGGCGCCGCGGGTCGGCGCCGGCGCTGCCGATTGCGCAAATACCTGGGTCAGCGCCTGCGGCAGCGCCGCACCGTCGCGCACCAGTGCAATCGCCTGGGCGGCGCCCAGCAGGCTAAACGCGAGAGAATCTTTTTTGAGGGTTGAATAAGTCACAAGTTGTTCAGGGCTACGCTACGGTTATGGTTTTCAAAAGATCAGTCTGGCAAGATCAAGGGGCTTACTTAGTTGGCTCAATTTCGGGTCAGCGCCAGTTTCATTCCCAGCGCGACAAAGGCGGCGCCGACGCTGCGCTCCAGCCAATGCTTGACGTGGGGATTGCTGCTGGCATGCCGGCTGAGCGTTCCGGCCAGCATGGCCGTGCCGCTGTTCCAGCATAGCGTCACTACGGAAAACACCGCGCCCAGCAATAAAAAGGCGGCGATCTTGTGCGGCGAATCGTGCTGCACGAATTGCGGGAAAAACGACAGGAAAAACAAGATCACCTTGGGATTGAGCACATTGGTGATCAAGGCTTGCACGAAAATCGTCTTGTGCGAGCGCAGGTCCGGCTGCGGCCGGCTGGCGCTGGCAGCTTGCATTTTGCTGAACAGCATCTTCAGGCCGAGATACACCAGATAAGCGCCGCCTGCCAGCTTGACCGCCATGAACGCGGTGGCCGAAGCCGCCAGCAGCGCGGTCAGGCCAAACGCCGACAAGGTGGCGTGGATGCAGCAGCCGGCCGTGATGCCCAGCGCCGACAGCAAGCCGGCGCGGCGTCCTTGCGCCACGCTGCGGCCAACTATATAGGCGGTATCCGGGCCGGGAGTGGCGTTCAGTAACAGGACGGCCATCAGGAACAGGCCAAAATCGGTAATGCCGAACGAAATCATGGCGGCGCTAGACAGGATGGTAACAATGCGATTGTAGCGGGGATATGCTCGTGAACCTACGGTTAGGTCGCGATTGTGGCAGGAAAAATGCGGAAATTACCGGATGGCTTGACAGCAGCCATGGCATGCCTTACCGGAGGGAGCCACCGGCGGCACAATGTCATTGCAATAATTTTCTTGATGGAAAATATTAACTTGCCAATGCCGCGCTGGCGACAGGCAGCGGCTGCAGCATCTGCTGCGCGTCCAGCCAGCGGCGCACATCGGCGAATACGCGCTCAGCGCCGATTTCGTTGAAAATCTCGTGATACATGCCTTCGTAGTCACGCATGGTGCGGATCTCGGGACGCAGGGCGGCGAAAAAGCGGCGGCTGCCTGCCGGATCGATGATGCGGTCGTCGCCGGCTATCACCATCAGGGTCGGCAGCGCCAGCGTCGGCGCCTGGCTGATGGCGAAGGCGCCGGCATGCAGCATGCTGTTCAGCAGGCGCGGGCTGATCTTGTTGTGCACCAGCGGATCGAGGCGGTAGGCCCTGGCCACCGTGAGGTCGTGCGACAGATGGTTGACGTCCAGGCCGTTGGGCGCCGCCAGGCCGGGGGCGATGGCCGACATCAGCTTGAGCAGGCCGTGCTGGAAGCCGCTCATGCGCAGCGCCAGCGCCGGCGAAGACAGGATCAGGCCGCGCAGGGAAGCCATCTGCGCCACGGCAAAGCGGGCCGCGAACAGGCCGCCCATGCTGTGGCCGAATAATATAGGGGTAGTGTTTTCCAGCTCGGGATGGATCAGCCCTTGCTGCCGGCTGAAATCGTTCAGCACCAGCTTGGCGTCGCGCAACAGGGTGCTGTCGTCCGCGACATCGCCTTTGCGGCCGCCGGAACGGCCGTGGCCGCGATGATCGTAGCTGCGCACCAGCAAGCCACAACGATTGAAAAAACGTATGACATGAGCGTAGCGGCCGGAATGCTCGCCCAGTCCGTGCATCAACAGGATACTGCCGGCGACCGGCTCGCCGGGAGCCAGCGGCCAGTCGGTAACGAACAGCGAGGCGCCGTCGTCGGCCGTAAGCTGCTGCTCCAGCGGCATCAGACGCCCCAGATGATGTCGTTGTTGTGCTTGTGGGCTTCGCGCAGCATTTCCAGCAAAGGATGGATGCGGCTGGCGAAATTTACTGTCTGCACCGGCTCATGGCCGGTGTCGTCGCCCTGGTCGTTGTGATGGGCCGCGATGTCATGCTGCACGCTGTCGGATGCGGGATGGGCACGGCTTTCCGAGGTTTCCGCTTCCAGCTTGGCAATCGCTGCCGCGCCTTCCGCAGCCGTGATCACGCCGATCTTTACATCTTTATGCAGCAGATCGAGGATACGCTTGGCGTCGTGTTCGAACATGATGACGTCGGACGATGCCTTGGATTTGAACGTAACTAACATAAAACCTCAAAAAATGTTTTTGATAAAAAAGACATTGTACAGAATAGTTGTTTGTCCCGGTGGACGCCAGGTTTGTCACCGCCGGTTACAGAGCCGGCAAATGGCAGCAATATTAATTATGTTTGAACGAACTGATGAAAGTATCAACATTTTCCCGGGAAACCTGTTTTTCAGGACCCATCACGATGACTTGGTAGATTTCCTTGTCCTTGCTGACAAAATGCCCGAACAGTATTTCTTCCTTGCCGGCGGGGGTCTTGCCGACTGCTTCGATGTCGATGCTGGACGACAGCCCTTGCGCGCCGCTGGCGGCCGCGGTCGATTTCTCCGAACGGACCGTGCCGCTGATATTTTTCACCAGTGCGGTTTTCATTGCAAGCAGGGCGGCCTGCGCCTTGGCGGCATCGGGCACGCTGGCGCTGCCTACGGCGAACACCGTGTCGTCGACCTTGGAAGCGGTCATGGTCATGGTGAGCACGGTGCCGTCGAGGTCGACCGGGCGCGCAAAGGTCGAGGGTTTGGTCGGCAGCAAGACGCTGTAAGGCGCATCCTTGCTGCGTACTTCGCGCCAGTTGAACTTGGGCGAACAGGCCGACAGCAAGAGCATGGCGCCGGCGCACAGCAGCAATGCGCGGACGGCTGGATGAGAGGCAGTTTTCACGGGCGAGTTTTCACGAAATTATGCAGCAGGCTGCAAAGAGGAAACGGCCTCTATGGTATCTGATGCTGGAAGGTGCGCACACCAAAAACGATGCCTATGCACAACAGGACGATCCCCGCCATCACCTGCACGCCAGGCACCGCGCCACGGAAAATGAAGGCGTACAGCAGGGCCGACAAGGTTTCGAAGACGATCAGTTGCGCCAGCAGCGCTGTCGGCAGGTGCTGGCTGGCCTTGTTCCAGAGCAGGGTGCCGATCCAGGAAGCGGACAGGCCGATAACCAGCATCAGGCCGACGAACTGCAGCGGCCGCGGGCCGAACGGGAAGGCATAGGCGCCGCCGCTCAGTTTCTGGTAAGCGCCGTAGGCGCACATCCCGGCCAATGCCAGCGGCAACACTGCCAGGCCTTGGGCGGTGGCCCAGGTGGACGGGCTGATGTGCGGATTGGCGCGCAGGTAGCGGGCATTGACGATCGGGTACCAGGTCCAGGCGGCGACGCCGCCGAGCGCAATCAGGCAGCCCAGCAGATAGTCGCTCATCGAGCGCGTGTTGCTGCTGCCGGCCTGCCGCATATGCGTCAGTTCGGCGGCGTTCACGCACAGGATGCCGATGAAGATGATCACCAGCGAAGGCGCCAGCCGGCGCCAGGCCACGCTTTCGGCCGCATGGCCCGGCGACCAGTTGGAAAATACCGAGATCACCACCGGCAAGGTGCCGATCAGCATGGTCGGCAGCGGCGCGTCGGCCAGCTGGATCGCCGTCGCCAGCGCGGCGTAATACAGCAGGTTGCCGACCAGTGAAAGTTTCAGGGCGGCGCGCCAGTCAGCCTTGCTCAAGGCGGCGATGCGCTTGCGATGCAGCATGGCCGGCACCAGCGCGATCAGGCCGAACGCCACATAGCGGCCGAACGACAGCATCAGCCCCGGGTAGTCCGGCAGCAACAGCGGGGCAATGAAGACCAGTCCCCACATCAGGCCGGCGCCGAGCGCGCACAAGAGTCCGGTCAGCATGGCGAACGGCGCAAGCGGGTGGTGACGGTAAAACGAGCTGAGGTCATAGGGAGATCAAGGGTGAGTAGCGACTGTACTCATCATGCCTAGATTCAAGCCAGCGGTCTTGTACCAATTTGCTGTTGGTACTGCGCGGGCGTGACGCCGTAGGCGCGCTTGAACCAGCGCGTCAGGTGGCTCTGGTCGGCCAGGCCGACCGCGGCGGCGGCGTCGGTCGGCGTGCTGCGCCGGGCCAGCAGGATCTTGGCGCGGGCGGCGCGGCGCGCTTGCAGGTACTGGTGCGGGGTGGCGTGGAATTCGGCGGCGAAGGTGCGCACGAAATGAAACACCGACATGCCGGCTTCCGCCGCCAGGGTATCGATGTGCAGGGTCTGGTCCAGATTGGCCTCGATGCAGTCGAGTACGCGCCGCATGGCCAGCATGCGCTGCGGATGGTGCGCCGTGGTGGTCGCCAGTGGCCGGAGGTTCTTGCCGTAGCGCTGCGTCACGGCGTCGATCAGCTGCGTGAAATGCGAAACGAAGGCGGTGTCGTCCGGCGCCTGCCACATGCGCCGGAAGGCCAGGCGGAAGCTGTCGGCCAGCGCCGGATCGTGTTCGGTGGCACCGGTGAAGTAGGCTTCGCTGCCGGTCATTTCGTGCAATATCTGCGGCTCGATATACAGCATCTGGTAAGTCCAGCCGGCTGCAACTTCGGCGTGGCCGTCATGCAACTCGTCCGGATTGAGCAGGACCAGCGTGCCGGCCGGCGCCAGGTGCTGGCCGCCCTTGTAGCGGAAGCGCTCAACCCCGCTTTCGATCGCGCCCAGCGAATAGGCGTCATGCACATGCGGAGCGAATTCGTGATCCACCAGCCGCGCCGAATACAATTCCACGCCCGGCAGATGCGGGCTGGTCTTGAAGGTGACGAATTCGGAGGGATGATCGAACACGATGGTTGCTCAGGCGAGCCGCGCCAGGTGGCGCCGCACCGACAGTAGCGCGCCAACCAGGCCGAGCCCGGCGCTGATCGCCAGCAGCACGATGCTGGCCAGCCAGTTGAGCGGCAGCAGGCGGAATTCGGAGGCGTACAAACGGGCGAATTCAGAGATCGCCTGGTTCAGGGGCTGCAAGCCGAGCGCCACCGCCGCCAGCGCCAGGCCGCCGGCGCACAGGCCGAGCAACGCGCCGGTGTAATAGAAAGGCCGGTGGATAAAGCTGTCGGTAGCGCCGACCAGCTTGGCCACGGCGATTTCCTCGCGTTGCGTCAGCACCTGCAGGCGCACGGTATTGAACACCACTGCCACCACCACTACCGCCAGCGTCGCCGCCAGGAACAGCAGCACCAGGCGCAGGATGCCGAGCAAGGCGGCCAGCCGCTTGACCCATTCCGAATCGACCTGCACGGTATCGACGCCGGGCAGCGCCTTGAGGTCGGCCGCGATGACATCGATGCGGGCGGCGTCGGGGGCATCATGGAAACCGGTCAGCTTCAGCACATACGCGTCCGGCAGAGGATTCTGGCCGAGAGTGGTCAGGGCATCGTCCATGCCGGTCTTGTTTTTCAGGCTGACCAGAGCGTCTTCGCGCGGAATGAACAACACCTTGGCCGCGCTGTGATGCTGCTGCAGGATGGCGTCGATAGGCTTGGCCAGCGCCGTGGTCTTGTCGCGCGCCGCATCCAGCGTCATGAAAATACTGATTTCCGGCTCCACCGCCAGCTGTTCCGATACCGGCCGGATGTTTTCGATCAGGGTCAGGCCGCCGAACGGCAAGGCCAGCGCGATCGCCACCACCAGCACATTGAGGGCAAAGCCGCCAGGGGCCTTGAACATATGGATGAAGGCGTCGCTGATGGCGAACGCATGTTGTCGCAGCCAGCTCTTCATGCCGCACCTCCGGTGTTGCGCACGGCAGAGTTTTGCCAGTGGTCGACGATCTGCCCCTGGTCCAGGAACACCACGCGGTTGGCGCTGTTGAGGAACTGCTCGTCATGGGTGGAAATCAGGCAGGTCACGCCGACCGCATGGAAGGACTTGAGCGCATCGAGCACCTTGTTGGCGTTGTCGCGGTCGAGATTGGCGGTCGGTTCGTCGGCCAGGATGATCTGCGGCCGGTTGACGATGGCGCGGGCGATCGATACCCGCTGCTGTTCGCCGCCCGAGAGCGCGAGCGGATCGGTGGCCGCCTTGTCCAGCAGGCCGACCCGGTCCAGCGCCGCTTGCGCGCGCTTCTCGGCTTCGGCCCGGGTGGCGCCGGTGACCAGCAAAGGCAGCATGACATTGGCCAGCACGCTGCGGTCCTGCAGCAGTTTCTGCTGTTGCAGGATCAGCCCGAGGTTGCGCCGCAGGTAGGGCAGGCCGGACGACTTCAGCTTGCCGACATTGGCGCCGCTGACCGTCAGGGCGCCGCTGCTGGGACGTTCGATCGCCGCAATCAGGTTGAGCAAGGTGGTTTTGCCGGCGCCGGACGGGCCGGCCAGGAAAATCAGGTCGCCCTTGTTGACTGTCAGTGTGATATCGCGCAGCGCGAACACGTCGCGCGCATATTTCTTGGATACCTGGTTGAATTCAATCATTGCAAATGTTGGCTAGTAGCGATGGCAATACAGCTTGAAGGAAACCCGGGACAACGTCTTTAACTGAGCAATGCATCCACAAAATCGGCGGCATTGAAGGGCTGCAAGTCTTCGATCTGCTCGCCGACGCCGATGAAGTACACCGGAATGGCGCGGGTGGTGGCGATGGCCGCCAGCACGCCGCCCTTGGCGGTGCCGTCCAGCTTGGTGATCACCAGCCCGGTCAGGCCCAGCGCATCGTCGAAAGCCTTGACCTGCGCCAGCGCATTCTGGCCGGTGTTGCCGTCGATGACCAGCAGGATTTCATGCGGCGCGGTGGCCATGCCTTTGCCGATGACGCGCTTGATTTTTTTCAATTCGTCCATCAGGTGCAGCTGGGTCGGCAGGCGGCCGGCAGTGTCCACCATGACGACATTGGTGCCGCGCGCCTGCGCCGAATGCACGGCGTCGAAAGCCACCGCCGCCGGATCGCCGGATTCCTGAGCGATCACGGTGACGTTGTTGCGCTCGCCCCAGATCGTCAATTGTTCACGCGCGGCGGCACGGAAAGTATCGCCGGCCGCCAGCAGCACCGATTGCTTGTGGGCTTGCAGATGCTTGGCCAGCTTGCCGATGGTGGTGGTCTTGCCGGCGCCGTTGACGCCGGCGATCATCATCACCAGCGGCTGATGCTGGTCCAGCACCAGCGGCTTTTGCAAGGGCGACAGCAAATCGATCAGCAAGGTGCGCAGCGCCGCCTTGACCTGGGCCGCTTCCGTCAGCTTTTCTTCCTTGACCTTCTTTTTCAGGGCATTGAGCAGGAAATGGGTGGCGTCGACGCCGGCATCCGACACCAGCAGGGCTGATTCCAGTTCCTCGTACAAGTCGTCGTCGATCTTGGCGCCGACGAACAGGGTGCTCAGGTTGGAGGAAGTCTTGGACAGCCCGCTTTTCAGGCGCGACAGCCAGGAGCGCTTTTGCTCCGCGGCCACCGGCGCCGAGACGATCTCGGTTTCCGCTTCGGCAGCCAGGGCGGGCGGCGGCTCGCTCGGCGCAACAGCCGCATCAACTATGGCGGCAGGGGCTGGCGCAAGCGCCGGTGCGATCCCGGCCGCCGGAGCAATTTCTGATGCTTCTACCTGCGGCAGTTCTGCTGCCGGCAAAGGCGCAACTTCGGGTTTTGGTTTTTTCTTGAAGAAACTAAACATCTGAGGCCTGGTCTGTCGGGCGGTGAAAAAGGGTGCGGCGGCGGGCTGTCGGAGCCTGCCGCACAAGAGGTACAATCACCGGCATTCTATCAGAGCACCGGCTATCGATTTACGGATAGTCTTGCCCGCCGGCCTCTAATTTGACTGCCGTAGGCGCCGAAATCGACGCAAAATCGAGGCCGAAGCGACGAAATCCGGGCAATTTTTCCCATCTTTATTAAACTTAATGAAAAAACCAAGCAGCAAAAAACCAGCGAAAACGCCGGTACACGCCATCAGGCCGCCGTTGGCGCGCCAGGTCAGGATCATCGGCGGCGCCTGGAAGCGCACGCCGCTGGCGGTGCTGGAATGCGAAGGCTTGCGGCCGACGCCGGACCGGGTGCGCGAAACTCTGTTCAACTGGCTGAATCACTTGTTGGACGGCAACTGGGCTGCGGTGCGCTGCCTGGACCTGTTCGCGGGCACCGGCGCCCTCGGTTTCGAGGCGGCCAGCCGCGGCGCGCTGGAAGTGACCATGATCGAGCACAACACCCCGGCAGCGCGCCAGCTGGAGGCGACCAAGGCCAAGCTGGACGCCGGCCAGGTGCGGGTCCTGCGCAGCGATGCGGCGACGTGGCTAGGCAAGGCGAGCACCGAGGCCGGGCGCTACGACCTGATTTTCCTGGATCCGCCCTACCAGCAGGGCTGGCTGGAAAAGGTGCTGCCGCTGTGCCAGGGTTTGCTGGCCGAGCATGGTCTGCTGTATCTGGAAGCGGAGTTTGCGCTGGCGGAGGATGCCTTGCCGGACTGGCTAAGCGGCTGGCAGCTGTTGCGGGCGGACAAGGCAGGCATGGTGTTCTATCATTTGCTAAAAAGGCAAGTTACTTTGGCCTGAGGCAAATTCAGGCATAATGCGCGATCTGATTGGGAGGGGGAACAAGATGGTCACAGCAGTTTATCCGGGAACGTTCGATCCGCTCACGCGTGGTCATGAAGATTTGGTACGGCGCGCGTCCGGGCTGTTCGACAAGCTGGTGGTCGGCGTCGCCGACAGCAAGAACAAAAAACCGTTTTTCTCTCTGGAAGAGCGTTTGTCGATCGCCAACGAGGTGCTTGGCCACTACCCCAATGTGCAGGTGGAGAGCTTTTCCGGCCTGCTCAAGGATTTCGTCCGCCAGCACGACGCCAATGTGATCGTGCGCGGCTTGCGCGCGGTGTCCGACTTCGAATTCGAGTTCCAGATGGCCGGCATGAACCGCTATCTGCTGCCGGACGTCGAAACCCTGTTCCTGACGCCGTCCGATCAGTACCAGTTCATCTCCGGCACCATCGTGCGCGAAATCGCTACCCTGGGCGGCGATGTCTCCAAGTTTGTCTTTCCTTCCGTTGAAAAATGGCTGAAGGAAAAGCTCGATGCCCAGCAGCCTTAAGCGCTTTGCCGCTAAAAAGAATAAAATGGCCGGAGCAGGACGGGATTGTCCGTTGTGCCCCGGCCCAGCCGTATTTTGATTTAAAAGAGTAGTGCAATGGCTTTGTTGATCACCGATGACTGCATCAATTGCGACGTTTGCGAGCCCGAGTGCCCGAACGGTGCGATCTATATGGGGCCGCTGATTTACGAAATCGACCCGCACAAGTGCACCGAGTGCGTCGGCCATTTCAATGAGCCGCAATGCCAGCAGGTTTGCCCGGTCAGTTGCATCCCGCTGGACCCCGCCTGGCACGAATCCAAAGAACAGCTGCAAGCCAAGTACGAGCGCCTGCAGGCTGAGCTGGCTGCTCCTGCCGCCGCCAAGCAACCTTAATCCGCCATTCATCCTGCTGCCGCGCGCAGCAGGCGCCAAATCGGCACTATGCCGATTTCGTCATCTATTCCAAGGCTTGGCAGCAAGACAGCGCCGTCCGCGCCGACTACGCTGTCGGTATGGAAAAAATCTCGATTCTCGATTCCCACACCGGCGGTGAACCCACCCGCCTGGTGCTGGCTGGCGGCCCCGATCTTGGCAACGGGCCTTTGTCCGAACGGCTGCAGCTGCTGCGTGCGCAGCACGACCGCCTGCGCATCGCCACCGTGTGCGAGCCGCGCGGTTCCGACGTGCTGGTCGGCGCGCTGCTGTGTCAGCCGCAAGACCCGGCCTGCGCCGCCGGCGTCATCTTTTTCAATAACGTCGGCTATCTCGGCATGTGCGGGCACGGCACCATCGGTTTGATCGCCTCGCTGGCCTACCTGGGCCGCTTGGGCACAGGCCGCCATCGGATCGAAACGCCGGTCGGCGTGGTCGAGACCGAACTGCATGCCGACGCCAGCGTGACCGTGCACAATATCCCCGCCTATCGCTTGTGCAAGGACGTGGTCTTGCAAGTGCCCGGCTATGGCCGGGTGGTCGGCGACATCGCCTGGGGCGGCAACTGGTTTTTCCTGGTCGGTGAACACGGGCTGGATGTGCAGCAAGAGAATATCGCCGCCCTCAGCGCTTTCGCCCAGGCAGTGCGCGCCGCGCTCGAACTGGCCGGTATCACGGGCGCCGCCGGGGCCGCGATCGATCACGTCGAACTGTTCGGCCCGGCCCGGCAAGCCGGCAACCACAGCCGCAATTTCGTGCTGTGCCCCGGCAACGCCTACGACCGTTCGCCCTGCGGCACCGGCACCAGCGCCAAGCTGGCCTGCCTGGCGGCTGACGGCAAGCTGGCCGAGGGCGCTGTCTGGCGCCAGGAAAGCATCATCGGCAGCGTTTTCGAAGCGTCCTACCGGCGCCACGGCGAACAGATCCTGCCCGCCATCCGCGGCGTTGCCCATGTCAACGCCGAGAGCAGTTTTATTTTCCAGCAGGACGATCCCTTCGCCTGGGGCATTGTTTGAGCATCGATATCTTGATCGTCGGCGCCGGCATCATCGGCGCCGCCTGCGCCGATGCGCTGGCGGCCGAGGGTCTGGCGGTGATGGTGGTGGAGCGCGAAGCGACCGGCAGCGGCGCCACGGCAGCCGGCATGGGGCACCTGGTGGTCATGGACGACAATCTGGCGGAACTGGCGCTGACGTCGTACTCGCTCGCTTTGTGGCGGCAGCTCGCCGGCGCCGATCCCGCTGCGCATGAATACAGCGGCTGCGGCACGATATGGATCGCCGCCGACGATGAAGAAATGGCGGCGGCGGGCGGCAAGCAAGCCACCTTGCAGGCGCACGGCATTGCCTGCGAGATGCTGGACGCGGCCGCCTTGTACGCGCACGAACCGCAGTTGCGGCCCGGCCTGAGCGGCGGCTTGCGCGTCGGCGGCGATGCGATCGTCTATCCGCCGAAAAGCGCCGCATTGCTGCTGGCGCGGGCGCAGCGCCGCGGCGCGCAAGTGCGTACAGGACAGGTGCAGGCGATCACCGGCCACGGCGTACTGCTGGCCGACGGCAGCGAGCTGCATGCCGACAGCGTGCTGGTGGCGAACGGCAGCGCATCGGTGCAACTGCTGCCTGAATTGCCGATCCGGCCGAAGAAAGGCCATATCGTCATCACCGACCGCTATCCGGGCCTGATCCGTCATCAGCTGGTTGAACTCGGCTATATCAAAAGCGCGCACGCAGCCAGCGGCGATTCGGTCGCCTTCAATCTGCAGCCGCGTCCGACCGGACAACTGCTGATCGGCTCTTCACGCCAGTTCGATGTCGCCGACAAGGCGGTCGAGCCGGCGATCCTGGCGCGCATGCTGGCGCACGCAGCCAGCTTTGTTCCCGCGCTGGCCGGCTTGAATGCCCTGCGCTGCTGGACCGGCATGCGCGCCGCCAGCAGCGACGGCTTGCCGCTGCTCGGACCGCATCCGTCACGGCCGAATGTCTGGCTGGCGACCGGCCATGAAGGCCTTGGCATCACCACCTCGCTGGCCAGCGCCCAGTTGCTGGCGGCGCAGATTGCCGGCAGGCCGGCACAGATCCCGATCACGCCTTATCTGCCGGCACGCTTCCGGCAACTGGGAATGCAACATGGCTGAAAACAACATAGAGATATTCATTAACGGCAGCGGCGTCAAGGTGGCCGCCGGCTGTAGCGTGGCAGCCGCACTGGCCACGGCCGGTGTGCCGGCGATCACGCGCCGTTCGGTCAGCGGCATGCCGCGGGCGCCGCTGTGCGGCATGGGCGTCTGCCAGGAATGCCGGGTCAGCATAGACGGCCGCGAACATCGCCTGGCTTGCCAGACTGAATGCGTCGCCGGCATGCGGATAGTTACTGCGCAGGTTGTCGCATGAAGCACGATATTGTCATTGTCGGCGCCGGGCCGGCCGGACTGGCCGCGGCCAGAAGTGCGGCGCAATCCGGCGCGGCGGTAGCGCTGGTCGATGACAACCCGCGCGCCGGCGGCCAGATCTGGCGCAGCGGCCCGCAGCACAGCGCGCATCCGCAAGCTAAAGAATTATGGGATCAATTGCAGCAGATGGCGAACGTGCAGTGGTTCATGCAGAGCCGCGTGCTTGCTCAGGCAGGAGCGATGCAATTGCTGCTGGAAAGCCCGCAGCAGACTTTCACGCTGAGTTACCGCAAGCTGATACTGGCAACCGGCGCGCGTGAACGGCTGCTGCCGTTTCCCGGCTGGACGCTGCCCGGCGTGACCGGCGCCGGCGGCTTGCAGGCGCTGGTCAAAGGCGCTTATCCGGTGCATGGCAAACGCATCGTCGTGGCCGGTTCCGGCCCCTTGCTGCTGGCGGTGGCGGCGACCTTGCGGCAGCACGGTGCGCAGGTGCTGCACATACTGGAACAAAGCAGCCGGCGCAAGCTGGCCGGGTTTGCGCTGCAGCTGGCGCGCACGCCCGCCAAATTGCGCCAGGCCTGGCAATTGCGCAGCCAGCTGGCCGGCGTGCCGTATCACGCTGACAGCTATGTGCTGCAAGCGCAGGGCGAGGGACAGCTGCGCGCGGTGCAGATGATGGTGGCCGGAAAGACTCAGAGCGTGGAGTGCGACTACCTGGCTTGCGGCTACGGCCTGTTGCCCAATACCGAGCTGGCGCAGGCGCTCGGCTGCCGCATCGCGGACGGCGCGGTGCAGGTGGATGCGCAGCAGCGCAGCAGCGTGCAAGACGTGTACTGTGCCGGCGAGGGCACTGGTGTCGGCGGCGTCGATCTGGCGCTGGCAGAGGGGCATATCGCCGGCCTGCATGCCGCCGGTTCAGGCGTTGCCGGGCACGGCTGGCTGGCGCAGCGGCGCAGTCAGCAAGCTTTCGCCAGGCGCCTGGAGAGCGCATTTTCCTTGCGTCCTGAATTGCGCCGTCTGTGCGCGCCGGAAACCCTGGTGTGCCGCTGCGAAGATGTGGCTTATAGCGCTTTGCAAGGGCACGCCAGCTGGCGCAGCGCGAAACTGCATACGCGCTGCGGCATGGGGCCGTGCCAGGGCCGGGTCTGCGGCGGCGCCACCGACTTCCTGTTCGGCTGGCAGCCGGATTCGGTGCGCTTGCCGATATCGCCGGCGCGCGTTTCCAGTCTGATCGCTTTGGCCAACGCTGCCGCTGACGAAAATCTCCGCTCGGAATAGCTTATCCCGCGTGCAGCAACTGCCGGTAGGCGCGCGGCGTAACGCCGACTGTCGCCTTGAACTGGCGCGTGAAAGCGCTGTGGTCGTGATAGCCGCAGGCGGCGGCGATCTCGGTGATGCTGTGCTGTCCGGCCAGCATCGCCGACGCCGCATCCAGGCGGGTCTTGATAATCATCTGCCGCGGGTTCAGGGAAAAAATCCTTTGGAAATAGCGTTCCAGCTGCGCCACCGACAGCGCGGCGAGCCTGGCCAGTTCGGCGATCTGCAAGGGCTGGTCGTAGTGGTCATGGATGAAATGCGCCGCCGCGGCGACGCGTTTATAGACGGGATGATTCTTGTCCGGCATCGCCAGGTCGCGTGAAATGCCGGCCATGCCGGCGATGCCGCCGGCGCGGTCGCGCAGCACGATCTTGTGGGTGACGCACCAGCCCGGCGCGCGGTTCGGATAAAGATGCAGTTCCAGCTGGTCATGGATGTCGACGCCGGTGCTGAGCACGCGCTGGTCTTGCTGGCGGTAGCTGGCGGCGAATTCGGGCGGGAAGATATCGCTCGCCGTGCGCCCCAGCAAGGCGGCCTTGTCGGCCAGGCCGCAGCGCGCCGCCAGCGTCTGGTTGACCACCAAGTATTCGGCTTGCATGCCCTTGACGAAAAACACCACGTCCGGCAAGGCGTCGAACAGCGTTTCGGCGAAAAATACATTGTCCAGCGCCGCCGCCAGTAGGTTGCGGTCGGTGGCGGTTTCGATCGGGACGACTGGGTGGCTCATGCTGGTTGCGCGGCAGTGAAAGTTGTTTGCATCATACCCTTGTGGCCGGCGCCGTCTCTGCGACGCCGGCTGTTACGTTCAACCAGCCTTCAATGCGCGGGAACCGCAACCGGCTCGCCGCCCTTGAACTGATAGATAGTGACCGGCGCATTCTTCAAGTCGTGGCTGGCGTCGAATTCATACTCGCCGACCACTCCTGCGTACTTCATGGCCGCCAGCACCGGGCCGAACCTGGCCGGTTCGGTGGAGCCGGCCTTTTTCATGGCTTCGGCAATCATCAGCATGCCGTCGTAGAAATACGGCGCATAAGTGAGCGGCGCCTTGCCGTAGGTTTTCTGGAAGTCGCTCAGGAAGGTTTTTTCGCCAGCCTTGTCGCCCAGCACGGTGCCGCCCTGTACGCAATACACCTTGTCGTTGACGGCCTCGCCGCCGAGCTTGCCGGTTTCCGCATTGCAGATGGCGTCGCCGCCCATCAGCGCCACATCGAGGCCGAGCTGCTTCATCTGGCGCTTCATGGCGGCGGCCTGGGCGAAGTAGCCGCCGTAGAAGATGGCGTCGACCTGCTTGCCTTTGATCGAGGTCAGGATGGCGCTGAATTCGCTCGCCTTGTCGTTGGTGAATTCACGGCTGACGATCTCGATCTGGCTGGCCTTGGCCGCTTTCAGGAAGGCGTCGGCGACGCCCTGGCCGTAAGCGGTGCGGTCATCGATGACCGCCACCTTTTTCAGTTTCAGCTGCCTGGCTGCATAGACCGCCATGTTGCCGCCCAGCTGGCTGTCGTTGGGATCGAGCCGGAACACATGCTCGTAGCCCTGCTGGGTGATGCGCGGATTGGTGCCGACGGTGGCCATCACCACGCCGGCGTCGTTATACACCTTGGAGGCCGGGATCGCCACGCCCGAGTTGTAGGGGCCGAGCACCGCCTTGACCTTGCTGTCCACCAGTTTCTGCGCCACCGCAACGCCGGCTTTCGGATCGCCCTGGTCGTCCTCGGTCAGCAGCTGGAAGCTCAGCACCTTGCCGGCGACCGTGAACTTGTTCTTGTTGAGTTGTTCGATCGCCATCTTGGCGCCGCTTTCATTATCTTTGCCTGCCGGCGCCTGCGGTCCGGTCAGTGGACTCGTCAGGCCGATCTTGACGACTTCCTGCGCCGCAGACGCAGCGCTCAATACAACACTGCAGGCCAGGCAAATTGCTTTGACGGTAAAGCTCATTTTCTTCGCTCCTGAATAGTTTTCTTGGATTTGTACTGATCTGTGCAAGATCCATGCAGAGTTCTGCACAGTATTGGCGGCCCTGGCGGATGCTGCCGGCGCCGGCTTTTGCGAGTCGTGTTTTTACTCCCTTTTTCATGTGCTGGTGCTTCATTTAAATATATTGCAAATATATTTGCAAGATATTAGTATCGCTTTCATCGATCTTTTTCCACCCTGGTCGCCGCACCGGACTGTTTCTTTTTTTTTACAAGGAGCCGCACATGTCGTCAGCAAAATGGGAAGGCGTATTCCCCGCCGTCACCACCAAGTTCAAGGAAAACGAAGACCTCGACCATGCCGAAATGGAAAAGCACTACGCCTTCCAGGTCGACAGCGGCGTGCACGGCCTGGTCACCTGCGGATCGCTGGGCGAAGCCAGCACGCTGTCGCTGGATGAAAAACTGGAAGTCACGAAAATCGCCTTGTCGGTGGCCAACGGCCGCGTACCGGTGCTGGCCAACGTCTCCGAGCTGCGCACCCGGGACGCCGTGCATTTCGCCGAGCAAGCCGCGAAGATGGGTGTGCAGGGCCTGATGGTGATGCCGTCCGTGCTATACGTGGCCGACGCCCGCGAAGCCAAGGATAATCTGCGCACCATCGCCAACGCCGCGCAGCTGCCGGTCATGGTCTATAACAATCCGGTGGCCTACCGGGTCGACCTGACGCCGCAGGATTTTGTCGAGCTGGCGGATTGCAAATGGCTGGTGGCGATCAAGGAATCGACCGACAACATCCGCCGCATCACCGACCTGCGCAATGCCGTCGGCAACCGCTATCAGTTGTTCATGGGCGTGGACGACCTGGCGTTCGAAGCGCTGGCCATCGGCGCCGATGGCTTGCTGGCCGGCGTGGTGGTGGCCTTCCCGAAAGAAACGGTGGCGCTGTACACGCTGATGAAAGCCAAGCGCTATGAAGAAGCGCTCAAGCTGTATCAATGGATGACGCCGCTGCTGCATCTGGACGTCTCGACCAAGCTGGTGCAAAACCTCAAGCTGATCGAAGCCATGGCCGGCGTCGGCAATGAAAACGTGCGCCGTCCGCGCCAGCCGCTGGCGGGAGAAGAGCGCGCGCGCGTCGCCGCCGTTATCCAGCATGCCATCGATACCCGACCCGACCTGAGCCAGTTCAAGCTTGACCGATGAGCCAGCGATCTGCTGCAGGTGGCGGCCGGACTGCTATCATTTGATCTTGCCCGTGCAGGGAAGCAATACGGGGTAAGCAGAATAGGGATAGCTAAAACACCATGGTCAGCAGTAAAAAAAATGAACGCAGCCTGCCGCCGCCCAAATTGCGGGCGGCGGATGTCGCCTACGACACGCTGGAAAACCTGATCGTCACCTTGCAGATCGCGCCTGGCGCGCCCATCGTCGAAGCCGACCTGGTGGAGATGACGGGGCATGGCCGCACGCCCTTGCGCGAAGCCTTGATGCGCATGACCTCGAACGGCCTGATCGAGCAGATGCCGCGGCGCGGCCTGATCGTCAGCGACATCGAAGCGGCCGGGCACCTGACCCTGATCGAGACCCGGCGCGTGCTGGACCAGCTGATCGCGCAGAGCGCTGCGCGCAAGGCGACGCCGCAGCAGCGCAAGGATTTGCTGGCTTGCGCCAAGCGCATGGTGGCGGCGGCCAAGAAGGACGACCTGAGCGCCTACATGCAAGCCGACCAGGAACTGGATCACGTGGTGCACGCGGCTTGCCGCAATCCGTCGGCAGTGGCGGCGGTGACGCCGCTGATCATCAAGTGCCGGCGTTTCTGGTATGCCTTCCAGCACGAGGGCGACATCGCCGAAGGCGCCAAATGCCATATGCAGATGGCGGTTTCGGTGGCTGACGGCGATCCGCAGGAAGCGGTCAAAGGCGCCAGCGCCCTGATCGACTACCTGGAACTGTTTGCGCGCAAAGTCATAGACAACTAAGAAACATCACGCAAGAGGAATCATGCCCATCAGCGGACAATCCATCATCGGCAGCAGCCAGAGCCATAGCCAGGGTGCCGTATTCCAGGCTTTCGATACAGTGCAGGGCAAACAGATAGGACCCGCGTTCCATAGCGCCGGGCCGCAGGATGTCGAGCGCGCCTGCGCGCTGGCGCAAGCCGCTTTCGATGCCTATCGCGAAACCGGCCAGGAAGCGCGCGCCGGATTTCTGGAAACGATCGCCCAGCAGATCCTCGATATCGGCGATGAACTGATCCTGCGCGCCATGGCGGAAAGCGGCCTGCCGCGCGCGCGCCTGGAAGGCGAACGCGGCCGTACGGTGGGACAGCTGCGGCTGTTTGCCGCAGTGCTGCGCGAAGGCTCGTGGAACGATGCCTGCATCGATCCGGCCTTGCCGGAACGCTCGCCGCTGCCGCGTGCCGATCTGCGCTTGCGCAATATTGCCATCGGTCCGGTGGCGGTGTTCGGCGCCAGCAATTTCCCCTTGGCGTTTTCAGTGGCGGGCGGCGATACCGCTGCCGCGCTGGCGGCGGGCTGTCCGGTGGTGGTCAAGGCGCATCCGGCGCATCCGGGCACTTCGGAACTGGTCGGACGCGCCGTGCAGAAGGCGGTTGCGGCCTGCAATTTGCCGGAGGGCGTGTTTTCGCTGCTGACCGGCGTCGGCAATGCGCTGGGAACGGCGCTGGTGCAGAACCCGCACATCCAGGCAGTGGGCTTTACCGGCTCGCGCCAGGGCGGACTGGCCCTGATGCAAGTGGCGGCGGCGCGGCCGCAGCCGATCCCGGTGTATGCCGAAATGAGCAGCATCAATCCGGTTTATCTGCTGCCGGCGGCGCTGGCCGCGCGCGGCGAAGCCATCGCCACAGGTTTTGCCGATTCGGTGACGCTGGGCGCGGGTCAATTTTGCACCAATCCTGGATTGGTGCTCGGCCTGGCGGGCGCTGATTTCGAGCGCTTTGCGCAACGTGCCGGCGAGGAACTGGCGCAGCGCAGCGCTGCGGCCATGCTGACCACCGGCATTCATGCGGCTTATGAGCAAGGCCTGGCGACGCTGGCGGCGCAGGATGATGTCAGGCAGCTGGCGCGGGGAGCTGCTGAAGACGGCTGCCGCGCGGTACCGGCTTTGTTCGCCACCAGCGCGGCGGCCTTTCTGTCGAATCCGCTGTTGAGCGCGGAAGTGTTCGGGCCGGTCTCCTTGCTGGTGGCTTGCGCGGATGAAAACGAATTGCTGCAAGTGAGCGAGCATCTGGAAGGACAGTTGACCGCTACCCTGCAGATGGATGAAGACGACAAGGCGCTGGCGCGCCGTCTGTTGCCCGTGCTGGAGCGCAAAGTTGGCCGCATCCTGGCCAATGGCTTTCCGACCGGGGTCGAGGTGTCGCATGCAATGGTGCATGGCGGCCCGTTCCCGGCGACTTCGGACAGCCGCAGCACCTCGGTCGGCAGTGCCGCGATTTACCGTTTTCTGCGGCCAGTGTCCTACCAGAACCTGGCGCAGGATTTATTGCCGGCGGCTTTGCAGGACGCCAATCCGCTGGCCATCTGGCAGCGGCGCGACGGCCAGCTGGGTAAATAAGCTTCAGAAATCCAGTTCAAGCGCGATCTCCTGGCCGACACGCAGGGTTTCACCGGCGCCGTCCTGCACGATGGCGTTGACGCCAAAGGTAGGCGCGCCATCGACGCGCGGATTGCCGCGATAGGTCTGCAGGATATCCATGGGATCCGGACCGAATTCACCGGTAGCCTGGTCGACTGCGGGCATCGGGCAGCGTGTGCACGGCTTGACCAGCTGCAGGCGCAGCGGCCCGGCTTCGATAGTCGCGGCAAAATCTTCTTCAAACGCCTCCACGCCATCGATCACGAGGTTCGGGCGGTAGCGGTTCATCGGTACCGCGGCGCGGCCGCGGGCCTGCAGCTTCTGGTTCAAGTCATCCAGCGAGCCCTGTGAAATCACCAGCATCGGAAAGCCGTCGGGGAAGTGGGTCGGAACGTCCGCACCGCCAGTCCATTTTTCGCTCGCCAGCCGTTTGACGGCAGGGTCGAAACGCACCAGCCGGCAAGGCTGGCCGAGCAGCTGCGAAAACCAGCGGCCGGCCTGGTCGCCGCAATCGTGGGCGCCGAGCTGCTCGTCCCAGATGGTGACCGTGATGGCTGGCGCCAGCCCGGTTGGCAGCGGCGCGGTCGGGATCTCCAGCGGCGCCATGCCTGGCGCTTGCAGGGTCATGCTGCCGGCCTGCAAGGCTGGCACGATCAGCGCCATGCGCGGATGGCTGCGTTGCGACAGGAATTGACCGGCGTGGTCGACCACCATCCATTCGCGGTCGTGCACTTGCTGATGGCAAAGGCCGGCAGCGGTAATTGTCGCCGCCTGCAGGGCAATGCCGGCGCAGGATTTGATCGGGTACAGCGTCAGCGTGGTAATGGTTGGCATCGCTTGTTATTCCTTTATGCTTGATTCCGCCAGGATGGCGCTGAGCCAGTCCTGGAATTCCGTAATTGTAGTTGTCTTGACGGTATCGAATGGCGAAACCGAGAAGTAGTTGCCGCGCGCCGGCGCCGTGATGTCGAACAGTCGCACCAAACGGCCGCTGGCGAGATGGTTGTGCACCAGGCAGCCGCGCGCCAGGGCGATGCCCTGGTCGGCCGCGGCGGCGTCCAGCAAATGCATGGGATCGTCGTAGACCGGTCCGCTTTGCGGTTCGCCTTGCTCGATGCCGGCGGCGGCAAACCAGGGTTCCCAGCCACCATGGTGAGCAAAGCGCAGCAAGGGATGGCGCGGCAGGTCTTGCGGCATGAGGTCCGGGTGGCTGGCGGCGAAGACCGGGCTGCAGACCGGGAAAATCACTTCCTTGAGCAGGCGCTCGTAGCGATGATTCTTGTGGCCGGCGCGGCCGTACCAGATGGCGACGTCGGCATCGCTGAAATCCAGTTCGCTCAGCTCGTGGCTGCTGCGCAGGCTGATGTTGATATGCGGGTGCTGCCGGTGGAACGCTGCCAGGCGCGGCACCAGCCAGGCGCTGGCGAACGAGGGTGGTACGCTGACGCGCAGGACTTGTGCTGCACGCCCGGTTTCAGACCGGCCTATGTGCAGGGCGCGGTCAAGCGTCGTCAGCGCCTGCCGTATTTCTCCCGCCAGCAGACGGCCGCTGTCGGTCAGCACCATCTGCCGGCCTGCGCGCTGAAACAGCTTGCGCCCGGTGCGCTGCTCCAGCGCGCGGATCTGGTGGCTGATGGCGCTGTGGGTCAGGTTCAGCTCCTCGCCGGCGCGGGTGTAGTTGCCGAGCCGGGCGGCGGCTTCAAAGGCGCGCAGGGTCTGGGTGGGCGGCAGGCGTTCAAACATGGCGGCGGGGGAGCTGGTCGGCGGTTTTCGGTTGATCGGTTAATTTCATTCACATATAAGGATAAAACACTTCGTTGGCATTCGCACGGCTTGCTCACTAGTATCGGCATATTCCGTTCTGATGAGTGACCTGCCATGAAACTTGCAACCCGCGTGTTCCTGATATTTTCTTCAGGCTATTTCATCTCTTACCTGGCGCGCGGCATCAATTTGCCGCTGGCGCCCCTGCTCAGCAGCGAGCTCGGCTTGTCGCCTGCGCAGCTGGGCTTGCTGACCAGCCTGTATTTCTTTGCTTTCGCCGCCTGCCAGCTGCCTTTGGGGTTGTTGCTGGACCGCTTCGGCCCGCGCCGGGTGCTGGCCTGCTTGCTATTGGTTGCCGCCACCGGCGCGTTGGTGTCCGCCGACGCGCATGGCTTCAGCGGTCTGCTGGTCGGCCGCCTGTTGCTGGGAATCGGTACATCTGCATGCCTGATGGCCGGCCTGAAGGCGATCGTGGCGTGGTTTCCGCATGATCATCTGCCCTTGATGAACGGCGCCATTTATGCGATTGGCGGCTTGGGGGCGGTGGCTACCGGCACTCCGATTGCCTGGGCGCTTGGGGTGACTACCTGGCGCGTGCTGTTTGTGGTGGTGGCTGGGTTGATCTTGCTGATTGTGCTGGGCTTGTTCACGCTGGTGCCGGAGAAGGATGAGCAGCATCCTGAAAGTACGCTGGGTGCGCAGCTGCGCGATATCGGCGGGATTTTCCGCAGTGCTGTGTTCTGGCGTACGGCGCCGTTTGTGATGGCTAGCCAGGGGGTGTTTCTTGGGGTGCAGGGTTTGTGGGCGGGGCCTTATCTGCGGGATGTGGGTGGCTTGGCTGCTGCTGCGGCGGCGAATATCGTGGCGCTGACGGGGCTGGCGATGGTGCTGGGGGCGGTGGGTTCGGGCTGGCTGGCGCGGCGTTTGCAGCAGCGGGGGATTTCCTTGCATGTCACTGCGGGGGCGGGGATGTTTTTGTTCATGCTGGCGCAGTTGCTGATTTTGCTTGATGCGCCGGCGCCGGGCTGGCTGTTGTGGGGGATGTATGGGGTGTTCGGGACTTCTGGGGTGTTGTCTTATGCGGCGCTGGTGCGGGAGTTTCCTGGGTATCTTGCGGGGCGGGTGAGTACTGGTTTGACCTTGGCGATTTTTGCGGGGGCGTTTGTGGTGCAGTATGGGTTCGGCTTGTTGCTGAATGCTTGGCCGCATGATGGCGGGGGTTATGCGGTGGTGGCGCATCGGGCGTCGTGGATGATTGCCTTGGTGGTGCAACTGGCCGCCGGCGCCTGGTTTTGCCGGCCGTTGCGAACTGCAGTTGCACGAGCTGCCAACCAACCTGCCTAACATCTCTGCCCGATCAACTACATTCGCAGTCAAATGGGGTCAGAGTTTTTTTTCGCGTTTTTTGCGAAAATTACTCTGACCCCATTTGACGTTCTACGGAGTGCAGGTCTTGGCATACTAAGAACGGCCTGCGGGTTGATAACACTGTAGCTACTCCGTGGACGCTTGCCGGGGGTAGCCCGGCAGCTAGTCACTTTTTCTTGCTTCGCCAAGAAAAAGTAACCAAAAAGAAGGCGACCGCAAAGCCGTTGCCCTCCCTTCGGTCGGGTCCCCAAATCCGGCGCGTATCAGCCGGGTGGGAGGACCAACTCGCCTTCGGCTCAAACATGTCCTCCCACAATTCCCGGCTGACATGCGCCGGATTTGGCAACGTCTCAATGCGGGGCACGTCAAAAGCAACGGCAACGGCAACTTCAAAAACAACTGCAACTGCAACGTCAAAAGCAACCGCAACTTCAAAAGTCAGCGCAGCATGAAGGACATGGCCGACATGCTGTTTAGCACCCGCACCGCATACTGGACGGACGGCGCTGAAAATGTCAGGTTGACGCCGTCGACTCTTTCCACGATTGGCAGCAGGCAGAACAGGTCGGCTAGCGCCGGATTGGTGGTTTGCAACTTGCAGGTGATGGCCGGCTGCAGGACAAAGGGACGGCAGTCGGCTAGCTTGCTGACTGCGGCCTTGGCGGCTTCACCCAGCAGCGCCAGGGCGTTTTGCGGTGATAGCGATGTGCCGCTGCCGGCGCCGTCCGCCGTCTTCACGCTGACCAGGGTGGCTTGCGGGAACAGTGGCTGGTTTTCGGCCACGAAGACATTGTCGCCGCTGCCGAAAATCACCGGTACGCCGAATTCGCCTGCCAGTGCGCCGTAGATGCCGGCTTCGCCCAGTTCCTGGCCGTTGAGCCAGATGCGGGCAAAGGAAAAGCCGTTGATGGTGTGCGCCAGGATGCCGCGGCTCTGGGCGCGGCCGTGATAGCCGACCATCATCACGCCATCGACGCCGCTGTCGACGCCGCTCATCATGCCCAGCAGGCGCGGCTTGCCGAGGATCTGGCTGGCGGCCGGATGCAGCAGGTCGGGCAGCAGGTTGCGGAAGCCGCCGTGCGAATCGTTCACCACGATCGCGCTGGCGCCGCCGGCCAGCGCGCCTTCGATCACGGCGTTGGCCTCGGCCGTCATCAGGTGCCGTGCGCGTTCGTATTCGGGATTGCCGGCGCGGGTTTGTTCTATGTTGAAAACGCCTGCAACGCCTTCGATATCAACGGAAATCAGTATCTTCATTGTCTTTTCATTATTTAGGTCGGCAGCCTGGCTGCCAGGTCGGAGAGGGCAATACGCTGATGGCCGTCGCGGCCGTTGACGGTTTCTGCGGCAAACAGGGCATTGACGATGGCTTGCTCGGTGCTGTCGGCTACCGCTTCAAACAGCGGATCGAGCAAGCTGTCGTGCAGGCATGCGCTCTCGCGGATGGCGTCGTGCGGGCGATAAGGCACGGTCTGGGCGGTGGAAAACGCCAGCGCCAGGTCGCCGCTGCCATGGCCGTAGATCGAGCCGGTGCGGCCCAGGCCGATGCCGCAGCGGGTCGCCAGCCGCCCCAGCTGGCGCGCGTCCAGCGGCGCATCGGTGGCGATGATCATGATGATGGAACCCATTTCCGGCGCGTCCCCGGTGGCCGTGCGCAGCGCCAGCAATTGCGCGCCAAGGTGTCGGCCGGCCAGGGTCAGGGCCGGCAGCTTGCCGAAGTTGGACAGCACCAGCGCGCCCACGCAATATTGGCTGCCGCCGATCTTGACGCAGCGCGAGGCAGAACCGATGCCGCCTTTGAGATCGAAGCTGGACATGCCGCGGCCGGCGCCGACCGCGCCTTGCGCAAATTCGGCAGCGGCGGCGGCCAGCGCCTGCTGGTAATGCTCTGGTGCGACGACCATCGCCTGGATGTCGTTCAGGTAGCCGTCGTTGCATTCGAACACCAGCGGGTTAACGGTGGGATCGCTGCGGCCGATCTCGGGATTGCTGCCGATGGCGCAGCGGATCTGCGCTGTCGCCACGGTGCCGACCGAGAGCGTGTTGGTGAGCGCGATCGGCGTCTCAAGCACGCCCAGTTCCTGCACCTGCAGCAGGCCGATGCTTTTGCCGAAGCCGTTGAATACAGTCGCTGCGGCTGGCAGCTTGTCGCGGAAGAGATCGCCGCCGTGCGGCTTGATTACCGTCACGCCGGTCTGGATGGCGCCCTGCGCCAGCGTAGCGTGGCCGACAGTGACGCCGGCGACATCGCTGATGGCGTTGAGCGGACCGGGCGGCAATCTGCCGATGTGAGGAAGGGCTAGCATCAGCGGCGGTCGATCTTGGGATCCAGGGCGTCGCGCAAGCCGTCGCCGAGGAGGTTGAAAGCCAGCACCGTCAGGAAAATCGCCAGGCTGGGGAAAATCGCGATATGCGGCGCCGTCATCATGTCGGACCTTGCTTCATTCAGCATGGCGCCCCATTCCGGCATCGGCGGCTGCGCCCCCATGCCGAGGAAGGACAGGCCGGCGGCAGTGATGATGGAAGTGCCGATGCGCATGGTGAAATACACCACCACACCCGATATCGTGCCAGGGAAGATATGGCGCAGGATGATCGTGAAATCGTTCGCGCCTATGCTGCGCACCGCTTCGATGAAGGTCAGGTGCTTCAGCGCCAGCGTGTTGCCGCGCACCAGGCGGGCGAAAGTCGGGATGCTGAAAATCGCCACGGCAAAGATCACGTTGCTCATGCCGCTGCCGAGGATCGCCACGATGCCGATCGCCAGCAAGATGCCGGGGAAGGCGAACAGCACATCGCAGATGCGCATGATGATGCGGTCGGCCCAGCCTTCATAATAGCCGGCGATCAGGCCGGCCAGGGTGCCGACCACGGCGCCTACCGCCACCGAGAGAAAGCCGGCGGTCAGCGAAATCCGCGTGCCCATCAGGATGCGGCTGAAAATGTCGCGGCCGAGCGAGTCGACGCCGAACCAGTGCGCCAGCGACGGTCCTGCGTTCAAGGCGTCATAGTCGAAATAGTTCTCGGCGTCGTAAGGCACTATCCAGGGCGCGGCGATCGCCACCACGATCAGGAACAGCACGAAGCAGCCGGCGGCGACCGCCAGGTGCTGCTTCTTGAACTTGCGCCAGAATTCGCTCCAGGGAGTGCGTACGCTGCTCGGCAGCGGTGCGGCCGAGGTTGCTGCAGGCGTGGCTGCGACAGGATTGGATGGCGTCGACACGGGCGGCCTCACTTGTAACGGATGCTAGGGTTGATGACGGCGTACAGCACGTCAACCACCAGGTTGATGAAAATGAATTCCAGCGAGAACAGCAGGATCTCGGCCTGGATGATCGGGTAATCGCGCATTTCGACAGCGTCGATCAGCAAGCGGCCCATGCCGGGCCAGTTGAACACCTTTTCCACCAGGATGGAACCGCCCAGCAGGAAGCCGAACTGCAGGCCCATCATGGTCACCACCGGGATCAGCGAATTGCGCAGGCAGTGCTTGAGCACCACCACGGTTTCCGACAAGCCTTTGGCGCGCGCGGTGCGGACGAAATCTTCATGCAGGATTTCAATGAAGGAAGAACGGGTAAAGCGCGCCATCACGGCGGCCACCGCGGCGCCCAGCGCCAGCGACGGCAGGATGTAGTGGCGCCAGCTGTCGGCGCCGATGGTCGGCAGCCAGCCGAGCTGGACCGAAAACAGTTCCATCAGCAGCATCCCCAGCGCAAACGAAGGAAAGGAAATGCCGGACACCGCCAGCGTCATGCCGAGCCGGTCAGGCCACCGGTTGCGCCAGACGGCGGAGGCAATGCCGATGACCAGGCCGAACAGCACCGCCCACGCCATGCTGGTGACGGTGAGCCAGAAGGTGGGCCAGAAGCGTTCTGCAATTTCAGCGCTGACCGGGCGCTTGCTGCGCAGGGAGATGCCGAAATCGCCGCGCAGGGCCTTGCTGAAATAGTTGACGAACTGTTCGGGCAGCGGCCGGTCCAGGCCCAGGTCCTTGCGGATCAGTTCCACCGTTTGCGAGTCGGCCTCGGGGCCGGCCACCAGCCGGGCCGGATCGCCCGGCAGCAGATGGACGAATAAGAACACCATTACCGCGACAATCAGCAGGGTAGGTATCAGGCCCGTCAGGCGTTTTAGTACGTAAGGAAACATGGGGTACTCGGATAGTTGGCCACATTGCGGCGACAGAATCTGTTTGCTGGCATCTCCGCGGCGTCATTCCCGCGCACGCGGGAATGACGCACTGACGGATGATTATTTCAACTCGATTTCATCGAAGTTAAACGAACCGTCCGGCATCACATACACGCCCTTCAGGTTCTTGTTGCGCGCATACAGCAGTTTTTCCGTGACCAGGAAAGCCCAAGGCGCGTCTTTCCAGATTTCAGTCTGCGCATCCTTGTAGAGCGTGGTCTTTTCCGCGCGGTCGGTCGTGGTCAGCGCCTTGGCGATGTCGGCGTCGACTTTCTCGTTCTTGTAGTAAGCCGTGTTGAACAGCTTCGGCGGGAACGATTCCGACGCCAGCAGAGGACGCAGGCCCCAGTCGGCTTCACCGGTCGAGGACGACCAGCCGGTGTAGTAGATGCGTACAGGTGCATTGGCAGGAACCGGCGCGCTTTCCACCTTCTCCACGCGTTGGCCTGCTTCCAGCGCCGTCACCTTGGCCTTGATGCCGACTTGCGCAAGCTGCTGCTGCACGAACTGGATGACTTTCTGCGCGGTGGTATTGTTATAGGCCGACCACAATTCAGTTTCAAAACCGTTCGGATAGCCAGCCTCGGTCAGCAACTGCTTGGCCTTCTTCGGATCGTAAGACCATGGCCCGGTCTTCAGTGCGTAGTCGACGCCCTGCGGCAGCACGCCATCCTGTGGCATGGCGTAGCCGCTGAAGGCGACCTTGACCAGCGCTTCCTTGTTGATCGCGTAGTTGATCGCTTGCCGCACTTTCGGATTGTCGAAAGGCTTCTGCAGCATATTCATCGAGAGGTAGCGCTGGATGATGGATGGCGATGAGATCAGGTCCAGGTTGGGCTTGCTTTTCAGCAGTTCGGCCTGCTCGTAAGGCAGCGGGAAGGCGAACTGCGCTTCGCCGGTTTGCATGACGGCGCTGCGGGTATTGTTGTCGACTACCGGCTTCCAGGTGATGCTGTCGACCTTCGGATAGCCTTTTTTCCAGTAGCCGTCGAACTTGACGACCTTCATGTAGTCGGTCTGCTTCCATTCGACAAACTTGAACGGGCCGGTGCCCACCGGGTGAAAGCCGATGTCCTTGTTGCCGTACTGCTTCAGCGCGGCCGGTGAAATCATCGCGGCCGAAGAGTGCGCCAGCGTATTGATGAATGGCGAGAACGGCTCTTTCAGGGTGATCTTGACTTCGTAGTCGTTGACCGCGTCGATCTTTGAAATACGGTTGAACAAATTGAAGCGCTTGAGCTTGTTGTCCGGATTGATGACGCGTTCCAGGTTGACCTTGACGGCGTCTGCCTTGAAGTCGGTGCCATCCTGGAATTTGACGCCCTTGCGCAGGCGGATGGTGTATGCCAGGCCGTCCTTGCTGACTTCATAGCCGTCCGCCAGCACATTGACCAGTTTCAAGTCTTTGTCGAAACCGAACAAGCCCTGGTAGAACGACTTGATCGCGGCCTGCGACAAGGTGTCGTTGCTGTCGTAAGGATCGAGCGTAGTGAAGGTCGAAGCGACCGCCAGCGTGACGTCCTTGGCGGCGAAAGCGTGACCGGCGGCGAATTGGGCCGTCAGTGCCACCGCGGTGCTGGCGACGATCTTGCTGAAGTGATTGCCGAAGTGTTGAGTAGTGCGCATGTGTTACTCCCCTGGATCAAAAAGTCATTGAAGACAAACAAACAGATAAAGCGGAAAAACAAAAAAGCCGTTCAGAAAGCGCTGGAAATCCGGTGCGTCGCCACGAAATGCCCCGGTCCGACCTGTTTCAGCGGCTCCACGACCGGCAGGTCGCCGACATCGCGGATCGGGCTCGGAATCTCACCCGCCAGCACCTCGCGCTGGCGATGGCGCTGGTTGGGATCGGCCACCGGCACCGCCGCCATCAGCTTCCTGGTGTACGGATGCTGCGGATTTTCAAAGATGGCGCGGCGCGGACCGATCTCGACGATCTGTCCCAGGTACATGACCGCGACCCGGTGGCTGATGCGTTCCACCACCGCCATGTCGTGTGAAATGAAGATGAAGGAAATCCCCAGCTCGCGCTGCAGGTCCAGCATCAGGTTGACGATCTGCGCCTGGATCGAGACGTCCAGCGCCGATACCGATTCATCTGCGATCACGATCTTCGGATTCAATGCCAGCGCGCGGGCGATGCAGATGCGCTGGCGCTGGCCGCCGGAGAATTCGTGCGGGTAGCGTTGCGCATGTTCCGGCAGCAGGCCGACCCGTTCCAGCAAGGAGGCGACTTTTTCCTGGGCGCCTTCGGCCATGCCGTGCACCAGCAGCGGTTCCATGATGGAGTAGCCGACCGTCAGGCGCGGATCCAGCGAAGCGAACGGATCCTGGAAAATGAACTGGATCTCGCGCCGCAGCGAGCGCAGCTCCGAACGCGGCAGCTTGGCCAGGTCGCGCCCGCCGAACTCGACGCTGCCGCTGGTGATGTCGACCAGCCGCAGCAGCGAACGGCCGGTGGTCGATTTGCCGCAGCCGGATTCGCCCACCAGCGCCAGCGTTTCGCCCGGATAGAGATCGAAACTGATTTGCTCGACCGCATGCACGCGTTGCTTGACGCGGCTGAAGACGCCGCTCTTGACGTCGAAGCGGGTGGTCAGCTTGCGCACTTTCAGCAAGGGCTGCTGCTGCGGATCGGCGCCCGGGATGCTGCGGATGATTTTTGCTTCTGCCGCCATTTCCGGCGTGACGACGGCGCCGGCGATGGCGATCCGTTCCGGCTGGTCGGTGCCGTGCATGGCGCCCAGCCGCGGCACCGCCGCCAGCAAGGTCTGGGTGTAAGGATGCTGCGGTGCTTCGAAGATGGCGTGGACGTTATTTTCTTCAACCTTTTCGCCACGGCACATGACCACCACGCGATCGGCGATCTCGGCCACCACGCCCATGTCGTGGGTGATGAAGATCACCGCCATCTGCATTTCATCCTGCAGCGCGCGTATCAGCTGCAGGATCTGTGCCTGTATCGTCACATCGAGGGCGGTGGTCGGTTCGTCGGCGATCAGCAGCGACGGCTTGCAGGACAGCGCCATGGCGATCATCACGCGCTGGCGCATGCCGCCGGACAGCTGGTGCGGATGGCGGTCCAGCAGCCGGCGCGCTTCCGGGATGCGGACGATTTCCAGCATGCGCAGGGCTTCGGCGCGCGCCTCGGCCATGCTCTTGCCTTGATGCAGGCGGATCGATTCGGCGATCTGTTCGCCGACCGTGAAGACGGGATTGAGCGAGGTCATCGGCTCCTGGAAAATCATGGCGATTTCCGAACCGCGGATGTGCCGCATGGTGCCCTGGCTGGCCGTGGCGAGGTCGATGACGCTGCCGTCGCGCCGCTGGAAGTTCATGCCGGCGCCGCTGATCCGGCCGCCGCCGTAGTCGATCAGACGCATGATGGCCTGCGACGACACCGACTTGCCGGAACCCGATTCGCCGACGATGGCCAGCGTCTCACCGGCATCGATATGGAAGGACAGGTTGCGCACTGCCTCCACCTTGCGTTCGGAGGTGGTGAAGCCGACGCTCATCTGCTCTACCGTCAGCACCCGGCGGCCTGTTTGCATATTCATATGATCGCTTCCTGGGGTTGCCATATTTCTTGAATGGTTATTTGTAAATCGCCGTCACCGGGGCGGCGCCGACCTTGGCGTAGCCGCGGTACATGCCTTCGGTATTGAACGGCAGCGCCACATTGCCCTTGGCGTCGATGGCGATCAGGCCGCCGCGGCCCTGGTAGCGCGGCAGCAGTTCCATCACTACCTGTTGCGCCGCATCCTGCAACGAGGCGCCGGCGTATTCCATTCTTGCCGAAATGTCGTAGGCCGCCACCGTGCGCATGAATGCCTCGCCGGTGCCGGTCGCCGAAATCGCGGCGGTGCGGTTGTTGGCGTAGCAGCCGGCGCCGATCAGCGGCGAATCGCCGACGCGGCCTACGCGCTTGTTGGTGATGCCGCCGGTGGAGGTGGCGGCGGCCAGGTTGCCGTGCATGTCGAGGGCGACCGCGCCGACCGTGCCGAACTTGTCGTCCGGATCGATGGGGGCGATCTCGGTGGCCGCCTGGCTGGCGGCGTCGTGGTCGAGCAGCAGCATGCCTTCCTGCTTGCGCGCGCGCAGCCATTGGGCGTGGCGCGCTTCGGTATGAAAGTATTCGGGCGCCACCAGCTCGGCGCCATGCTGGGCGACAAACTCTTCGGCGCCGGCGCCGACCAGCAGGATGTGTTCGCTGTGTTCCATCACCGCGCGCGCGGCCAGTATCGGGTTGCGCACGTGGGCGACATTGGCGATCGCGCCGGCGCCGAGCGTGGCGCCGTCCATGATCGCGGCGTCCAGTTCGTGCGTGCCGGCATGGGTGTAGACCGCGCCCTTGCCGGCGTTGAACAGCGGACAGTCTTCCAGCATGCTGACGGCCTTGGCGACTGCGTCCAGCGCACTGCCGCCGGCCGCCAGGATGCTCTGGCCGGCGCTCAGGATTTCTGCCAGGGCGTCGTGATAAGCCTGTTCCTGTCCGCTGTTCATGGCGCTGCGCAGAATGGTGCCGGCGCCGCCGTGGATGGCGATGGTGGCGATGTTGTTTGAGGTGGTCACGTTATTTCGCTTTCGCTGCTGATTTGGTGGTTGCGGTTTTGCTGTTCTTTGTCTTCGCTGCGTTGACGCCGTCCGCGTGATAGAGCCAGGGCAGCACCGCCTCGGTCATTTTCGAGGCGGCATGCACTGACCGGTTGGCGCGATGCGCGACCGCGTCGCACACGGCCTGGATCAAGGACAAGGCAGCGGCGTCGGAGGTCGGCGACAGCTGGCGTTCGGTCTGTGCATATAGCGTGACGTCCGCCAGCGGCACCAGCGGCGAGGTCGGGCTGTCGGTAAATGCCAGCACTTGCGCGGCGCGCTCCTTGGCGCGCGCGGTCAGCGTCACGGTATCGGTGACATAGCGCGGATAAGCCAGCGCGATCACCAGGTCGCGCTGGTCCAGCTTGAAGAACTGGCGGCTGGCTTGCGAAGGGCCGCCGGGGCCGGCCACCGACTGCACCGTGCGGCAATACGGTTCCAGCGCGTGCGCCATGATGCCGGCCAGGAAAGCGCTGGCGCCGAAGCCCAGTATGAAAATCCGTTCGGCATTCAGGATCATGCTGACTGCCTGGTCGCACTGGGCCGGCGCCAGGGCGCGGCGGGTGGCTTCCAGGTTTTGCATGTCGCCGCTGAGCGCGGCGGCCATGATTTCGGCGCTGCTGGCGGCACGCTGCACCTGGTCGCGCAGTTTTTCCACCGGCGCCAGCGAAGAAGCAAAGTCCAGCACCAGCGCGGCGCGAAATGCCGGGTAGCCGTCGAACGAGAGCGCATGGGCGAAACGGTTGGCGGTCGCCAGCGAAATGCCGACCACGTCGGCCAGTTCGTCGATGGTCATGGTGGCGGCGCGAAACACGTTCGCAAGGACGTAGTCAGCCGCCTTGCGATGCGCTTTCGAGAGCTCCGGATAGGCTTTGCCTATACGTGCGGCAACCGCGCTTTCGCGTTGCCATGCTGTGACTGCGGCGTGTTGCATGAGCCATCCCCGGTAAATGATTTTTATAATTTGTGTAAATATATTTTCATTTTCCATGCAAGTAAAGGAAATTTATTTTCTTTTTTAAGATGTGTATTTTGTGGCATCGAATCTGTGCGCATGTGGTGCAGGGACGGCTCGCGGGTGTTGCAGGAATGCGGCTTTGCACCATTTTTGCCTCGCGCCTGTCTGTCATGGTGCGCCTTGAAACGGCAGAAGAAAAGAGGCAATGTTGACAGCTGGCGGGCGGCATGGCGATGACAGCGCAGAGATGGTTGCTTGCGTGTATTCTTCTTGCCACATGCCTCATAGGGCACGTTGAGCGCACATTAAGTACACATTAAGCGCACCTTATTTCGGAGAAGAGAATGAGTGAAAACGTAGAAAGCTTGCGTCAGCGCCTGATCCGCAACTTCAATACCGTCCCTACCGTGCACGACCTGCGCGAACCTTTATACGATTCGCTCTGCGCGCGCCTGGCGACCGGCACGGCGGCGCAGAAGCTGGGCGCCAGCATAGATACGGTCGCGCCCGGAAAAATCTCCTGCCCGTATCACTTCCATTACGCGCAAGAGGAAATGTTCATCATCCTGGAAGGCAGCGGTTCGCTCAGGGTGGCGGGAGAAATGCTGCCGCTGGTCAGCGGCGACATCATCTTCATTCCGCCCGGCCCGGAATATCCGCACCAGATCGTGAATACCTCGGACCAGCCTTTGAAGTATCTCTCGGTGAGCACCAGGGAACAGCCCGAGGTATGCGAATACCCCGATTCCGGCAAGTTCCTGGCGACCGCGTCCGCCGGCGGCGAACGGGTCTTCGATGTGATCCAGCGCGCTGAAAACGATCTGGATTATTGGGATGGCGAGCCTTGAACAAGCCAGTAGGATGGGCACAGCGTGCCCACGCGTGAAGCGGCCCATCATTCTTTGAGGGCGAGGGCTAAAGAGCGTTTTCAATCTGGCATGAAAAAATCCCCTCGCCGGAACAAGCGGCGGGGGGATTTGCAAGATAGATCAGCCAGGCGAGTGGCGGCTTACCTCACGCAGACATAACCAACTCCAGCAGTAGCGAATGTAGTTCCGATCGGACTTCCTACAGAATTGAAATCGCCTGAGAGTGTTCCCCATGTGCCGCCAAGCTTCCACCAGATATTCGCATACTCTCCAGCAACTGCCATGCTGGCAAAGTCGCCGCCCGCAGTAGCGAATGCTGCCAGATTTGCCTGTGTCGCGACAGCGCCGTTGCCATACATGCTGCAATTCGCCCCCGCGGTCGCTTCCACATCGGTGTTGTGATCGCTCTGCATGGTCCAATAATGACGGCCGCCAGCCAGGATCACCGCACGCACCTGAGTCGAGCTGCTGCGGGTGCTGCTGTTGATGGCCGCGGTGACATTGGCGGTTGGATTCGCTGTTGCTGTCGACGTGGCTGTCAGTTGGATTGTTGCGTTGCCGGTGGCGTCTGTCACCGACGTTGCTCCGCTCAAATTGCCCAGGGTCGTTGTCCAGTTGACGGTGGCGCCGGCAACAGGATGACCTAAAGCGTCTGCTACAGTCGCCGTCACGGTATTGGTTTCAGCGCCGTTTCCGGTGATCTTGGTTTTTGCCGAGACAATCGCCGTGACAGTTGCCGTAGCTGTGTCGGCGATGAAGTTGACGACAGGCGCATTCACTGCTGTGCCGGCATTGACTTGCGCTGTCACTTGCGCGGCGCCAAGCGCAGCACCGGTGAGGCTGACCGTGGCGCGGCCGTTGGCGTCGGTAGGGCTGCTGGCTGCGGACAGGTTGCCGCGGTCGGTGGCCCAGCTGACGCTGATGTTCGGCACGACGTTGCCGTTGGCATCCTTGACGATGGCTGCGAAGGTCGCTGCATCGGTATTGTTGGCGACGACCGTGGTTTTATCGACCGTCAAGTCGCCGCTGCCGATGCCGCCGCTGCTGCTGTCTGCCGTGAACGTCACGGC
>NZ_JBWKVC010000008.1:0-260730 GCF_059421505.1 Collimonas sp. GW821-FHT02H07
TTATTAAAAAACCCTCTGCATCTCATCGTGCAGAGGGTTTTTGCTTTGCGCGGACGATTTGTAAAAGACCGCAGAAATACATTCAAAAATCGACGCTGCGCCGAAATACGGTGAAGATTTACGCTGCAGACGGCACTGCAATGCGGAAAATGCTGTCCCAGCCGCTAAATCTTTCAAATGTTTAGCGCACCACCCTCGAAATCGACAAAAAAAGCCAGTCAGCTTTCGCGACTGGCTTTCCTGCCGGCATATTCTGCTTTTATCTTGATCAACGATCGCAATTAGAACGGATAAGCCACCCGCAACACGGCAAAGTTTGCGCCGCTGTTCGGCTTCTTGATGCCGCCGTTGGAGAAATGCTGCAGCTTGATGCCGACATCAAGGCCGTTGCCGAACACATAGCCGGCACCAAGGTGGTCGCCAAATTCAAATGCGGTCGAAAAACGGCGGCTGTTGTTGTCATACAGGTGCGACATCAGATGCACGCCGATGCCGGCTTCACCATACAGGCCTCTTTTATCGTTGCTCTGGAAGCGGAACACAGGCGTGAAGCCAATGTCGGTCAGGTTCTTCGATTGGCCAGGCACATTCTGGTATTGGTTTTGACGGAATTCAGCCAGGCTCAAATCCCAGTAGCCGCCAAGCTGTGTGCTGCTGCCTTGCCATAATGGCGAACCCCAGTTCCATTGTGCGGCAACGCGGGCCAACTGGCTCTTGTTGCCGGTGCCGACTTCAAACGAGGCGGAATCAACGGCGAAGCTGTTGGCATGAACGCCAGCCAGCAGGCAGGCCGCGGCTAGAATCTTGAGTCCGGTTTGTTTTTTTTGCATAAAAGACTTTCGAGCGTAAAAAATAAAAAGCGAATGAAAGGCAAGTCCTCGCTCTATTCATGAAAGGGCTGCGCTGGCCGACTGGCGCCGACAGGTGCAAATGCTTCCCTTACCGGACTGCCGCGGCGCGCAGCTACAGCCCTAAAGAATAGTCGAAAACGGAGATTGTTGCCGAACTACAGATAATTCCTGTCGCAAAACGGTGACTCTGCGCTTTGCAATCAGGGGATATAAACGGGTTCTGTGCGGCCAGGCACATCCACGTGCAGCGCCAGGACACAGCCTGATAGCGGATATTTTTCCAGTTCCGCCGGACTGCGCTTTTCGCGCACGCTGGTGACATACAGGGTGCGCAGATCAGGCCCGCCAAACGCCATCATGGTCGGGCAGCGCACCGGCACGATCACTTCTTGCAGCACTTCGCCGGCAGGCGACAAGCGCAGCAGCCGGCCGCCTTCATACATGGCGCACCAGTAAGCGTCTTCGCTATCGACCGCAGCGCCGTCAGGGCGGCCGCCATAATCCGGCGCATTCTTGTCCATGGCGAACTGCCTGAGCACACGGCCGGCGCCGATCTTGCCGCTAGCCAGATCGAAGTCGTAGCTGCTGATCCTGTGCGCAGTGGTGTCGCTGTGATACAGGGTGCGGCTGTCGCCGCTGAAACCAAGGCCATTGGAGACCGTCACCGGATTTCCGGCGGCGCGCACCACGCCTTTTTCGATCGCATACAACTGGGCGCCGGCACGGTCGCGCGGCTCATAGATCGCGCCCGCCCAGAAGCGGCCGGCAGCGTCGCAGCGGCCGTCATTGAAGCGCGCGGTGGCTGCGTCGTAAGGCGCATCGGCGATGTGCGTGAGCGCACCGCTGTTCGTATCCAGGTATGCCACGCCTGTGCGCATGGCGACGACCAGCCCGCCGCCGGCGCGCAGACCGATGCAGCCTGGCTCGGCATCCAGCTGCCACATGGCGTGCTTGCCATCGGCTGGATGCAGTCGATGCACCTGCATCGCTGAAATATCGACCCAGTAAAGAGACGCTTCCGCTGCATGCCAAAGCGGGCACTCACCCAGTTGCATAGGGACGTCGTACGCGGCTGCGATTTGATTCATGTGTGTGATGATGTGAAAAGAGAGGGCGGAAGGAGATCAGACAGCGGGCTGCGAATGACAGCTGAATCGCAGCCCGCCTGATCGAATCGTTATAGCGTCGCCGGCATGGCTACCGGCGCGGTAATCATTGCTTCTTCAAATACGTCTCTGCAAGATTAACCCAGTAACTGGCGCCAATTGGCAGCAAGTCGTCGTTAAAATCGTAACTGGCGTTGTGCAGATTGCAGGGGCCGAGGCCGTGGCCGCTGTCCCGGTGGGCGCCTTCGCCGTTGCCGATGAAGACATAGCAGCCCGGCTTGTTCTGCAGCATGAAGGCGAAATCTTCCGCACCCATGGTTGGCTCAACCTCGGGATTGACGTTGTCGCTGCCAACCATCGCCTGTAGCACTTCGACCGCAAATGCCGTCTCCTTGGCATGGTTCACCAGCGGTGGATAGTTACGATGGAAGCGGAACTCGACTTCAGCGCCGAACGCCGCCGCGGTATGCTGCGCCACCTCGCGCATGCGGGCCTCGATCGTATCCAGCACCGGCAATGAAAAAGTCCGCACCGTGCCGATCAGCGTGGCGACATCGGGAATCACATTGGTGGCGCTGCCGCTATGAATCTGCGTCACCGACAGCACTGCCGGATCGTTGGGATTGATGTTGCGCGAAACAATGGTTTGCCAGCTCTGCGCGATCTGCACCGCGACCATGACCGGATCGATGCTTTTGTGCGGTTGCGCAGCATGCGAACCCTTGCCCTTGACGATCACCTCAAACTCATTGCTGGACGCCATCATCGGCCCGGCTGTCACGCCAAAGCTGCCGGTCGCCATGCCTGGCCAGTTATGCATGCCGAACACCGCTTCCATAGGACATTTCTCAAACAAGCCATCGTCGATCATGCGCTGCGCGCCGCCGCCGCCTTCTTCCGCCGGCTGGAAAATCAGATATACGGTACCGTCGAAATTGCGGTGCCGGGACAGATGATGCGCCGCACCAAGCAACATCGCGGTGTGGCCGTCATGCCCGCAAGCGTGCATCTTGCCCTGATGTTGGGAGGCATGTGGAAAAGTATTCAACTCCTGCACCGGCAAGGCATCCATATCGGCGCGCAAGCCGATGGCGCGGCTGCTGCTGCCGTTCTTTACGATACCGACAACACCGGTGACGCCCATCCCGCGCAGGATCGGGATCTGCCACTCGGTAAGCTTGCGCGCCACCACGTCGGAGGTGCGCTGTTCTTCATAGTTGAGTTCGGGATGTGCGTGCAAATCCCGTCGGATGGCTTGCAGTTCCGCCTGGAAGGCGATGATGGGATCGATCAAATTCATATTCGGCTCCTGATATGTGGCATGCCTCTTGCCTGTAAAAAAAGGTCGGAGGCGTAGCGTCCAGAATGTGTATATTACGCCTACACGGTCCATCGGTGTTCACTCACAGGAGAGCATTATGCGTCTGATGTCTTGGCCAGCAACCGGATTACGTGCATTCTTCATGGCTTGTCTGCTGGCGCTGGCGGCGTCTGTTCTGCCTCCCGCGGCGGCCCAGGAGTTCAAGCTGGCGATGAGTTCCCCGCCGTCTTCGATGGATCCCCACTTCTATAATCTGTTTCCCAATATCAACGTTTCCGATCATATCTTTGAGCAACTGGTGGCGATGGATGCCGACAGCCACATCATTCCGGCGCTGGCCGAGTCATGGACGCTGGTGAACAACCTGACCTGGGAATTCAAGCTGCGCAAGGGCGTGAAATTCCACGACGGCACGCCGCTGACGGCGGAAGACGTGGCCTGGTCGCTGGAACGGCCGGCCACGATCGTCGGCAGCCCGGGAAAATTCGACACCTACACCAAGGCCATCGTCAATAAAAAAATCGTCGATCCTTATACGATCCAGCTCACGACCAAAGAGCCGTATCCGCTGCTGCTGGCGGACCTGACCTCGATCTACATCGTGTCGAAGAAGGCGACGCAAGGCCTGAGCAGCGACGACTTTGCCAGCGGCAAGGGCATGGTCGGCACCGGCCCCTTCCGCTTCGTCAAATTCCAGCGCGACGACAGGGTCGAACTGGAACGCAATAACGACTACTGGGGCAAGAAGCCGGCCTGGAGCAAGGTCACCCTGCGCTTCATCCCCAACGACGCGACCCGCCTGGCGGCCTTGCTAGCCGGCGACGTGCAAGCCATCGAAAATGTGCCGACGCCGGATCTGGCCAAAGTCAGGGCGGACAAGAACCTGAGTTTCTACTCCAAGGTCTCGCACCGCGTGATTTATCTGTATCCGGACACGCGCCGCGAAAAATCGCCGTTCGTCACCGACAAAGACGGCAAGCCGCTCGACAAGAATCCGCTGATGGACCAACGCGTGCGCCGTGCTCTGTCGATCGCCATCAACCGCGATGCGATCCGCGACCGCGTGATGGAAGGATTGTCCGAGCCGACGGTCAACCTGGTGCCGGCCGCGCTGTTTGGCCATAATCCGGATCTCAAGCCGCCCAAATACGATCCCGAGGCAGCCAGGAAACTGCTGACCGAAGCAGGCTATCCGAACGGCTTCGGCCTGACCTTGCATACCCCGAACAACCGCTACATCAACGATGAGAAAATTGCCCAGACCATCGCTCAGATGTGGTCGCGCATCGGCGTCGCCACCAAGGTCGAAGGGGCGCCGATGTCGGTCTACGCGGCACGCGGCGCCAAGAGCGAGTACTCGATCGGCCTGCTGGGATGGGGTGCGCAAACCGGCGAAGCCTCGTCGCCGTTGCGGGCGATGGTGGCTTGCGATAATCCGGCGAAAGGCATGGGTGCGGTCAACTGGCTGAAATACTGCAATCCTAAAATGGATGCGGTGCTGGCCAAGGCACTCGCCAGCGTCGATGACAAGGAGCGTTCAGGCTTGCTGCAACAGGCCACCGCGATCGTCATCGACGACGGCGGCGTCATTCCCATTCACCAGCAAGTGACGACATGGGCCGCAAAAAAAGGTATCGTATATATCCCGCGCACCGATGAGCGTACCCACGCTTATCAATTCTACCCACAATAAAGAGAGGGATAAATCGCGCGCATATCCGCTCACTGCTGGTGGCGAGCGGATTTTTTATGGATTCCGGGATATTCGATGCTGGCTTTTATCATCCGCCGCGTATTGCAAAGTCTGGCCGTGCTGCTGGTCATGTCGTTGCTGGTGTTTATCGGCGTGTATGCGATCGGCAATCCGATCGACGTCCTGATCAGCCCCGACGCCGATCAGCTGGAACGCGCCAAGGTGATCGTCGCCTTCGGCCTCGACAAGCCGCTCTGGCTGCAATATTTCATTTTCCTGAAGAACGCGATCGGCGGCGACCTGGGGCGTTCATTTGCCTATTCGACGCCAGCCCTGAGCCTGATTTTCGAGCGCATGCCGGCGACGCTGGAGCTGTCTTCGGCGGCCATCCTGCTCTCCATCGTGCTGGGACTGCCGCTCGGCCTGCTGGCCGGCCTGCGTCCCAACGGCATCGTCGGCAAAGCCATCATGGCGATTTCCATCCTCGGCTTTTCGCTGCCGACATTCTGGGTCGGCCTGATGCTGATCATGGTGTTTGCGGTGCAGCTGGGATGGCTGCCTACCAGCGGCCGCGGCGAGACGCAATTGCTGCTGGGAGTGCCGGTCAGCTTCCTTGGCTGGGACGGCCTGAAGCATCTGCTGATGCCGGCTTTCAACCTGGCGCTGTTCAACATCGCCCTGGTGATTCGTCTCACACGCTCCGGCGCGCAGGAGGCGCTGATGCAGGACTATGTCAAGTTCGCCCGCGCCAAGGGCTTGCGCAACAGCCGCATCATCGGCGTCCACGTGCTGAAAAACATCTTGATTCCTATCGTCACCGTGATCGCCTTGCAGTTCGGCTCGATCATCGCCTTTTCCATCGTCACCGAAACCGTATTCGCCTGGCCCGGCATGGGCAAGCTGATCATCGATTCGATCCGCGTGCTGGACCGGCCGGTGATCGTCGCTTATCTGTTATTGATCGTCACGATCTTCATCGTCATCAACCTGGTGGTGGACATGCTGTACTCGCTGCTCGATCCGCGCGTGCGCCTGGCAGAAAGCAAAGGCTGACATGCAACTGACCCAGGCAATCGAGACCGTGGAAACACCCTGGCAGCGTTTCGTCAGGAATTATTTCAGCAGCAAGATCGCCACCATCGGCTTCGTGCTGCTGGTGCTGATCCTGCTGGCGGCCATATTCGCGCCTGCGATTTCACCGCAGAATCCCTACGACCTGGCCAAGCTGGATGTCATGGACTCACGTTTGGAACCGGGCAAGGCTTCGGTCGACGGCAGCATGACTTATCTGCTCGGCACCGACGACCAGGGGCGCGACATGCTGTCGGCGATCCTGTACGGCATCCGCATTTCCGTGATGGTCGGCGTGGTCAGCACCGTCATCGCGCTGTCGCTGGGCCTGACGCTGGGCTTGCTGGCGGGGTATGCCGGCGGCCGCACAGAAGCGTTCATCATGCGGATAGCGGATATCCAGCTGTCTTTTCCACCCATCCTGATTGCCCTGATCCTGCTGGCGCTGACCGGTCGCGGCGTGGACAAGATCATCATCGCGCTGGTGGCTGTGCAATGGGCCTATTACGCGCGCACTACCCGCAGCGCCGCGCTGGTCGAACGCAAGAAGGAATATATCGAAGCCGCCACGGCGCTTGGCTTGTCGCCCTTGCGCATCATGTTCCGCCATTTGCTGCCCAACTGCCTGCCGCCGCTGATCGTGATCGCTGCCTTGCAGGTGGCGTCGGCGATTTCGCTGGAAGCGACGCTTTCCTTCCTCGGACTAGGCTTGCCGATCACGGAGCCGTCGCTGGGACTGCTGATCGCTAACGGCTTCCAGTATCTGCTCTCCGGCAAATACTGGATCAGCGTGTTTCCCGGCATCGCCTTGTTGCTGACGGTGGTGACCATCAACCTGGTGGCGGACCAGCTGCGCGACGTCCTCAATCCGCGCCTGCAGACGCAATAAGGCGACTATGGATACTCCAACGACACTGGTAGTGAACAATCTGCAGACCCAGTTTTCCACCCGCGCCGGACTGGTGAAAGCGGTCGACCAGGTGTCGTTTTCCATCAAGCGCGGTGAAATCATGGGACTGGTCGGTGAATCGGGCTCGGGAAAATCGATGACTGGCTATTCCATCATGGGCCTGATCGACGCACCCGGAAAAATCGTCGCCGGCGAGATTCTGCTGCAAGGAAATGAATTGCGCGGGCTGCCGGCGGAAGCCATGCGCAAGATCCGCGGCAATCGCATCGCCATGATTTTCCAGGATCCGATGATGACCTTGAATCCGGTGCTGCGCATCGACACGCAAATGATGGAAGCGGTGCGCGCGCATCAGGATGTCAGCAAGATGGTGGCGCGCGAAATGGCGCGCGAGGCGCTGGTGCGGGTCGGCATCCCCTCGCCGGATGAACGCTTGCAAGCGTATCCACATCAGTTTTCAGGCGGCATGCGGCAGCGCGTGGCGATCGCCATCGCCTTGCTGAACAAGCCGGACCTGATCATTTGCGACGAACCGACTACCGCGCTGGACGTGACGATACAAGGGCAGATCTTGTACGAGATGCAGAAGCTGTGCCGGGAATCGGGCACGGCGCTGATCTGGATCACGCACGACCTGTCGGTGGTGGCCGGCCTGGCCGATACCGTGGCGGTGATGTACGCCGGCCGCATCGTCGAAAGCGGCACGGTGCAGCAAGTGCTGGAACATCCGCGTCATCCCTATACCCATGGCCTGATCGCCTCGGCGCCTTCGCGCAATCCGCGCGGCCAGCCGCTGCAGCAGATTCCCGGCATGACGCCGTCGCTGTTGAATCTGCCCGAAGGCTGCGCATTCCGCACGCGCTGCGCCCATGCCACCGATGAGTGCCTGCAAACGCCGCCGCTGCGCACGGTCGGACAGCGCATGCTGCGTTGTTTCCATCCGCTGCAGGATAGTCCGAACGGAGCAATGCAATGAGCGCGCTTGAAGATCGCCAGGCTGACATAGCCTCAGCGTCATCGCCGTTGCTGGAAATGCAGGCGGTCAGCAAGCAGTTCGTCAAGAATCTCGATAGCGCGGCGAAAATCGCCAACCTGTTTGGCGCCCGCATGCAGCAGGAAGTGGTGCATGCGGTGGACGATGTCAGCCTGAGCATCGCGCGCGGCGAAGTAGTGGGGCTGGTGGGCGAATCAGGATGCGGCAAATCGACCCTGGGGCGGATGGCGGTCGGCCTGCATAGCCTCAGCGCCGGCGCGCGCCTGTGGAAGGGGCAGTCGCTGGAACAGCTTGCCGTGCCTGAACGGCGCAAGAAGCAACTGGCGATCCAGATGATTTTCCAGGATCCCTATGCTTCGCTGAATCCGCGCATGCGGGTGCAGGACATCGTCGGCGAGGCGCCGTTGGTGCATGGCATGGTGAGCGCATCGCAACAGCGCGAATATGTCGAAAGCCTGCTGCAAAGGGTGGGGCTGGACGGCGGCATGCTGCGCCGTTTCCCGCACCAGTTTTCCGGCGGCCAGCGGGCGCGGGTCGGCATTGCGCGCGCCCTGGCGGTCAAGCCGGAATTCCTGGTGTGCGACGAGGCCGTGGCGGCGCTGGATGTGTCGATCCAGGCCCAGGTGCTGAACCTGTTCATCAAGCTGCGCGACGAGCTCGACCTGACCTATCTGTTCATCAGCCACGACCTGGGCGTGGTGCGCCATTTGTCGGACCGGGTGCTGATCATGTATCTCGGCCGCATCGTCGAATCGGCCGCGGCCGACACCATCTTCGGCAGCGCGAATCATCCCTACACCCAGGCCTTGCTGGCGTCGGCGCCCAAGCTGGAAGTCAGGAGAACCGAATTCTTTGCAGTGAAAGGCGAAATCCCGTCGCCGCTGCATCCACCCGCCGGCTGTCATTTCCATCCGCGCTGTCCGCATGCGATGGCGCGTTGTAAAGAGGAAAAGCCGGCATTGAAAGAAATCAGCAGCAACCATTTTTCGGCCTGCCATCTGAACGACGGCTAGTTTGCCGGACAAATACAGGACAAATCATGACTACCCCGCACACTACAGCACTGACACCTTCCGCCGACGTCATGGCAATGATCGAACGCCTGATCGCGTTCCCGACCGTATCGCGCGATTCCAACCTGGGATTGATCGAATGGACCCGCGACTACCTGGCCGGCTTCGGCGTCAAATCGCGCCTGACCTACGATGCCAGCGGCAAGAAGGCCAATCTGTTTGCCACCCTGGGCGAAGGTCCCAAGCCCGGCCTGATCTTGTCCGGCCATACCGACGTGGTGCCGGTCGAAGGCCAGGCCTGGGACAGCGATCCTTTCAAGGCCGTCGTCAAGGATGGCCTGCTGTACGGCCGCGGCTCGGCCGACATGAAGAGCTACATCGCCACCGCGCTGGCGCTGACGCCGCAATTCCTGGCGGCGAAGATGGATGCGCCGCTGCACTTCGCCCTGTCGTATGACGAAGAAGTGGGCTGCATCGGCGTGCAAGGATTGATCAAGGACTTGCAGGAACTGGGACTGAAGCCGGCGGCCTGCATCGTCGGCGAGCCGACCTCGATGCAGCCGATCATCGCGCATAAAGGCACGCATCGTTTCCGCTGCTGCGTGCGCGGCCGCGAAGCCCATTCCAGCTACACCACCATGGGCGTCAACTCGATCGAATACGCGGCCCGCGTCATCGTCTACATCCGCCAGATGGCGGACCGCTTCGCCCAGCTGGAGACGCGTGACTATGGCTTCACCGTGCCTTACACCACCATGCAGACCGGTCTGATCCACGGCGGCCTGGCAGCCAACATCGTACCGAAGGATTGCCGCTTCGAATTCGAGGCGCGCACCATGCCGGGCATCGATGTCGAACGCCTGTATCAGGAAATCCAGGATTTCGCCGCGACCCTGCTGCCGGAAATGCAAAGGGTGGAGCCGAATGCCGCCATCGACTTTGAATGGCTGGCTTCCGCGCCCGGCCTCAACATGCAGGAAAGCGATGCCGTGGTGCAGCTGGCCAAGGCGCTGGCGCGCAATACATCGCATGGCGCGGTGTCCTACGGCACCGAAGCCGGCCTGTTCCAGCGCGCCGGCATTCCTACCGTGGTCTGCGGCCCGGGCAGCATCGAGCAGGCGCACCGGCCGAATGAGTTCGTGGCGCTGGAACAGGTGGCGCAGTGCGAAGCCTTCATGCTGCGCCTGATGGATCCGGGGATGCAGCTGCAAGCCGGCAAATAGAAAAAAAGAGCGCGGCTATCTAATAGTCATCCTGTGCGGCCGGATTTTGCTAAAGTAGCGTATTGAAGCGCCTTGGTTCTGATGACATTATGACTACTTCCATCGTTCGTGCCGCCTGCCCGCATGACTGCCCCGATACTTGTGCATTGCTGGTGACGGTGACCGACGGCGTCGCCACCGAAGTCCGCGGCGATCCCGACCATCCCACCACGGCCGGCGTCCTCTGCACCAAGGTCTCGCGCTACACCGAACGGACCTATCACAAGGACCGCCTGCTGCATCCGCTCAAGCGGGTCGGCAACAAGGGCGAAGGCAAGTTCGTGCAGATCAGCTGGGATGAAGCCATCGCCACGATTGCCGAACGGCTGGGCCAGATCGCCGCGCGCAATCCGCAAGCCATCCTGCCTTACAGCTACGCCGGCACCATGGGCCTGGTGCAGGGCGAGTCGATGTCGATGCGTTTTTTCAACCGCATCGGCGCCTCGCTGCTGGACCGCACCATCTGCGCCTCGGCCGGCGGCGCCGGCTACAAGTACACCCTGGGCGCCAGGATAGGCACCGACCTTGAACAATTCCAGAACGCCAAGCTGATCCTGATCTGGGGCAGCAATCCGATCGCCTCGAACCTGCATTTCTGGATGCGCGCGCAGGAAGCCAAGCGCAACGGCGCCAGGTTGATCGCCATCGATCCCTACCGATCCCTGACCGCCGACAAATGCCATCAGCATATTGCGCTGCTGCCGGGCACCGACTCGGCGCTGGTGCTGGGCATGATGCATGTGCTGATCGCCGAAGACCTGCTGGACCATGATTACATTGCGCGCCACACGCTGGGCTTCGAGCAGCTCAAACAGCGGGTGCTGGAATGGACGCCGCAAAAGACCGCGGAAGTGTGCGGCATCACCGCCGAGGAAGTGACCGAACTGGCGCGCGCCTATGGCGCCGCGGCCTTGCGCGGCGAGGGCGCGGCGATCCGCATCAACTACGGTTTGCAGCGGGTCCGCGGCGGCGGCATGGCGGTGCGCAACATCAGCTGCCTGCCGGCGCTGGTCGGCGCCTGGCGCCACGCTGCCGGCGGCGTCCAGCTGTCGGCCTCGGACAGCTTCCCGAAGAACAGCCAGGCATTGCAGCGCCCCGATTTCCTGAGCAAGCAAGGCGTGGCGCCGCGCACCATCAACATGAGCACCATCGGCGACGATTTGCTGCGTGAGGCCTCGCCTGAATTCGGCCCGAAAATCGAAGCAGTGATCGTGTATAACTCGAATCCCGTGGCGGTGGCGCCGGAGTCGGGCGTTGTCGCCCGCGGTTTCGCGCGCGAAGACCTGTTCACCGTGGTGCTGGAACACTTCCAGACCGATACCGCCGATTACGCCGACATCGTATTGCCGGCGACGACCCAGCTGGAACACGTAGACGCCCATTCGGCCTACGGCCATCTGTACATGCTGGCGAACAACGCGGCGATTGCGCCGCTCGGCGAAGCCAAGCCGAACACCGAGATTTTCCGCCTGCTGGCGGCGCGCATGGGATTCGACGATGCCTGTTTCCGCGAGAGCGACGATGAAATCGCAGCGCAGGCGTTCGATCGCAAGAACGTACGCGCCATCCATTTCGACTGGGATACGCTCAAGCAGAACGGCTGGCAGAAACTGAACATGCCGGATGCGCCTTTCGCCGACGGCGGCTTCCCGACGCCCTCCGGCAAATGCGAGTTCTACAGCGCGCAAATGCTGAAAGACGGCCTTGATCCTTTGCCGGCATATATTGCGCCGTACGAGTCGCGCGCCAGCAATCCTGAACTGGCCAAGAAATATCCGCTGGGGATGATTTCGCCGCCGGCGCGCAACTTCCTCAACTCCAGTTTCGTCAACGTCAAGAGCCTGCGCGATACCGAAGGCGAACCGCATCTCGACATGCATCCTGCCGACGCCGCCCAGCGTGGCCTGGCCACTGGCGATACGGTCCGTATCTTCAACGACCGCGGCAGCTTCAATGCCAGGCTGAGAGTCACCGACAAGGCCAGGACCGGCCTGGTGGTGGGCTTGTCGATCTGGTGGAAAAAAATGGCCAGCGACGGCAAGAACGCCAACGAGGTGACCAGCCAGCGCCTGACCGACATGGGACGCGCGCCGACCTTCTACGATGTGCTGGTGGAGGTGGAAAAAGTGCAAATGAGCGGCGCCGGCGGGATCAGCGCCAACGCATGAGAACGCGCCGGCTGCTTCCGCTGCTTGCCTTGGTGCTGGTGTCGGGATGCGCCCAGCTGGCCTATTACGGCCAAGCCGCCAACGGCCAGTTTTCCCTGCTCGACCGCGCCCATCCGATTGACGACTGGCTGGCCGATCCGAACGCCGATGCCGGTCTCAAGGCCAAGCTGAAGCGCAGCAAGCAGATGCGCCGCTTTGCCGTCACTGACCTCGGCCTGCCGGACAATCGCAGCTACACCGAATATGCGGACCTGCAGCGGCCCTTCGCCTTGTGGAACGTGGTGGCGGCGCCGGCGCTGTCGCTGGAGCCCCGGCAATGGTGTTTTCCAATTGCCGGCTGCGTGAATTATCGCGGTTACTTCAGCAAGGAAGCGGCGCAAAAATTTGCCGCCGAGCTGCGGCAGCAAGGCTACGACGTCCAGGTCAGCGGCGTGCCGGCCTATTCGACACTGGGCTGGTTCAACGACCCGCTGCTGTCGACGTTCATCAAGTACCCCGACGGCGAACTGGCGCGGCTGATTTTCCATGAGCTGGCGCATCAGACCGTCTATGCCAAAGACGATACCCAGTTCAATGAATCGTTTGCCACCACTGTGGAACAAGCCGGCGTCGAGCGCTGGCTGCAGGCGGTCGGCGACCAGAAAATGCGCGACGCCTACGTCCAGTTTGAAGGACGCAAGCAAGCGTTCCTGGCGTTGCTGCTGAAGTACCGCCAGCAGCTGGCCAGCAACTATGCCAGCGATCGCAGCGATGCTGAGAAGCTGCAGCAGAAGGCAGAGATCTTTGCCGCCCTGCAGGGCGAATACCAGCGGCTCAAGGCCAGCTGGGGCGGCTATACCGGCTACGACCGCTGGTTTGCCGAGCCGCTGTCGAATGCGCACCTGGCGCTGGTGGCGACCTATTACGACCTGGTGCCGGGATTCAAGGCTTTGCTGGCGCAGCAGCAGACCTTGCCGAAGTTTTATATCGCCGTCGCCAGGCTGGCCAAGCTCAGCAAGGAAGAAAGACATCGCCAACTGGACGAACTGGCAAAAACGCCATCCGCATGAGAATGCCGGCCGGACCGTCGTATTGCGATAGGCTATTGGTTACAATGACAAGATGACCTTCAATACCGACCTGCATCGCAGCACCTTGAAACTGCCCGGCCGCCTGACGCGCGACGGCAGCTCCGCACTGGAAATGAGCGTCATCGATGCCGGTCCCGAATATGGCCGCGGCGCGCGAAACCAGCAGCCGACCATGGTGTTCATCCACGGCTTCGGCGGCCGCGCCGCCTATTGGGAATACCAGCTGGAACAGTTCCAGACCGACTACCGCGTGATCGCCCTTGATCTGCGCGGCCACGGCTACACCGATGCGCCGGCCGAGGCCGACGGCGCGCGTTACGACGTGCCGGAGCTGGTCGCCGACATCGCCGCGGCCCTCGACCTGCTGGAGCTGCCGCCGCAATTCATCCTGGTGTGCCACTCATTCGGCGGCGCGCTGTCCGCCTTCTTCCTCAAGCAGTTTTCGCAACGCGTGTCGGCATTGATCATGATCGCTTCGGCCGCGCGTTTCCGCCTGCGCTGGGCTGGCCGCACCTTGCTGCGTATGCCGCCGCCGATTTTCGGCATGGTGCGCAGGCTGATGCCGTATTTCGGCATCACCGCCGCCCGCATCTATCCGCCGCCGCATGTGGTCTACCTGCAAAACAAGAACGCCTTGCTGCCGTGGGATGGCGGCGAATATCTGCGCGCTATCAAGGTGCCGGCGCTGGTGATTCTCGGCCATCGCGATATCCTGTTCGATGAAGCGGCCTACAAGGAAGTCGCCAGCCTGATTCCCGGCGCCGAGGAAGTGGTGGTGCCGGTCTCCGCGCATCAAGTGATGGTGGAGCGGCCCGATGCCGTCAACCGCGCCATCGAACGCTTCCTGCAGATGCAGTCCGATCCGGCCGAGCAGGCCGAGCGCCGCCTGCGGCAAAAGGCGGAACGGCGCGCCGCCCGCAAGCAGCTGGAGAGCGAACGCCCGTGGCTGAAGTTCTACGATGCCCGTACTCCCTACCGCATCAAGCTGCCGACGGTGGCCTTGCCGCGCCTGCTGGAGGCGACCGCCAGGCGCTTTGCCAAGACCACCGCCTTGTCCTACCGCGGCGGCAGGATTGGCTGGCGCGAGCTGGACCGCCAGGCAAATCGTTTCGCCAACGGCTTGATCGACATGCGCATCAAGCCCGGCGAGCGGATCTTGCTGGCCATGCCGAATATTCCCTCGCTGGTGATTGCCTATTTCGGCATCCTGAAGGCCGGTGCGGTAGCAGTCCTGAGCGATGCCGCCACCCCGGCAGAAATCCTGCTGACGCGGATTGCCGATGCCGGCGCAGTGATGCTGGTGACCACCACCAACCGCTACGACGAATTGCGCGACGTCCTGCAAAGCGATCGCCGCGCCGCGGCTTTGCGGCGCGTGATCTTTGCCTCGATGATCGATCACATGGGCTGGCGCGAAAAGCTCAAGTTCGCCGCCCTGCATCATGTCCAGGAAGGCCACTGGCTGCCTTGGTTCCGGCAAGACAAGCAGCACCGCAAGCAGGAGCGGCGCTATCTGAAATTCAAGCAGGTGCTGGGGCGCGGCACGGTCTATCCTGCCGAGCTGACGCAAGACGTCAACGATATTGCCGTGGTGGTCTACACCTATGGCGCCGGCGGCACGCCGCTGCCGGTGGCGCTGTCGCATCGCAACCTGGCGGCGAATGCCTTGCAGCTGCGGCACTGGCTGCCGGAATCGCGGCCCGGCGACGAACGCTTCCTGGCGCAGCAGCCCTTGTCCAGCGCCTACGGCCTGACGGGAGTACTGCACCTCGGCGTCTATCTGGGCGCTACCCTGATCCTGCTGCCGGGGGCCGAGCTGGAACCCTTGCTGAAGACGGTGAAAAAAATGCGTCCTACTTATTTCCCGACCACGCCGCGCATGGTGCGCGAGCTGGCGCACACGCCCGGCGTGCGGCGCTACGGCCTGGCGTCGATCCGCGTGTGCGCCGTCAGCGGTTCACCGCTGGCGCAGGAAATCCGCGAGGAATTTGAAAAGCTGACGCGCGGCCGCCTGGTTGAAGCCTACGGCCTTACCGAAGCCTCGCCGGCGGTGCTGGCCATGCCGCTGTCGGCGCGCCGCAACCCGGGCGTGGTCGGCGTGCCGCTGCCGGATACCGAAGTGAAAGTGGTCGACCTCGATAGCGGCGAACCTCTTCCCAGCGACACCTTGGGCGAGCTATGGGTGCGCGGGCCGCAGCTCTTCGCCGGCTACGATCAGGGCCGTGCCGATGACGCCGGACACGGCGCCACTGCCTTGAATCTGATTGCCAAAAAAATAAGCGAGGAACGCCTGCATGACGGCTGGCTGGCCACCGGCGACGTCGCCAGCATCGACGAAGACGGTTTTGTCTCCATCGTCGACCGCAAGAGTAATATGTTGATACGGGGTGGCCAGCGGGTGTTCCCGCGGCAGATCGAAGAAGTCTTGTTCGAGCATCCCGCGGTAGCCGTCGCGCACGTGAAATGGAGTCCGGACGAGGAGGGCGTGAAGCACTTGCGGGCAGAGGTTTTGCTGCACCACAACATGAAGCTGGGTGTCGACGATTTGCTCAAATATGCGTCAAAACGCTTGCATGCCGACGCTTTGCCCGATAGCATCGCGATAGAACAAAAAAATACAACCGTGCTTTTTTAGCAGACCCAGTACTACCCCCCTATCGGCGTGTTTTTTATCTCAAGTGAAACAAGCCAAAAACAATGCATTTATAACAATCAGAGACTAAAGGCAAAGTATGGATAAATACGTGGATAAATTTTGGCTCAAATCGTATCCTGAAGGCGTGGCCACTGAGATCGATTACACGCAGTACCAGTCGCTGGTGCAATTGCTGGAAGAAGCGTTTCAAAAGTACGCGGCACGCAATGCCTATGCCTGCATGGGCAAATACCTGACCTACGCCGAGGTCGACCAGATGTCGCGCAAGGTCGGCGCCTGGCTGCAAGGCAAGGGTTTGCAAAAGGGCGCGCGCGTGGCCATCATGATGCCTAACGTGCTGCAATATCCGGTGGCGATTGCCGCGATCCTGCGGGCCGGCTATACCGTGGTCAACGTCAATCCGCTGTATACCCCGCGCGAACTGGAGCACCAGCTCAACGATTCCGGCGCCGAAGCCATCTTCATCCTCGAGAATTTCGCCACGACATTGCAGCAAGTGGTCGCGCGGACCAAGATCAAGCATGTCGTGGTGGCCAGCATGGGCGACCTGATGGGCGTCAAGGGCTTGCTGGTGAACCTGGTGGTGCGCCATGTCAAGAAGATGGTGCCGAGTTTTTCCTTGCCTGGTTCGACGCCGTTCAACAGCGTGCTGTCGCAAGGCGCGGCGACGCAGTTGAAGGCCGTCGCGCTGGGCCCGGAAGACGTCGCCTTCCTGCAATATACCGGCGGCACTACCGGCGTCTCCAAGGGCGCCACCCTGACCCATCGCAACGTGGTGGCCAACGTGCTGCAGGCGGAAGCCTGGCTGTCGCCCGGCCTGGCCAGCGGACCGAAGGTCGAACAACTGGCGTTCGTGTGCGCCTTGCCGCTGTATCACATCTTTGCGCTGACGGTGTGCGGCTTGCTGGGCATGCGCGAAGGCGCCCTGAACCTGCTGATCCCGAATCCGCGCGACATCGCCGGCCTGATCAAGGAAATGTCGAAATACCAGATCAACACCTTCCCGGCCGTGAACACTTTGTACAACGCCTTGCTGCACCATCCTGACTTCGCCAAGCTGGACTTCTCCGGCTACCGGGTCTGCGTCGGCGGCGGCATGGCGGTGCAAAAGGCGGTTGCGGATAAATGGAAGGAAGTCACCGGCTGCCCGATCATCGAAGGCTACGGCTTGTCCGAAACCTCGCCGATCGCCAGCGCCAATCCTTGCACGATCACCGAATACAGCGGCACCATCGGCTTGCCGCTGCCGTCCACCGAGATCGCCATCCTGGACGATAACGGCCAGCCGGTGCCGCTCGGACAACCCGGCGAAATCGCGATCCGCGGCCCGCAAGTGATGCGCGGCTACTGGAACCGCGATGATGAAACCGCCAAGGTCATGACCGCTGACGGTTTCTTCAAGTCGGGCGATATCGGCGTCATGGATGAGCGCGGCTACACCAAGATCGTCGACCGCAAGAAAGACATGATCCTGGTCTCCGGCTTCAATGTCTATCCGAACGAAGTCGAAGGCGTGGTGGTGCAGCATCCCGGCGTGCTGGAATGCGCCTGCGTCGGCGTGCCGGACGAGCATGCCGGCGAAGTCGTGAAGATTTTCGTGGTGCGCAAGGATCCGTCGCTGACGGCCGAGCAACTGATGGCTTACTGCCGCGAACAGCTGACCGGCTACAAGCGTCCGAAATACATCGAGTTCCGCACCGATTTGCCGAAGACTAACGTCGGCAAGATCTTGCGCCGCGAATTGCGCGATGAAAAACCCGCGGAACAAAAGCAGGCTGCCTGAGGATTAAAAGCAGCAGCATCTTGCCGGATGCCGCAGTAACGTAGTGAAAACCCCGGATCCGCCGCAAGCGTTTCCGGGGTTTGTTTTTTTAAGGGCGCCGGCAACCCGCATACAGCCTCAGCTGCTACCACTCGGCAAAGCTGCCGTCCTTGTGGCGCCAGATCGGGTTGCGCCAGCGATGGCCGATGGCGGCGCGTTCCTTGACGTACTCTTCATTGATTTCGATGCCCAGCCCCGGCCCTTGCGGGATGGTGACGTAGCCCTTGTCGTAGGCGAAGACATCCGGTTGTGTCACATAGTCGAGCAAGTCGTTGCTCTGGTTATAGTGGATGCCCAAGCTTTGTTCCTGGATGAAGGCGTTGTACGACACCGCATCGACCTGCAGGCAGGCGGCCAGCGCGATCGGCCCGAGCGGGCAGTGCAGCGCCACGGCGACGTCATAGGCTTCGGCCATGGTGGCGATCTTGCGCGTCTCGGTGATGCCGCCGGCGTGCGACACATCCGGCTGGATGATGTCGACATAGCCTTCGCTCAGGATGCGCTTGAAATCCCAGCGCGAATACAGCCGTTCGCCCAGCGCGATCGGGGTGCTGGTCAGCGGCGCCAGTTCCTTCAGCGCTTCGTAGTTTTCGCTCAGCACCGGCTCCTCGATGAACATCAGCTTGTACGGATCCAGTTCCTTGATCAGGATCTTGGCCATCGGCTTGTGCACGCGGCCGTGGAAATCGACGCCGATGCCGATGTGCGGGCCGACCGCTTCGCGCACAGCGGCGACATTGGCCAGAGTGGCTTCGACCTTTTCATAGGAATCGACGAACTGCAGTTCTTCGGTGCCGTTCATCTTTACCGCGGTGAAGCCGCGCGCGACGGCATCCCTGGCTGCTGCCGCGGTGTCGGCCGGGCGGTCGCCGCCTATCCATGAATAGACGCGGATGCTGTCGCGCACCGGGCCGCCCAGCAACTGGCTGACCGAGACGCCGAGCGCCTTGCCCTTGATATCCCACAGCGCCTGGTCGATGCCGGCCAGCGCGCTCATGTGGATGGCGCCGCCGCGATAAAAGCCGCCGCGGTACAGCACGGTCCAGTGGTCCTCGATGTGGCGCGGATCCTTGCCGATCAGGTAGTCCGCCAGTTCTTCGACGGCCGCTACCACGCTGTGCGCGCGGCCTTCCACCACCGGCTCGCCCCATCCGACCACGCCTTCGTCGGTTTCTATCTTCAGAAAACACCAACGCGGCGGTACGATGTAAGTGGTCAGTTTGGTGATCTTCATTAATCCGTTCTCCTGGTTACAGGCCGCGGCTGAGCCGCGCGCCCGGTCGACTATCTGCTGTTTTGTTCTTGTGCCGCGCACCATGCGGCGACAAACTTGTTGGCATGCTGGCCCACCTGTTCGGCGCTCAGGCCAGGCTTGTACAAAGCCGAGCCCAGGCCGAAGCCGGAGGCGCCGGCATCGATGAAGGTCGCCAGGTTCTCGGGCGTGATGCCGCCCACCGGCAGCAAGGCAATTTCGCGCGGGATCACCGCGCGCCATGCCTTGACCACATGCGCGCCCAGCTGCTCGGCCGGGAACATCTTCAAGACGTCGGCGCCGGCCGCCAGCGCGGCAAACGCTTCGGTCACCGTGGCCACGCCCGGCGCGCAAGCCAGGCCGGCCTGCTTGGCTGCCGCGATCACCAGCGGGTCGCTATGCGGCATGACAATGATTTCGCCGCCGGCGCGTTTCACCGCCGCCACCTGGTCGGTGCTCAAGACGGTGCCAGCGCCCACCATGCAGTCCGCCGGCAGGGCGCTGCGCAGCGTGCGGATGCTGTCGTAGGGCTCGGGCGAATTGAGCGGGACTTCGATGATCCTGAAGCCGGCCTCGTACAACTTGAGGCCGATCGCCGCCACTTCATGCGGCTTGACGCCGCGCAGGATGGCGATCAGCCCGCATTGTTTCATTGCGCTTTTTAGCATGATGCTCTCTCCGATGCCTCAGTCAGGTATGCAGCAATCCGGCGCTGAGCGCCAGTTGCCATAGTCCGCGTTCGGTGGCTTGCTGCACCACCTCGATCTTGCCGAAGCCATAGGCGCACAACGCCTGCACATAGCGTTCGCACAAGCCGGCCTCGCCGACCAGCATGACCTGCGCCGGCAGCCGCTGCTGTGCCTGCAGCATGCCGTGCAAGGCGGCGATCTCATGGCCGATCAGCAGTCCCGACAGGTATTCGCGCTGGCCGGTGCCGTCCAGCACGCCGGTCAGTCCCAGGGTGCGGGTACTGAATATGGTCGACAATACACCAGCTTGTCCGGCTGCGGTTTGCGCCACCTGCAGTCCGCGTTCAAAGCTGCGCTGGGCGTCGCCCGTGTCGTTGTGGCTGGCAACCATGCCGCGGCCGAGAATGGTGTGTCCGCATAGCGCCGCATAGACTTCGCCGGTCATGAAGGTGTCGAAATGCCGGACTTCGTTCTGTGTTTCCGCATGCCGGATTTGCACCCATTTGGAATGGGTGCCGGGCAAGCCGATCAGGATGTCTGCGGCTTGGCCTTGCTGCGCATGCAGGGACAGCACGCCCACCACCTGGGTTTCCTCGCCGCGCATGACGTTGGGCAGCTGCGAGTTTTCCATCAGGCCAGGCACGATATGGATCAGCTGGCCATGGCGGTTGCGCAAGCTGGCCAGGCTGCCGCCGATCTGGCCGACCGCGAGCGGCACTTCCAGGTAGGGCGCCTCGCACCAGCCCTGGCGGCTGCCGACCATGCCTGCGGCAATCACCGGCGTGCCTGGCGCTGCTTGCAGCCAGTCGCCGCAAGCCTGTTCAAAAGCTGCTTCGAAGCCGGCATTTTCTTCATCGCCGGCATCCGGCAACTGCATGACACCCCACGGCAAGGCACGCAGCTCCAGCCGCTGGCCCTCAGCGCCGAGGCGATAAGCGCGCAGCGACGACGTGCCCCAGTCGAGGGCGATTAAGCGCGTTTGATGCGGTGCTGGATTCATTGGCTTGGGCGGATTCTGAAATGGTTTGTTTTGCTGCCGGTTGCGTACAGGTGTATCAATCAAGTGTTGCGTACTTTATTCCGGCAGCAATTCCTTGTCAATATATGATATTCTATCCCAATATATGGGATATAACTGTTTGAGGGATGGAGTGATGCGAAAATCGCCGGACTTGATAGCGCCGATTAAAAATGCAGGCGATGAGATCGCCGCGATGCCGACCGGCACCCAGACCCTGACGCGCGGCCTGGCCGTGTTGCAGGCGGTGGCCGGCGGCGCGCGCGATCTGAAAGACATCTCGCAGTTGCTGGGCACGACTCGCAGCACCACACATCGCCTGGCCAGCTGCCTGGCGCAGGAGCGTTATCTGCGTTTTACGCCCGGCATCGGTTATGTGCTGGGGCCTAAGCTGATTGAACTGGGATTCCAGGCGCGCGAGGAAGTCTCGCTCAGCGTGGTGGCGCGGCCTTATCTGGAACAGCTGGCGGAACAATCCGGCGACACCATTCACCTGGCCTTGCAGGATAGCGACGACGTGCTTTACCTGGACAAGATTCCCGGCAAGAAGGGTTTGGAAATGCGCTCGCGCGTGGGACACCGCATGCCTATCGCCACCACCGGCGTCGGCAAGGCGCTGATGCTGGGCATGAGCGAGGGCGAGTGGAAAAATCTATATGAGAAGCGCAGCTCGGCCACCAGCGTCGATACCTCGCGCTTGCTGCCCAAGCGCAGCTGGACTGAGTTCCGCGATCAGATGCGTGCTTATGCCAAGGGCGGCTACGCCTTCGATCTGGAAGACAACGAGCCGTCGATACGCTGCGTGGCGGCGCCGATCTACGACGCCAGCCACGCCATCGTCGCGGCCATCAGCGTTTCCAGCACGCTGCCTTACATGCCGCTGGAACGGATGCAGTCGTTGATCCCGGTGGTGCAGGCCGCGGCTGCCGGCATCTCCGGCGAACTCGGCGCCAATCCGGAAATCATTGGCAGTCGCGTGGATTGATCACGGCATTAGCGGCGGCAGCTTGCGCGGCTTGCGCTGGTCGTCGGTGGCGACATAGGTCAGCGTAGCTTCCGTCACCTTGACGATTTCGGTCTGCAGCCGGTTGCGCTCCGCATAGACTTCAACATTGACCGTGATCGAGGTATTGCCGACCTTGACGATGCTGGCGTAAAACGACAGCAGGTCGCCGACGAATACCGGCTGCTTGAACAGGAAGGAATTCACTGCAATGGTGGCGACGCGGCCGTTGGCGCGGCGCGTGGCCGGCAGCGAGCCGGCAATGTCGACCTGGGCCATGATCCAGCCGCCGAAGACGTCGCCATGGACGTTGGCGTCGGCCGGCATCGGCATCACGCGCAGTTGCGGCATGGTGTCTGGCGGTAATTGATTGTCGTTTTGATCAGCCATCTTTTATTTTCCCCGAGAGCTACAATTGATTAGTTATTTATATCTGTAATTTATATCTGCAATTTATATCTGCAATTTATATCTGTAGCTTAAACCATTCTTTAAGATTGTCACCCAATGCGCCACCATTCAAGCCCACAGCCGGACGCCGCTGCCGCCGTAAATAACGGCGCGCAGCCCAAGCGCAGCGACTGGGCCACGCTCAAGACTTTGCTGCCCTATCTCTGGACGTACAAGTGGCGGGTGTCGCTGGCGCTGCTGTTCATGCTCGGCGCCAAGCTGGCCAATGTCGGTGTGCCGCTGGTCTTGAAAAAACTGGTCGACAGCATGACCGTTACCGCCAGCCATCCGCAGGCGATGCTGGTGCTGCCGCTGGGAATACTGGCAGCCTACGGCTTGCTGCGCCTGAGCACCACCTTGTTCACCGAGCTGCGCGAATTCGTGTTCGCCCGCGTCACCCAGCGCGCGGTGCGCACCATCGCCCTGCAGGTGTTCCGCCACCTGCATTCGCTGTCATTGCGTTTCCATTTGAACCGCCAGACCGGCGGCATGACGCGCGACATCGAACGCGGCACGCGCGGCATTTCCTCGCTGGTGTCTTACGCCTTGTTCAGCATCCTGCCGACGCTGATCGAAATCTCGCTGGTGCTGGGCTACCTGGTGCTGCATTACGACATCTGGTTCGCCGGCATCACGGTGGTGGCGCTGGTCAGCTATATCGCTTTCACGGTGACGGTGACCGAGTGGCGCACTCACTTCCGGCGGACCATGAACACGCTCGATTCCAGCGCCAACACCAAGGCCATCGATTCGCTGATCAACTACGAAACCGTCAAGTACTTCGGCAATGAAGAATACGAGGCCAGGCGCTATGACGATGGCTTGATGCGCTACGAAACCGCAGCGGTGAAGTCGCAGACTTCCCTGTCGCTGCTGAACACCGGGCAATCGCTGATTATCGCTATCGCCGTCACCCTGATCCTGTGGCGGGCGACGCAAGGCGTGATCGACGGCAAGATGACCCTGGGCGACCTGGTGCTGGTTAATTCCTTCATGATCCAGCTGTACATTCCCTTGAATTTCCTCGGCGTGATTTATCGTGAAATCAAGCAGAGCCTGGCGGACATGGAGCGCTTGTTCCACCTGCTCGATGAGAACCGCGAAATCGCCGATGCAGATGGCGCGCGTCCGTTGCTGACCGGCGGCGCGCAGGTGCGTTTTTCGCATGTGGATTTCAGCTATGAAAGCAAGCGCCAGATCCTGTTCGACGTCGACTTCACGATCGCCGCCGGCACCACCACCGCGGTGGTCGGCCACAGCGGTTCCGGCAAGTCGACCTTGTCGCGCCTGCTGTTCCGCTTCTACGATATCAACAGCGGCCGCATCACCATCGACGGCCAGGACCTGCGCGACATCACGCAAGCTTCGCTGCGCCAGGCGATCGGCATTGTGCCGCAGGATACGGTGCTGTTCAACGACAGCATCGAGTACAACATCGCCTATGGCAAGCCGGGCGCCAGCAAGGCGGAAATCGTGGCGGTGGCCAAGGCTGCGCATATCCATGAATTCATCGAGTCGCTGCCGGACGGCTATGACTCGATGGTCGGCGAGCGCGGCCTGAAATTGTCCGGCGGCGAAAAGCAGCGTGTCGCCATCGCCCGTACCTTGCTGAAGAATCCCGCCGTGCTGATTTTCGACGAGGCGACATCGGCGCTGGATTCGAAATCCGAGCAGGCGATCCAGGCGCAGCTGAAGGAAATCGCCAGGGACCGCACCACGCTGGTGATCGCTCATCGCCTGTCGACGATTGCCGACGCCGCGCAGATCCTGGTGCTCGATCACGGCCGCATCATCGAACGCGGCACGCATGCCCAGTTGCTGGCGGCGGATGGCGCTTATGCGCAGATGTGGCTGCGCCAGCAGGCGCATCCGGAGGAAGTGGGGAGCGTATCGCCGCCGCTGCCCGATGCTGACGGCTACGCTGAAAATGTAATCCGGATGGTGTAACGGCACAACGCCGGCAGAGATTGTCGGCGCGCCGCGCGCCAATTTCCTGTGCCGAGAATCCAGACTCGCGTTACGATAGCGGCATGGAAAGCAAATGGCTAGAAGACTTCATTTCGTTGGCGGAAACCCATAGTTTCAGCCGTTCGGCAGAATTGCGTCACGTTACGCAACCGGCGTTTTCGCGCCGCATCCAGTCGCTGGAGGCGTGGCTGGGCGCCGATCTGATCGACCGCACGTCCTATCCGACGCGGCTGACTGCGGCCGGCGAAGTCTTTTACGAGCAGGCGCTGGAGATGCTCGGCCAGATCAACAACGCCCGCGCGCTGATGCGCGGCAAGCGGCCGACGGCCTTGAGCACGGTCGATTTCGCGGTGCCCCATACACTCTCGCTGACTTATGTGCCGCGCTGGATCCGCGTGCTGGAAGACGGTTTCGGTCCGCTCAACACGCGCCTGCTGGCCTTGAACGTGCATGACGCGGTGATGGCGATGGTCGACGGCGGTTGCGATCTGCTGCTGTGCTACCACCATCCGCGCCAGCCGGTGCAGCTCGATACCGGCCGCTACGATCTGATCACGCTCGGCAGCGAAGTGCTGCGCGCCTACGCGCATTGCAACAAGGCCGGCGAGCCCGACTATCGCTTCCCCGGCAGCGCCAGCGCGCCTTTGCCCTTCCTGTCGTACACCAGCAATGCCTATCTGGGGCGCATGGTGGAACTGATCCTGGCCGACGCCAAGAAGCCGCTGTATCTTGAAAAGCGCTATGAAACCGATATGGCGGAAGGCTTGAAAATGATGGCGCTGGAAGGGCATGGCGTGGCCTTCCTGCCGGAGTCCGCCGTGACCCGCGAGGTCAAGCTGAAGCAGCTTGCCAGCGTCGACCAGGCGGCGCCGGAATGGGAAGCGACCATGGAAATCCGCCTGTATCGTGAACGGCCGACCATACAAAGACCGGGCAAGCCGGTGGTCGCCAGATTGTGGGCGTATCTGCTGCAACAGCAGGAACTGGCGGCCAAGGGCGCCAAACGTAAAACCCCCATCCCCGCCATTTCCAGCCAGCGTTAAGCGTCAGCCGCTAGCGATGAAAAACCGTGCTTGCAGCAGAAAGATTGCCTTATACATAACAATGCAAAATTTGCATAGTTACATGCGCACAAAGCATTGGCAATGCCCTGTGCCGTTGTCCTACGATGCGGCACTAGATCGATTTTGCTCCCGCTGCAGTCTTTCATATGGGAGCCGGTCTGCCACTTCCTGGAGCGCGCAAAAGCATGACTATCAAGCACGAAGTCCCATCCTATCTCTCGCAACATGGCATCGGCCCATGGGGCGATTATCTCGAACAAATCGATCGCGTTACACCTTACCTTGGCAACCTGGCCCGCTGGGTCGAGACCATGAAGCGCCCGAAGCGCATGCTGATCGTCGACGTCCCTATCGAACGCGACGACGGCACCATTGCTCACTTCGAAGGCTACCGCGTTCAGCACAATACTTCGCGCGGCCCAGGCAAGGGCGGCGTCCGTTTCCACCAAGACGTGACACTGTCTGAAGTGATGGCGCTGTCGGCCTGGATGACGGTCAAGAACGCAGCAGTCAACGTGCCGTACGGCGGCGCCAAGGGCGGCATCCGGGTCGATCCGAAGACCTTGTCGCAAGGCGAACTGCAGCGCATGACACGGCGCTACACCAGCGAAATCGGCATCATCATCGGCCCTAACAAGGACATTCCGGCGCCGGACGTCAACACCAACGAACAGATCATGGCATGGATGATGGATACCTATTCCATGAACCAGGGCAGCACTGCTTCGGGCGTGGTGACCGGCAAGCCGATCTCGCTGGGCGGCAGCCTGGGACGGCGCGAAGCCACCGGCCGCGGCGTGTTCGTGGTGGGTTGCGAAGCCGCCGTCAAGCGCGGCCTGGATATCCATGGCGCCAAGATCGCGGTGCAGGGTTTCGGTAACGTCGGCAGCATCGCGGCACGTTTGTTTGCCGATGCCGGCGCCAAAGTGGTGGCGGTGCAGGACCATATCTCCACGGTGACGCGTTCCAGCGGCCTGGACGTGGCGGCATTGCAGGCCCACGTGCAGAAAACCGGCAGCGTGGCCGGCTTCAGCGGCGGCGAAGAAATCAGCGATCGTGCGCAGTTTTGGGGGGTGGATTGCGATATTTTGGTGCCTGCGGCGCTGGAACAGCAGATCACTGTCGAGAACGCCGGCAAGATCCGCGCCAAGATCATTCTGGAAGGCGCGAACGGTCCGACCAGCCCGGCAGCGGATGACATCCTGCATGAAAAAGGCGTGCTGGTGGTGCCAGACGTCATCGCCAACGCCGGCGGCGTGACGGTCAGCTATTTCGAATGGGTGCAGGATTTCTCCAGCTTCTTCTGGACCGAAGACGAAATCAATCTGCGCCTCACCCGTATCATGCGCGAAGCGTTCACTGCGGTGTGGCAGCTGGCTGAAGAGAAAAAGGTCTCCCTGCGTACCGCGGCGTTCATCGTTGCCTGTACCCGGGTATTGCAGGCGCGCGAAATGCGCGGTTTGTATCCTTGATTAATGCCGCGCTAAGTTGAGCTATAGTCGAAATGTTTTGCGCGCGCGCAATTGGCGACCCAAATCGCTGCTTGCGCGTGTACTATCTGGCCCCGGTAGAATCCGGGGCGTTTGTCCATCTGGAAGCGATGAAAAACAATCGCGATGGATAAGCGAATAGCTGGCTTGAATATTGCATGTTATGCACATTCCGGACCGAAAAATAATTCGACATCATTAGCAAATATCAACAGGAGAACGGCGTGGCAATCAGGGAAATCAACAAAAGTGGTATGGCCGCGTGGCGCCGGACAAGCGGCTTAAGCGTGGCGTTGGCGCTGAGCCTGGGTTTGAGCGCGGCTGCGGCGCAGGCGGAAGACGCGTTGACAAGGATTCGCGACAGCAAGACCATCACGATCGGCTACAGAGAGGCATCTTTTCCTTTTTCCTTTCTGGACCAGGACAAGAAGCCGGTGGGTTATGCGATCGACTTGTGCTTGAAAATTGCAGATGCCGTAAAGCAACAATTGAAATTGCCGCAATTGAATATCGCCTACGTGCCGGTGACTTCATCCAATCGGCTTGACATGATTGCCGGCGGCAAGGTGGACCTGGAGTGCGGATCGACCACCAACAATGCAGAACGGCGCAAGCGGGTCGATTTCACCATTGCGCATTTCATGGCATCCACGCGCATGATCGTGCGGACCAGCGACACCATCAAGAACTGGCCGGACCTGCGCAACAAGAAAGTGGTGACGACCAAGGGCACCACCAGCGTCAAGTCGCTGGATGACCGCGGCCAGGTGCGTGCGCTGAACATGACGGTGCTGGAAGGGCGCGATCACAACGAGTCGTTCAAGATGGTGGAAGAGAAGGCGGCTGACGCTTTCGTGATGGACGATGTGCTGCTGTACGGCTTGAAGGCGACGGCCAAGGATCCGGCAGCGTATGCGGTGGTCGGTGATCCTTTGACAACCGAGCCGTACGCTATCATGCTGCCGAAGGGCGATCCGGCATACAAGGGCCTGGTGGACCGCGAAATGGGCCGCATCATTCACGACGGCGAAATCCAGAAGCTGTATACCAAGTGGTTCCTGAGCGCGATACCGGCAAAAAATAATCTTACGTTGAACATGCCTATGAGCTATCTTTTCAGAGAGTCATTGCGCTTTCCATCGGATCATGTAGGAAATTAACGGTAGCAAGGTCATAGCAAGAATAAAATTGGCCGTAGTTGAAAATTTATACAGGTTGGGGAGACCAGTATTTTTGGAGGAGAGCAGTAAAAATAAAAAATATGCATGGGTATAAGTCCGCTGTGCGAGCAGCGAGTTTGTTAAACTATACAGATAATCTTTAACGGGAGTTGTTATGATGTCATCGAAATTGGTCGTCGCTTTGGTTGGCCTGGGAGTGCTGGTTGGCTCCGTGCAAGCGCAAGAACTGACCGGAACACTCAAAAAAATCAAGGACACCGGCACTATTACCCTGGGTGTGCGCGATTCTTCTATCCCTTTCTCATACCTTGATGACAAACAGTCGTATCAAGGCTATTCGATCGACCTGTGCCTGAAGGCCGCTACTGCCATTCAAAAGCAGCTGGGCATGACAGCACTCAACGTCAAGATGGTTCCGGTGACATCGGCGACCCGTATTCCGCTGATCTCCAACGGCACCATCGACCTGTCCTGCGATTCCGCCACCAACAATGCCGAGCGTCAAAAGGTTGTGTCCTTTGCGCCGACCATGTACGTGACAGCGAACCGCATCCTGGCCAAGAAATCCTCCAACATCACCAAACTGGACGACCTCAAGGGCAAGACCATCGTTTCCACTTCCGGCACCTCGAACCTGAAGCAAGTCACGATTCTCAATGGCGAGCGCAACCTCGGCATGAACATCCTGGCTGCCAAGGACCACGCTGAAGCGTTCCTGATGGTTGAAACCGGCCGTGCAACTGCGTTCGTGATGGACGACATCCTGCTGGCCTCGCTGGCTGCCAGCTCGAGAGCGCCTAACGACTATGCAATCACCACCGAAGCGCTGTCGGTTGAGCCGTACGGCATCATCGAGCGTAAAGACGACCCGGCATTCAAGCAAGCCGTCGACACGGCGTTGACCAACCTGTACAAGTCGGGCCAGGTTAACGACATCTACGCAAAATGGTTCCTGAAGCCGATCCCGCCTAAGGGCGTCAACCTGAACGTGCCGATGAGCCCGCAATTGAAGGCAGCATTTGCTCATCCGACCGATTCCGGCGATCCGGCTGCCTACGCTGCCGTGCCTGAAGCGCAAAAACAATCGTTGAAGAAAAAATAAGATTGGCGATCTAAAGAAATGAAGGGGAGGCGGAAGCCTCCCATTTTGTTTCTGGAATCGATTTGCTGCGATGCACAATTTGTGCGCCGGGCAGCGGCAGGTCCGGCGCATTTGGGTAGCTTATTTTGGTAGCTTATGCCGCAGCAGTAAGTTAGAGAGTGAGAGGGGACTTAATATGCATTACAACTGGAACTGGGGTATCTTCTGGCAAGAGTCTCCCGACGGTGTCAGCACTTACATGGACACCTTGCTGGCCGGTCTGAAATGGACGCTTGCGTTGTCTATTTCAGCCTGGATCATGGCGCTGGTCATCGGTACGGTGATCGGTACGATTCGCACCATGCCGAACAAGTGGGCAGTACGCCTGGCCAACGGCTATGTCGAATTATTTCGTAACATTCCATTAATCGTTCAGATGTTCCTCTGGTATTTCGTCATGCCGGAGATCGTACCTGCGAGCATTGGCGGCTGGCTCAAGAGCTTGCCGAATGCATCGTTCATCACCGCCTTCCTGGCGCTGGGTTTCTTTACGTCGTCGCGGATTGCCGTACAGGTTTCCGCTGGCATCAATGCACTGCCCCGTGGCCAAAAGCTGGCGGGTACTGCACTTGGCTTGACGTTGCCACAAACATATCGCTACGTATTGCTGCCGATGTCGTTCCGGATCATCATCCCGTCCCTGACCAACGAATTTGCAGCGATCATCAAGAACAGCTCGGTCGCATTGACCATCGGCCTGGTGGAACTGACCGCCGCGACCTATTCAATGCGCGAATTTACGTTCCAGACTTTCGAAGCCTTGACCGGCGCCACGGTGATTTACGTGATCATTTCAGGGATCGCCTTGTTGCTGGCGCGCTGGCTTGAAAAAGCCATTGCGATTCCAGGATTTATTGCCTCTGGCAGTGCGAATACAGGAGGCCACTAATCATGTTTTCAAATTTCGATTTTGACGTCATCCAGCGTTCCTGGTTCTATCTGTTCACCACCGGCATGAAGTTCACGCTGACGCTGACCCTGGTAGCGATGATAGGCGGCATCCTGTTCGGCACCGTGCTGGCGATGATGCGCCTGTCGCACAACAAGGTCATCTCGCTGATCGCCACCAGCTATGTCAACCTGATCCGCTCGGTGCCGCTGGTGCTGGTGATTTTCTGGTTCTACTTCCTGGTGCCGTATATCGGCGCCTGGATCATCGGTGCGCAGCAGCCGGTGCAGGTCGGCGCCTTTTCATCGGCGCTGATTACCTTCATCTTGTTTGAAGCCGCTTATTATTGCGAAATCATGCGTTCCGGGATCCAGTCGATTCCACGCGGCCAGATTTCCGCCGGCTATGCGCTCGGCATGAATTACTGGCAGATGATGGGCAATGTGGTGCTGCCGCAAGCGTTCCGCAACATGATCCCGATCCTGCTGACGCAAACCATCGTGCTGTTCCAGGACGTGTCGCTGGTCTACGTGCTGGGCTCGGTGCCGGACTTCGTTACCGTTGCGTCGAAGATCGCGCAGCGCGACGGCCGTCTGGTGGAAATGTACATGTTTGTCGCCGTGGTGTACTTCGTGATGAGCTTCGGTTTGTCGTCGCTGGTCAAGCAGCTGCAGCACAGGGTAGCGATTATTCGATAATGGACGGCGGCATGCCCTGAGCAGGGCTGCCGCCAGTTGCACAATAGAATTCAGGAATTAGGAGAAATACTCATGATTAAGCTTAACAACGTCAGCAAATGGTACGGTCAATTTCAAGTCCTGACCGATTGCACTACGCAAGTGGCCAAGGGCGACGTGGTCGTCGTGTGCGGACCGTCGGGCTCCGGCAAATCGACGCTGATCAAGACCGTCAACGGCCTCGAGCCGTTCCAGAAGGGCGAGATCACAGTCGATGGCGTTTCGGTCGGCGATCCGAAGACCAACCTGTCGAAACTGCGCGCGCGCATCGGCATGGTGTTCCAGAACTTCGAGCTGTTCCCGCACATGTCGATCCGCGAAAACCTGACCATCGGCCAGGTCAAGGTGCTCGGCCGCAGCCAGGATGAAGCCAACGAAAAGGGCTTGAAATACCTGGACCGGGTCGGCCTGATCGCGCAGAAAGACAAGTTCCCAGGCCAGCTGTCCGGCGGCCAGCAGCAGCGTGTGGCGATTGCCCGCGCCTTGTCGATGGACCCGATCGCCATGCTGTTCGACGAGCCGACTTCGGCGCTCGATCCGGAAATGATCAATGAAGTGCTGGACGTGATGGTCGGCCTGGCGCAAGAAGGCATGACCATGATGGTGGTGACCCATGAAATGGGTTTCGCCAAGAAGGTCGCCAACCGCGTGGTGTTCATGGACAAGGGCCTGGTGGTGGAAGACTGCCGCAAGGAAGAGTTCTTCGGCGCGCCGCGTTCCGACCGCGCACGTGACTTCCTGGCCAAGATCATTCACTGATCGCAGGATTGCCGGCAGGACAAGAAGCCGCTCCGGTGCATGCCCGAGCGGCTTTTTTTCATGGCGCCTGCCGGTGCTGGCCGCGGCTGCGATTCAGGCTGGCCGCCGCGGCTGCGGTAAAATGACGCTCATTGAAGCCGTCGCCACGCCATGCTCTCCATCAAACCTTATCTGCGCAGCCTGAAACTCAATCCCGACAAGGCGATTGACTACGATGCCTATCCTTTCAGCATTCCTGCCGTGCGGGAGCTGGAGCAGATCGAGTTTCATCCTGAAGTGACCTTCCTGGTCGGCGAAAACGGCGCCGGCAAATCGACTTTGCTGGAAGCGATGGCGATCGCCTGGGGTTTCAATGCCGAGGGCGGCACCATGAATGCGCGCTTCTCGACCGCCGATGCGCACTCCGAGCTGCACAGCTACCTGCGCACCGTGAAGAGTTTCAAGCGGCCGCGCAACGGCTATTTCCTGCGCGCCGAGAGCTTTTTCAATCTCGCCACCTACGAAGAGGAACTGGAGGAGGGCGCCGGGCGGGTCCACCATTCCTATGGCGACAAAGGACTGCACCGGCAATCGCATGGCGAATCTTTCCTGGCGCTGCTGCAGAACAAGTTCCAGCCGGACGGCTTCTACATGCTGGACGAACCGGAAGCGGCACTGTCGCCCAACCGGCAGCTGACAGCGCTGGCGATCATCCACAAACTGGCGCAAGATCGCTGCCAGTTCATTATCGCCACCCACTCGCCGATTTTGCTGGCCTATCCGCACGCCAGGATTTACCTGCTGGACCAGAGCGGGCTCAGCGAAACCCGTTACGAAGACACTGAACACTATACGACCACACGCCATTTCCTGAACAATCCGGCAGCCATGCTGGAGCGACTTTTTGCAGAAGAGAATGAAGATGACTGATGCCTTGATTAATACACTGACCATCACCCGCCCCGACGACTGGCACTTGCACCTGCGCGACGGCGTCGCGCTGGCCAGCGTGCTGCCGCACAGCGCGCGCCAGTTCGGCCGCGCCATCGTGATGCCCAACCTGAAGCCGCCGGTCACCACCACTGCGCAGGCCGCGGCCTACCGCGAGCGCATCCTCGCCGTGCTGCCGCCCGGATTGACGTTCGAGCCTTTGATGACGCTGTACCTGACCAACAATACGCCGCCCGACGAAATCCGCCGCGCCAAGGACAGCGGCTTCGTGCACGCGGTCAAGCTGTATCCGGCCGGCGCCACCACCAACTCCGATGCCGGCGTGACCGATCTCAGCAAGTGCTACAAGACGCTGGAAGTGATGCAAGAGCTGGGCATGCCTTTCCTGGTGCACGGCGAAGTGACCGATCCGGCCATCGATATCTTCGACCGCGAAGCGGTCTTCATCGAGCGCGTGATGCAGCCGCTGCGGCGCGACATGCCGGAATTGAAAGTGGTGTTTGAACACATTACCACCAAGGATGCCGCCCAGTACGTCGAGAGCGCCGAAGGTCCGGTCGCCGCCACTGTCACTGCGCACCACCTGCTGTACAACCGCAACGAAATCTTCAAGGGCGGGATCCGCCCGCATTACTATTGCCTGCCTGTGCTGAAACGGGAAGAGCATCGCCTGGCCCTGGTGCGCGCGGCGACCTCCGGCAGCAGCCGTTTCTTCCTCGGCACCGATTCGGCGCCGCATCCCAAGGGCCTGAAGGAGCATGCTTGCGGTTGCGCCGGCTGCTATACCGCGCTGCATGCAATGGAGCTGTATGCACAAGCGTTTGATCAGGCCGGGGCGCTGGATCAGCTGGAAGCATTCGCCAGCTTCAATGGGCCGGCGTTCTACAATCTGCCGCGCAACCAGGGCAGCGTGACCCTGAAGCGCCAGCCGTGGACCTTGCCGGCCGAACTGCCGCTGGGCGATACCACGCTGGTGCCGCTGAACGGCGGTGAAGCCATAGACTGGCAGTTGGTATAAAGTCATCCGGCCGCCGGCGCGCGGCGGCCGTTCGCATCAGCATGGTGCGATTTTTGCTTGCTTGCATGACAGCGATGGATAAAACGCTATCCCATCCGGTCTAACCGTAGCTCAATGAGTCGTCTGCGGACGAAGGTTTCAAGCATGCAAAGTCTACGTATCGTCGTGGTCAATCCTGTCGCCATCGAGGGCGAAGACGATCCTGCGTTTACCGCCCAGGCTGCGCGCGGCAAGGACTTGCGCATCGGTTTGCTGGAGGCCGGCTACAACATCATTGCTTCGCTTCCCGCCGACCTCTATCTCCCCGAAAGAATTGCCCAACTACAACCCGACATGATCATCGTCGACGCCGAATCAGACGCCCGCGACGTGCTGGAGCACGTGGTGGTGGCGACCCGCGACGCGCGCCGGCCGATCGTGCTGTTCACCGAGGACGCCAAGACTTCCAGCATGGATGCCGCCATGGCCGCCGGCGTCTCTGCCTACATCGTGGCAGGGTTGCAGACGGCGCGCATCAAACCTGTGCTGGATGTCGCCCTGGCGCGCTTCCGCCAGGAGCAGAAATTGCTGGCGGAACTGTCCGATACCAAGCTGAAACTGGCGGAGCGCAAGGTGCTGGAGCGCGCCAAAGGCTTGCTGATGGAACATCACAAGCTGAGCGAGCAGGAGGCTTATCAAAAGCTGCGGCGGCTGGCGATGGACAAGAACCTGAAGTTGTCCGAGGTAGCGCAGCGGATCATCGATGCCGCCGATTTGCTTGGCTAGCGCTTGAAGCAAGCCTGCATCGGCAGGAATGCCCGAAAATCGTGAGCTTGTTTGGTGCGATGCACAAAACGGGTGCGCTTTGCCGCCGGGATCCCGGCGCTTTTCTCCCTGCAACTCCTGGCACGTGGTTTGCATGGTTGATTCCAGGCGCCAGCGTTGGCGCTGCTGGAATCGGCTAACGGCGGTCTTTTCCACATAAGACAAAGGTGTCTTTCCACATGACTGGTGCATTGTGGAACGACGCCTTTTTGTTTGCCGAAACAAAGTGGAGCCATGCGATGGAATCAAAAAGAGCACTGCCGCAAGATGATCTTGACCTGAGCCTGGCTGTCGACGGCAAGCGCCGCCAAATACTACAAGCCGCCACCGTTGCGGGAGGAGCCAGCATGTTGGGATTATCTAGCGCCGGAGTATGGGCAGCCGGCTCGGACAAGCCGGAAAAAACCGAAGTCAAGATCGGCTTCATTCCACTCACGGATTGCGCCTCGGTGGTGATGGCGTCGTTGCTCGGCTTCGATAAAAAATACGGCATCAAGATCGTCCTCAGCAAGGAAGCCTCCTGGGCCGGCGTGCGCGACAAGCTGGCCAACGGCGAGCTGGATGCTGCACATGTATTGTCGGGTTTGATCTACGGCGTGCAGATGGGCATCGGCGGCCAGAAGAAGGACATGGCGATCCTGATGGGACTCAACAATAACGGCCAGGCCATCACGCTCTCCAAGAAGCTGGCGGACAAAGGCGCGGTGGACGGCGCTTCGCTGGCCAAGCTGATGGCCAGCGACAAGCGCGAATACACGTTTGCCCAGACTTTCCCGACCGGCACCCATGCCATGTGGCTGTACTACTGGCTGGCCGCCAACGGCATCAATCCACTCAAGGACGCCAAGGTGATTACCGTGCCGCCGCCGCAGATGGTGGCCAATATGCGGGTCGGCAACATGGATGGTTTCTGCGTCGGCGAACCATGGGGCCACCGCGCGATTGTCGACGGCGTCGGCATCACCGCCATCACCACCCAGGAAATCTGGAAGGATCATCCGGAAAAAGTGCTCGGCACCACCGCCGAATTCGCTGCCAAGAATCCGAACACTTGCCGCGCCCTGATTGCCGCGGTGCTGGAGGCCGGCAAGTGGATCGACGCCTCGCTCGCCAACAAGAACAAGATGGCGGAAGCGATCGCCGACAAATCCTATGTCAACACCAGCAAGGACGTGATCGACCAGCGCATCATGGGACGCTACCAGAACGGCCTGGGCAAGACCTGGGACGATCCGAACTACATGAAGTTCTACAACGACGGCCTGGTCAATTTCCCCTACCTGTCGGATGGCATGTGGTTCATGACGCAGCACCGGCGCTGGGGCTTGCTGAAGACGGATCCCGACTACCTGGCGGTGGCCAAGTCAGTGAGCCAGATCGATCTGTACAAGGACGCCGCGGCCATGACCAAGACGCCTGTGCCGAAAGATGCGCTGCGGACCTCGAAGCTGATGGACGGCACGGTGTGGGATGGCAAAAACCCCCAAGTCTACGCGGCCTCGTTCAAGATCCGCGCATAACATCGCGTGCCAAGCAGACGTTCCGTAAGCGCATTTTTTGGGAGAGCCATTATGAGTGCAATCATGGACACCGCGGCAAATGCAAATCGTCAGGCGGCGACGCACGGCGAGGTCGCCGAAAGCGAGGCGAATGCCGATGCGGCGGTCGCCGCCAGCAGCAGCGCCGCCCAGCCGCCGCCGAAAAGCAGCAGCAGGCGCAGCAGCATGCCGCCATGGCTGCTGCAGATTGTCGCGCCGCTGCTGGGGCTGGCCTTCCTGGTGCTGGTCTGGCAGATCATCGCCATGCACAACAGCCAGTTCCCGACGCCGCTGCTGACCTTGCAGGAAGCGCTCAAGCTGTTCGCCGATCCGTTCTATCGCACCAGCCCCAACGACCAGGGCATCGGCTGGAATATCCTGGCCTCGCTGCAAAGGGTCGGCATCGGTTTCGGACTGGCGGCGCTGGTCGGCATCCCGCTGGGTTTCATGATCGGCCGCTTCAGATTCCTGTCCAGCATGTTCGGCCCCATCATCAGCTTGCTGAAGCCGGTATCGCCGCTGGCCTGGCTGCCGATCGGCCTGCTGGTGTTCAAGTCGGCCAATCCGGCGGCGATCTGGGCGATCTTCATCTGCTCGATCTGGCCGATGGTGATCAACACCGCGGTCGGGGTGCAAAGAGTGCCTCAGGATTACATGAATGTGGCGCGCGTGCTGAACCTGTCGGAATGGAAAATCATCACCAAGATTCTGTTTCCATCGGTGCTGCCTTACATGCTGACCGGGGTGCGGCTGGCGATCGGCACCGCCTGGCTGGTGATCGTGGCGGCGGAAATGCTGACCGGCGGCGTCGGCATCGGCTTCTGGGTCTGGGACGAGTGGAACAACCTCAACGTGCCGCACATCATCATCGCGATCGTGGTGATCGGCGTGGTCGGCCTGCTGCTGGAGCAGTTGCTGGTGACGCTGGCGAAAGCGTTCACCTACGAACAAGTCGCCGGTTAATTCGATAGCAAGGACCAAACATGGAACAGCGCGACGCCAAATTCATCGACATCCACCGGGTTGAAATGGTGTTCAGCACCCGCAAAGGCCAGTTTCATGCGCTGCGCGATATCAGCCTGACGGTGCGCAAGGGTGAGTTCGTGACCTTGATCGGCCATTCCGGCTGCGGCAAGTCGACCCTGCTGAATCTGATCGCCGGCTTGCTGATGCCGAGCGAAGGCGTGCTGATTTGCGCCAGCCGCGAAATCGGCGGACCGTCGCCCGAGCGGGCGGTGGTGTTCCAGAATCATTCGCTGCTGCCCTGGCTCACCTGCTTCGAGAATATCTATCTCGGCGTCGAGCGGGTGTTTTCAGCAGCGGAAAACAAGAGCGCCATGAAGGAGCGCACCAAGGCGGCGCTGGCGCTGGTGGGCTTGAGCGCGGCAGGACAGAAGCGGCCGCATGAAATTTCCGGCGGCATGAAGCAGCGCGTCGGCATCGCGCGGGCGCTGGCGATGGAGCCCAAGGTCTTGCTGATGGATGAGCCCTTCGGCGCGCTGGATGCGCTGACGCGTGCACACTTGCAGGACGAATTGCTGAAGATCGTCGCCAAGACCGGATCGACGGTGGTGATGGTGACCCATGATGTCGACGAAGCGGTGCTGCTGTCGGACCGCATCGTGATGATGACCAACGGTCCGGCCGCCACCATCGGCGAGATCGTCCAGGTCAGGCTGGCGCGGCCACGCGAGCGGCTGGCGCTGGCGCAGGATCCGCTGTATTCCGAATACCGCACTTCGGTGCTGGAATTTTTGTATCGCAAGCAGGCGGTCGCCCATGCGGGCTGACGCCTGACCGGGAGAATGACTATGCAGGCAGGCAAAGTGATATTGGTAGGGGCGGGGCCGCGCAACCGAACTGGCCGGCGCTGGTGGCGTCCGGCCTGACCCTGGTGATCTACATGGGGGGGGCGCGCTGTCGCGAGTTGCAGCGGCAGCTGCTGGATGCCGGCATGGCTGCATCGATGCCGGTGGCGGTGGTGCAGTCGGCGACGCTGCCGACGCAAGCGCAGCTGCTGACCAGCCTCGATCGCTTGCCGCAAGCCTTGCAGGACAGCGGCCTCGGCAGCCCTAGCATCATCGTCATTGGCGAAGTAGTGCGCTGTGCCGATGCCTTTGCCGATATCGTGCTGGACCAGGTGCAGCAGGCGCTGGCTTGAGCCGCGCCTATGCCGCAGCGTTGGCGGGCGGTCGGGCGCGATGTAAAATGCGCGGCAAATGCCTAGCCCCGACACTCCTCCGCTCACCGACCCCGCTGCATCGTTTCTCACAGCGATAGACTGGTCGCAACCCTGGCTGCAACCGTTGCAGCAGCTTGGCCGGCGCCTGAGCGAGGCGGCCGACTGGCGCCAGGCCTTGAACGCGGCCGCGCAGGAGCGCCATATCCGCAACTACCTGGGTTTGCCGCTCAATTTTGTGGCGCAGGGCGAACTGCCTGCCGCCACGGCCTACGAAGCCTTCATCGGCAGCAGCGGCAAAGTGCCGACCCGCGACAATCTCCACGATTTCCTGAATGCGTTGGTCTGGCTGTCCTTCCCGGCCATCAAGGCGCGCCTGAACGCGCTGCAGGCGGCCGAACTGGCCAAGGCCGGCACGCTGTCAGGCAGCAGCAAGCCGCGTGGCGCCGCGCGCGACGCCGCCACCATTTTCGATGAAAATGCGGCCTTGCTGCTGGTGCGCGACAATGCCGCTGGACAGGCGCTGATTGCCGCGTTGCGCAACCATCAATGGAGCGACGCCTTTGTCGCGCACCGGCAACTGTTCGGCGCGGACGCCGAGGTCTGGCTGTTCGGCCATGCCTTGCTGGAAAAACTGGTGCGTCCTTACAAGGCGATTACCGCCCATACCCTGGTGGTGAGCGCGCCTGAATCCTATTTCGCGCTCGGCGAGGATGCCAGGCGCGGCTGGATCGACGGCCACATCGCCGCCGACCTGGCGCAGCAGGGCTCGCTGGTCGGGCGCCTGACGCCGCTGCCGGTGCTGGGCGTGCCGGGCTGGTGCCAAGGTCAGGACGCTGATTTCTATGCGGATGCGGCCGTGTTCCGTCCGAAGCGCGCCAGATAGCGCCGGCCTGATAAAATTCGGCTACTTACTTTTATTGATCGCTCCAGCATGCCATTCCTAGACAAAGCCATCACCGACTTCGACAACGCTCTGCGCGTCATCACGGGGCAAGCTTCGGCTTCGCGCCCGAGTCCGGCTTTGCAGGCGCCGGACGGCGTGCTGGACGCGGCCGAGCAGCGCCATAGCGCCGGTCTGATGCGCATCAATCATGTCGGCGAAGTCTGCGCCCAGGCGCTGTACGATGCCCAGGGGCGCTTCGCCCAAGGCGCGCCGATCAAGCAGCAATTTGCCGAGGCGGGCAGGGAAGAGGAAGACCATCTGGCCTGGACTGCGGAACGCTTGCGTCAGCTGGGTTCGCACGTCAGCCTGCTGAACCCCTTGTGGTACGCCGGTTCCTACGCGTTGGGAACGCTGGCGGCGCGGCTGGGCGATACGCGCAGCCTGAGCTTTGTTTCGGAAACCGAGCGCCAGGTGGAAAAGCATCTCAACAGCCATCTGGAAAAGCTGCCGCTGCAAGACGCCAAATCGCGCGCCATCGTCGAACAGATGCGCGACGATGAAATCGCCCACGGCGAGGCGGCGCGTGCTCTGGGAGGGGTGGCAATGCCATTGCCGGCGCAGAAGGCGATGCAGGCGATGTCGAAAGTGATGACGACAGTCGCCTACTACATTTGAGGCAATGCGCTGAGGCAGCGGCGCCGCGCGGGCTTACGCGCCGGTCGGGGTTTCCGCCAGGTCGTCGATGATTTCGAAGGAATGGGTGATTTCGGCGGTCTTTTCCAGCATGATCGAGGCCGAGCAGTATTTCTCGTGCGACAGCTTGATCGCGCGCTCCACCAGGTTGGGCTTCAGGTTGCGGCCGCGTACGGTGAAGTGGAAGTGGATCTTGGTGAAGACCTTGGGTTCTTTCTCTGCCCGTTCCGATTTCAGCGTGACGTCGCAGCCGCGCACATCCTGATGGCTTTTACGCAAGATCAGCACCACATCGTAGGCGGTGCAGCCGCCGGTGCCGGCCAGCACCACTTCCATCGGCCGCGGCGCCAGGTCGCGGCCGCCGCCATCGGGCGCGCCGTCCATCGTCAAGAGGTGGCCGGAGCCGGTTTCTGCTAAAAAAGTCATGCCGGACAAGCCGGTCCAGCGTACTGTGCATTCCATAGGGTCTCGCGGGCTGTTGGTGGTGGTCGCGATATTCTAACTGCTCTTGGCGCATGCCGTTCAGGCCGGTTTTGTTGTCATTCGGAAAACACAAGCCGGAATTTTTGGTAAAACTCCCTAATTTTCTACCTTGCGATGCACAATTCCGTTTGCTAAGATGGGTTATCGATGGCCGGAGTTGGCTTCAGGCAATCAACCCATGTCTCCTCCACCCCTCCACAGGAGTGGATTTAAACCCGACGCCCAAGTGCAGATCGGGTTTTCTTTTGTCCATGCCCAGCCCCTCAGCCATGAATCTGGCGCTGCATTTACAACAATTCCTAGCCCAAATGCCGATTATTTTCAATCGGTTTGACGCCAAGTCCTTGAAAAGGCTATAATTTACGGCTTTTCCGTTTGCTCAGGAAAAGATAACAAGGAAGAGTCTGTCGCTGATGCAGGACGAGGATCAAGGTTAACAGCCTGGTCTCCGGTAGCGATGGAACCACCATTTGAGCGAATTAAACTAGTTAGGAAGTCAACATGAAAACTTTTTCCGCTAAGGGCCATGAAGTCCAGCGTGATTGGTTCGTGATTGACGCGACGGACAAAGTCCTCGGACGTGTTGCCAGCGAAGTGGCACTCCGACTGCGCGGCAAACACAAACCGGAATTTACTCCACACGTTGATACCGGCGATTTCATCGTCGTCATCAATGCAGGCAAACTGCGCGTCACTGGCGCCAAGGCAACCGACAAGACGTATTTCCGTCACTCCGGTTACCCAGGCGGCATCTACGAAACAAATTTCCTGAAAATGCAACAGCGTTTTCCAGGTCGTGCGCTGGAAAAAGCGGTCAAGGGCATGCTGCCTAAGGGTCCGCTTGGCTACGCCATGATCAAGAAGCTCAAAGTGTACGCAGATGGCACCCATCCGCACACTGCGCAGCAACCTAAAGCACTCGAAATCTAAGGAACTGACATGATCGGTAACTACAACTACGGAACCGGCCGTCGCAAGAGTGCAGTGGCTCGCGTTTTCATCAAGTCCGGCTCGGGCCAGATCATCGTCAACGGCAAGCCAGCGAATGAATATTTTTCGCGCGAAACCGGCCTGATGGTGATTCGTCAACCGCTGGAACTGACTAACCATGTCGAAACTTTCGACATCAAGGTCAACGTCAGCGGCGGCGGCGAGTCTGGTCAGGCTGGTGCGGTTCGCCACGGCATCACTCGTGCACTGATCGACTACGATGCAACGTTGAAATCGGAGCTGTCCAAAGCCGGCTTCGTTACACGTGATGCACGTGAAGTTGAACGTAAAAAAGTTGGTCTGCGCAAGGCACGTCGCGCAAAACAATTCTCCAAGCGCTAATCTACGCTTTCAGAATATCGAAAAGCCGCCAGGTTCGCGCCTGGCGGCTTTTTGTTATTTGTCGCACCAGAATTTCGTGAACGTAACATTGGCTGCAGGCATTGCCATGCTAATAACGGCAAATTATTGCCTTAGTGAATGTCAACAAGCTCAAACAATTGGCTGATAAAATAGTCGGCCTTATACTGTCCTACCGCAAAAAGCGGCAGCGGCGGATAGCCAGCAGTCGGGTTCAGGAAGATAAAGCGCACAACGCTTCCAAGCAAGGAAAAAAGATGATCAAAGTCGGGATTGTGGGTGGTACGGGATATACCGGGGTCGAGTTGCTGCGTTTGCTGGCAACCCATCCGCAGGTGCAGTTGCAGGCAGTGACTTCGCGCAAGGAAGACGGCATGCCGGTTGCGGATATGTACCCGTCCCTGCGCGGTCGCGTTGCGCTGGCATTCTCGACGCCTGAAAAAGCCAAGCTGAGCGAATGCGATGTCGTATTCTTCGCCACCCCGCATGGCGTCGCCATGGCGCAGACCCCTGAGTTGCTGGCTGCCGGCGTCAAGGTGATCGATCTGGCTGCCGATTTCCGCCTGCAGGACACCGCGGTGTTCGAGAAATGGTACAAGATGCCGCACAGCTGCCCCGAACTGCTGAAAGAAGCAGTGTACGGCTTGCCCGAGTTGAATCGCGCCGCCATCAAAGATGCGCGCATCATCGGCAATCCTGGCTGCTATCCGACCACCATGCAGCTCGGCCTGGCGCCGTTGCTGAAGGCAGGGGTGGTGGATGCAGGACATCTGATCGCCGATTGCAAATCGGGCGTTTCCGGCGCCGGCCGCAAGGCCGAAGTCGCCATGCTGTTCTCAGAGGCCAGCGACAACTTCAAGGCTTACGGCGTCTCCGGCCATCGCCATTCGCCGGAAACCCTAGAGCAGCTGAGCAAGCTCACCGAGCAGAAGGTCGGCTTGCTGTTTACCCCGCATCTGGTGCCGATGATACGCGGCATGCATTCCACCATTTACGCGCGCCTGACCAAGGAGCTCGACAATGCCGCGCTGCAGGCGCTGTTCGAGGAAGCTTACAAGAACGAACCGTTTGTCGATGTGATGCCGTTCGGTGCGCATCCGGAAACTCGTTCCACCCGTGGCTCGAACATGCTGCGCATCGCCCTGCATCGGCCGGATGACGGCGATACCCTGGTGGTGCTGGTGGTGCAGGACAACCTGGTCAAGGGTTCGGCCGGCCAGGCAGTGCAATGCATGAACTTGATGTTCGGTCTGGAAGAAACGACTGGTTTGATGCACGTGCCGGTCATGCCATGATGCTAGCGTTATCGGGGCTGGCCGCCACGCCGGCGACTGTGCGTGTGCGACGGAATCAGCCGCGATGAAGTACAAGCTGTGGGTCCGGCGCATGTCGATTTCGGCGCCGAAAATGACCGTGAAAAGCCATTTTCCGTGGCCGCTGAAGGCGCTTTTCCTGATTGTGGTGCTCGGTTTCGGCGGCGCCATCGCCATGTGGATGTACGATCTGGGCCGCGACTTTACCGGTCACAGTCCGGGCGTCAGCAAGCAGCAGCTGGCCGATCTGAACGAAAAGGTGAGCAGCCTGACGGCGGAGCGCGACCGCTTTTCGACCACCGTCAACGCTGCCGAAAGCCGGATGAATATCGAGAAGGCGGCGCAAGAACAGCTAGGCCAGCAGATCAAGGTGCTGGAAGCCGAAAACGCCAAGCTGAAAGAGGATTTGGCGTTTTTTGAGGGTTTGCTGCCGAATGCGACCGGCAACCAAGGCATCACCATTCAGCGCCTGACCGCGGAATTGAAGACGCCGACGCAGCTGCGTTACCGGATGCTGATCATGCAGGGCGGCAAAGCGCCTAATTTCACCGGCGAAGTGCAATTGCTGGTGACGGCGACGGTAGCGGGGAAAAGCACGGTGCTGACTTTTCCGGGCGCCAGCGCCACGGCGGCCGACAAGGCTGCCTACAAGTTGGATTTCAAGTATTACCAGCGTGTCGAGGCCGAACTGACTTTGCCGGAAGGCGCTGTGGTCAAGGCGATTCAAGCCAAGGTCATGGACAAAGGCCAGATGCGGGCGCAGCAAACCACTAATTTGTAAAAAGGAAACATCATGTTCAACCGCAAAGCAAAGAGCACCATCGATAGCCTGATCGGCTCGTCGACCAGCATCCAGGGCGATGTCCATTTCAAGGGCGGTCTGCGTATCGACGGCCACGTCAAGGGCAACGTGGTGGCCGAAGTGGGCCAGGCCAGCGTGCTGGTGATTTCCGAGAGCGCCAAGGTGGAAGGCGAAGTGCGGGTAGCGCACCTGGTGGTCAACGGCGAGATCAGCGGCAACGTTTTTTCGTCGGAATTGCTTGAATTGCAGCCGAAAGCCCGCATAACCGGCGACGTCAATTACAAGGCGCTGGAAATGCATAGCGGCGCCCTGGTAAGCGGTAAGCTGACCCATGAACAGAACGTGATCGAGCCGGTGTTAAAACTTGCTATGACGCAATCTGCCTGAAAACCGCAAGCGGTTTCGGGCTTTGCCTGCATGAATCCGGGCAAGCGCCTATAATGCAGTATTGTATGTATTCCCCCGCAGGAGCAAAAAATGAATGCTGTCGCTGAAATCCAAGATGTAGTCGCATCCCCTATCGTATTTACCGATAGCGCCGCCGCCAAAGTTGCGCAACTGATCGAAGAAGAAGGCAATCCCGACCTCAAGCTGCGCGTATTCGTGCAGGGTGGCGGTTGTTCCGGCTTCCAGTACGGCTTCACTTTTGACGAAATCGTCAATGAAGACGACACCACCATGAGCAAGAACGGCGTGCAGCTGCTGATCGACTCGATGAGCTACCAGTATCTGGTCGGCGCCGAAATCGATTACAAGGATGACCTGGAAGGCGCGCAATTCGTGATCAAGAATCCGAATGCAACCACCACTTGCGGTTGCGGTTCTTCGTTCTCGGCCTGATGCATCCGGCCGGATTCGAACCGGCCTGAGCAGGACGCTGCAGTAAAAAAGACGCTGGGGAGCAATTCCCGAGCGTCTTTTTTTGTATACGGCGCTGTGCTTGTCAGGCCGGATAGAGCGCTCCCAGGATGCGTGAGCCACGCGCCCCAGTCACCAATGGCAGATTGCCGGGCAAGCGCTGATCGAAGCGCAGCGCCAGCCAGGCGAACGCTATCGCCTCGACATGGTTGGGGGCGATCCCCAGCGCTGCGGTCGATTGTACGTTTGCCTTCAGGCCGTGGCTTTGCAGCGCCTGCGCGAGCTGCGCCATCAGATAAGGGTTATAGGCGCCGCCGCCGCAGACATACGCCGTTTCCGCCGCCGGCGCGTGGTGCGCAATCGCATCGGCGATGGTGCTGGCGGTCAGTGCAGCCAAAGTAGCCTGGACATCGGCCGGGCTTAGCTTCAGTTGCGCCGCATGCCCCAATTGCTTGTCCAGCCAGGCCGCATGGAACAGGTCGCGGCCGGTGCTCTTGGGCGGCGCGGCGGCAAAGTACTCTTCCTTGCGCATCTGCGCCAGCAACGCCGCCGAGGGCTGGCCGCCGGCGGCCCACTTGCCGCCTTCATCGTAATCCTTGTCGTGATGACGTTTGATCCACAAATCCATCAGGACATTGCCCGGTCCGGTGTCGAAGCCGATGACGTCGCGGTTTCCGTTCTCCGCTGCAGCGCCATGCAGGACACTGATGTTGCCGATGCCGCCGATATTCACCACCACCCGGGTTTGCGCCGGATCGGCGAACACCGCCTGGTGAAAAGCCGGCACCAGAGGCGCACCCTGGCCGCCGGCGGCGACGTCGCGGCTGCGGAAATCGGCGATGACGTCGATGCCGGTGAGCTCCGCCAGCAGCGAGGGGTTGTTAGCCTGGCGCGTAAAGCCGAGCTCGGGGCGATGGCGGATGGTCTGGCCATGGACGCCGATCGCGCGGATCTGGGTTGGCTGCACGCCGGCCTCCGCCAGCAGGCGCTCGACGCAGGCGGCGTAGTGCGCGGCCAGGGTATTGGCCACCAGCGCCTCGCGTTCGATCTCGTCATGGCCGGCGCTTTGCAAGGCCATCAGTTCGGCGCGCAGGCCGGCGGAAAAGGGGACGTAGGCCGAGGCGATGGTGGCGACAGGCTGTTGTCGTACCGGCGCAGCTGCAAAGGCGGCAATGACGCCGTCGACGCCATCCAGGCTGGTGCCGGACATCAGGCCGATATACAAATCGCTGGGGGAATGTGGAGTAGGCATAATAAAACCGTTGTGGGATCGTCTGATTTTACTAGCGCTCCGACAACGGTTCTATGTTTATCCTGCCCGAAGGCAGAAATTTACTTTGCCGCCAGCTTGGCGACAGGCGCGGCGGGCTTGACTTCGCTGCCGCTCAGCAGGTTGAAACGATGGGTGATGTCCGCCGCCACCGTCTTGAACCGTTGCAGCTCGGCGCCGGCCAGCGGGCTGGCGGTAGGCACTACCACCGACAGCGGATCGCGCGGCTCGTTGGCGACGCGGAATTCGTAGTGCAGATGCGGGCCGGTGGCCCAGCCGGTCATGCCGACATAGCCGATGACGTCGCCCTGGCTGACCTTGCCGCCTTTACGCGAGGTCGGCGCGAAGCGGCTCATGTGCGCGTACACGGTGGAATACTTGCTGTCGTGCTTGATGATGACGACGTTGCCGTAGCCGCTTTCGACGCCGGCGAAGTCAATCACGCCATCGGCGGTCGCATGGATGGGCGTACCCGTTGCCGCGGCGAAATCGACACCGGTGTGCTTCTTCCACTTGCCGAGGATGGGGTGGACGCGCATCGAGAAGCCGGAAGAAATGCGGGTGAAGGTCAGCGGCGACTTCAGGAATGCCTTTTTCAGCGACTTGCCGTCGAAACCGTAGTAGCCGCCCTGGCCGCTGCTGTCAGGATCGTCGAACCAGACTGCCTGGAACGGCTTGCCGCCGTTGACGAATTCGCCAGCGAGGATACGGCCGGCGCGTAGGAACTGGCCGTCTTGCCAGAATGTTTCGTAAGCGACATTGAAATGGTCGCCGCGTTTCAGGTCGGAGGCAAAATTGATGTTGGTGCCGAACATGGCGACAATCTGCGACGCCACGCTGTCCGGAATATCGGCTGCATCGGTGGCGGCGAACAGCGAGGAGCGGATCACGCCCGTATGCATTTCGACGCGGCGTTCGACGGTCGGTGTTTCTTCGGCAACGCTGAACTTGTCGCCATCGCGCCGGACCAGTAGGTTCTTGGGCGAATTGTCGCGGCCGTCGGCTATGGTGGCGCGCAACATTTGCAATTGGCCGTCATTGCTGGTCTGCGCCTGCACCGCGGTGCCCGGCTTCAGGCGCAGCATGGCGCGCGCGCTACTGTCGGATTTGATGAAACTGGCTGCCTCATCGTCATCCACACCCAACCGCGTCAGCAAGGCCGCCAAGGTATCGCCGGCGCGCATCTTGTCTTCGGCGACATACAACTGTTGCTGGGCTTCAAGCTTGGCAATCTGCTCACTCAGGCTGGGCAATTCCAGTTCCGCGGAAATCGCTCGTACCGGGACGTCGTCAGGATCCGTTGGCAACGGTACAACACCGGCCGCGCCAAAGGCGACCAGGGTCAGCAGCACGGCGGAAGCGGAGACAATACGGGTTTTACGTGAGGAATCAGTAAACAGGACGGGTATCTGCTTGAAAAACGGCTTGATACTTGACCGCAAGTTGATGATTTTATCTTTGAGAGACATGCAATACGTTAAAATTTGCCGTTTGCTACCGATTCTTGTGTTGTTGTTTGATTGAACGACTTGCGGCGGGATTAAAAGGATCAGGGATTATACCTTAGCCCATCCGGGCAAACGGTAGGACTATTCTGATTTGTCGTAACCCTATGTAGCTCCTGCATTTCCTGCCTGCCTCTGGCAGCACAAGCGCTGCTTTTTTTAGATTTTTAGATTTCATTTTCGCTGGATTTTTATTTCCTATGGCTCACGATTCTCAAAACGCATCACCGCAAGCAGGCGCTGCTGCTGAAAACACCCCTCTGGTGCTGTCGGACCGTACCCAGGAGGCGCTGGCGATCACCAAGCGCGGCGTCGACGAACTGCTGATCGAGAGCGATTTTGCGCGCAAGCTGCAGCGCTCCGAACAAAGCGGCAAACCGCTGCGCATCAAGCTGGGCCTGGACCCGACCGCGCCCGATCTGCATCTCGGCCATACCGTGGTGCTGAACAAGATGCGCCAGCTGCAGGATCTCGGCCACAACGTGATTTTCCTGATCGGCGACTTCACCTCGATGATCGGCGATCCGTCCGGCCGCAACGTTACGCGGCCGCCGCTGACGCGCGAGCAGATCGAAGAAAACGCCAAGACCTATTTCGCCCAGGCCAGCCTGGTGCTGGATCCGGCCCGCACGGAAATCCGCTACAACTCGGAATGGTCGGACAAGCTCGGCGCGCGCGGCATGATTCAGCTGTCGGCCAAATACACGGTGGCGCGCATCCTGGAGCGCGAAGATTTCACCAAGCGCTTCAAGGCCGGTACGCCGATCTCGGTGCACGAACTGCTGTACCCGCTGATGCAGGGCTACGATTCGGTGGCGCTGGAGTCCGACCTGGAACTGGGCGGCACCGACCAGAAATTCAATCTGCTGGTGGGGCGCGAGCTGCAAAAGGATTACGGCCAGGAGCCGCAATGCATCTTGACCATGCCGCTGCTGGAAGGCCTGGACGGCGTCGAGAAGATGTCCAAGTCCAAGGGCAATTACATCGGCATCACCGAGCCGGCCAACACCATGTTCGCCAAGGTCATGAGCATTTCCGACGTCATGATGTGGCGCTACTACGAACTGCTGTCGTTCAAGTCGCTGGCGCAGATCGCCGCTTACAAGACGCAGGTCGAGGGCGGCCAGAATCCGCGCGACATCAAGGTCGCGCTGGCGCAGGAAATCGTGGCGCGCTTCCATAACCAGCAGGCGGCGGAAGATGCCCTGAGCGATTTCAACAATCGCGCCAAGGGCGGCATTCCGGACGACATTACTGAACTGACCTTGAGCGGCGCGCCGCTCGGCATCGGCCAGTTGCTGAAGCAAGCCAATCTCTGCCCGTCGACCTCGGAAGCGTTGCGCATGGTGGAGCAGGGCGGGGTGCGGATCGACGGCGCGGTGATCAGCGACAAGGGTTTGAAAGTCGATGCGGCAACCTTCGTGATACAGGTCGGCAAGCGCAAGTTCGCCCGCGTTACCCTGACCGCATGATCGCCCTGCTGCAACGGGTCAGCCACGCCAGCGTGGTGGTGGACGGCGTTACTGTCGGCGCCATCGACGCCGGCCTGATGGTGCTGCTGTGCGCCGAGCGCGGCGACAGCGAAAAACAGGCCGATGCCTTGCTCGCCAAGCTGCTCGCTTATCGCGTGTTCAGCGACGACGCCGGCAAGATGAACCGCAGCGTCAGCGATGTCGGCGGCGGCTTGCTGCTGGTGCCGCAGTTCACGTTGGCGGCGGATACGCAATCCGGCACCCGGCCTTCTTTCACGCCGGCGGCGGCGCCGGAAGAGGGCCGCCGCCTGTTCGATTATTTCGTGCGCCAGGCTGGCAACGCGCACCCGCTGGTGCAGACCGGGCAGTTTGGCGCCGACATGAAAGTGTCGCTGACCAATGATGGCCCCGTGACTTTCTGGCTGCAGGTAAAACCGCCGCTGGCCAAAGCGTAAGGCTTTTATTTGCTGTAGTCTGGCAGATCTGGAATTATCGACGGGAGCTTGCCATGAAACTCTGGAGCAATTCTTTTAAGGACGGCGCCTATATCCCTGGCGAATTCGCTTTCGCCGTCAGCCATCCGGAAACGCATCTCAGCTTGTCGGCCAACCGCAATCCTCACTTTGCCTGGAGCCAGTTGCCGGCCGCCACGCAATCGCTGGCGCTGATCTGCCACGATCCCGACGTGCCCTCGCGCGGCGACGACGTCAACCAGGAAGGCAAGACGGTCGCGGCGGATTTGCCGCGCGTCGACTTTTTCCACTGGCTGCTGCTGGACCTGCCGCCGGCCACTACGTCACTTGCCGCCGCGGCATTCAGCGATGGCGTCACGCCGCGCGGCAAGCCCGGTCCGGAAATCCAGGGCAGCCCAGGCCTGCGCCACGGCTTGAATGACTATACCGGCTGGTTTGCCGGCGATGCGGCGATGAGCGGCGACTACTTCGGCTACGACGGTCCTTGTCCGCCGTGGAACGATGAAATCGTCCATCGCTATATCTTCACCTTGTACGCCCTCAGCATTCCGCGCCTGGCAGTGACCGGCAAATTCACCGGCGCGCAAGTGCTGGCGGCCATGCACGGCCACATCCTGGCGGAAGAAGCCGTGGTCGGCCTATACACCTTGAATCCGGCTTTATAGTCATACCCGTAACTGCAGAAAATTTATGGCAACTACTGAAATATTATTGATACGCCACGGCGAAACGGACTGGAATCTGGAGCGCCGCCTGCAGGGCCATCTCGACATTCCGCTGAACCAGGTCGGCGAACGCCAGGCGCAGGCGCTGGCGCGCAGTCTGGACGGCGTCGCCCTCGACGCGGTCTTCAGCAGCGATCTGCAGCGCGCCCGGCAAACCGCGGCGCCGCTGGCAGCCGACCGCAATCTATCCTTGCGACTCGATGCCGGTTTGCGCGAGCGCTGCTACGGCGCGCTGGAAGGCCTGCGCTATCCGGAAGCGGCGCAGCGCTTTCCCGAGGCTTACGCGGCCCTGATGGCGCGCGCGGTCGACTATCGTTATCCGGCCGGCGTGCATGCGGCGGAAACCATGCGCGAGTTTTACGAGCGGACGGTGAGCGCCTTGCTGGCTGTGCTGAACGCAGGCGTCCTGGCGCGGATTGCAATAGTCGCCCATGGCGGCGTGCTCGACTGCATTTACCGTTTCGCCAATCAATTGCCGCTGGAGCAGCCGCGCAGCTGCGATATTTTCAACGCTAGCATCAATCGCCTGAGCTGGAATCCGGATTGGGCGCAGCCCTTGCGTGTGGATGGCTGGGCCGAAGTGGTTCATCTGGATGAGCTGGCGATGGACGAAATCGATCGCTGACCTCGTCGGCATGCAGGTACACGAAAAATTCTCGCCAGCCGGCATTTTATTGCTGTAGATCAATACTGTAAAACTGCTATAAATCTGTATAAGCTGTATTCAAAACAGTTGTGATAAAGGCAGCGCGCTTGTGCTAATCTTGCCGACAAGAACTAAAACAATAGTGGGGCCGCCAGCATGAAACTTAATCTCTTCCCATCTTGGGCGCAGCGTACTGCTGACCCCGAGCAATTCGTGGAATCGACCACGGGGAAAAAGGCAGCCGCGGAGCCTGCCGCCCCTACCCTGAATGAAGAGCAGCTGGCGCTGGTCGGCGTCTTGCACCAGCTGCTGCAGACCCTGCCGCAAGCCTATAGCGGCCGCGAAAGCGTCAAGCGCCTGTGCCAGATGATCCTGCCGGCCAGTCCGCATATCCGACTGGTGTGGGTCGGGTTTTGCCAGGATGACTCGGAGGCGGCGATCAAGCCGACTGCGATCGTCGGCAAGGCCCTGAGCGAATCGGATCATTGGCAGCTGTCCAAGGATTGTTTTGATTACGTTGCGCCATTTGCCCAGGAAGCAGACTGGGAAGCCGGCCACGACAGCGATTTCCAGTCATTGTTTGCACCTTGGCAAGCCCATCCGGAAAAATGCTCCGCCACGGCGGCGCTGGCGATACCGCTGCGCTCGGAAAAAGCCCGCATGCACGGCATGATGGTGTTTTATGCCGACCGGCATGATTATTTCGCCGACACCGGGTACGCGTCGTTCCAGGCTTTCGGCCATGTCTGCGAGGTGATCTGGAAGCAGTCCAACCTGTCGCATCTGCTGACGCGGCAAGCCCAGCTCGATTCGCTGACGGGCTTGCTGACGCGGCGCCGCATTGTCCATGTCTACGAAGAAGCGGTGGCCGCCACCGCGACGGACGAATCGCCGCTGTCGATCCTGTATTGCCAGCTGGACGAGTTTCACAAGATCAACGATCTCTACGGCTGGGCCGTGGCCGACAATATCCTGGCGGCGTTTGCGAAGGATACCGGCGGACAGCTGCGCAAGAGCGACAGCGGCGGCCGCTGGAATGCTACTGAATTCCTGTATGTGTTGCCGGCGACCGACACGGTGGATGCGGAAAACCTGGCGGCCGCCTTCCTCAGCCATTTCAAGCATCATCCGGTGAATATCGAAAACTGGTCGATCCGGCTGGCGCTCTCGGTAGGAGTGGCCACCTATGGCGCCGATGGCCGCGGGCTCGACGAACTGATCCATTACGCTACCCAGCATCTGCACAGCTCCAGTACGGTAGCCGAAGACGAGCTCTAAAGTACACACCGAGAATAACCCGCGTGCGGCGGCAATCGCGATAAAATGACGCCTTTCCCGCTGCAACTCATCTCGAGCTTTCGATACCGCCATGAATATTGGCCCTTATTTCCTGCGCAACAATGTCTTTGTGGCACCGATGGCCGGTGTCACGGACAGGCCGTTCCGGCAGCTCTGCAAAGAGCTGGGCGCCGGCTATGCGGTGTCGGAAATGGCCGCCTCCAATCCGCGCCTGTGGCAGACCGAGAAGACCTCGCGCCGCATCAACCACGATGGCGAGATGGAGCCGCGGGCAGTGCAGATCGCCGGCGCCGATCCGCAGATGCTGGCGGAATGTGCAAAATACAATGTTGACCACGGTGCGCAAATCATCGATATCAACATGGGCTGCCCGGTCAAGAAAGTCTGCAACAGCTGGTGCGGTTCGGCATTGTTGCAGGACGAGCAATTGGTGGCGCACATCCTGGAAGCGGTAGTCGGGGCGGTGGATGTCCCGGTGACGCTGAAATTCCGCACCGGCTGGGATCGTCTCAACAAGAATGCCTTGAATATCGCGCGCCTGGCGGAAGCCAGCGGCATCGCCATGCTGACCTTGCATGGGCGCACGCGCGCCGACGGTTACAGCGGCGACGCCGAATACCAGACGATTGCGGCCGTCAAGGCCGCGGTCTCCATCCCGGTAGTCGCCAACGGCGACATCACGACGCCGGAAAAGGCGCGCCAGGTGCTGGAATACACCAAGGCCGACGCTATCATGGTCGGCCGCGCGGCGCAGGGCCGTCCCTGGATTTTCCGCGAGATCGAGCATTACCTGCGCACCGGCGAATATTTGCCGGCGCCGCTGGTGGCGGAAGTGCAACAACTGATGGATGAGCATCTGCGCGCGCATTACGGATTCTATGGGGACTACCTGGGCGTCCGCACCGCCCGCAAGCACATTGGCTGGTATGTGCGCGATTTGCCGGGCGGCGAGGCGTTCCGGCAACGCATGAACCTGCTGGAAGATTGCGGCCAGCAACTGGCTGCAGTAAATAGCTTCTTCGAATCGCAGTTTGCGTTTGGGGAGCGGTTACAATACGGGGTGGCCGAGCAGATGGCGGCCTGAATCAGATCAACAAAAAACAGGACTGGGCGGGATTTTCCGGCAAGCTGGCCGCGGCAAGAGTGTGGCAAAAGCGTGGCGCTGCAGGAGATCCGGCCCGGATCTTAAAAAAAGAATAGTAAAAAAGAATGAGTAAAGAAAGTATCCAAGACGTGGTAAAGCAAAGCCTTGAAAAATATTTCAAGGATTTGGGCGAACAGCCGCCGTCGAATGTCTACGACATGGTGATTTCCACGGTTGAAAAACCGGTATTGGAAGCCGTGATCGCGCGCGCCGAAGGCAACCAGTCGCATGCCGCCGAGATGTTGGGCATCAATCGCAACACCCTGCGCAAGAAATTGCAGCAGCACGGCCTTTTGTAATTTGTAATTTGTAATTTGTAATTTGTAATTTGTAATTTGTAGTTTTGCGTTGCCCGATGCCAGTTGCGCCGGTCACGCCCGATCAAGCAGGTTTGAGCAACACCATGCTGCCATTCCCGCCATCGGGGGCAGCCCTGAAGCGGTTTTCCAGCTGAGCTTATCCGCAGTCCGCCTTTTCGTCATTCATCACCTTCCTGAGTTTTCACTATGATCAAACAAGCCCTCATTTCCGTATCCGATAAAACCGGGATACTCGATTTCGCAAAAGAGTTGTCGGCGCTGGGCGTGAATATTCTCTCGACCGGCGGCACTGCCAAGCTGCTGGCCGATAACGGCATCAAGGTCACGGAAGTGGCGGACTACACCGGCTTCCCGGAAATGCTCGACGGCCGCGTCAAGACCCTGCACCCGAAAGTGCACGGCGGCATCCTGGCGCGGCGCGATTTCCCCGAGCATGTGGCGGCGCTGGCGCAGCACCAGATTCCGATGATCGACATGGTCGTGGTCAACCTGTATCCGTTCCAGCAGACCATCGCCAAGGAACAGTGCTCGCTGGAAGATGCGATCGAGAATATCGACATCGGCGGCCCCGCCATGCTGCGCTCTTCGGCCAAGAACCATAAGGACGTTATCGTCCTGTGCGATCCCAGCGATTACGCCGGTGTGCTGGCCGAGCTGAAGGCGCATGACGGTGAAGTCGGCTACGGCACCAAGTTTGCGCTGGCCAAGAAGGTCTTCGCCCACACCGCGCAATACGACGGCGCGATCACCAATTACTTTACCTCGCTGGGCGAAGACAAGCAGCACGCCACGCGCAGCGCCTATCCGGCGACCTTGAACCTGCATTTCGAAAAAGTGCAGGAAATGCGCTACGGCGAAAACCCGCATCAGTCGGCGGCGTTCTACCGCGACACCCGGCATGTCGAAGGCGCGCTGGCCAACTACAAGCAGTTGCAGGGCAAGGAACTGTCCTACAACAACATCGCCGATGCCGATGCCGCCTGGGAGTGCGTCAAGACCTTCAGCGACACTGCCTGCGTCATCATCAAGCACGCCAATCCCTGCGGCGTCGCCATCGGCGGCAATCCGCTGGAAGCCTACAGCAAGGCGCTGCAAACCGATCCGACTTCGGCGTTTGGCGGCATCATCGCCTTCAACCAGGAGCTCGACGGCAATGCCGCCGAAGCCGTCGCCAAGCAGTTCGTCGAAGTGATCATCGCGCCATCCTTCACCGAGCAAGCCAAGCAGATCTTTGCTGCCAAGCAGAACGTGCGCTTGCTGGAAATTCCGTTGGCGCATGCGATCAATCTGCATGACTTCAAACGCGTCGGCGGCGGTTTGCTGGTGCAGTCGCCGGATGCCCGCAATGTCGCCTTGAGCGAACTGAAAGTCGTCAGCAAGAAGCAGCCGACCCAGCAGCAGCTGCAGGACCTGATGTTTGCCTGGCGCGTCGCCAAGTTCGTCAAGTCGAATGCCATCGTGTTTTGTGGCAATGGCATGACCCTGGGCGTCGGCGCCGGCCAGATGAGCCGTGTCGACTCCGCCCGCATCGCTTCCATCAAGGCGCAGAATGCCGGCTTGTCGCTGGTCGGTTCGGCCGTGGCGTCGGACGCCTTCTTCCCGTTCCGCGACGGCCTCGACGTTGTGGTCGACGCCGGCGCCACCTGCGTGGTGCAGCCGGGCGGTTCGATGCGCGACCAGGAAGTGATCGATGCCGCCGACGAGCATGGCGTAGTCATGCTGCTGACCGGCACCCGCCATTTCCGTCATTAATTTTCGTCACCATGTAGCTGAGCAAGGCTTTGCCGCTTGCGGCAAGGCCGGCTCCAGAATATGAAAATCCTCGGTATCGACCCGGGTCTGCGGACCACCGGTTTTGGCATCATCGACAAGCAGGGCAACAAGCTCAGCTATATCGGCTCAGGCACCATCAAGACGCCGGACGCCGATCTGCCGCAACGCTTGAAGGTGATCCTGGCGAGCGTGTCGGAAGTGATACGCACCTATGCGCCGGATTGCTCGGCCATCGAAAAAGTTTTCGTCAACGTCAATCCACAATCCACCTTGCTGCTGGGGCAGGCGCGCGGCGCCGCCATCTGCGCGTTAGTGAGCGCGGACTTGCCGGTGGCGGAATACACCGCCTTGCAGATCAAACAGGCAGTCGCCGGCCATGGCAAGGCGCAAAAACAGCAGGTGCAGGACATGGTGCAGCGCTTGCTGCAACTGCCCGGCTTGCCCGGCACCGATGCCGCCGATGCGCTGGCGGTGGCGATTTGCCATGCGCACAGTGGCGATGCCCTGGCGCATCTGAGCGCGCTGGCGCCAGGCCTTGCCAAAAAAGGTTTGCGCGTGCGCGGCGGCCGGCTGGTTGGCTGAGCGGGGCTAAAAAGTACGCAATTGTTTTCTATTGTTATGTCTAGCTTTCCTCATATCCAGTCATCCCGACGGTTCATCCCGCGCGATCAAGCTGCCTACTCCTTTCTTTATCTGCGATTTGTGGCATTTTGGATGTCCCGTGCGGCGTCCAATTGTGAACCTTTGTTTCGGCAAATTTGCCGCAAACACATGTGTATAGCTGAGAGCTGACATTTACAACTCTCGCTAAGTCCTTCATTTATTTAGTAATTCAATGTAAATACATTCATTGCACATTGTCAGGTATTGGCGCTAAGTCATTGACTTTACTCGAATATTTTCCAATTGCCCCCTCCTAAATGGCTTGACCTAGAATAGTGCATCCTCTAAAGTGGGTGAAAGTGTGGAAAAGTGTTTTTTTGTGGGGCATTTTTGCTGACTTGCAAAGAAAACTTTCTCAGGATTCAGCAGCAAATCGACAGGAGCGTGTGCGGTGTTTCAGGGTGCGTCAGCATTAAATCTCGATGCGAAAGGGCGGATGGCAGTGCCATCCAAGCATCGTGACGCGCTGACCGTTCAGTGCGAGGGCCGGCTGACGCTGACCAAGCACCCGCACGGCTGCCTGTTGCTGTTCCCGCGCCCCGTGTGGGAGAGCCATCGCGAGCAGATCGCCGCCTGGCCGATGTCGGCGCGCGCCTGGCAACGGATTTTCCTGGGCAATGCCTCCGACGTCGAACTCGATTCCGCCGGACGGATTCTGGTGGCGCCGGAACTGCGTTCGGCGGTCGGCCTGACGCGCGAGGTAATGCTGCTGGGCATGGGAAGCCATTTCGAGATTTGGGATGCAGCCAAGCTGGCTGAAAGCGAGTCGCAAGCAGTTGCGGCTGGCATGCCCGAAGTGTTAAGTAATTTTTCGTTCTGACAGGCCCGCCATGAGTGAACCAGTGGTGCCCGAGTTCCAGCACCGCACCGTGTTATTGGATGAGGCTGTCAGTGCGCTGGCGATCGAGGGCGCGCGCGCCGACGGTATCTACGTCGACGGCACTTTCGGCCGCGGCGGCCACAGCCGCAAGATTTTACAGAGCCTGGGCGAGCGCGGCCGTCTGATCGCGTTCGACAAGGACCCGCAAGCCATCGCCACCGCCAGCACTATCGCCGATCCGCGTTTCGAGATCGTGCACGACAGTTTTGCGACGATGGCGCAGGCCCTGCGGGAAAGAGGCATACAACAAGTCGATGGCGTGCTGCTGGACCTGGGCATTTCATCGCCGCAGGTGGACGACGCCAGCCGGGGGTTCAGCTTCCGCGCCGACGGCCCGCTCGACATGCGGATGGATACGACGCGCGGCATATCGGCAGCAGAATGGCTGGCCAGCGCGGATGAACAAACAATCGGAAAGGTGGTACGTGATTATGGGGAAGAACGGTTTGCTGTTCAGATTGCAAAGGCGATTGTTGCTGGCCGGACAATCAAGCCCATTACTGGCACACGACAGCTTGCCCAGATCGTGGCAAACGCCGTCAAGACCCGCGAGAAAGGCAAAGACCCGGCCACTCGTACCTTTCAGGCTATACGGATTTTCATCAATCAAGAGCTTGAAGAACTCGAGATAGTACTGGACCAGGCATTTCGGCAGATGGGCCAGCAAGGGAGATTAGTCGTGATCAGCTTTCATTCGCTGGAAGACCGGATCGTCAAGCAGTTCCTGGCCTCGAAAGCCCGGCTGCCGCAGCCCGACCGTCGCCTGCCGATCCGCGCGGTGGATCTGCCGCAGCCGGAATTGAAGCTGATCTCCCGCGTCAAGCCATCGGATGCGGAAGTCGCTGAAAATCCACGCGCCCGTTCCGCCATCATGCGCGTCGGCGAGCGCCTGGCCGTGAAAGAGGCGCAGGCATGAGCGGCCGCCTCAATTTCATCCTGGCGCTGGCGCTGGTGCTGTGCGCGCTGGCGCTGGTCAATTCCCAGTATCAGGCGCGCCAGCTGTTCATCGAGCTGGAGCGCGCCGCCAGCCAGTCGCGCCAACTGGATATCGAATGGGCGCAATTGCAGCTGGATCAATCGACCCTGGGCAAGAACGCCAGGATTGAAGCCGCCGCCACGCGCGACCTCAACATGGTGCCGCTGACCGCTGCCCGCACCCAATATCTGACAGTGGGGGAAAAATGACGCGCAATCCCCCGCGCAGCTCGCATACCGGCCGTATCGCGGCCGGCAAGGGCGTGCCGTTTTCGGCCAGCCCGGTGCTGAAGGTCAAGCTGCCGGTATGGCGCTCGCGGGTGGTGCTGTTCGCCATGTTCGCAGCCTTCCTGGCGCTGATCGTGCGGGCTTTGTGGCTGCAGGGCATTTCCACCGATTTCCTGCAAAAGCAGGGCGCTTCGCGCTATGCGCGTACGCTGGAGTTGCCCGCCACGCGCGGCAAGATCACCGACCGCAACGGCCAGGTGCTGGCGTCGTCGGTGCCGGTCAAGGCGATCTGGGCGATTCCTGACGACGTCAAGGACGCGCCCAAGGAAAAATTGCAGGCCCTGGCCAAGCTGCTCGACATGAGCAGCGCCGAGCTGAGCAAGAAGCTCGATTCCGACCGCAATTTCGTCTACCTCAAGCGCCAGGTCGAACAGGATATCTCTGACCAGATCGTCAAGCTCGGCATCGACGGCATAGAAACCCGCAAGGAATACAAGCGCTTCTATCCTGAGGGCGAGGTAGCGGCGCACGTGGTCGGCTTCACCAACGTCGAAGATGCCGGCCAGGACGGCATGGAACTGTCGCAGCAAAAAAATCTGGCGGGCGCTACCGGCAGCCGCCGCGTGATCAAGGACCGGCTGGGCCGCATCGTGGAAGATATCGAGGCGGTCAAGGAGCCACATGACGGCAAAGACCTGGTGCTGTCGATCGACAGTAAGATCCAGTACATCGCCTTCACCCAGCTCAAGGAAGCGGTCGAGAAGTTCAAGGCCAAAGCGGGCGGCATCGTGGTGGTCGACGCCAAGAGCGGCGAAGTGCTGGCGCTGGCCAACCTGCCAAGCTATAACCCTAACGATCGCTCGGTGCTGACTGGCGCACAGCTGCGCAACCGCGTGATGACCGATACCTTCGAGCCCGGCTCGACCTTGAAGCCGTTTACGGTCGCCCTGGCGCTGGACACCAACCGGGTGCAAGCCACCACGACTTTTCAGGTGCCGGACAAGATGACCATCGGCACCGCGACCGTGGGCGATTCCCATCCGCACCCGGTGCAGACCATGAGCGTTGCGCAGATTATCCAGAAGTCGTCGAATATCGGCACTGCCAAGATTGCGCTGCAAATGCCGGCCGAAGAGATGTGGGAGATGTTTACCACCGTAGGCCTGGGCCAGCAGCCGAAATTCGGCTTCCCCGGCGCTGTTGCCGGCCGCGTGCGGCCGTTCAAGTCATGGCGTCCGATCGAACAGGCCACCATGAGCTACGGCCACGGCATTTCCGTATCGCTGATCCAGATGGCGCATGCCTATACCATTTTTGCCCGCAACGGCGACCTGATCCCGCTGTCGTTCCAGAAGGTGATCGAGCCGCCGGTCGGCCAGCGCGTGGTCTCTGAAAAGACCGCGCTCACCATGCGCGCGATGCTGGAAAGAGTCACCGCGCCCGGCGGCACCGCACCGAAAGCGCAAGTGCCGGGCTACCGCGTCGGCGGCAAGACCGGCACCGCTTACAAGATCGAAGGCGGCAAGTACGTCAAAAAATACATTGCCGATTTCGTCGGCTTTGCGCCGGCTTCCGATCCGCGCCTGATTATTGCCGTCATGGTGGATGAGCCGGCGGTCGGCTCGCACTTCGGCGGCGACGTCGCCGCGCCGGTGTTTGCGACGGTGGCGGCGAACGCCTTGCGCGCGCTGAACGTGCCGCCCGATTCCAGCGTTACCGACATCATCATCCCGACCGACGGTCCGCAGGAGGGTTTGTGACGACTTCCATAGCGAAACGATTGCAAGACATCCAGCAGTGGCTGGGCAGCGTTGCGCCGGCCGGCGCCGAGCTGGTGTCGGACTCGCGCAAGGTCAAGGCGGGAGACGTGTTTTTCGCCTATCCGGGCGATGCCGCGGACGGCCGCGCCTATATCGCGCAGGCGCTGAAAAACGGCGCTTCGGCGGTACTGTACGAGAGCGAGAAATTCAGCTGGGACGCAGCGTGGACGGCGGCACATCTGGCGGTAAGCAGGCTGAAACAGCTGTCCAGCCAGATCGCCGCCGCCTACTATCAGCAGGCCGACAAGGACATGCTGGTGGTGGCCGTCACCGGCACCAATGGCAAGACTTCCTGCAGCCAGTGGCTGGGACACGCGCTGTCGCATCTGGGGCAGGCTACCGGCGTGATCGGTACGCTCGGCACGGGCGTCTATGCGCAGGGGCAGCGCGGCGAATTTGAAGAGACCGGCAACACCACGCCGGACGCGCTGTTGTTGCAGCAGACCTTGAGCGCCATGCGCAAGCAAGGCGTCAAGGCGCTGGCGATCGAGGCATCTTCGATCGGCCTGGAGCAAGGGCGCCTGAACGGCATGCATGTCGACATCGCCCTGTTCACCAATTTCACCCGCGACCACCTGGATTACCACGGCGACGAGCAGCACTATGAAGCCGCCAAGCGCATATTGTTCGACTGGCCGGGTTTGCAGAAGGCCGTGATCAATCTGGATGACGACATGGGCTTGCGCCTGGTCAGCCATCTGCAGAAAAAGAAGCGGGGCATTCCTGTGATCGGCTATACCTGTGCCGAGCTGGATGCGTCGGCGGACGTTGCCGTCCTGCGCGCCTCGGCGATTCGCACCAGCGCCAGCGGCACCGTTTTCCACGTCGAATCGCCATTCGGTTCCGGGCAGTTGAAGACGCAGCTGGTGGGCCAGTTCAATGTCAGCAATGCACTGGGTATCCTGGGCGTGCTGCTGGCCCATGGCATTGAATGGAAGGCGGCGCTCGATGCGATTGAACTGTTGGTCGCCGTGCCGGGTCGAATGCAGCAATTCGGCGGCCAGGATGCGCCGTTGATCGTGATCGATTATGCCCACACGCCGGATGCGCTGGAAAAGACCTTGAGTACGCTGCGCCAGGTTGCGCAGCAACGCAATGGCGAATTGTGGTGCGTATTCGGTTGCGGCGGCGATCGCGATCCCGGCAAGCGGCCGCAGATGGGCGCGGTGGCGGAACTGGCGGATCACGTCATCGTCACCAGCGACAATCCGCGCGGCGAAGAGCCGGCCGCCATCATCAGCCAGATTCTGGCCGGAATGAAGGCGCCGCAGAAAGCGCAGGCGCTGGAAGACCGCGCTGCGGCGATCCTGTGGGCGGTACGCCATGCGGCCAAGGCCGACGTCGTGCTGCTGGCAGGAAAAGGACATGAAACATATCAGGAAATCAAAGGAAAGAAATTGCCGTTTTTAGACGCCGACCATACTGCCCTGGCGCTCGCTGCGCGGGCGACGATGAAGGGCGGCAGCCTATGAATACCACATTGGCGCAACTGCAGTCATGGCTGGGCCTGCCTGCCAGCGCAGGCGCCGCCGGCCAGGCTGTGATCAGCGGCTTGTTCACCGACAGCCGCGCGGTGACCCCCGGTTCCGTGTTCGTCGCCTTGCGTGGCGAGCGGTTTGACGCTCACGATTTCCTCGATCAGGTCATCGCCCAGGGCGCCGCCGCGGTAGTGGTCGAGCAAGCTCCCGCCGGCCTGACAGTGCCGGCGCTGGTGGTGGCCGATACCCGGCTGGCCTTGGGCACGATAGGGCAGCGCTGGCGCCAGCAATTCAGGCTGCCGCTGATCGCCGTCACCGGCAGCAACGGCAAGACCACCGTCAAGGAAATGATCGCCGCGATCCTGGTCGCGGCCTTTGGCGTCGACAAGTCGCTGGCGACGCGCGGCAATTTCAATAACGAGATCGGCGTGCCGCTGACCTTGTTGCGGTTGCAAGCGGAGCATCAGGCCGCCGTGATTGAGCTGGGCATGAACCATCCCGGCGAAATCGCCGTGCTGACGGCGCTTGCCGAACCGACTGTCGCTCTGGTCAACAATGCCCAGCGCGAACATCAGGAATTCATGGCCAGCGTCGAAGCGGTTGCCGAGGAAAACGGCAGCGTGATCCGCGGCCTGGCGGCCAATGGCATCGCGGTGTTTCCGGCGGATGATCCGTATACAGAACTGTGGCGCAGCTACTGCGCAGACAAAGGCGGCAGCCTCACTTTCGGCCTGACGCCGGCGGCGGACGTCCATTGCAGCTACAGCAATGGCGCCGACGGTTTCGGCAGCGACCTGACGGTGAGCGTTCCCGGCCAGCCTTCGTTCCTGGTGCAACTGGCGGCTGCCGGCGAGCACAATGTACGCAATGCGCTGGCCGCCATTGCCTGCACGCTGGCGATCGGCGTCGACACCGCTGCCATCAAACGCGGTCTGGAATCGTTCGCGCCGGTCAGCGGCCGCCTGCAGCGCAAGCTGGCAACCCGCGCAAGCTGCGCCGGCGCGCTGGTGATCGACGATACCTACAACGCCAATCCGGATTCGGTGCGAGCCGCGATCGACGTCCTGGCGCAGGCTGCCGCACCGCGTCTGCTGGTGCTGGGCGAGATGGGGGAAGTCGGCAACGACGGCCGCCAGTTTCACCATGAAATCGGCGCTTATGCGCAACAACGCGGCATTACGCAGCTGTTCACGCTGGGCGAGATGGCGGCAGAGGCGAGCATCGCTTTCGGCCCCCAGGCCCGGCACTTTACCGACATCGCAGCGTTGCTAGCCGCGCTCGATGCCACCATGACACCGAATACGACCGTGCTGGTCAAAGGCTCGCGCTTCATGAAAATGGAGCGCGCCGTCCAGCACCTGGTTGGCACAACATCCGAGGGGACTCACTAACATGCTGCTATGGCTGGCACAAAATTTTCAGCAGGATTTCAGTTTCCTGCGCGTCTTCAACTTCATCACGTTCCGCGCGGTGTTCGCGACCCTGACGGCGCTGATGATCGGCCTGATCGCGGGACCGGGCGTGATCCGCATGCTGGCGCGCCTCAAGGTCGGCCAGGCGGTGCGTACCGACGGCCCGCAAACGCACCTGATCAAATCCGGTACGCCGACCATGGGCGGCGTCCTGATCCTGATCGCGATCGGTATTTCGACCTTGCTGTGGAGCGATCTCGGCAACCGTTTCGTCTGGATCGTGCTGATCGTGACGCTGGGCTTCGGCACCATCGGTTGGGTCGACGACTATCGCAAGGTGGTCTACAAGGATCCGAACGGCATGCGTTCGCGCGAAAAATATTTCTGGCAATCGGTGATCGGCGTGGTCGCCGCGATCTACCTGGCGTTCTCGGTGTCGGCGCCGAACAATACCCAGGTCTGGGATTTGTTCGTGGCCTGGGTCGAGTCTGGCTTCAGCCTGGATCTGCCGCCCAAGGCCGACCTGATCGTGCCGTTCTTCAAGACCGTCAGCTATCCGCTGGGCGTGTGGGGTTTCATGGCCTTGACCTATTTCGTCATCGTCGGCACCAGCAACGCCGTCAACCTGACCGATGGCCTTGACGGCCTGGCGATCATGCCGACCGTGATGGTCGGCGCGGCGCTGGGACTGTTTGCTTATTTGACCGGCAACGTCACTTTCGCCAAATACCTGCTGATCCCGCATATCCCGGGCGCCGGCGAATTGCTGATCTTCTGCGGCGCCATGGCCGGCGCCGGACTCGCCTTCCTTTGGTACAACGCCTATCCGGCGCAGGTGTTCATGGGCGACGTCGGCGCGCTGGCCCTGGGCGGCGCCCTTGGCACGGTGGCTGTCATCGTGCGCCAGGAAATCGTGCTGTTCATTATGGGCGGTATTTTCGTGGTTGAAACTTTGTCGGTGATGTTGCAGGTAATCTATTTCAAGTACACCAAGAAGCGCTTCGGCGTCGGGCGCCGGGTGCTGCTGATGGCGCCGTTGCACCATCACTATGAACAAAAAGGCTGGAAGGAAACGCAGGTTGTGGTGCGCTTCTGGATCATCTCGATGATGCTGGTGTTGTTTGGACTTTCAACTCTGAAGTTAAGGTAGTGGGCAGTACAAATGAACTATACGGGTAAACATGTTCTGGTATTAGGGCTTGGAGAATCGGGCCTGGCATCCGCTTTGTGGCTGGCACATTGCGGTGCGACCGTGCGCGTGGCCGATACCCGCAGTGCGCCCGAAAGGCTGCCGTTGCTGCAGCAGGCCATTCCGGACGTCGAATTTTGCGGTCCCGATGAGAATGCTGAAGCGGGTTTTGCCGCCAGCCTGCTGGACGGCATCGATTTTGCGGTCACCAGCCCGGGCCTGGCGCCGACACGCGAGCTGAAAGACATCCTGTCCGCCGCCACCGACCGCGACATCCCGGTATGGGGCGAGATCGAAGTATTCGCGCAAGCCCTGGCGGCATTGCGCGAGAGCCAGGGCTATGCGCCTAAAGTGATTGCCATCACCGGCACCAACGGCAAGACTACCGTCACCAGCCTGACCGGCTTGCTGTGCGAACGCGCCGGCCTGACAGTGCAGGTTGCCGGCAATATCAGCCCGGCTGCGCTGGATGTCTTGCGCAGCGCGCTGGAGCGCGACGCCTTGCCCCAGGTCTGGGTGCTGGAACTGTCCAGCTTCCAGCTGCACGCTACCTGCGGCCTGCATGCAGATGCCGCGACCATTCTGAACATCACCCAGGATCACCTGGACTGGCACGGCGACATGGCGTCGTATGTCGCCGACAAGGCGCGCATCTTCGGCGCCAATACCGTGCGTGTGCTGAATCGCGACGATCCTTTGACGATGCAGTTCGCCAGCGGCAACAGCATCAGTTTCGGTTTCGATGAACCGCATGAAGGCGATTGCTTTGGACTGGTCAGCGACAATGGCATGCAATGGCTGTCGGTCGCGGTGCCCGGCGATGAAGACGAACGTGTCGAGAAGCGGCGTAACAAAAAAGAACAGCTGGCCTTGCTGCCGGTGACGGTCAAGCGCCTGATGCCGGCCGACGCCTTGCGCATCCGCGGCCGCCATAATGCCGCCAATGCGCTCGCGGCGCTGGCCCTGTGCCGCGCGATCGACCTGCCGTTCGCACCCTTGCTGCACGGCTTGCGCGAATACCATGGCGAACCGCATCGGGTCGAGCTGGTGACCACCATAGGCGGAGTCGAATACTACGACGACAGCAAGGGCACCAACGTCGGCGCCACGGTCGCCGCGCTGAACGGCCTGGGGCGCGGTTGCGACGGCGATGGCGCGGGCGCCAATCCTAGCCGTTTGCTGCTGATCGCCGGCGGCGACGGCAAAGGACAAGATTTTGCACCGCTGGCGGGGCCGCTGGCGGCTTACGGCCGGGCGCTGCTGCTGATCGGCCGCGACGCGCCGGCAATTCGCGCTGCGGTGGAAAGCACGGCTGGCGCACTGGAAATCATCGACTGCGCGACGCTGGAAGAAGCCGTGACCCGCGCAGCAGAGCTGGCCCATCCTGGCGACGCCGTGCTGCTGTCGCCAGCCTGCGCCAGTTTCGACATGTTCCGCAACTATGCGCACCGGGCGCAAGTGTTCGTCGATGCCGTGCGCGAACTGGCCTTGTCGCGCGGCGAGGTCGGACTATGAAATTCGCCTTTCCGTCATTTTCAGGCAAGCCTGCGGATAGCTCAGTGAGCAATGCTGCGCCGCGGCCGCGCGCGATCGACAGCCAGAAGCCTGGCGTCCAGCGTTCGAAAATGATGGAATACGACCAGCCGCTGGTGTGGGTGGTGATCATCCTGATGCTGTTCGGCTTGGTGATGGTGTATTCGGCCTCGATCGCCTTGCCGGATTCGCCCAAGTATTCGAACTACACGAATGCCCATTTCCTGGTGCGGCAAGCGATCTTCATCTGCGTCTCGCTGGTGGCCGGCCTGGTGACCTTCCGCATCCCGATTGCCACCTGGCAGCGCTGGGCGCCGTATCTGTTCGTGGTCACGCTGATCCTGCTGGCGATGGTGCTGGTGCCGGGCCTGGGGCGCGGCGTCAACGGCGCCAAGCGCTGGCTGTCGTTCCGCGTCTTCAATTTGCAGCCTTCGGAACTGATGAAGCTGTTCATCGTGCTGTACGCCGCCAACTACACGGTGCGCAAGCAGGAGGTGATGCACAAGCTGACCAAGGGATTCCTACCGATGACGGCGGCGGTCGGCCTGGTCGGCCTGTTGCTGATGCTGGAGCCGGATCTCGGCGCGCTCGGCGTGATCGTCTGCATCGCCATGGGGATCCTGTTCCTGGGCGGGATCAACGGCATCTGGTTTGGCGGCATCGGCGCCATGCTGGCAGGCATGTTTACGCTGGTGATCTGGCTGTCGCCATGGCGTCGCGAGCGGATTTTCGCCTACCTGAATCCATGGGCCGAAGAAAATGCCCTGGGCAAGGCTTACCAGCTGTCGCACTCACTGATCGCCTTCGGCCGCGGCGAGCTGTTTGGCGTCGGTCTCGGCGCCAGCGTCGAAAAACTGCACTATTTGCCGGAAGCGCATACCGACTTCCTGCTGGCGGTGATCGGCGAAGAGCTGGGGTTTGCCGGCGTGCTGGTGGTGGTGATGCTGTTTTACTGGATTATCAAACGCTCGTTTGAAATCGGCCGCCAAGCCATCGCGATGGAACAGACTTTCGCCGGCCTGACAGCCAAGGGCATCGGCATCTGGATCGGCGTGCAGACCTTCATCAACATGGGCGTCAACCTGGGTCTGCTGCCGACCAAGGGCTTGACCTTGCCGCTGATGAGCTACGGCGGTTCCGGCGTGCTGATCAATTGCATCGGCCTGGCGATCCTGCTGCGCATCGATTATGAAAACCGGGTTCTGATGCGCGGAGGCCGGGCATGAACATGCAACAAAAACGTCTCGTCATCATGGCTGCGGGCACCGGCGGCCATATATTTCCGGGCCTGGCGATTGCCGAGACCATGCGCGCGCGCGGCTGGCAGGTCAGCTGGCTGGGCACCACGCATGGCATGGAATCCGACCTGGTGCCGCAGCATGGCATCGAGATGGACAAGATTGTGTTTGCGGGTTTGCGCGGCAAAGGATTGGCGCATACCGTGCGCGGCGCCTGGCGGATGTTGCTGAGTTTTCCGGCTTGCTTCGGCATCCTGGGCCGACGCCAGGCCGATGTCGTGCTGGGCATGGGCGGCTATGTGACGGTGCCGGGCGGCGCCATGGCGCGTTTGCGCGGCGTGCCGCTGGTGCTGGTGAATGCCGACGCGGCCTTGCTGCTGTCGAACAAAACCCTGACGCCATTGGCGCAGCGCGTGCTGTTCGGTTTCCCTGCCGATTTTGGCAAGGCGGCCAGCAAGGCGCTGGTCACCGGCAATCCGGTGCGCAAGGAAATCCTGGCGCTGTCTTTGCCGGAGCAGCGCTACAGCGGGCGCATAGGTCCCTTGCGTCTGCTGGTAGTGGGCGGCAGTCTTGGCGCCAAGGCATTGAATGATTGCTTGCCGGCGGCGCTGGCATTGATCCCCGCCGAGCAGCGGCCCAGCGTCACGCATCAGTCGGGCAAGCAGCATATCGAAGCCTTGCGCGGCGCTTATGCGGCGGCGGGCGTGACGGCGGAAGTGGTGGCGTTCATCGATGACATGCCGCGCCGCTACGCTGATGCCGACCTGGTGATTTGCCGCGCCGGGGCGATCACGGTGTCGGAATTGACCGCGGCCGGCGTCGCCAGCGTGCTGGTGCCGCTGGTGGCTTCGACCACTTCGCACCAGCGCGACAATGCGCGCTGGATGGCGACGCAGAAAGCGGCGATTCATTTGCCGCAAACGGATTTAAGCAAAGAGCGCCTGGCCGCGTTGTTGACACGGATCTCGCGTCAGGACTGCCAGACGATGGCGCAGGCAGCATATGAAAACGGCCGGCGCGATGCGAATGAAGCAATCGCGCGGGTTTTGGAAGAATTGGCAGGTCCGCAGTGAGTACATCATGAAACATAAAGTTAAAAATATCCATTTCGTAGGCATCGGCGGCAGCGGCATGAGCGGCATTGCCGAGGTGCTGCTGAATCTCGGCTATACCATTTCCGGCTCCGATCTCGGCGACAATGCGGCGACGCGCCGCCTGGCCGGACTGGGCGCCAAGGTCAGCCGCGGCCACGCCGCCAAGCATATCGACCAGGCCCACGCCATCGTCACATCGACCGCAGTGCAGGCCGATAATCCGGAAGTCGTCGCGGCCCGCGAAAGGCATATCCCCATCGTGCCGCGTGCGGTCATGCTGGCGGAACTGATGCGCCTCAAGCGCGGCATCGCCATCGCCGGCACCCACGGCAAGACCACCACCACCAGCCTGGTGGCAAGCGTGCTGGCGCAGGGCGGACTGGATCCGACCTTTGTGATCGGCGGCCGTCTCACCAGCGCCGGCGCCAACGCCAAGCTCGGTTCCGGCGACTTTATCGTGGCCGAAGCCGATGAATCGGATGCCTCGTTCCTGAATCTGTCGCCGGTGATCGAGGTGATCACCAATATCGATGCCGATCATATGGATACCTATGATCACGATTTCGGCAAGCTGAAACAGGCCTTCGTCGAGTTTACCCAGCGGCTGCCGTTCTACGGCGTCGCCGTGCTGTGCATGGATGACGCCAATGTGCGTGAAATCATGCCGCAGATTTCCAAGCTGATCACCACCTACGGCTTCCACGAAGAAGCCGACGTGCGCGCGATCGACGCCAAGGCGGTCGGCGGCCACATGCAGTTCACCGTGATCCAGAAAGGCTATGCGGCGATGCCGATCAGCCTGAACCAGCCTGGCATGCACAATGTGCAGAACGCCTGCGCGGCGATTGCGATTGCGCGTGAGCTGGGTGTCGCCGATAGCGCGATCCAGCAGGCGTTGACCGAGTTTAACGGCGTTGGCCGGCGCTTTACACGCTACGGCGAAATCAAGCTGCAGGATGCCGCCGGCAAGTCCAAGGGCGAATTTGCGCTGGTCGACGACTACGGCCATCACCCGGTGGAAACCGCGGCCACCATCCAGGCGGCGCGCGGCGCCTATCCGGGACGGCGGCTGGTGCTGGTATTCCAGCCGCATCGCTATACCCGCACCCGTGACCTGTTTGAGGATTTTGTCAAAGTATTGTCGACCGTCGACGTGCTGGTGCTGGCGGAAGTGTATGCCGCCGGCGAAGCGCCGATTGTCGCTGCCGACGGCCGCGCGCTGGCGCATGCCTTGCGGGTGGCTGGCATGGGCGAGCTGGTGTTTGTGGAAGATATCAACGACATGCCGGCATCGATCTTGAATATCGTCCGCGACGGCGACGTCGTGATGACCATGGGAGCCGGTTCGATTAGCGGCGTGCCGGGCAAGCTGGCGCAATTGGTAGAGCAATGAATATGAGTGATGCGATGAGCAAAAAAAAGACAGGTCATCAATTCGGAAAAGTCGGCGTGCTGTTCGGCGGCCGTTCGGCCGAGCGCGAAGTGTCCATCATGTCCGGCAACGGCGTGCTGAAGGCACTGAAAAGCCGCGGCGTCGACGCCCATCTATTCGATCCGGCCGAGCGCAGCCTGGCGGAACTGGCGGCGGAAAAATTCGACCGCGTGTTCATCGCCTTGCATGGCCGCTACGGCGAAGACGGCACGCTGCAAGGTGCGCTGGAACAGTTGGGCATTCCGTATACCGGCCCGGGCGTGATGGCATCGGCGATTGCGATGGACAAGGTGATGACCAAGCGTGTCTGGCAAAGCGCGGGCTTGCCGACACCGCGCTTCCTGGTGCTCGATGCGCACAGCGCGACCCGCGAAGAGTTGCGCCAGGTGCCGGATGTGCTGGGCTTGCCGCTGATGCTGAAGGCGCCGCATGAAGGGTCGACCATCGGTATCGCCAAGGTCGCCGGCTATTCCGACATGAGCGAGGGTTTTGCCTTGTGCGCCAAGTACGATGAGGTGGTGCTGGCGGAAGAATTCATCCGCGGCCGCGAGCTGACGGTGCCGGTGCTGGGCGCCGGCCGCACAGCGCGCCCTCTGCCTATCGTCGAGATCCGCGCGCCTGAAGGCAATTACGACTATCAGCACAAGTATTTTACCGACGACACCAAGTATTTATGTCCGGCTCCGCTGGATGCCGCGCTGACCCAGCGCATTCAGGCGCTGGCGGTGCAGGCGTTCAGGGCGATCGGCTGCGAAGGCTGGGCGCGCGTCGATTTCATGCTGCGCGATGCGGATAACGAGCCGTTCCTGCTGGAGATCAATACATCGCCAGGGATGACCGGCCATTCGCTGGTGCCGATGGCAGCCAAGGCGGACGGCGTCAGCTATGAAGATTTGTGTGTTGAAATCCTGGCCTCGGCGGCGCTCGACCTGGCGCCAACCGCGGACTGGAAGCCGGTATGAGCGGCAAGCAGAGAAAGAAGATTGAAAGAAATTAATTAAAGATTTACCTAACGATCCAAGCGATAAAGTCGATAACCATGTGGCAAGACGTCAAAATGTTGAACGCGATCTCCGGCACCTTGCTAGGACTGGCAGCGCTCGCATTGCTGGCGTCCGGCATCTGGTGGCTGGCGCAGCGTCCGATGTTTACGCTGAAGACCATCCGCATTGAAGGCGTCGGCCAGAGCGAGCTGCGGCGGGTCAATCCGCTGATCGTGCGCGCTGCCGCGCTGCCGCGCATCAAGGGTAATTTCTTTACGGCGAACCTGGATACGGTGCGCACGGCATTCGAATCGGTGCCGTGGGTGCGCAAGGCGACGGTGCAGCGCGAATGGCCGAACACGCTGATCGTGACGGTTGAGGAGCATGAGCCGCTGGCGACCTGGGATGACGACGGCCGCTTGATGTCGGTGCGTGGCGACTTGTTTACCGCCAACCTGGCCGAGGCGGAAGAAGACGGCGAATTACTGCGCCTGTCCGGCCCTGCCGGCAGCGAGAAGGATGTAGTGGCGCGCCTGGCGGATTTCCGCCAGTGGTTTGCGCCGCTCAAGCTGAACCCGGTGGACGTGGCTTTATCGAGCCGCTACGCATGGACGGTCAAGCTGGACAACGGCATGACGGTGGAGCTGGGACGGGAACAGAACAAGACCACGCTGAAAGACCGGGTGGCGCGGCTGGTGCAGATTTATCCGCAGTTGCTGTCGCGTTTGCAGAACCGGATCGAGAGTGTAGATATGCGGTATCCGAATGGCTTGGCGCTGAAGGCTAGCGGCATGACGGGCGGATTGGGAAGCAAGAAAAAATAAGCGAAACATTATGACAAAAGACGCAAAAAACTTGATCGTCGGTCTCGACATCGGCACCTCGAAAGTGGTGGCGGTGGTAGCCGAGGTATTGTCGGATGGGCGCCATGAAGTGATCGGCCTGGGCCAGGCTGAATCCAAGGGTTTGAAAAAAGGCGTGGTGGTGAACATCGAAGCCACCGTGGAATCGATTCAGCGCGCGCTGGAAGAGGCCGAGCTGATGGCCGATTGCAAGATCCGCAATGTCTATACCGGGATCGCCGGCAGCCATATTCGCAGCTTCAATTCCAGCGGCATGGTGGCGATCAAGGACAAGGAAGTCAGCGCAGCGGACGTCTCGCGCGTTATTGAAACGGCCAAGGCGGTCAATATTCCGACCGATCAGCAACTGCTGCATACCGTACCGCAGGAATTTATTGTCGATAGCCAGGAAGATGTGCGCGAACCAATCGGCATGAGCGGTATCCGACTTGAGGTCAAGGTGCACATCGTCACCGGCGCCGTGTCCGCGGTGCAGAACATCGTCAAGTGCATCCGCCGTTGCGGACTGGAAGTGTCTGACCTGATCCTGCAGCCGATGGCTTCGGCCGATGCGGTGCTGACGCCGGACGAGAAGGAGCTGGGCGTGGTGCTGGTGGATATCGGCGGCGGCACCACCGACGTCGCGGTGTTCACCGAAGGGGCGATCCGCCATACCGCGGTGATCCCGATTGCCGGCGACCAGATCACCAACGACATTGCGATGGCGCTGCGCACGCCCACCAATGAAGCCGAAGAGATCAAGCTGCGCTACGGCGTCGCCAAGCAGATCCTGGCCGATCCGGGCGAAACGCTGGAGGTGCCGGGCCTGGGCGACCGCAATCCGCGCACCTTGTCGCGCCAGGCATTGGCGGCGGTGATCGAGCCGCGGGTGGAGGAATTGTTCGCGCTGGTGCATCAGGTGGTGCGCGAGTCGGGTTACGAAGAAGTGCTGTCGAGCGGCGTGGTGCTGACCGGCGGTTCGGCCATGATGCCAGGCATGATCGAACTGGCGGAAGATATCTTCCTCAAGCCGGCGCGCCTGGGTACGCCGGAATACCGCGGCCAGCTGGCCGACGTGGTGCGCAGCCCGCGCTATTCGACGGTGCTGGGACTGCTGCTGGAAGCGAAGAAGCAATACCTGCGCGGTTATATCGTGACGCGCCAGGAAGGATCGGCGAAGGCGATCTGGCAGCGGATGAAGGAATGGTTTCTGGGTAATTTTTAGTTTTTATTTCTGCGGGACAGAGTTTAAGAGTCGCCCGGGCAAGTGGATGGCGAAGCACTTTGTACTCGCAGATCACCGTGAAGTTTAATTTTAATGTTGTTTGTGCAACACGCAGTTGTCAGTTGCTAGGCCTCACACCGCGTGATGCCTATTGACTGAATGCTGCATCTTTATGAGGAAATATCATGGAAATCGATATGCTTGACAATGCAACTTTGGGCACCGTGATTAAAGTCGTCGGTGTCGGCGGCGCCGGCGGCAATGCGGTCCAACATATGATCAACAAGGGTGTGTCGGGAGTGGAGTTCATCGCTGCCAACACGGATGCACAGGCGCTCAAGCAGTCGAAGGCGCATAACGTCATCCAGATCGGCGAGACCGGCCTGGGCGCCGGGATGAAGCCGTCGGTGGGCCGCCAGCTGGCGGAAGAATCGCGCGGCCGCATCGAAGACGCATTGCGCGGCGCACACATGGTGTTCATCGCCGCCGGCATGGGCGGCGGCACCGGCACCGGCGCCGCGCCGGTGGTGGCGCAGATCGCCAAGGAGCAGGGTGCGCTGACCGTGGCGGTGGTTTCCAAGCCTTTCTCTTACGAAGGCCAGAAGTGCATGGACATCGCCGACGAAGGCTTGGAAGCGTTGTCGCAGCACGTCGATTCGCTGATCATCATTCTCAACGAAAAGCTCGAAGAGATCTATGAAGACGACAGCATGATGGAGTGGCTGCAGCACGCCGACGATGTGCTCAACAATGCCGTTGCCGGGATTGCTGAAATCATCAATGTGCCTGGCCATATCAACGTCGACTTCAACGACGTCAAGACCATCATGGGCGAACAGGGCAAGGCGATGATGGGTACCGCCACCGCTTCCGGCGTCGATCGCGCCCGCCTGGCGGCGGAGCAGGCAGTCGCTTCGCCGCTGTTGGACGGCATCGATCTGTCCGGCGCGCGCGGCGTGCTGGTCAACGTCACCGCCAGCCGCAGCCTGAAGGGTAAGGAAATCAAGGAAGTCATGGCGACCGTGCGTGCGTTTGCGGCGCCGGATGCTTCGATTGCCCAGGGTATTGCCTACGACGAAGCGATGGGCGACGATATCCGCGTCACCGTGGTTGCCACTGGCCTCGGCCGTGCGCGCAAGGCGGTGCAGCTGGTGCAGGCGCCGATGATGCGTACCGGCACCCACAATGAGCCGCTGATGCACGGCCAGCCGTCGGTTGGCCATGGCAGCTCGTCGTTCGAAGGCATGAAGGCGCCGGCGGTATGGCGTCGCGAATCGGCTTCCGACACGGTGCGCGCACTGGAAAAGAACGGCATGGAAACCTACGACATCCCGGCTTTCCTGCGCAAACAGGCCGACTAAGCCGGTCCGCGCGTTCTTGCGCGGGGCTGGCGGCCGATAGCGGATGGATATACCCGCTATCAGCCGCCAGGCCCTGCATGAATTTGCGGAACAAGGCATACTGCGGATTCCACGCCGCGTCGCAAGGCGCGGCGTTTTCTTTTTAGCATGCGCTAACATACGGTGTCTCGGCAGATCGGTGCACGGCTCAGGTCGTGGCGCCGGTCTGGAGGCTTCATTCACTAGACAAGGACTTATCATGACCATCAAGATCGGCGATCGCCTGCCGGAAGGCAAATTAGCAGAATTCATCGAAACCGAAACCGCAGGTTGCGCGCTCGGCCCAAATACATTCAATGTCAGCGATCTGGTCAAGGGCAAGAAGATCGCCCTGTTCGCGGTTCCTGGCGCATTCACGCCGACCTGCTCGGCCAAGCATCTGCCTGGCTACATCCAGCACGCGGCAGAATTCAAGGCCAAGGGCGTTGACGAAATCTGGGCGATTTCGGTGAACGACGCTTTCGTCATGGGCGCCTGGGGCCGTGATCAAAAGGCGACCGGCATCGTGCGTCTGCTGGCTGACGGCAATGCAGATTTCGTCAAGGCGCTGGGCCTGGACGCGGATTTCGGCAAGTTCGGCATGGGTACGCGTTCGCAGCGTTTCTCGGCGCTGATCGACGACGGCGTGGTCAAGCAATTGAACGTTGAGCAAGGCGGCGCATTTGAAGTGTCCAATGCAGAAACACTGCTGGGCCAGCTGGCATAAGATTTACTCTTGTCGGTAAGCAAGGCGGCGCCGAGTGCGCCGCTTTTTGCATCTGTAGCCGGGCAATCGCGGCTTTGTTGATAGCCTGCCGATATGGTTGCGATAGGAAAAAATACGCTGGACCGCCAAGCGTGTTTTTTATCCCACACCGGGTACACATCGTTACAGAATAATTATCAGTCAGACTTATAATGTCATCATGTTGAAACAACGCACCATCAAGAAAATTGTCAAGACGACAGGCATTGGCGTCCATTCCGGCACCAAGGTCGAGCTGACCCTGCGCCCGGCCGCCATCGATACCGGGATTGTCTTTCGCCGTGTCGACCTTGATCCTGTTATCGATTTCCCGGCGAAAGCCACCGAAGTCGGCGATACCCGCATGGCTTCCGTGCTGGTCAAGGACGGCGCACGGGTGTCGACCATCGAGCATCTGATGTCGGCCTGTTCCGGACTGGGCATCGATAATCTGTATGTCGACGTCACCGCGGAAGAAATCCCGATCATGGACGGTTCGGCATCTTCCTTCGTGTTCCTGCTGCAGCAAGCCGGACTGGAAGAACAGAACGCCGCCAAGAAATTCGTCCGCATCAAGAAAAGCGTGGAAGTGCGCGAAGGCCAGGGCGAGCGCGAGAAATGGGCGCGGCTGGATCCTTGCAACGGTTTCAAGCTCAAGTTCTTTATCGAATTCAACCATCCCGCGGTCGACGGCACCGGCCAGACCGCGGAAGTCGATTTCAGCGTCGAGTCATATGTGAAGGAAGTGGCGCGCGCGCGTACCTTCGGTTTCATGCAGGACGTGGAAACCATGCGCGGCCTGGGCCTGGCGCGTGGCGGCTCGCTGGAAAACGCGATTGTGATGGATGAATACCGGATTTTGAACAGCGACGGCTTGCGTTACGAAAACGAATTCGTGCGCCACAAGATCCTGGATGCCATTGGCGATCTGTACCTGATCGGCCATCCGCTCTTGGCCAGCTACACTGCCCACAAATCGGGGCACGGCTTGAACAACCAGCTGCTGCGCGCCTTGCTGGCGCAGCCGGATGCGTATGAAGTAGTCAGCTTCGATGAACTCACCGAAGCGCCGGGCGCCTATCAGCGGCAAGTCGGACAAGAGTGGGCTTTGAACTAGGCCCGTTCTCCTTCTCCGTTAAACGCTGCGCATCAAAACAAGCGCCTATTCCGCGCTTGTTCCCTTTGCTTCATGTTCCTCATGCACCTCCAGGTGGACGCTGCCCGTGCGCTGATCGTAGTCCAGAATCTCTGCGTAGCGGCCCCAGGAAATCAGCGTGGCGAACAGGCTCTCCGGCTGGTCGTAGGGCAGCAGGCTCGCCAGTTGTTCCAGAATCTCATCCTCTTTTACCCGCGCCCCAGGATTTTCGTTGAGGCGCTCCGTCAGCATCTGGAACAGGCGCAAGCGTAAAATCTGCTTCCTGAACAGCGTCTTGCGCGCCGCCAGCGGCGCGGCCAGGAAATACCAGCCGAGCGTGGTCATGGTGACTTCGTGTTTCGGCGTATCCACCAGGTCCAGCATCTCGGCAGCCTTGACGATCGCAATCGTTTCGCCGAAGTCGGTGCCGATGCGGGTGCTCAGCTCGTAGATATTGATGGTCTCCTGATTGTTCTGGAGAATCTCCAGCAAACCGACAATTCGCCCCACCGGTACATTAGGAATCGGTTCGACGCGGCCGGCGCCTGCGTCCTGCACGGCGACCGCCTGCACCTCCTGTTCCTGCGTTTGGTCAGCGCCGGCCTCCGCCGCCTCGATTTCGTCGCCCGGTTCATCCGGCAGCGCCAGCGCGGTGATCGCGTCGTGGATCTGGTTGACCAGGGCGGCGAATTCCTTCGACTTGACGTCGCGCGGATAGGGCAGCGGGTTGGCGATCACATTCTTGATGCGCCCCGGATGCGAAGAAATGATCACGATGCGCGAAGCCATATAGGCCGCTTCGACGATGTTGTGGGTGACGAAGAAAATGCTCTTGATGCCGGTCTCGCTGCCGTTGTTCCACAGGTCGACCACTTCGGCGCGCAGGTTCTCGGCAGTGAGCACGTCGAGCGCGCTGAAGGCTTCATCCATGCACAGCACCTCAGGCTTGGCGACGATCGCGCGCGCCAGGCCGACGCGCTGGCGCATGCCGCCGGACAGCTCCTTGGGGAAGGCATTCTCGAAGCCGGACAAGCCGATCAGCGTCAGCACCTTTTCAATTTCTTCCTGTTCCTGCCGCGCGCTGAGGCGGCGCTGGGTCAGGCCGACCTGGACATTCTGCTGCACCGTCAGCCACGGATACAGGGCGAAGCTCTGGAACACGATGGAGAGCTTGCGATTGATGCCTTCCAACGCCTTGCCATGACTGAGCACGGCGCCGCTGGTGGGATCCGTGAGCCCGGCGATCAGGCGCAGGATGGTCGATTTGCCGCTGCCCGACTGCCCCAGCAGCGCCAGCATTTCGCCTTCGCGCACGGCAAGACTGATGTCGTCGAGAATGGTGACGGGTTCGCCGCCGCCAGTGGTATAGGCTTTCGATACATGCTGCAGTTCGATCAGCGGTGCTGCAGAGCTGCGGCTGGCGCCGGCAGACGGCGCAGCGGTGGAAGCAGTGGAAACGGAGTCAGACATCGGTCACATCCTTGGAACGCTTATCGGATGCTCAGTGCGTGCTTACTGAGCAATTAATCGAGCTTGAATTTATGCTCTGCCAGCGCATACAGCCGGCGCCACAGGAAACGGTTGATCAGCACCACGAACAGCGACATCACCACGATGCTGAAATAGATGGCGGGCTTGTCGCCTTTCTCGGTGACCTGCGCAATGTAGGCGCCGAGGCCGTCAGCCACCAGTTTGTTGTTGCCCCATGACGCCACCTCGGCCACGATGCTGGCATTCCAGGCGCCGCCGGTGGCGGTGACGGCGCCGGTCACCCAGAACGGGAAAATCGCCGGAATGATCACGGTCTTCCACAGACGCCATTTACGCAAGCCGAAGATTTGCGCCGCTTCCCGCAAGTCGGTAGGAATCGCCATGGCGCCGGCGATTACATTAAACAGGATATACCACTGGGTGCCCAATGCCATCAGCAGGATGCTGCCGACGTTGATGGGGATATTCGCCGTGATGAAAAACACCACGATGAAGGGAAAAGTCATGTTGACCGGAAACGAGGCGGCAATCTGCGCCAGCGGCTGGGCGATGCGCGCTACCCGCGGCCGCAAGCCTATCCAGACCCCGATCGGAGTCCAGATCAGGGTGGCGACGATCATCATCGCCAGCACCCGCAGGAAGGTCAGGACAGCCAGCCAGACCACGTGCAGCATCGCGGCGCCGGTCATCTCGGTCTTGATCTCGCGGGCAACGCCGAAGGCGTCGATCACCAGCCACGCAATGCCGGCGGCGGCAGCCAGCCAGATCGCCACGCGCAATCCCTGCTTGAAGAGCGTCGGTGCATTGCGCGTCACGCTTTCCGTGACATCGCTGGCAACCGAGGACAGGCGCTGGCTGAAGCGCGCGACGATGCGCCCGATGCGCCCGAACAGCCAGCCGATCAAGTTGGAACGCTGCAGCAGATCCAGCATCCAGGATTGCGGACTGTCTTTCGCCTCGGTATTTTCCAGCTTGAATTTCTCGGCCCAGGCCACCAGCGGCCGCCACACCAGCTGATCGATCAAGAGAATGGTGAAAATCATGGCGCCGATCGCATACAGCGCGGCGCGGGTGTTGCCGGCCTCGACCGCAGCGGCCATATACGAGCCCAGTCCTGGCAGCTTGATATTCTTGTTCAGCACCGTGATCGCTTCGCTCTGCGCCACGAAAAACCAGCCGCCGCCGAAGCTCATCATCGAGTTCCACATCAGGCCGATGGCCGATGTCGGCAGTTCCAGCGTGGTAAAACGCTGCCAGCGGTTGAGGCGGAAGATGGACGCGGCTTCCGACAGCTCGGCCGGAATCGTCACCAGCGAATGGTAAAAGCCGAAAGTCATGTTCCAGGCTTGCGCCGTGAACACCGCAAAGATGCTGGCGCATTCGACGCCCAGCAGGCTGCCCGGGAACAGGGCCAGGAAGCCGGTCACCGTGATCGACAGGAACCCCAGCACCGGCACCGATTGCAGGATATCCAGGATCGGCAGCATGACCTTGCGCGCGCGCGGACTCTTGGCTGCGATGTAGCCCCAGATAAAGGTGAACAGCAGGGAAGCGCCGAAGGCGATGAACATCCGCAACACGGTGCGTGCGGTGTAATACGGAATCATCCCGACTTCCAGCGACAGCGGCGGCGGATGCAGTTCGTCGAAATGCACGCGCATGTCGCCGCTGAGCGAGAACACCAGCCAGAACAGCAGCAGCATCGCCAGCACGACCAGGATGTCGACCCAGCCGAAGCGCCAGCCAGTCCGCAGCTGGGGCGCCGTGATATCGGGATAAGCGCGTTTGGGCATTTTTATTTCTTATTCAGGCCAGCTGGTAAAGGCGCGGTGGGCGGCGGCTGCGTCGCTGCACGAGGCCAGTCGTTCGCGGAAGCGCCGGTCCTGGAACATTTCGGCGACTTCTGCCAGCAGTTTCAGATGCTGGTCAGTGGCGTGTTCGGGGATCAGGATGACGATGATGTCCGTTACCGGCCGGTCGTCAGGCGCGTCGAAGGGAATCGGCGTGCGTGGCCGCATATACGCCAGCACTGCCTGCGCCAGGCCGCGGATGCGCGCGTGCGGCACCGCGACGCCGGCGCCCAGCCCGGTCGAACCCAGCGCCTCGCGCTCCGCCAGCGCATTCAGCGCCTGATTACTGGACAGGCCATGGCGGCCGCGGAAGAGTTGTTCGGCCGCCTCGAAAACCTGTTCTTTGTGCGATACATCCAGATCAAGCAGGATATGCTCGGCAGCCAGCAGTTCACCAATACTGTTCATCAATCTGTCTATCGTGGTTCGAAGTTCAATGGGGGCCGTTGTTTCTGCCGGCAGGCAACAGGATATCCGTCTTGTCCGGCTGCAACAACGTTTTTGAAGGGAGAGAATGCTTTTTGCCGCGCACTATGCTTCAGCGCGCAAGGCGCTTGAATTAAGTTCGTGGATATTTTTGATGACTAAACCTGTGGGAGGAAACGGCAGCTGGCGTATAATGTTTTTTATGCAAGATTTTATTGTCCTGAAATAAAAAGAATCCAGTCTTTACGGTCAGTCTTTACTATTTTTGCTGCGATGACGATTGACCATCGCCGCGATGGCATTTTTCAGCGCTTCATTGGCAGCCGACGGCGCCAGATCTTCCATCAGTGAAGCGAATGCCAACACCGCGTTGGAGGAAAGAAGGGCTTGCTTGGGCGGGGGCGCTTTGACGACGTTTTGGCTTACTTGCACTTTGATTCGGATTGCATTAATCTGCCAATTTCCTGATTGCAACTGGTTTTGCAGGCGCGGCAGTTGTTGCTTCAGTTTAGTTGCAAGAGCGGCATTGGGCGCTGACAAGACGAGTTGTCCTGCTTCACATTGCAGCACTTCGCAAGCACTGAACATGGGTGGCAATTCGGCGGCGCATTGCTTTTGCAAGGCCGCCATGCGTGTGACAGCGGGCAGTAGCGCCGCCATCCTGTCATTTCCCCGTAAAAAATCCGTGGCGTCCCTGGATGTTTTGGTTTGTGGCCTGGAGCTGATTGCCGATGGCCGGTATGAAGAAGGTGAGAGTCTACGCATGATGGTGAAACATTATCACACCTGTGATCCCGCCGGCGCATCACGGGAGCAGCAATGCAGGTAATTCTGTTGCACCCGCGCTTTAATCGCGCAAAATCCATCACTTTGGGCGCCAGGCACCTGGCATTGATGGTCGCCGCCTTCCTGTTCTCGGTATTGCTGGCGACTGTCTTGCTGTATTTCCTCACGATCCATTATTCTCTCAGCCTGCCGTTTGCCGGCAAGGCCGTGGTCAGCACTGCCGCCGGCGGCATGCCGGACAAGGACAAGTATCTGAAAGAAAACCTGGCGGCGATGGCGATCAAGCTGGGTGAAATGCAAGCACAGCTGATGCGTCTCGACGCCTTGGGCGAGCGGGTGCAGGGACTGGCCGGCGTCAAGCCGGAAGAATTCAACTTCAAGGAAGCGCCGGGACGCGGCGGCGCCGAATCCAGCAGCCTGAGCGGCCGCGCGCCCCATGACATGAGCATGAGCGAGTTCCAGCAGGCGCTGGAGGCCATGTCGCGCGACGTCGGCTATCGCACCGATTACATGAACGTGGTCGAAACCGTGCTGATGAGCGACCGGATCAAGTCCAAGCTGCTGCCGACCAACCAGCCGGTCAATGTCGCCTACAACTCATCGAGTTTCGGCTGGCGCCTCGATCCCTTCACTGGCCGCAGCGCCTTCCATGAAGGACTGGACTTCCCGGCAACCGTGGGCACCGCGATCGTGGCGGCAGCGGGCGGCGTGGTCATCGACGCCGAATATCACCCGCAGTACGGCAACATGCTCGATATCGATCATGGCAACGATATCATCACCCGCTATGCGCACGCCTCGCGCCTGCTGGTGAAGGTGGGCGATATCGTGCAGCGCGGCCAGCATATTGCCGATATCGGCACCACCGGGCGTTCCACCGGACCGCATCTGCATTTCGAAGTCAGGATCAAGGGCGTGGCGCAGGATCCGCGCAAATTCCTGAACGCCGGCACCGATTTGGCCAAGATGGCGACATTGGCAAGAAAGTAACAGCTGTTGTTGTACTGAAGTAATGCAATGTAAGCAAGATGTACGGAAGATTAGGCGCAGGCCGTGCGAATGCGTCACAATTTGCGCAACTTGCTATTGTTTCCTGGCGCATAACCCCAATGTGTCGGGGACTGCATGATAAAATTCTCCGATTATTTAGCCACAGCCCGGATTCGTGCTCACGTGTTCATTCACAAGATGTCACGGAATGTCGCCGGCGCTCTTTTTTAGAATCCAAGCATGTCATTACTGACCCAGATTTTCGGTAGCCGCAACCAGCGCCTGCTCAAACAATATAAAAAAGTCGTCCGACAAATCAACGCACTCGAACCGGCATTCGAAAAGCTGTCCGATGCCGAGCTGCAGGCCAAGACGCCCGAGCTGAAGCAACGCATAGCCGATGGCGCCAAGCTCGACGACCTGTTGCCTGAAGCTTTCGCGGTGTGCCGCGAAGCCGGCAAGCGTGTCTTGAAAATGCGCCATTTCGATGTCCAGCTGATCGGCGGCATGGTTTTGCATTATGGCAAAATTGCCGAAATGGGCACCGGCGAAGGCAAGACGCTGATGGCGACCCTGCCGGCCTACCTGAATGCGCTGTCCGGCAAGGGCGTGCACGTGGTGACCGTCAATGATTACCTGGCGCAGCGCGATGCCGAATGGATGGGGCGCCTGTACGGCTGGCTCGGCCTGACCACCGGCGTCAACCTGTCTTCGGTCGAGCACGACGCCAAGCAGGTCGCTTATAGCGCGGACATCACCTACGGCACCAACAACGAATTCGGTTTCGACTACCTGCGCGACAACATGGTGTACGACGCCGCCGACCGCGTCCAGCGCACCTTGAACTTCGCCATCGTCGATGAAGTCGACTCGATCCTGATCGACGAAGCGCGTACCCCGCTGATCATTTCCGGCCAGGCTGAAAACCATACCGACCTGTACTACAAGATCAACGAAGTGCCGCCGCTGCTGACCCAGCAGATCGGTGAAGAAACGCCGGACGGCAAGGGCAAGGTTGAATTGCCTGGCGATTACACCAAGGACGAGAAGGCGCACCAGGTCTTGCTGACCGAAGCCGGCCATGAAAAGGCTGAGCAGATCCTGACCGGCATGGGCCTGCTGGCGGAAGGCGCTTCGCTGTACGACGCTGCCAACATCAGCCTGATCCATCACCTGTACGCCGCGCTGCGCGCGCATTCGCTGTACTTCAAGGACCAGCACTACGTGGTGCAGGGCGGCGAAATCGTCATCGTCGACGAATTCACCGGCCGCATGATGACCGGCCGCCGCTGGTCGGACGGCTTGCACCAGGCGGTGGAAGCCAAGGAAGGCGTCAAGATCCAGAACGAGAACCAGACCCTGGCCTCGATCACATTCCAGAACTATTTCCGCATGTACGGCAAGCTGGCCGGCATGACCGGCACCGCCGATACGGAAGCGTACGAATTCCAGGAAATTTATGGTCTGGAAACCGTGGTGATCCCGCAAAATCGCCCGAACCAGCGTAAAGACCGACAAGACCAGGTCTACAAGACGTCGCAGGAAAAATACAATGCGATGCTCAAGGATATCCAGGACTGCTACGAGCGCGGACAGCCGGTGCTGGTCGGCACCACCTCGATCGAAAACTCGGAGCTGCTGGCCGAGATCCTGAGCAAAGCCAAGTTGCCGCACAATGTGCTGAACGCCAAGCAGCATGCGCGCGAAGCGGAAATCATTGCCCAGGCTGGCCGTCCTAAGGCGATCACGATCGCCACCAACATGGCTGGTCGCGGTACCGACATCGTGCTGGGCGGGAATGTCGAGAAACAGATCCAGTTCATCGAAGCCGATGAAACGCTGAGCGAAACCGAAAAGCAGCTGCGTTCCGACAAGTTGCGCGACGAGTGGCAATCGCTGCATGACCATGTGGTACATGCCGGCGGCTTGCACATCATCGGTACCGAACGCCACGAATCGCGCCGGGTGGATAACCAGTTGCGCGGCCGCGCCGCGCGCCAGGGCGATCCGGGCTCCTCGCGTTTCTACCTGTCGCTGGACGACGCCTTGCTGCGCATCTTTGCCGGTGACCGCGTGCGCGCCATCATGGACCGCCTGAAAATGCCGGAAGGCGAGCCGATCGAAGCCGGCATCGTGTCGCGCTCGATCGAATCGGCGCAGCGCAAGGTGGAAGCGCGCAACTTCGATATCCGCAAGCAATTGCTGGAATACGATGACGTCGCCAACGACCAGCGCAAGGTGATCTATCAGCAGCGTAACGAATTGCTGGAATCGCAAGGCGTGTCCGAGACCGTGGCCTCGCTGCGCGAAGGCGTGCTGGACGACACTTTCCGCACCCACGTGCCGGCGGAGTCGCTGGAAGAGCAATGGAATATTCCGGCGCTGGAAGCGACTCTGGCCAACGAGCTGCATCTGGAAGTGCCGCTGGGCGAAATGCTGAAGTCGGAGCCGAATCTGACCGATGAAGAATTGCTGGAACGCGTGCTGAAGGCTGCCGAAACCAGCTATGCCGCCAAGACCGAGATCGTCGGCAAGGAATCGTTCGCCGGCTTCGAGCGCAGCGTCATGCTGCAGAGCGTCGACAGCCATTGGCGCGAACATCTGGCGGCGCTGGACCATCTGCGCCAGGGTATCCACCTGCGCGGCTACGCACAGAAGAACCCGAAGCAGGAATACAAGCGCGAAGCGTTTGAACTGTTCGGCCAGATGCTGGACCTGATCAAGAATGAAGTGGTCAAGGTAGTGATGACGGTGCGCATCGAAAATCGCGAAGAAATCGCCGCGGTGGAAGAGGAGCTGGCGCAGTCGCATGTGGAAAACGTCCATTACCAGCATGCCGACTTTGATCCGACGGCAGCGCCGGAAGCACTGCTGGCGCCGACCGCCCACCACGATGAGTCGCAGCAGCATGCCAATGAAGTGCCCAAGGTCGGCCGCAATGATCCTTGCCCTTGCGGCAGCGGCAAGAAGTACAAGCAATGCCATGGGCAACTGATGTAAGCGGGTGCGGCCGGCCAGGCATGATCGGCTGTAGTTGAAGCAGTGCAGGGCGGAGAAATCTCCGCCCTTTGCTTTTGTTGCGGTAGATTGCACATGGCCTGGCCATACACCTTAAAATAGCCGTCTGGCAGAGCAGCAGACTGCTTGCCGGCGCTATTTAGCGGCGCTGAATCACTGTCGTTATCAACGTTAATGTTTATATTTAGTTAAGGATTCCCATGGCTGTCAATTCCCCTGTTCCTGTTGCTGCTGACCTGCTGCCCGTTGCCGGCATCGAGCTTGGCCATGCCGAAGCCGGCGTGCGCAAGGCGGACCGCAAGGATCTGCTGGTGATGAAACTGGCGCCCAGCGCCACCGTGGCCGGGGTGTTCACCCAAAACCGCTTTTGCGCCGCACCGGTGCAAGTCAGCAAGGCGCACCTGGCGGCTGCAGAGATTTCCGGCGAGCCTATCCGCGCGCTGCTGATCAATACCGGTAACGCGAACGCCGGCACCGGCGAAGCCGGCCTGGCCGCAGCCAATGCGACCTGCGAAGCGCTGGCGGAATTGCTGGGCTGCCACGCGGCGCAGATCTTGCCGTTTTCTACCGGCGTGATTCTAGAGCCGCTGCCGGTCGAGCGCATCATTGCCGGCTTGCCGCTGGCGATCGGCAACCTGCAGGGCGATAACTGGTTCAATGCCGCGGAAGCTATCATGACCACCGACACGCAGCCGAAAGCGGCCTCGCGCAGCATGGTCATCGCCGGCAAAACAGTCAATTTTTCCGGCATCAGCAAGGGCGCCGGCATGATCAAGCCGAACATGGCGACCATGCTGGGTTTCCTGGCGATCGATGCGAAAGTGGCGCAGCCGGTGCTGGAAAAGATGGTGCGGCAGGCGGCCGACCGCTCCTTCAATTGCATCACCATCGACGGCGATACCTCCACCAACGATTCCTTCATGCTGATCGCCACCGGCGCCGGCGAACTGGAAGTCACCAGCGTCGATAGTCCGGAATATGCGGAGCTGGCCGCTGCCGTCACCGATATTTCGCAGCAACTGGCGCAAATGATCATCCGCGACGGCGAAGGCGCCACCAAGTTCATCACGGTGACGGTAGAGCAAGGCCAGAATGTCGCCGAGTGCCGCAAGATCGCTTATTCGATCGCCCATTCGCCATTGGTGAAGACGGCGTTCTTTGCCTCCGATCCTAACCTGGGGCGCATCCTGGCGGCGATCGGCTATGCCGGCGTCGATGACCTGGATGTCAGCAAGCTCGACCTGTATCTGGATGATGTGCTGGTGGCCAAGAATGGCGGCCGCAATCCTGAATACCAGGAGGCGGATGGCCAGCGCGTGATGAAGCAAAGCGAAATCACGGTGCGCGTGCAACTGGCGCGCGGCGACGCCGACGCGACCGTCTGGACTTGCGACCTGTCGCACGACTATGTCTCGATCAATGCGGATTACCGTTCCTGATATGTTGTAAAAAGGGTTGCGGCCGGATCTGTCCCGGCCGCAGCCTTGCAGCCGCTTCGACGAATAATATTCATCTACTATCATTGTGCTTTGCGTCAAAATGGTGGTCAGCGAGCGTCATCCGATTGCCTGCATTCCTGATTTCTTGAGCCATGACCCAACTAGACCAGTTTCTTATCCGCGCCGAGGCCCTGTTGGGCCGCCTTGAGTCGATCCTGCCAAGCGCCAATGCCGTGCCGGACTGGAGCGCCGCGACAGCTTTCCGCTGGCGCCATCGTGGCGGCGCGGCTGGCGGTTATTTGCAGGCGGTGGGCCATATCTCGGATATCGCTTTGGCGGATTTGCATAATATCGAGGTGCAAAAGCAGCAGATCGACCAGAATACCCGCCAGTTCGTCGATGGCCGGCCGGCCAATAACGTGCTGTTGACCGGCGCCCGCGGCACCGGCAAGTCATCCCTGATCAAAGCCTGTTTGAACCAGTACGCGCCCCAGGGTTTGCGCCTGATCGAGGTGGACAAGGACGATCTGGCGGCACTGCCGGATATCGTTGATCTGGTGGCGGCGCGTCCCGAGCGTTTCATCATATTCTGCGACGATCTCTCGTTTGAAGAAGGCGAGAGCGGCTACAAGGCGCTCAAGGTGGCGCTGGACGGCAGCATCGCTGCGCAGTCGGACAATGTCTTGATTTATGCCACTTCCAACCGCCGCCACCTGCTGCCTGAGCGGATGTCCGACAATGCCACCTACAAGACTACCGAAGACGGTGACCTGCATCCGGGCGAAACCGTCGAGGAAAAAATTTCACTTTCGGAGCGCTTTGGCCTGTGGGTATCGTTTTATCCATTCAAGCAAGACGACTATCTGGACATTGTCAGCCATTGGCTTGGTCATTTCGGCTGCAATGCCGAGCAGATTGCCGAAGCGCGCGCCGATGCCTTGCGCTGGGCCTTGCAGCGCGCCTCGCGTTCCGGCCGGGTGGCCTGGCAGTTCGCGCGTGATTATGCCGGCCGCATGAACAGCAACGATTAAGCAGGATTTTGATGACGACAGAACAAATATTGCCGGTCAACGTCGCCGTTGGCATCTTGATGAAACCGAATGGCGACGTGCTGCTTGGCCAGCGGCCGGAGGGTAAGCCGATGGCTGGTTATTGGGAATTTCCTGGTGGCAAGGTCGAGCCGGGAGAGTCGATTTTCGATGCGCTCAGGCGCGAACTGCTGGAAGAGCTGGGGATAGAGATTCACGCCGCCGAGCCATGGTGCGGCATCGAGCATCAATACGCCCACGCCCATGTGCGCCTGCACTTCTACATCAGCCGCGACTGGAGCGGCGAACCGCAAAGCCTGGAAGGCCAGGCCTTTTCCTGGCAGGGTAGCGTCGGCGTCGAGCCTCTGCTGCCGGCGGCCATTCCCTTGATTGAGTGGCTGGATGAATTGCGGCGGGAAGTGGCGGCTTAAGCGCCTATTTATGCAGAAATTGCGATAAATTATTGCTTCAGCTTGCCATCGTCGTCGATCTCGTCGGGCGGATTGACTGCCGGAATGGCATATTTCTCTTCAGCCCAGGCGCCCAGGTCAATCTGCTTGCAGCGTTCCGAGCAAAACGGCCGGAATTTATTCGCCGCAATCCATTCAACTTTTGTGCCGCAGGTCGGGCAATCGACGGTAGTAGTCATACAACTCTGTTCAAAAAATCAATTAAAAGTTACACAAGGTCAGCTCAAATGGCACATCGCCTTCGTAAGCCTTGGGCTTGAGGTCGCCGCCTTGCGAGGTAAAGCGTATCCACAGCATGTATTTGTTGGCGGAAATTTCAGGAATGGCCAGCAGTTGCTCATCGATGATCAGACGCAGCATCTGGTAAGACTTACCTTGCAGCATTTGCTGGTAACTGCCGTTTTGTGCATCTATTTTTACCGAACTTCCGGTTTCCCGCAGTAATCGCAGGACGATGCTGATCGCGTCGAACAGCGGGGCTAGCGGGCCGAACCAGCTGATGATATCGGCAAAACGCTGCTCGGCAGGATGCTGCTGCCAGGCGTAATAGGAGGGCAGGTCGAATTCGCAGGCGCCGCCGGGAATGATGGTGCGGCCGCGAATGCTCATCAGCCACTCGTTATCGCGTATGTGCTGGCCAGTCTTGCCCTGGGTCGCCATCAAGGCTGTGCTGATACGGTCGATCTCTTGCAGGATGGCGTCCAGCATGTCCGGCGCCACATTCGGATTCGATTTGAAGCCGAGCAGGGTTTGTCTTTGTCGTTCCAGTTCTTGCAGCAGATCCGATTTCAAGTCGGCGCGTCCGGCGACCTCCAGCATTTCAAAAATGGTGGACAGCGCGATATGGTGCTGCAGCGGGCTTTCCTGATGCACGAAGAAGCCGAATCTTTCATGCAGGTCTTCCAGCCGCAACAGGGTGCGAATGCGCTCGTTGAAAGGATATTCGTAGACGATCAAAGTGACATCCCTTAAAAATTTGAGCCAGATAAGACATGATTCTGAACGATGCGAACAGAAATTACAAATATCCAATCCCAATTAAGTTGGCGGCGGAGTAATTCGTCGCGCTAGGGCGGCTCACAAACTCTGTCCGGGCGACTCTATACGAGCGACTCTGCCCCGCAAGTAATTAGCTTGCATTACGCGATGGTTTTGCTCGGCAAGCGCGTATGGCTTTATACCATTTATAACGATCGGCCAAATGCCTCATATAAGGCGTGTAAGCGCTCCACCTGCGGCAATAGCGCCGCCCGCTCACCGTCATTGACGATCACGTCGTCCGCGGCCTGCAAGCGCTGCTGCCTGGTAGCTTGCGTCGCCATGATGGCGCGTACCTGCGGTTCAGTCAGTGCACTGCGCTGCATGACGCGCTGCAGCTGGACCTGTTCGTCGCAGTCTACGACTAGTATGCGCCCAACTCGCTGTTTCCAGTTGCCGGATTCAACCAAGAGCGGTACGGCGAAGATCAAATACGAACCGGCCGCGCGCTCGCCAGCATTGGCGGTCTCGGTGCGGATCAAGGGATGCAGTATGGCTTCCAGCTGTTGCTTTGCCGCCGGGTCTGAGAATACATGGGCGCGCATCAGCTCTCTGTCCATGGCGCCGCTGGCATCGATGAAGGCATCGCCGAACCGGGCTCTGATCGGTTCGATGGCGATGCCGCCAGGGCTCGTCAGTTGACGGGCGATGAGATCGGTGTCGATGACCGCCGCACCACGTTCCGAGAACATGTCGGCCACCGTGCTTTTACCGCTGCCGATGCCGCCGGTCAGGCCGACGCTGAATCTCGGCTTGGCTGCTGCCGGCTGGACGGGATTGCTGGCATCGTGCGGGTTCATGCGATGTTAGGCAACGAAATTGAAATAAGTTTCCATGATTGTGCGGCCGTACAGTAGCGCCAGCAAGCCGGCGGCTGCCAGGTAGGGGCCGAATGGGATGGGAATGTCGCGTCCGCGACGGGCAACGATGATCAGGACGATGCCGACCACGGCGCCTACCAGCGACGAAAACAGGATGATAATAGGGAGCATTTTCCAGCCCAGCCACGCGCCCAGCGCCGCCAATAGCTTGAAATCGCCGTAGCCCATGCCTTCCTTGCCGGTCAGTAGCTTGAATGCCCAGTAGATCACCCATAGGCTCAGGTAACCGGCAGCGGCGCCTATCACTGCGTCGCTGAGCGGCACAAACAGGCCGGACAGGTTCAGCAGCAAGCCCAGCCACAGCAAGGGCAGGGTCAGATCGTCGGGCAGCAGCTGCGTATCGGCGTCGATAAATGTCATGGCGATCAGCAGGTAGGCGAAGACCAGCGTTGCCAGCCCAGCCCAGCCGCTGCCGAAATGCCAGATCAGCAGCGCCGACAAGGCGCCGGTAAACGCTTCCACGATCGGATAGCGCGCTGAAATCGGCGTCTTGCAGGAGGCGCATTTGCCGCGCAAAGCCAGATAGCTCAGCACCGGCACGTTTTCCAGGGCGCCGATCTGGTGCTTGCATTGCGGACAGGCGGAACGTGGCACCACCAGGTTGTAGCGGTCGGTATGCGGCAGCGGCTGGCCGCTTTCATGGGCGACGTAGTTATCCGAATCGCGTTGCATCATGATCGGCAGCCGATGAATCACGACATTCAGGAAACTGCCGATCAGCAGGCCAAAGATAGCTGCGATGACGGTGGGAAGCAGGCTTCCCGCCGCCAGGAAAAAAATACCGTCCTGCATCAGACCACTGAGCCCAATTTGAAGATAGGCAGGTACATGGCGATTACCAGGCCGCCGATCAGGACGCCTAAGATCACCATGATCAGGGGTTCCATCAGGCTGGACAGGGAAGCTACTGCATCATCCACTTCCGCTTCATAGAAGTCAGCCACTTTGCCCAGCATCTGATCCAGGGAGCCGGATTCCTCGCCGATCGAAACCATCTGTGTCACCATGTTCGGGAACACGTTAGCGTTTTCCATGGCTGCAGTCAGGCTGGTGCCGGTGCTGACTTCGCTCTGGATTTTCTTGGTCGCATCCAGATATACTGCATTCCCCGATGCGCCGCCGACCGAGTCGAGTGATTCGACCAAAGGCACACCGGCGGCAAACATCGTCGCCAGGGTACGGGTCCAGCGTGCAATCGTGGCTTTGCGTATGACATCACCGAAGACCGGTGCTTTCAGTAATAGTTGATCCATGAAGCGCTGTACTTTGAGCGAACGTCTCCAGGATTGGAAAAACAGGTATAAGCCGGCAAATATGGTGGGGAAAATAATATACCAGTTACCTACCATGAAATCTGAGATTGCCATGACGATAAGAGTCGGCGCCGGCAGATCAGCCCCGAAACTGGAGAATACCTGCTTGAACGCTGGTACCACCCAGATCATGATGACCGCGGTCACGATAAATGCCACTGCCAGAATTGAGATGGGATAAAACAATGCCGATTTGATCTTGCCTTTAATGGCGAGCGTTTTTTCTTTGTAGATTGCCAGCCGCTCCAGCAAATCTTCCAGAATACCTGCTTGCTCGCCAGCCCCGACCAGATTGCAGAATAGCGGGTCGAAATACAGCGGGAACTTGCGGAAAGCCTGGCTCAGGCTGGTGCCTGTCTCAACATCGCCGCGAATATCATTCACCAGTTTCGAGACCGATGGGTTGGCATGGCCCTTAGCCACAATGTCGAAGGACTGCAGCAGCGGTACGCCAGCCTTCATCATGGTGGCCAGTTGGCGTGTAAATAAAGAAATATCCTTGTCTGAGATTTTTTTCCCGCTGCGGAAGGTTTTCTTTTTGACTTTCGTAACCAAGATCCCTTGCCGGCGCATGGTGACGTTGACTACCGTCTCGCTGCCGGCGCGCAGTTCGCCACGCACTACCTTGCCTTTTTTATCCTTGCCTTCCCAAAGATAAACCAATTCCTTGACCTGACGTGAGCTTGCAGCAGTTGCCATGAACTATTCCCCTAATTAGATATTGGTGCAACCGAGCACTTCTTCGAGGCTGGTCAACCCTTGTTTAACCTTCATCAGTCCCGACTGGCGTAAAGTCTTGACGCCCTCGCGCTTGGCTTGTGCTTCGATTTCCAGCGCCGTGCCATGGGCCAGAATAATGCGTTCTATTTCTTCCGTGATCGGCATGATCTGATAGATGCCGACCCGTCCCTTGTAGCCGGTGCCGTTGCAGCGTTCGCAGCCGACCGCCTTGTATGGCAACCAGCTGCCGTCCATGTCGTCCTCGGTGAAGCCGGCTTCAGCCAGGGCCTCATCCTGTATCGTGATCGGCTGCTTGCAGCTGCACAGGCGGCGCGCCAGCCGCTGCGCGGTGATCAGTATCACCGAGGATGCGATATTGAAAGCAGGCACGCCCATGTTCATCAGGCGCGTCAGCGTCGACGGCGCATCGTTGGTATGCAAGGTGGAAAACACCATATGCCCGGTTTGCGCCGCCTTGATCGAGATGTCGGCGGTTTCCAGGTCGCGGATTTCACCGACCATGATGATGTCGGGATCCTGCCGCAGGAAGGCCTTCAGCGCCACCGGGAAAGTCAGGCCGGCGCGGTCGTTGATGTTGACCTGGTTCACGCCGGGCAAATTGATTTCAGCCGGATCTTCTGCGGTGGAGATATTGATGCCGGGCTGGTTCAGGATATTCAGGCAGGTATAGAGCGACACGGTTTTACCGGAACCGGTAGGGCCGGTCACCAGCACCATGCCGTAAGGGCGCTGGATAGCGTCCATCAGGATCGCCTTCTGATCCGGATCGTAGCCCAGCGCGTCAATCCCCATCTGCGCCTGGCTGGGGTCCAGGATACGCATCACGATCTTTTCGCCGAACAGGGTGGGCAGGGTGCTGACACGGAAATCGATCGCGCGCGTCTTGGAAACCACCAGCCGCATGCGGCCGTCCTGCGGCACCCGCTTTTCGGAAATATCCAGCTTCGAGATCACCTTGATGCGGGATGCCAGCTTTTCCTTGATCGACAGCGGAGGCTGCGCCATGTCGCGCAGCACGCCGTCGACCCGGAAACGGATCCGGTAGAATTTTTCGAACGGTTCGAAGTGCAAGTCGGATGCGCCCTGGTTGATCGCATCGGTCAGGATTTTTTGCAGGAAGCGCACCACCGGCGCATCGTCAATATCGGCGGTGGGATCGGCAACCGTTGCCGTATCCTCTTCGACGAAATTGATTTCCTGTTCGTCGCCGACCATTTCACTCAGGCTCTGTTCGGCCGATTTGACCAGCTTCTGGATCTGCTTCACCAGCACTGGATGCTCGACGATGATCGGCTCGACCATCAGTTCGGTCTGGAACTTGATCTGGTCCAGCGCCTGGATGTTGGTCGGGTCGGACAGCGCCACGTAAATCTTGTTGCCGCGCTTCGCCAGCGGCAGCACGGAGTGGCTTTCCATCAGCTTGGCGTCGATGGCTTTTTCCGGCAGCGTGCTGAGATTGAGTACGCTCAGGTCCAGCTGCGGATAACCAAATGTCTCGGCGCAAAACAGCGCCAGCGCGCGTGCATCGAGATGGCCGCTATCCAGCAAAGCCGCGATGAACGGTGTTTGGTCGCCGCTGGCTTTCTTGTGCAGGGCTTCCATCTGCGCCGTCGACAGGCGGCCGGCTTGCAACAATGCGCGGGCAAGTCCCGAGATCGGACCGGTGGTACTAGCGTTCGGAAATACTGCAGCCATAGGGGGATCAATATCAAAAGATGTGCGGAACCATTACAACCGACCAATGATGCCCTAGGGGAAACTCACTTGTAAAGGTTTTGTGAAGAAATGTGTCGAAAAAATTGCCTTGTGGCAGTTTTCCTATCGTTCTTGTAGTGTATTCGGCCGCATCAACTTAGCAACCTTGATCGCCTGGTTTTGCACCTGCACGATTTCTATGATGCATCCGGCAATTTTCAGGCTGACATTATTGTCTGGAATATCTTGCAACCATTCCAGCAGCAGGCCATTCAGTGTCTTGGGGCCGTCCAGCGGGAAATTCAGGCCGAGGCGCTTGTTGATGTCGCGCAGGGTTGTTGCGCCCTCCAGCAGGCACTGGCCCTGGGCATTCCAGGCAAAGCTGTCGGCGCGGGCGGCGCCTGGTTTCGACGTGGTGAATTCGCCAATCATTTCTTCAATGATGTCTTCCAGCGTGACCAGTCCCTGCACTTCGCCGTACTCGTCGACGATGATGCCGAGCCGCTCGTGATTCTCCTGGAAATATTGCAGCTGCGTGAAAACGTCAGTGTCTTCCGGAATGAAATACGGCGTGCTGAGCAGCTGGCGGAAATGATCAACGGTCAGCTCAGCTTCCTGGTTGAGCAACGCCATGGCCTTGCGCACGTGCAAAATGCCGACGATCTGGTTGATTTCACCTTCGTACACCGGCAATTTATTGTGATAGCAGGTCGTCAGCTGATGCTTGATGTCGTCCACCGATGCCGCCAGGTTCAGCGCTTCGACTTGCGCCCGCGGCGTCATGACGTCTTCTACTGAAATTTTTTCAAGATCGAACAGATTCAGCAAAATGCTCTTGTGCTTTTGCGGCATGAAATTGCCGCCTTCCAGCACGATCGAGCGCAGCTCTTCCGGCGAGACGCGCTGTTCCTGCGCGTGCTTGCCGGTTTTGATGTGCAGTACTTTAAGGATGCCGGAGACGAACAGATTGACGAACCAGATCAAGGGCTTGGCCAGCGCCATCAGAGGTTTGAGGACGAAGCTGGTCGGCAGCGCAATCCGTTCCGGATAGGTCGCGCCAATCACCTTCGGGGTGATTTCGGCAAACACGATCAGCAGGAAAGCGACGCCGGCGGTGGCAATCGTGATCACATTCTGGTGGTTGCCGAATGTCGTAATGGCAATCGCCGTCACCAGCGCGGTGGCGAGAGCATTGACCAGGGTATTGACGATCAGGATCAGCGACAGCAGCTTATCGGTGCGTTCCAATAGCCATAGAGTGGTGGTGGCGGACTTGCTGCCGCGCTTCGCCAGATGACGCAGGCGATGCTTGTTGGCGGCAATCAAAGCAGTTTCCGCCATGGCGAAAAATGCTGAGAGGAAGATGAGTACGACTAGTGCAAGAATCTGCACCCAAATGGGCACGGCATCCAAAGGGTCACCGTAAAGAAAAGGTTAATAAACCAAGTGTTATATGGTCGGGGTGAGAGGATTCGAACCTCCGGCCTCTACGTCCCGAACGTAGCGCTCTACCAGGCTAAGCTACACCCCGATTTAGCCGTTCAATGATTTGAACAGGTTTTTAGGGCTGCCCGTCCGTACGGTGGCGGTGTGGCAGTCCCCTTGCAAATTTTTTAGTGATTGCGCTCAGTGATTGCGATCCACTGCGAACACGGATAATTGTAGCAAAGAATCTTTGAACTGACTATTTGGCAAGCCCGCAATTGCTGCCGCGGCGCGTTGTGCTGCTTTTTCGGCTTCCTTCCGGGTGTAGTCGAGGGCGCCGGAAGTGGTGATGGCCGCCAGGATTTCATCGAAATGCTGTTCGTCGCCATTCTCGATGCAGCTGCGCACCAGCTCTCGTTGTTCCGGCGTGCCGTGGCTCATCAGGTAAATCAGGGGCAAGGTCGGCTTGCCTTCGCGCAGGTCGTCGCCGACGTTCTTGCCGATATCGCTGGCGTTGCCGGAATAGTCCAGCACGTCGTCGATCAGCTGGAACGCGGTGCCCAGAGAACGTCCGTATTCACCTGCCGCCTCAATTGCCGCCTCAGTCGCTGCGTCATCGGCGCCGGCGATCAGCACGCCCAGCTGGGCCGCCGCCTCGAACAGCTTGGCGGTCTTGGAGCGGATCACCTGCAGATAGTTTTCTTCGGAGACATCCGGGTTGTGCATGTTCAGCAACTGCAGCACCTCGCCTTCGGCGATGACATTGGTGGCGTCGGCGACGATTTGCATCACGCGCGCGTTATCCACCGCCACCATCATCTGAAAGGCGCGCGAATACAGGAAATCGCCCACCAGCACCGAGGCCGCATTGCCGAACAGGGCATTGGCGGTCTGCCGGCCGCGCCGCAGGGACGACTCGTCCACCACATCATCGTGCAGCAGGGTGGCGGTGTGGATGAATTCGATCACCGCCGCCAGTTCGTGATGCTTGTCGCCGGCATAACCGCAAGCGCGCGCCATCAGCAAGACCAGCACCGGGCGCAGGCGCTTGCCGCCGGCGCTGATGATGTACTCGGCAATCTGATTCACCAAGGGCACTTCCGAGTGCAATTGACGGCGAATCACCGCATTGACCGCGTCCATATCGGCCGCGATCGGGGACATCATGAATTGTGAGGATGAGGTGTTGGGAGCGGCTGACAAAATAAAACCTGTTGGAAATCGATTGTGCCGTGATTATACGATGACAAGGGGCCCGGCATTAGGTCCAGACTGATTTTGTCGGCGTGATGAGATTCAGCCGACGCCGGGTATGCCGGCGTCGGCTGACGAAGTTGCTTAACTGCTATCCCTTGAGCTTGGCGAATGCGGCGGCCATGGCGTTATTGGCCGGAGCCGGCGCGGCTTGCCGTTGCTGATGCTGGGACAGGCGCTTGGCGTCGTTGCGGTCGGCCCGTTGTTCCGGCTTGGCGCCGGCGACCGGCGCGCTGTCGGACAGGCGCATGGTGAGCGCGATACGCTTGCGCTTTTCATCGACTTCAAGCACTTTGACTTTCACCACCTGGCCGGCTTTGACCACGCTGTGCGGATCCTTGACGAAGGTGTTGGAGAGCGCCGAAATATGCACCAGGCCGTCCTGGTGCACACCGATGTCGACAAAGGCGCCGAAGGCCGCCACGTTGGTGACCACGCCTTCCAGGATCATGTCGGGGCGCAGGTCGCGGATTTCCTCGACGCCGTCCTTGAAGGTGGCGGTGGTGAATTCCGGACGCGGGTCGCGCCCCGGTTTTTCCAGTTCCTTGAGGATGTCGGCGATGGTCGGCACGCCGAATTTTTCATCGGCGTACTTGGCAGGATTGAGCGAGGTCAGCAGCCTGCTGTCGCCGATCACGCCCTTGACGTCCTTCTTGATGTCAGCCAGGATTTTTTCCACCAGCGGGTAGGATTCCGGGTGCACCGCCGAGCCGTCCAGCGGATTGTCGCTGTTCATGACGCGCAGGAAGCCGGCGGCCTGTTCAAAGGTTTTTTCACCCAGCCGCGGCACCTCGCGCAACGCCGCGCGCGAAGTAAACATACCCTTCATGTCGCGATAGGTGACGATGCTTTGCGCGACGCTGGCATTGAGGCCGGAGACGCGCGCCAGCAGCGGCGCCGATGCGGTGTTAACGTCGACACCGACCGCATTCACGCAATCCTCTACTACCGCATCGAGCGAGCGCGCCAGCTGCGTCTGGCCGACGTCGTGCTGGTACTGGCCGACGCCGATCGACTTCGGATCGATCTTGACCAGCTCCGCCAGCGGATCCTGCAGGCGGCGCGCAATCGACACTGCGCCGCGCAGCGAGACATCCATGTCAGGCAGTTCGCGAGAAGCGAATTCGGAGGCCGAATAGACCGAAGCGCCGGCTTCCGACACCACGATCTTGGTCAGCTTCAGTTCCGGCCGCAGCTTGATCAGGTCTTGCGCCAGCTTGTCGGTTTCGCGCGACGCGGTGCCGTTGCCGATTGAAATCAATGAGACCTGGTGCTTCTCGGCCAGCTGCGCCAGCGTGTGCAGAGAACCATCCCAGTCGTTGCGCGGCTGGTGCGGATAAATCGCGGTGGTGGCGACTACCTTGCCGGTGGCGTCGATCACCGCCACCTTGACGCCGGTGCGCAGGCCCGGATCCAGGCCCATGGTGGCGCGCGGGCCGGCCGGCGCCGCCAGCAGCAAGGCTTTCAGGTTGAGGGCGAAGACATTGATCGCTTCGACTTCGGCCTTTTCGCGCAGCTTGGTCATCAGCTCTGTTTCCAGGTGCATGAAAACCTTGACGCGCCAGCTCCAGCGCACCGTGTCGCTCAGCCATTTATCGGCGTTGCGGCTCTTGTTGCTGATGCCGAAACGGGCGGCGATGCGGCCTTCGCACGGATTGTGCGGCGCATCCCACTTCGGCTTGTCCTCTTCGGTATCGAGGCGCAGCACCACGTTCAGGATTTCTTCGCGGCGGCCGCGGAACAAGGCCAGCGCGCGATGCGATGGAATGGTGCCGATGGTTTCCGAATAATCGAAGTAGTCGGCGAATTTTTCACCGGCATCCTGCTTGCCTTCCACTACCTTGGATTCGACCACGCCATGCTCGGTCAGGTATTCGCGCAGCGCCTGCAGCAGCGTTGCATCTTCGGAAAAACGCTCCATCAGGATTTGCCGTGCGCCGTCCAGCGCGGCCTTGGCGTCGGCGACGCCGGGGTTGTCGCCGTTGTCGGTGTTGAAGGCCGGCTTGATATATTTCTCGGCTTCCTGTTCCGGATTCAGTTCCGGATCGGCCAGCAGCGCATCGGCCAGCACGGTCAGGCCTGCTTCCGCGGCGATCTGCGCCTTGGTGCGGCGCTTGAGCTTGTACGGCAGGTAGAGATCTTCCAGCCGGGTCTTGTCTTCCGCCAGGGTGATTGCCTGCAGCAGCGCCGGCGTCATCTTGCCCTGTTCTTCGATCGAAGCCAGGATGGCGCCGCGGCGCGCTTCCAGTTCACGCAGGTAACGCAGGCGTTCTTCCAGCAGGCGCAGCTGGATGTCGTCGAGGCCGCCGGTGGCTTCCTTGCGGTAGCGGGCGATAAAAGGCACGGTCGCGCCTTCGTCCAGCAGGGCGACGGCAGCGGCGACTTGTGCCGGTTTGGCGGCAAGTTCAAGGGCGAGGCGTTGTTCGATCGAAGGCAGCATGAGAATGAATTCTTAAGAATGAAAATCAAGCGTTGGATCATACGCAATCCAGATAATTTCGCTAGTCTTGACAGCCCGAAAAGTAAGCGCCCCGGAATTTCTGCATGCCTGAAGGCTTCGGAATTGCTTGCCGTGCCGCCACAATATATTTCTCGATGGTATTATTTGTGCCGTCGGACCGTAGGGTTTATCTAGTCTGATTAATATTATTTCTGTTATCAGAACGTAGGATTGATCCAGTCTGAGAGAGGATAGCTGGAAAAATGAAAATTATTGTTAAATGATAATTTTTTTTCTTGTTTGTCGATGAGTCAGCAAATATGCTTGTGGCCGCATGCGACTGGGCGATGCTATGCAACCTGCTAGCCCGTTGCCCGTTCAGGTAAATCACACAGTAGTATTTCTTCAGGAGTCAAATATGCATCTCTCTAAACGTCTGGGCGCCGAAGCACTCGGCACTTTCTGGCTGGTTCTCGGCGGTTGCGGCAGCGCCGTGCTGGCGGCTGGTTTTCCGGGCCTCGGTATCGGTTTCCACGGCGTCGCGCTGGCTTTCGGCCTGACCGTGCTGACGATGGCGTTTGCCATCGGCCATATTTCCGGTTGCCATCTGAATCCGGCAGTGACGCTTGGACTGGCAACCGCCGGCCGTTTCCCCAAGAGTGAAATCCTGCCTTACTGGGTCGCCCAGGTGGTGGGCGGCATCATTGCCGCGGGCATCCTGTACCTGATCGCCACCGGCAAGCCAGGTGCGGAAATCGGTGGCTTCGCCGCCAACGGCTACGGTGAACATTCGCCTGGCCTGTATTCGATGAGTGCTGCTTTGATCTGCGAAATCGTGATGACCTTCGTCTTCCTGATCGTGATCCTGGGCGCCACCGACAAGCGTGCGCCGGCCGGCTTTGCGCCGATTGCAATCGGCTTGTGCCTGACCCTGATCCACCTGATCAGCATCCCGGTCACCAATACCTCGGTCAACCCTGCGCGCAGCACCAGCCAGGCGCTGTTCGTCGGCGGCTGGGCATTGCAGCAGCTGTGGCTGTTCTGGCTGGCGCCGCTGGTCGGTGCGGTCATTGCCGGGGTTGTGTATCCGGCAATCTGGGGCGAGAAGGACTGATTTTCTGGTCCGGCAAGAAAATAGAAAGCGCGGCATGCCGCGCTTTTTTTATTTTTTGATCAGCCTGCGGTGCGCCGTCTGCCACCGCTGACGCGTTCAATTTCAGCCAGGTCTTGCCAGCTTTGGACCGTATCGAACTGTTTCGCTTGCAGCAGGGCGCGCACTGCGGGCGCCTGATCGTAGCCGTGTTCCATCAGCAGCCAGCCACCGTTCTTCAGATAACGGCCGGCGCCGTCGATAATGCTGCGCAGAGCGCTCAAGCCATCCGCATGGTCGGTCAAGGCATCCTGCGGTTCAAAGCGCAAGTCGCCTTGGACAAGATGCTGGTCGCCGGCGACGATATAGGGGGGATTGGCGACGATGATATCGAATTGCTGTTCGCCCAGCGCGCTGTACCAATTGCTTTGCAGAAGCCGGAATGGTCCGTGCTCAGGCTGCAGATGGCGCGTCGCATTGCGGCCGGCCACCGCCAGCGCAGCGCCGCTGACGTCCAGTGCGGTCACCTCAAGATCGGGGCGGCTGTGAGCAATGGCGATGGCAATGGCGCCGGAACCGGTGCCGAGGTCAAGCACGCTCAGCTGCTGCCTGCTATCCGACGGCAGATGCTGCAAGGCCAGGTCCACCAGCAGTTCAGTTTCGGGGCGGGGAATCAAGACGTCCGGCGTGACTTCCAGCTGCAAACCGTAAAATTCGCGCTGGCCGATAATGTAGGCAATCGGCTCGCCGCGCAGGCGCCGGCCAAACAAGGCTGACAACTGCTGCGCCTGTTGCGCATCGATACAGCGCTCATCCTGTGTAATCAGCTGGATGCGGGTCAGCTGCAGCGCATGTATCAGCAGGATGCGGTTTTCCAGCGGCGCCAGCGGTGCTTGTTTCAAGAGCGCGCCGATACTGCAGCCGGCTTCTACCGTGAATGTGTCGGCAATCCCTGTCATATCAGCTTCAGTCCGAGAGCAGGTCAGTAGCGGCGATTGCTGCCGTTACCGCGTTTGAACAAAGTCGCCACAAGGATAACCAGCAGTATGACAAAACCCAGCAAAGACCATTGCGGTATCGACAGGCCCATGATCGGATCGTAGGCAGTGGTGCAGAGCGCGAAGGCATCCACCTGGAATACCGATGGCAGCATGGTCGCGGGCGGCAAGGCGTTCATCGGCGCTTCCAGTGCATCGCGGCCGCAAGAGATGGCTGGATGGGCGATGATCCACAGGTGCCAGATGGCGGTGCCGGCGCCGCCCAGTCCGGCCAGGATGCCGAGACCGGCGCCGGCTTTCTGGGCGCCCGCAGGTAGGCCGGCGCAAATCAGGCAGATCAGCGCGATCGCCGCGAAAGCATAGCGCTGGATCACGCACAAGGGGCAAGGCTGCATGTTCTGGTAGTGCTGCAAGTACAGGGCAGCGCCGAGGATGACCAGGCAGATGAAAGCGACTGCAAGCAAAATGGATTTGGATGTTTTCATTTTTTATCGGTGTATGGTGAGTCGTAGGGTGGGCACAGCGTGCCCACGCGTGAATGTATTACGCCTGCATGTTTTTCGTCGGCCGATGGGCACTGGGTGCGCACCCTAGGGGGCCAAATTCTATCTTACTATTAAACAGCATCTCCCAGCGCCGCCAGCAAGTCAGCCTGATGTTCCGCCGCCAGGGCATTGGTCAGCTCCGTGAGATCGCCATCCATGATGAAATCGAGCTTGTACAAGGTCAGGTTGATGCGATGGTCGGTCATGCGGCCTTGCGGGAAATTGTAGGTGCGGATCCGTTCGCTGCGGTCGCCCGAACCGATCAGGGATTTGCGGGTTGCCGCCTCTTTCGATTGCTGCTCGCGCAGCTGGCCGTCCTTGATGCGCGCCGCCAGCACCTTCAGGGCTGAGGCCTTGTTCTTGTGCTGGCTGCGATCGTCCTGGCACTCGACCACGATACCGGTCGGCATATGCGTGATGCGCACCGCGGAATCGGTCTTGTTGATGTGCTGGCCGCCGGCGCCCGAGGCGCGGTAGGTATCGATGCGGATATCGGCCGGATTGATGTCGACGTCGCCGACTTCGTCCGCCTCCGGCATGATGGCGACGGTGCAGGCCGAGGTGTGGATGCGCCCCTGGGTTTCGGTCGCCGGCACGCGTTGCACGCGATGGCCGCCGGATTCGAACTTGAGCTTGGAATAGGCGCCGAAGCCGAGCACGCGCACGATCACTTCTTTGTAGCCGCCGATTTCCGACGCCGATTCAGACACCATTTCGACCTGCCAGCGGTTGCGTTCGGCGAAGCGGGTGTACATGCGCAGCAGGTCGCCGGCGAACAGCGCCGATTCGTCGCCGCCGGTGCCGGCGCGGATTTCCAGGAAAATATTGCGTTCGTCGTTGGGGTCTTTCGGCAGCAGCATTTTTTGCAGGTCGCCTTCAAGCTGCTCCATGCGCGCCTTGGCCGCCGCGATTTCATCCTGGGCGAATTCCTTCATGTCCGGATCGGACTGCATTTCCTGCGCCGCTTCGATGTCGCCGACGGCCTGCTGATACGCTTGGTACAGTTCCACCAGCGGCCCCAGTTCAGCATGTTCGCGCGACAGCTTGCGATAGTTGTCCATGCTGGCGGTCGCGTCTTCCTGCATGAGCAGGTCATTGACTTCGACCAGACGGTTGGCGAGTTGGTCGAGCTTGGCGAGCATTGATGGTTTCATGGCGTATTTCAGTCAGAGGTAGACGGGTTGAAGCGTTGGAGAGCAAAGCGCCGGCAGCTTGACGCGGCGAAGCGCGTCTGTGCACGGGAGTAGCGCAGATGCGCTAACGCTTGGTGCGGAACAGTTGCGGCAGGAGGGCTGCCAGGCGCGCGCGTTCGTCGCCCTGGGCATTGTGCAAAGCCTGTTGCGGGCCGTGCATGAATTTGGCGGTGAGGCCTTTGGACAGTGCTTCCAGCACCACTTCGATATCTTCACCCTTGGCCAGCATCTTGCGGGCGCGTTCCAGTTCCAGCCGGCGCATGGCTTCGCTCGATTCTTGCAGGTCCTGGATCACCGGCACCACGACCCGGTTATCGACCCAGTGCATGAACGACTGCACGCGGGTTTCAATGATGGCTTCCGCCTGGGCCACGGCGGCCTGGCGGTTTTCCATGCCGGTTTGCACGATCGAACCGAGGTCGTCGACGGTGTACAGGAAGATATCGTCGAGGCGGCCGATTTCCGTCTCGATATCGCGCGGCACCGCCAGGTCCAGCATGAACATCGGCTTGTGGCGGCGCGCCTTGACGGCGCGCTCGACCATGCCCAGGCCAATGATGGGCAGGCTGGATGCGGTGCAGGAAACGATGATGTCGTATTTGCCCAGCTGCGTCGGCAAATCGATCAGCCGGATCGCCTGGCCGTTGAAGCGATGCGCCAGCAGTTCGGCGCGTTCCATGGTGCGGTTGGCGACTGTCAGCGATTTCGGGTTTTGCGCGGCAAAGTGGGTGGCGCACAGCTCGATCATTTCGCCGGCGCCGATGAACAGCACGTGCTGGCCGGCGACGGTATCGAAAATCCGTTCCGACATGCGCACCGCCGCCGCTGCCATGGAAACGCTGTGGGCGCCGATTTCCGTGGTGCTGCGCACTTCCTTGGCGACTGCAAAGGTGCGCTGGAACAGCTGGTGCAGATAGGTGCCGAGCCCGCCCGCCGCTTCGGCGTGGCGCACCGCGTCTTTCATCTGCCCCAGGATCTGCGCTTCACCCAGCACCATCGAATCCAGTCCGGAGGCGACGCGGAAGGCATGACGCACGGCATTGTCCTGCGGCAGCGTGTAGAGATGCGGACGCAGGTCGGCGTAGGGCAGCTGGTGATAGTGGGCCAGGAAATGCGCGGTGGAATCGATGGCGGTATCGACGCCATGCTGCAGGTTGCCGGCGGCATACAGCTCGGTGCGGTTGCAGGTCGACAGGATCGCCGCTTCGTCTGACATGTTGACGTCGTTGCCGCCGCTGAACCAGGCGCGCGCCGCCATCACCGCCTGACCGATCTGGTCAGCCGGGAAGGCCACCTTTTCGCGCAGGGAAACAGGCGCGGTGGTGTGGTTGAGTCCGACGGTTAGCAGGTGCATAGAGACGGTTACGGACGGGAAGGGTGCTTATTCGAGCAACAATATTGTTAACGCGTGATTATACTCTTAGTCGCCGGGATCGAATCGCCAAGCGGCCAATACCAGCTATGCCCGCCAGTAATACAGCCGCGCCTGGCTTAGCTGATGGCTGGCAAAGTGACAATAAATGTGCTGCCTTCGCCTAAAGTGCTTTCCAGCGAGATTTCGCCGAAATGGCGTTCCACCACGGTTTTGACGAACACCAGGCCGAGGCCGGTGCCGTCCGAGTGCGGCTGGCCGGGGGCGCTGACTCTTTGATAACGCTGGAACAGCTTGACCTGGTCGTGCGGGGCAATGCCGAAGCCCTGGTCGCTGATGCGGCATATCACCTGCGGCAGCAATTTGACGTATTTCAGGCGCAGGGTGCAGGTAATCCGGGTGTCCGGCAGGCTGTAGCTGATGGCGTTGGAAATCAGGTTGCACAGCGCGCGCGCCATCAGCGAACGGTCGATATTGGTCAGGAACTCCGGCCCCTCGATGTCGGTGATCAGTTCGATTTTCTTGTTGTTGGCCAGGCTCCACATTTCATCGACGGCGTCGTATAGCACGTCCTGGAAATCCACTTCTTCCAGCCGGTATTCCGACGATTCGGCGCGCGCCAGCTGTACGAAATTGTCGGCCAGTCCGAGGGTCTTGCGGGCCGCTTGCTCCAGGCGCGCGAAGAATTCTTTTTGCGGCAAGGCTGAGGCGGCGTTGCCTTGCAGTTCCAGCAAGGCCAGGATCGAAGCCTGAGGCGCGCGCATGTCGTGCGACAGGAAGCGCAGGGTTTCATCGCGGCTGCGCTCGGCGGCGCGGATGATGGTGATGTCGACGATGCTGACGATCCAGCCGGTCAGCACCTGGTGTGCCGAGTGGCAGGGGCCGCTCTTGATCAGCAGGTCGCGTCCCTGCTGGTCCTGCACCGCGGTGCCGCTGGTGAGCGTGGAAACGTGTTCCAGGTCGATCAGGTCCCACCAGCTGAAGGTATGGTTGGCCGACGTATTGGTCGCCTGCGGCGTGCTCATGTTGGAGAACAGGTAAGGCAGCAGCGCGCCGTCGATATTGCGGATGCCGGCGGCGGCGAAGTAGTCGCGCGCAAATTGATTGGACACAAGCACGTGGCCGTCGATGGTGGTGATCAGGGTCGCATCCGGCAAGCTGTTGACGCTGTCGGAGATGAACTGGCGCAAATCGCGCACCCGGCGCGCCGCCACGCGCATGGCGTTGATGCGCTGCTCAAGCAAGTCTTCCACCTGCTGCGGAGCGCGTTCGGTGTTCACTTCCGGCAGCAGATGCGGCTCCTGGTCGAGCAGCATGAATTCCTGCCCGAGATAGGAAATCGCCGATTCCAGGCGGATCCAGTTCCATATCGGATGCGCAATCGCCAGCGCGATCAGGGCGGCGGTCGGTGCGATCCATATCCCCAGCGTCAGCAGGAAATAGCTGACCGCCATGGTCAGCACCATCAGGGCGGCGGTAATCAGCAGCGAGATGCGCGGCGTCCACAGCAGATAGCTAGAGAGCGCGATCAGTACCGGAATGATGCTGAACAGCGCCGTCTGCAAGGGACGGGCGATGCTGATGGCCTTGTGGTCAAGCAGGCCGGCCAGGATATTGGCATTGATTTCTATGCCCGGCATGACGCCCGAGGTGCCCGAGACGGGCGTGGGAAATGTGTCCGCCATGCCAAGCGCGGTGGCGCCGATCAATACATATTTCCCGGTGAAAAACTGATCGGGGACGTCGCCGCGCAATACCGAGGCATAAGGCACGGAGCGGAAATGGCCGGTGCCGCCGGCGAACGGGATCTGGATCTGGTAGTCGCGCTGCCAGCTGTCCGCCTTGTGCTGTTCGACCTCGGGCGGCATTGCACCCAGGCGGGCGCCGGGCAGGTTGCCGGCGGCATCGGTGATCTTTTGTCCGGCTACGCCTGCCAGCGCTACCGCAAAATGCGGCCACCATTTGCCATCCTGGCCTTCTTGCAGGAAGACGCTGCGCACCACGCCGTCCGAATCGAGTTCCAGGTGAATATGGCCAAGGCCGCGCGCGGCGTCCATGAATTCGGGAGTCGGCGGCAATGCTTTCAAGCCTGGCCCGGCGCTGGCGACCACGATCGGCAGCACGGTCAGCTTGCTGGCGGTCAGCGCTTTGGTCAGCGCGCGGTCGTCGGCGCGCTGGCCCGGCGTTTGTCCCTGTTCCGCTTCCGACATGATGACATCGAGCCCGATCGCCAGCGGATTGGCGTGCATGATGCGGTTCAGCAGCTTGGCGTGCAGGCTGCGTTCCCATGGCCAGCGCCCCAGTTTGCTGATGCTGTAGTCGTCGATGGCGACGATGATGATGTCGTCGCGCGCCGGCCGCGAGTCGGCGCGCATGAACTGGTCATACAGGGTGGTGTCGAGCCGCCCCAGTCCATTCACATAGCCCATGCTGCCGGCCACGATCAGCATCAGTACGGTAATCGCCAGCCATTGGCGAAACGCCACCCGTTTGATGAGTGGAATCACCTGTTTGATCATGGACGCTGTGCGAGTGCTTGCATGGCGGGCCCCGGTTTAATAGCCGGCCTGGGTAGTGCCGCCGACGTTGAGCAAGGGCGAGCCGTCGCTGGTGACCCAGCGGCTGCCGATATACACTTTTTGCGCCGGCGAAAACGGGCTGACGTAGCCGTCGGGATCGATCGCCTTGATGCGGATGAAGTAAGTGCCGCTGGCCGGGCGCGGGACATTGATTTCCGGCGTGGCGGTGTCCTGCGTCAGCAGCAGGCTGGAGAAGCCGGCGTCGCGGCCGATCTCGACCACGAACTTCTGCCCTGGCTCGCCGGTCCAGCGGAACGACAGGTCGCCGTCGACCGCGTCGGCAATCTTAGGAATCTGCAAGGCGGGCAGCAGGCTGAAGCCTTGCGGGTCGCCGTAAGGTCCCTGGTCGCGGCCGCCTGCGGTTTCAACGATGGTCGCGACGCGCCAGTAGTAGGCGCCGAGGGCCAGTTTGCCGGCGTTGAACTGCGCTGCGCTCAATGCTGCTTCGTCGATGATGACGTGGCTGAACTCGGCGTCGCTGGCTACCTGCAGATGATAAGCCTGTGCATTGCTGACCTCGGCCCAGCTGAACATCAGGTTTTCGCTGCGCGATTTGTTTTTCGGTTCGATCGAGATCGGCGGTTCCGGCCGGGCCTTCAGGGTAAACGCAGCGATCAGCGGCTTGCCTTGCAAACCGGCCTGGTCCAGCGCGGTGATGCGCACGAAATACTTGCCGTCTTCCAGTCCGTTGATCTTGATTTCGGGGCTGTCCGACTCAGCTTCGCTGATGACGTTGCTGAGGCTGGCGTCGGTGGCGACTTGCGCGCGATAGCCGCCGGCGCCGCTGACTGGATTGAAGGTAAAGCGTACTGTCGGCCGTTCCTGCAGCTGCGGCCGGCTGTCGGTGAATTCCGGTTGCGGCAGCAGTGCTACTGCCTTGCCAACACCCTTGGTGCTGGTGATATTGCCTTGGCCTGCGCGCAGGGTCAGGGCGGCCGGCTTGTTCTTTTTCGCCACGGCGACGCCGCCGCTCAAGACCTCGGTCAGGACCCTGTCGCCGACCAGGTCGACGCGGAAATCGGTGCCGCGCACACCCGCCACCGCCAGCGGCGAATGAACTTCAAAGCGGCCTTTGTTCTTTTCCAGCGGCGAGACCTTGGATTCGACCCGGCCCTTCAACAAGGTAATCTCGGTGCGCGGACTCTTGGTATAGCGCGCGCTGCGCAGCTTGCTGAGTTTCACCTGGCTGTTGGACGGGATCGCGATATGCGACTGGTCGGGCAGGCTCAGCGTCAGAAAGCTGTTGCTGCCGGTATTGATGATGGCGCCTTCGGTCAGTGTGGTGCCGATGCTGAGAGCGACCGGGCGGCCGTCGGCGCCGGTGGCGTCGATCGTGCCGGACATGGCTGCCACCTGGGCCGAGCTGGGATCGTCCGGCAGCAGCGCTACCGGGATGATGATGGCGGTGCCGATCGGAATGGCGCGGTCATTGCCAATGTGATTGAGTTTCGCCAGCGGCACCCAGTTGCTCTTGTTGCCGGTGAGCTGGTCGGCGATGACGCTTAAGGTGTCGCCCTGTTGTGCTCGGTAGGTGATAGTGGCGGCATCGACCTGGAGCGCTGCCGGGTCGAGCGCTGGCGGGGCGGCAAATAACAGCGAGGAAGGCGCCGACAACAGCGCCAATAGAGCTAGTTTGGTGAATGTGCTGCGCATATTTGTCTATCAGCGCAACCGCAACGCGCCTTATCCTGTTAGTTGTTCCAATCGATACCCATAGCTATAAACCGGTGCTAGCCGATAGCCGTTTTCTGGTCGTAATTGTAACTTACTCCTTACCCGCGATACGTGTGTATCCATGGTACGGGAGGGGATGTCGACATCGCGCGACCAGACTGCCTCTAGGATATATGCGCGTGAGAGGGGGCGGCCGAGGTTGCGAAAAAACAACAGGGCCAGGTCGAATTCCTTCTGGGTAATCTCGATCGGCTTGCCGGCCAGGGTCAGGCGACCCGAACGGGTTTCAAACAAATAGTCGTTGAAAACGATTTGTTCGCTGGTGTTCTGGATCGGATAGGCGCGTCGCAGCAGGGCTTGCACCCGCGCCACCAGTTCGCTGCGCCGGATCGGCTTGATCATGTAGTCGTCGGCGCCGGCGGCCAGGCCTTCCACGATGTCATCCTCGCCGGAGCGGCTGGTGATGAACAGGACCGGAATGGTCCGCGGCAGTTTGTCTCTTACCCAGCGCAATACCTCGGGCCCGCTCAGATCCGGGACCTGCCAGTCCAGAACCAGCATGTCATAGCTTTCCCGCCGCAGCTGGTTCAATATTTCTTTCCCGCTTTGAAACGGGTGGCAAATATGGCCACTGGATGTGAGCACCTGGCAAACTAGATCGGTTTGACTGGGATCGTCATCAAGGACAGCAATTCTCATATTTTATATATGTTAGGTGAGCCAGGCATGGTGGGCCGGCATCGGTGTTGTGGCGTGTACAAGGAGTATATTATTCTTATTGCTACATTGCTGTAGATAAATGTTCTATATATTTCCAGTGTCTTGCAATTGCCACAAATCAATTTAAAAAGCGGTGTCGGATGAATTTAACAAAGCATGCGCCAAAACTCTGGATGACGCAGGGCTTGTTGGGGTCCGATTGTCATACAGTGTACGACGGGAATTGTAAAATTCCACCTTCAAGGCAGCGCGCCATGGTCTGCGCCTGCAAGGGGAACAGAATCAGCTGCAGCACTTTGCTGACTATCCGGTGAGCAGATTTTTGTGAAGCGCTTGGTGCGCTGCGGCGTCCAGCGCCCGTTCAGGCGTCCGGCAACACCACATTCACGTCCAGCACTTCAAGATTGCCCTGGCGATCCAGGGAAATCTTGATGTCGTCCGCATTGACCTTGGTGTACTTGGAAATCACCTCGATCAGCTCCTTGTGCAGCGCCGGCAGGAAATCGTGGCCCGAACGGCCATTGCGCTCGCGGGCAATGATGATCTGCAGGCGCTCCTTGGCGGCCGATGCGGTTTTTGGCTTGCTGGGAAACAAGAACGAGAGCAATGCCATCTTATTTTCCTCCGAAGATGCGCTGCAGGAGACCCGGCTTTTCGTAGGAGGTGAAGCGCAGGGTAGGGACTTCTTCGCCGAGGAAGCGCGAGACTACGTCTTCATAAGCCAGGGCGACATCGCTGCCTTTGATGTGGATTGCCGGATTACCCTGGTTGGAGGCGTGCAGCACCGACTCCGACTCAGGGATGATGCCGACCAGCGGGATGCGCAGGATATCCTGGACATCGGTATACGACAGCATTTCGCCGGCTTCGACCCGTTTCGCCGAATAGCGGGTGATCAGCAGGTGTTCCTTGACCGGCTCGCCGCCGTTTTGCGCACGGCGCGACTTGGCCTGGATGATGCCGAGGATGCGGTCGGAGTCGCGCACCGACGAAACTTCCGGATTGGTGACGACAATCGCTTCATCGGCAAAGGTCAGCGCCATCACGGCGCCGCGCTCGATGCCGGCCGGCGAGTCGCAGATGATGTATTCGAAGTCCATCTTGACCAGGTCGTTGAGGACGTTCTCGACGCCTTCTTCGGTCAAGGCATCCTTGTCGCGGGTTTGCGAGGCCGGCAGGATAAACAGGTTTTCGCAATGCTTGTCCTTGATCAGCGCCTGGGTCAGCGTTGCTTCCTTGTTGACGACATTGATCAGGTCGTACACCACGCGCCGTTCACAGCCCATGATCAGATCCAGGTTGCGCAGGCCGACGTCAAAGTCGAGCACGGCGGTTTTGTGGCCGCGCATGGCCAGACCCGATGCAAAACTGGCGCTGGAGGTGGTCTTGCCAACTCCGCCTTTGCCGGAGGTAACAACGATGATTTTTGCCACGAAGAGCTCCTTGTTCGATATGCGGATATTCAGTAATTAAGTTCGGACTAAGTGCGGGATGCGGAACTGAGCGATAGTACGTCAATCCGGTCGCCGCTCAGTCGAATTTGTGCGGGCTGGCCCTTTTGTTCCGGCGGCAGGCCGTTTTCAAAAGTGCGGTAGACGCCGGCGATGGAGACCAGTTCGGCTTCCATGCTGGCGGCAAAGATGCGTGCCGAAGTGTCGCCGCTGGCGCCGGCCAGCGCCCGCCCGCGCAAGGGCGCGTAAACGTGGATGCTGCCGTCGGCGATGATTTCGGCGCCATTGTTAACTGTGGCGGTGATGACCAGGTCGGCGTCGCGCGCATAAATGCGTTGTCCGGCGCGTATCGGTGTATCGATGATCATGGTGCTGGCCGCGGCTTTGACCGGGGCCGCGATTGGGGCTGGCGGGGGAGGCGGCGCTGCGGCGGGTTCCTGGCGCGCAGCCACCATCTGATCGATGCTCAGTCCACTGGCGAGGATGCCTTCTTCCATATCGGCCGGCGCATTGCGTACTGCAACCGCGTTCAAACGGTATTTTTTCAGCAGCGAGATCAATTGCGGCCAATCTATCGGCGGTCTGTCCGTTCCCAGCGCGGCCACATCGATGACGGCAAATTCGTTGTCAAAGAAATCCGCGGTGCCGCCCGTCATTTCCTGCAAGGCTGCTTCCAGGGCCATGGGATCGGAATCATGCAAGATCGCCGAGACAGCGACCACGGTTGCAATTTTTATTTCAATCGGCTTGCGGGATTTGTTTTTGAGCATAAAGCAGTGTGGTGTATGAGCCTAATGTAGTGCAGCGAAAAGCGCCGGCGATTGGCTTATAGGAACGTTTAGACGGCAATTGGTTCGTTTTAAAGGGATAGAAAATATTGTCTTAATTTGTGATCTTACCAAATCTCGGGGGGATCACAAAAAAGGATTGCCGTTTGTTGTTGCAATCTGTGGCGATATATAGAATGCCGGCAAGTCCGGCACGAGGATTGCCCTCGTTTGAAATCGTCGCGCAAATGCAAAAAGGGCTTAGCCGAAGCTAAGCCCTTTTTGATGTTTTGGTGGCCCGGGGCGGAATCGAACCACCGACACAAGGATTTTCAATCCTCTGCTCTACCGACTGAGCTACCAGGCCAAGGGACAGGAGTATAGCAAAACATTTTTAATCCGCAAAGCCCATTGTTGAATTTTTTTAAAAAAACTTTGCATGGCGCTGTGCAAGCCGTTCCGGCCCGGCCTCGGCGGCCTGGCGGCCCTTATTTCATGGCGCTCGCGAGTCCTTGTGAGCGTAATCGCTATAATGGCGGCATGAAAGATATCGGATCAATGTCGAAAACTGCTGGCGCATCGCCGATGGCAAAACATCAGTGCGATATTTGTATCGTTGGCAATGGCGCTGTCGGCAAAGCGGCAGCGCTTGGCCTGGCGCAAATGGGCTTGCGCGTCACCTTGCTGGGGATGGCGCCGGGAACCGCTGCAACTGTCGCGCCGGATGCCTGGGACACGCGTGTGTATGCGCTGAACCATGTCGCGCGTACCTTGTTGTCTACCGTCAAAGTCTGGGACGCACTGGACCCGGCGCGGGTTGCCGCGGTCGAAGGCATGGCAATCAAGGGCGGAACCGACAGCGGCACTGGAAACCTTTCCTTCGATGCTTATAGCGCACACGTCGACGCGCTGGCATGGATTGTTGAGGACCGGAATCTTAATCAGGCCTTGGATGCCGCCCTGAAATTTGCCTCGAACGTGCGCGCGATTACCGGCCGCGTGCAAAGCATGCAGGCCGATGCTGCCGCTGCGATGGTGCAGCTGGATTCGGGCGAGACCATCGCAGCGGCCCTGATCGTCGGCGCCGATGGCGCGCAGTCCTGGGTGCGCAGCCAGTGCGGCATCGGCATCGATTACCGCTCTTATAAACAGCGCGGCGTGGTCGCCAACTTTTCCTGCGAGCGGCCTCACCACGGCATTGCCTATCAGTGGTTCACCGAAACCGAAGGCATCGTCGCTTTGCTGCCGTTGCCCGGCCAGCGTGTGTCGCTGGTCTGGTCGGCGCCGGAAGCGCTGGCGCTTTCATTGCTGGATGAGCCGTTGTCGCAGGTGGCGGCGCGCCTGTCATTGCTGGCGGCAGACCAGCTCGGGCAGCTGCAACCGTTGCAGCCGGAGCTGGCCCAAGGTTTTCCTTTGTCTTTGCTCAAGACGCATGCCCTGGTGGCGCCGCGGGTCGCGCTGATCGGCGATGCCGGCCACGTGGTGCATCCGCTGGCCGGACATGGCATGAACCTGGGCTTCGGCGATGTCGCTGCGCTGATCCAGGTGCTGGCCGAGCGCGGCGCACATCGCGATTGCGGCGACGAGCGCCTGCTGGCGCGTTACGCCCGTTCGCGCAAGGAAGAGATATTGTTGATGCAAATGACCACCGATGGCCTGGAGCGGCTGTTCGGTTTCGATTTCAGCCCATTGCGGCTGTTGCGCAACGCGGGTTTGAACTTGCTGGACAAGATACCGGTCTTAAAAAGACAACTGATGACCCACGCTTTGGGTCGGACAAGCGAATAACTGGAATAGCGATGATAGCGATGAAAAAAACAAGCGTGATGCTGGCGGCGTTGATGGCCCTGTGGGCCAGCGTGGCCTCCGCCGAAACCTTGCAGGAAGCCGCGGTCAAGAAACTGATCGAGCCGCGCCTGGGCGAGGGAGCCAAGGTCGATGAAGTAACCAAGACGCCGTACGCCGGCTTGTTTGAAGTACGCGTCGGCAGCGATATTTTCTATACCGATGCGACAGCCAAGTATGTGTTCGTCGGCCGCATCATGGACGCCCAGTCTTCGCGCGACTTCACGCGTGAAAGAGTCGATGAGTTGAACAAGGTCAAGTTCGCCGACCTGCCGCTGGACCTGGCCATGAAGAGGGTCAAGGGCAACGGCAAGCGCGTGATCGCGGTGTTCGAAGATCCTAACTGCGGCTATTGCAAGCGCTTCCACAAGACCACTTTGCAGGAAGTCGACAACGTCACTGTTTATACCTTCCTTTTCAACATCCTGGCGGACGACTCGTCGGTCAAGGCGCGCAACGTCTGGTGCAGCGCCGACCGCAATAAGGCATGGACCGACCTGATGGTGGATGGCAAGGCCGCCGTCGCCGCGCCGACATCCTGCCAGGCGCCTAACGACAAAGTCCTGGCGCTCGGTCAAAAGCTGAATGTGACCGGTACGCCGACGATCATCTTTGCCGATGGTTCGCGTGTGCCGGGCTGGATCGATGCCAAGACCATGGAAGCTAAATTCTCCTCTTTGAAGTAATTCGCGGTTTATTATTTTCGCGCCATACAGCATCGGGCTCCGGCATGGTTAATATCGTCGATGAAGATATCGGCCTGGAGTTGGATCCTGCCGCTCACCGTCCGCCATGAGCCATTCTCGCTATAGCGGCCAGATCGTCGGCTTGTTGCTGGCCGCCGGCCGTGGCCGGCGCTTCGATCCGACCGGCATCCAGAGCAAGCTGCTGCAAAAGCTGCCGACGGCCGGCGGCCGGACGGTGCTCGCCAGCGCTGCCGCCAGGCTTGCCGCGGCGCTTCCTCTTTGCATAGTGTTGCGTCCGGATGTGCCGGAGCAGACCGCGCAAATTGCCGAATATCCTTGGGTGCAGTGTGCAAACGCCGACAACGGCATGGCGGCTTCGCTGGCGTATGGCGTGCAGCAGACCGCGGATGCGGCCGGCTGGATCATCGCACTGGCGGACATGCCGTATGTTGAAACCTCAACCATCCAGGCGCTGGCGGCGGCGCTGCGCCGGGGCGCCGACATCGCCGCGCCGGTTTTCCAGGGGCGGCGCGGCAATCCGGTCGGCTTCAGCCGTATGCACCTGGCGCGCCTGCTGGCCTTGCGCGGCGATCAGGGCGCCCGCAGTCTGCTGCAATCGTTTCCCGTGGTCGAGGTGGCGCTGGACGATCCCGGCATACACCAGGACATCGACACCGTCGCCGATATACGACAATCCTCCTCGTGAAGCAGGAAATCGGCAGGTGTTTTCAGCGTGATGCCGCCGAGGAGCGGCTGAACAGGCGCAATCCCGCTACACTATCGTCTTTTTACGCAGCCCCGGCAGCCCATTTGACGTTATCCTGACCAGATGAACCCACATTTTCTGAACAAACGCATTATTCATTTACTCGGTTATGCCGGGCTGATTCCGTTCGTGCTGCTGACGCTGGCGAGCTGGCTGGTCAACGTCGATTGGCTGCGCGATTTCATCCGCGGCCAGCTGGCCTATGGCATCGCCGCGCTGTCTTTCCTGGGCGGGATCCATTGGGGAGCGGTGGTGCTGCGCGCCAACCTGTCGCCGGATCACACCCGCAAAGCCTTGATCTGGGGCGTGGCGCCGACCATCATTGCCTGGTTTTCGACCATGGCAGGCGGTTTCGGCTTCGCCTTGCTGATCGCCGGTTTCACTGCCGCTTACCAGGCCGACAAGCGCCTGTTCCCATGGTACGGCTTGCCATCCTGGTTTATTGAATTGCGTTTCAGGCTGACCTGCGTCGCGGTAGCGGCGCTGATGCTGACCGTAATCGCCGGTAACGTTCGAGGATAAGAAGATGAAAAAGAATACAAGCAAATCAGCCGCTAAAACCGGCAGCGGCGTATTGTCGTACACCATCGTCGCCGCCGATCCGGCCGCCCATCTGTTTGCCGTGACGCTGACGATCGCCGATCCGGCCGCGGTCGGCCAGATCGTCGCCTTGCCGGCATGGATCCCGGGCAGCTACATGATCCGCGAGTTTGCCCGCAACATCGTGCAGATCCGCGCCGAATCGAATGGCCGCAAGATCGCTCTCCGTAAAATCGACAAGCACTCCTGGCAAGCCGCGCCCTGCGATGGTCCGCTGACCTTGCATTACCAGGTGTACGCCTGGGATCTGTCGGTGCGTACCGCTCATCTGGACCAGACCCATGCTTTCTTCAATGGCACCAGCGTTTTCCTGCGCGTGGTCGGTCAGGAAAATGTCCCGCACATCGTGGAGATCCAGCGGCCGCAAGGCGAGGCCTACGAAGCATGGCGGATCGCCACCGCTTTGCCGACGCTGAAAGCCAAGCGCGGCGCGTTCGGCAGCTATGTCGCCGCCAACTACGATGAGCTGATCGATCACCCGGTCGAAATGGGCACTTTCCAGCTGCTCAGCTTCAAGGCGCATGGCGTGCCGCATGAAATGGCGATCACCGGCAATGTGCCGAATCTCGATCTGGCGCGCCTGAGCGCGGACCTGAAAAAGATTTGCGAAACCCAGATTGCTTTCTTCGAGCCGGCCGGCAGCAAGTTCGCCAGGCGCGCGCCGATGGAGCGCTATGTATTCATGACCCTGGCGGTAGGCGACGGCTATGGCGGCCTGGAGCATCGCGCATCGACCGCCCTGATCTGCGCGCGCGCCGACTTGCCGGTCAAGGGGCAGGCGGAAATGAGCGACGGCTACCGTACTTTCCTCGGTCTTTGCAGCCACGAATATTTCCATACCTGGAACGTCAAGCGCATCAAGCCGGCAGCCTTCGCGCCGTACGATCTGCAAGTGGAAAACTATACGCCGCTGCTGTGGCTGTTCGAAGGCTTCACCAGTTATTACGACGACCTGATGCTGTTGCGCAGCGGCCTGATCGACCAGGCAGCGTATTTCAAGCTGGTTGAAAAGACCGTCAATGGCGTGCTGCTGGGCAGCGGCCGCCACAAGCAAAGCGTGGCGGAATCCAGCTTTGACGCCTGGGTTAAATATTATCGCCAGGACGAAAACGCGCCGAATGCGATTGTCAGCTATTACACCAAGGGTTCGCTGGTAGCGTTGGCGCTGGACCTGACCATCCGCACGGAAACCAAGGGCAGGAAATCGCTGGATGATGTGATGCGCGCCCTGTGGCAAAAATACGGCCGCGATTTTTATGCCGACAATGGCTTGGGCGGCCGTGGCGTCAGCGAGGCCGCCGTCGAAGCCTTGTTCGACGAAATCACCGGCCTCAAACTAAAGCGTTTCTTCGACCGTTACGTGCGCGCCACCGACGATTTGCCGTTGGCGAAGCTGTTGGCGCCGACCGGCATCGTAGTGGCGGACCAGCGCAAGCCGGGCAAGCCTTCGCTGGGCGCGCGCATCGCCTACAGCGGCGGCGACTGCAGGCTGGCCAATGTATATGAAGGTGGCGCCGGCCATCGCGCCGGCTTGTCGGCCGGCGATGTGCTGGTGGCGATCGATGGCATCCGGGTGCCTGCCAAGCTGGATACCTTGCTGGCGCGGTATCGGGTTGGCGACACCATTTCGGTCCACGCTTTCCGGCGCGACGAGCTGCTGGCTTTCAGCGTTCGTCTGCTGGCCGATAGCGCGCCGCAGGTTAGTCTCGATGCGGAAGCCAAGCCGGCGCTCGGTACCGCAATGCGCAGTGCGTGGCTGGCAGGGCGCAACAGCCGTTGAGTGGGCTCTGCAGATGTACAGCCGATAAAAAACCGGGCAGATTTGAGCTGCCCGGTTTTTTTATTCCGCCTTCAAGCCATTCCAGCGTGGCGTCAGCGCATGTTCGATAGCGAACAGGTCCAGCACCCGCCCCAGCGTATGGTCGACCATTTCCGCGATGCTTTGCGGCCGGTGATAAAACCCTGGCAGCGGCGGGAAAATGATACCGCCCATTTCGGTGACGCTGGTCATGTTGCGCAGATGCGCCAGGTTGAAAGGCGTTTCGCGCACCATCAGCACCAGGCGCCGGCGTTCCTTGAGAACCACGTCCGCGGCGCGAGCAATCAGATTGTCCGACAGGCCGTGCGCGACCGAAGCCAGGGTTTTCATGGAACAGGGCGCGACGATCATGCCGTCGGACTGGAACGAACCGCTGGCGATGGAAGCGCCGACATCGCGCACATTGTGGACTACGTCGGCCAGCGCTTCGACCTGCTTGCGGCGCATTTCCAGCTCCTGGTGCAGGTTCAGCACGCCGGCCTCGGAAATGATCAGATGGCTTTCGACGCCGGGCAGCTCACGCAGCAGTTGCAGCAGCCGCACGCCGTAGATGACGCCGGTGGCGCCGGTGATGGCGACGATCAGGCGGCGCGGCGGCGGCAACGGGCCGGCAGAGACCACGGGCGGTCTCAGGCCTTCAACAGGGTTTGCAGTTCGCCGGATTCGAACATTTCATTCATGATGTCCGAGCCGCCGACGAATTCGCCGTTGACGTAAAGCTGCGGAATGGTAGGCCAGTTGGAGTAATCCTTGATGCCTTGGCGCACAACCGGGTCTTCCAGGACATTGATCGTGACGATGTTTTCAGCGCCGCTGGTCTTCAACAACTGGATGGCGCGGCCGGAAAATCCGCATTGTGGGAACTGCGCGGTTCCTTTCATGAACAGCACCACTGGGTTGCTGGTCACGGTTTCCTTGATCCACGCTTGTACATCGCTCATGGCAATACCTTAAAAAAGTTCAGAATACCGCCATTATATGAAAAAGGCCGCTGCGCTGCTGGTGAGTCTGGCCTTATGAGACGGCTCACGGCTTCGATAGTGCCGAAGTTGCCGGGAGGAAGCGTGGAAGTGTGGTGAATTCCGCACTTGTCAAGAGATTTTGACGAAAGGTCCAAGTCCATGTACAATCTCAGGTTCTCCCGATTCCGCCCAGCGATTTTGCGTTTGCTTGTCGCTGATTATGGTGTTTTAGGAAAGAAATTTTTTTAATAGTCTTCAATCATTTCGATGAGGTTTCATATGTACGCGGTCATAAAAACCGGTGGCAAACAATATAAAGTTGTTGCCGGCGAAAAACTCAAAATAGAACAGATACCTGCAGACATTGGCACCGAACTCACTATTGATCAAGTGCTTGCAGTTGGCGCTGGCGATTCCCTGAAATTCGGGGCGCCATTGGTCGAAGGTGCTACGGTGTCGGTTAAGGTATTGGCGCAAGGTCGCCACGATAAAGTCAAGATCTTCAAAATGCGTCGTCGTAAGCATTATCAGAAGCATCAAGGCCATCGTCAAAATTACACCGAAATTCAAATCGTTTCGATCAACGGCTAATACCGGCGGCGATTGACTTAACCAGATACCAGGAGTTTTAAATGGCACATAAAAAAGGCGGCGGCACTACGCGCAACGGCCGTGACTCAGAGTCAAAACGACTCGGCGTCAAGGTCTACGGTGGCCAGGCGATCAACGCCGGCGGCATCATTATTCGTCAACGCGGCACCAAGACGCATCCAGGCGAAAATGTTGGCATGGGCAAGGATCACACCCTGTTCGCACTGATCGACGGCAAAGTACAATTCGTAACCAAGGGCGCTACCCAGCGTAACTACGTTACTGTCGTAGCAGCTTAAGCAACACTCTAAGCGTCGACACAAGCAAGGCCGCTGGCCTTGCTGCGAAAGGCTCTGCCGCTGGTAGAGCCTTTTTAGTTTCTGGTCGTAAAACACTGCACGGACAGCAAAGCTTGCGCGGCGATTTCATGCCGCTGCGGCGGATTGCGTCTGGCAGGGTTGTCGCTATTGCAATGAGGGCCAGCGTGGCCGCTGCAACAATGCGCAAAAATCGGTAAAGTTACCTGTGCATTTCAATAAGAATTTAACCTCCAACCTCATTAGGATCTTCGAATGAAGTTTATAGATGAAGCAAAAATCGAAGTCATTGCCGGCGATGGCGGCAATGGGGTTGCGAGTTTTTGCCGTGAAAAATTCCGCCCGTTTGGCGGCCCTGACGGTGGCGATGGCGGCGTAGGCGGCAGTATCTGGGCCGTTGCCGACCGCAATATCAACACCCTGGTCGACTATCGCTTTTCCAAGATGCATCGCGCCGGCCGCGGCGAAAACGGCCGTGGCTCGGATTGTTACGGCAAGGGCGCGGACGATATCAAGCTGCGCATGCCGGTCGGTACGCTGATCGTCGACATCAACACCGGCGAAGCCATCGCCGACCTGACCGATCACGGCCAGGAAGTGCTGCTGGCCAAGGGCGGCGAGGGCGGCTGGGGCAATATCCACTTCAAATCCTCGACCAACCGCGCGCCGCGCCAGAAAAGCGACGGCAAGGAAGGCGAACGCCGTGAACTGCGGCTGGAGCTGAAGGTGCTGGCCGACGTCGGCCTGCTGGGACAGCCGAATGCCGGCAAGTCGACTTTCATCACCGCGGTGTCGAATGCCCGCCCGAAGATCGCCGACTACCCGTTCACCACCTTGCATCCGAACCTGGGCGTGGTCCGCGTCAGCCACGAAAAGAGTTTCGTGATTGCCGACATCCCAGGCTTGATCGAAGGCGCGGCAGAGGGCGCCGGACTGGGTATCCAGTTCCTGAAGCACTTGCAGCGCACCGGTTTGCTGTTGCACATCGTCGATCTGGCGCCGTTCGAAGACACGGTCGATCCGGTCAAGGAAGCCAAGGCGATCGTCAAGGAATTGAAGAAATACGATCAGTCGCTGTTCGACAAGCCGCGCTGGCTGGTGCTGAACAAGATCGACGTGATCCCGGAAGGCGAGCGCGTCAAGCGCGTCAAGGATTTCATCAAGCGCTTCGGCTGGAAAGGCCCGGTATTTGAAATTTCCGCGCTGAACCGCGATGGCTGTCCAGAACTGGTGACCGAGATCTACGGCTACCTGGCGGAAAAGCGCCAGCAGGAAACCCGATCGGAAGAGACGCACATGGTGGTGGAAGCGCAAGCCATCCTGTCTATCGATCCGGACGATCCGCGTTTCAAGATCCTGGATTAAACGGCTGGTTGGCGGCCGTTGTCGATGGGGGAGTTCCTGCATTGATCGCGGCCTTATTTTTGTCCGTTGTTTTTGTCCGTCGCCTTGTGCCGTTGGCGGCGGGACAGCTGCTATAGATAAACACATGAATTCCGTCATTCAAAAAGCCAAGCGCATCATCATCAAGGTCGGATCCTCCCTGGTAACCAATGACGGCAAGGGGCTGGATGCCGGCGCCATCGCCAAATGGGCGACCCAGATCGCCGAATTGCGGGCCATGGGCAAGGAAGTGGTGCTGGTCAGTTCCGGTGCGGTGGCCGAAGGCATGCAAAGGCTGGGTTTCGACAAGCGGCCGACCAGCATCGACGAATTGCAGGCTTGCGCCGCCGTCGGCCAGATGGGCCTGGCGCAAATCTACGAAACCAGTTTCCGCGCCCACAATATCCGTACCGCCCAGGTACTGCTGACGCACGCCGACCTGGCCGACCGCGAACGCTATCTGAACGCGCGCTCGACCCTGTTCACCCTGCTGCGCTTTGGCGTAGTGGCGATCATCAACGAGAACGACACCGTGGTGACCGATGAAATCAAGTTTGGCGACAACGATACCTTGGGTGCGCTGGTCGCCAACCTGATTGAGGGCGATGCCCTGATCATCCTGACTGATCAGAAAGGCTTATTCACCGCTGATCCGCGCAAGGACCCGAATGCCGAATTCGTGCATGAGGCGAAAGCCGGCGATCCGGCGCTGGAAGTCATGGCAGGCGATGCCGGCACCAGCATTGGCCGCGGCGGCATGATCACCAAGATTCTGGCTGCCAAGCGTGCCGCCAGCTCCGGCGCCCATACGGTGATTGCCTGGGGCCGCGAAGATGCGGTGCTGACCAGGCTCGCCGGCGGCGAAGCCATCGGCACGCAGTTGCTTGCGCAAACCGGACAACTGACTGCGCGCAAGCAATGGATGGCGGATCATCTGAAAACCGCAGGCAAGGTCATGCTGGACGCCGGCGCTGTGCAAAAGCTGCGCAACGAGGGGAAATCCCTGCTGCCTATCGGCGTCACTGCAGTGTCTGGCGAATTTGGCCGCGGCGACGTGATTACCTGCACCGACGCCGATGGTCATGCCATCGCGCGCGGCATCAGCAATTACACCAGTTCCGAAGCGCGCCGCATCATGCGCCATCCATCCTCGGAAATCCAGGCCATCCTCGGCTTTGTCGAAGAATCGGAATTGATTCATCGGGACAATATGGTATTGGTCTGAGCCGATTGCGGCAGCACGGTCACCGCAGGCAATAAAAAAACGGCTCCGCAGAACGCAGGAGCCGTTTTTCATTCAGGTGAGGCTGGTGATCAGCTGCCCGGCTTGATCGGGCGATTGCTGGTGATTCTGCTGCGGATATCTTCAACTTTGCCTGCCACCATGCCATCCTGGCAAAGATAGTCTCTCGCCAGGGAAGCGTGATGCCGGTTGCCGGCAGAATCATTGATCCGTTTCCAGTCGTTCAGGCGCGCCCGCGACCAGCTGCCATCTTTCTGGCCGAACGCATACAGCTTGCTCTCATAAGTCTGGCAGCGGATTCCCTCATAGCTGACATTTTGCGCTCCGGCCTCGCTCTTGCTGACCAGCGTATAGCGCACTACGCCATCTTTACCCGCCGAGATCGATTTGAGGTCGATGAAGAAATTCATGGTGGCGGTCGGGCTGACATAGAACGACACCAGGTTGGCCGCCTGCGGCGCCGGCGGAATCTCGGTCTTGATTTCCTGCCATGACTTGCCGTCGTCATCGTCGTCGAAATCGCCGGGATTCATTTTCATGGCGCTGCCTTGGTCGAAGGAATCGGCATGCACGTGTGCGCTCATGCCCAGCAACAGCAGGCCGGCGGCCAGCAGTCGTGATATTTGGGAAACGGGGATGCGTAAAACAAAAGCCATGGAGGCGCTCACTTTTTTTCGGGTTCAGCGGGTGTGGATTGGTTCGCTGCACGCGGCCCATGGCCGGTGCGCAGATGACGGGCGTGATGCGGCGCGCTCTGCAAGGGACGCGTCAGGAAACGTGATAATTCTTGCAAGGCGCGCTGATAGACATCCCGCTTGAATTCGATCACGACATCCAGCGGCACCCAGTAGTCATGCCAGCGCCAGGCGTCGAATTCGGGGTGTTCGGTCAGGCGCAGGTTGACGTCGCAGTCGCGTCCGGTCATGCGCAGCAGGAACCAGATCTGCTTCTGGCCGCGATAATGCCCGCGCACGTCGCGCTTGATGAAATGGTCGGGCACTTCATAGCGCAGCCAGTCGCGGGTACGGCCGATGATCTTGACGTGTTCCGCCTTCAACCCGATTTCTTCCTCGAGTTCACGAAACATGGCCTGCTCCGGGGTTTCACCGTATTTGATACCGCCCTGTGGAAATTGCCACGAGTGTTCGCGCACGCGCTTGCCCCACCAGACTTCATTCTGGGTATTGAGCAAGATAATGCCGACGTTCGGGCGAAAGCCTTCACGGTCAAGCATGTTGTTACCTCAAAACTTTCTGCGGCCAGGCGGTTCTCCTGCCTGATTCCTTGCTTGCTGTCATCATTGCGGAACAAAGCTGCCGGTCTAGCCCCGGTCAACCACTCTGTCCTCGCCCGATTAGGCGCGCAATCTGCCCCGGCCAGGGGTGTCTATGGCCAGAACATCAATCAAATGTGCAAAGAGTAGGCGCATCAGCCAGCTAATCCTTTAAAATTGAGTTGATTATAACCCTCTCTTTTTAAAAAGAATTCATCGTTATGCGCGCCTCCCGTTTTTTTATCTCCACGCTCAAAGAAGCCCCATCCGACGCGGAAATCGTCAGCCATAAACTGATGATGCGCGCCGGCATGATCAAGCGCATCAGTTCCGGCATCTACACCTATATGCCGATGGGCCTGCGCGTGATCCGCAAGGTCGAGAATATTGTGCGCCAGGAAATGAACCGTTCGGGAGCTGTGGAATTGCTGATGCCGGTAGTGCAGCCGGCTGAACTCTGGCAGGAAACCGGGCGCTGGCAGAAATACGGCGCCGAACTGATGCGCGTCAAGGACCGTCACGGCCGCGACTTCATCATCCAGCCGACTTCGGAAGAAGTGATTACTGACATCGCCCGTACGGAACTGCGCTCCTACCGCAAGCTGCCGGTGAATTTTTACCATATCCAGACCAAGTTCCGCGATGAGCGCCGGCCGCGCTTCGGCCTCATGCGCGGCCGTGAATTCACCATGAAGGATGCTTATTCCTTCGACCGCGACCTGGACGGCCTGAAGCAGTCCTACCAGATCATGTACGACGCCTACGTGCGTATTTTCAACCGCTTCGGCCTGCAGTTCCGCGCCGTGGCGGCCGATAACGGCGCCATCGGCGGCACCGGTTCGCACGAATTCCATGTCATCGCAGCGACCGGCGAAGACGCCATCGTGTACTGCCCGAATTCGGATTACGCCGCCAATATGGAGGCGGCCGAATCCCTGCCGCTGATTCCGACCCGCGCGGCGCCGGCACAGGCGCTGACCAAGACGGCGACGCCAGGCAAGGCCAAGTGCGAAGCGGTGGCCGAGCTGCTGCAGCTGCCTTTGACGCAAACCATCAAGTCTATCGTGCTCACCGTTGAAAAAGAAGCAACGGATAAGGCGCCTGCCAGCAAGGTGGTGTGGCTGTTGATGCTGCGCGGCGACCACGAGCTGAACGAAATCAAGGCTAACAAGATCCCCGGCCTGGCTGGTTATCGTTTCGCTACCGAGCAGGAAATCGTCGAGTATTTCGGCACGCCGCCTGGCTATCTCGGCCCAGTCAACACCAAGAAGCCGGTGACTGTGGTGGCGGATGTCAATGTGGCAAACATGCACGATTTTGTCAGCGGCGCCAACGAAGTCGATTTCCATTACACCGGCGTCAACTGGGGCCGCGACTTGCCTGAGCCTATGGTGTTCGATATCCGCAATGTGGTGGAAGGCGATCCGTCGCCGGACGGCAAGGGCGCATTGGCGATCCTGCGCGGCATCGAAGTCGGCCACGTGTTCCAGCTCGGCACTGCCTACTCGGAAGCCATGAAGGCGACTTTCCTGGACGAAGGCGGCAAGCCGCAACTGTTGCAGATGGGCTGCTACGGCATCGGCATCACCCGCATCCTGGGCGCTGCGATCGAGCAGAATTTCGACGACAAGGGCATCATCTGGCCGCTGGCCATCGCGCCGTTTGAAGTCGTTGTATGCCCGATGGGCTACGACCGCAGCGAGGCGGTCAAGGCCGAAACCGACAAGCTGTACGAAGCGCTGCTCGCCGCCGGCGTCGACGTCATCCTGGATGACCGCGGCGAACGCCCGGGCGCCATGTTTGCCGACTGGGAACTGATCGGCGTACCGCATCGCATCGTGATCGGCGACCGTGGCTTGAAAGATGGCCAGATCGAATACCAGGGACGGCGCGACACCGAAGCCACGCAGGTGCCGCTGGTCGAGATGGAAGCCTTCATCAAAGCTAAGCTAGTTTCCTAAATACAACAAAATCACGGCGCAACGGTTTCTTGCGCCGTTTTCTTTGTATACTCCTTGAAAAATAAAAAGTGTTTCTAAGGGAGTATCGATTGCGCTGGTCTCGCTGGATGAGCGTGCTGTCCATCTTGCTGCTGTTGAGCGGCATGGCGCATGCCGGAAATCAAAAAGAAGAAGAGCTGGCGGATTCGGTGCGCCTGGCTTTGTCGCGCGCCATCAATGATGCGCGGCCGCCGAAACCCCAGTTCAGCGATATCGACCAGCGCATCCAGTACCTGTACTGGCTGGGCGAGATGTCGGAACGCCTGAAGAAAAAACTGCCGGATGCGCAGATGCGCATCGAATTCCTGGAAACCGCCTGGTATGAAGCCAAGCGCGCCGGCCTCGATCCCGGCATGGTGCTGGGCCTGATCCAGGTGGAATCGGCTTTTCGCAAATATGCCTTGTCCAGCGTCAGCGCCCACGGCTACATGCAGGTCATGCCGTTCTGGAGCCGCGTGATCGGCGATTCCGACCGCAGCAAGCTGTTCAACATGCAAACCAATCTGCGCTACGGCTGTTCCATCCTGCGCATGTACATCGATATGGAAAAGGGCAATCTGTATCTTGCGCTGGGCCGCTATAACGGCAGCCGCGGCCGCCCCGAATATCCCAATGCCGTGCTGGCCGCCTGGAAGCGCTGGGAATACAAGGATGCTTCACCGTTGCATACGGTCTCCGCCCACCAGTAATTACTCGTTGTCCTGACTGCGGCGCGCCCGGCGCTCGCCGCCTCCCATCTGCTGTTTTCCCCTCAAGCATGATCCAGATAGCTGGTCCGGCAACGCGCGGGCCGGCTTTCTGCCGTCCGGCCGCAGCGCTTGCCCGCCCGCTGTTCCTGCGCCAACAGGAATTTCTCTAAGGCTTGGCGCAAATCTCTCAACGTCATCAAGTTGTAACAAGATGCGGTTACAGTTGTAACAAATTATTACAAATACTTGCATATTTCTGATTGACAACACGGAGCGATGAATGAAATTAAGTACGTTGATTGCCGCCGCCACGGCGTCGGTGGCGCTGGCGGGGTGTAGCGGTTCCAGCAATTCCCTGGTGGAGGCGCCGGTCGAGCGGCCGGAAGTCAAGCCGGCGGCAAAGAACGTGATTTTCTTCCTGGGCGACGGTATGGGCATCGCCACCATGACGGCGGCCCGCATTTACAAGGTAGGCGAAGAGAGCGATTTGACTCTCGATACCTTGCCGGAAACCGGCTTCGTCACGACTTATTCAAACGATGCCCAGGTCACCGACAGCGCACCGTCGATGGCGGCCTACATGACCGGGGTCAAGGCGAACAACGAGGTGATCTCGATGTCAGCCAATACCAGCGCCCGCGACGCCGGCGGCAAGAGCTATGTCAGCGGCGCCGACAGCACTTGTCCGAGCGGCAATGGCACACCCGCCGATACCCTGCTGGAGATCATGAAAGCGAAGGGCTACAGCACCGGCGTCGTGACCACTACCAGGATCACCCACGCGACGCCGGCGGCGACGTATTCGCATATCTGCCACCGCGACGGCGAAAACAATATCGCCGCGCAGCTGACGCCTAAGGGCGCCGGTTTCAACAGCAAGCTGAGCGATGGCGTCGACGTGATCTTTGGCGGCGGCCGCCGTCACTTTCTGCCGAAGACCGATGCCGACAGCAAGCGCAGCGACAGCCGCGATCTGGTTGCTGAATTCAAGGCCGCGGGATATGCCTACGCGGCCAATTTCGCCGACTTCGACAAGCTCAGCAACACGGCGCCGAAAGTGGTGGGCCTGTTCAACAAGGACCACATGACTTACGACCTCGACCGCGACGCGGCCAAGGAACCGAGCCTGGCGCAGATGACCGCCAAGTCGATCGATCTGCTGAATAGCAAGAAGAGCGGTTTTTTCCTGATGGTGGAGGGCGGCCGCATCGATCACGCGCTGCACGCCACCAACGCCCGCCGCGCCTTGCAGGAAACCGTCGCTTTCGACGATGCCATCAAGGTCGCGCTGGACAAGATGCAGCAAGTCGATCCCGGCTTGAAGAACACCCTGGTAGTGGTCACCGCTGATCACGATCATTCGATCCTGCTGAACGGTTACGCCAAGCGCACCGGCAAGACCACCAGCAGCGAGCCGGGCGTGCTCGGCCTGGTGAAAAATGTCCTGACCGGCCAGCCCGAGCGCGACATCAACAATAACCCGTACACCGTGATCGGCTTTGGCAACGGCCCCAACCATCTGGCTACGCGCGGCGCCTTGTCGGACATGCAGGTGGCTGACAAAGACTATCTGCAAGAATCGGTGATCCCGACCGAAGCGGGCGGCGAGACGCATGGCGGCACCAATGTCTTTATCGGTGCGCAGGGCATGGGTGCCGAGAACATCCGCGGCGTGCTCGACAACACCGAGGTGTTCGGCCTGGTGAAAAAGGCCGTCGGCCTGTGAGGCCTCCCGCGAACCACGCGAATGAGTCGCGCAACCATCAAGCAAAACGCAACAAAGAGTCCAAAGGTCAGACATGAAAATCAATCTAGCAGCTTCCAAGCAATTCCCGCATCGCCTCCGCCAGGGCGCCGCCTTGTGCGCGCTGGCGCTGCTGTGCGGCGGGCAGGCCCAGGCCGCCGATGCGGCGCCGGCAAAAGCAAAGAACGTGATCTTTTTCCTCGGTGACGGCATGGGGCCGGTGACCGTCACGGCAGCACGCATCTATGGCCATGGCGAAGCCGGCCGCCTGACGATGGAGACGCTGAACCGTACCGCCCGCGTCAAGACTTTCTCGCTGGATGGCCAGACTACCGACAGCGCGCCGTCGATGGCGGCCTACATGACCGGCGTCAAGATGAAGAACGACGTCATCTCGATGTCTTCCGACACCAATGCCTTCGATGCCAACGGCAAGCCGTATCAGAACAATGCCGACTCGACCTGCGTTGCCGGCAATGGCCAGGCGGTGCAGACCTTGCTGGAGTTATCGAAGGGCGCGGGCAAGGCGGTCGGCGCCGTCAGCACCACCCGCATCAGCCACGCGACGCCGGCGGCAACCTACGCTCACGTCTGCAACCGCGATGCCTACAACACCATCACCGAGCAGGCGACGCCAGGCGCCCCGCGCTACAACCTGGCGCTGAAGGACGGCGTCGATGTCTTGCTCGGCGGCGGCCTGCGCCACTTCTTGCCGAAGTCCGATCCGGCCAGCAAGCGCAACGATAATCTGGATCCGCTGAGCCTGTTCAAGGCTGCCGGCTATACCTACGTCGCTTCCGGCACTGAATTGAGGAACGTCAATCTTGCCAGCGTCAGCAAGCTGCTCGGCTTGTTTACCGCCAGCGACATGGATTACGAGCTGGACCGGGTCAAGAAGAAACTGAACCAGCCTAGCCTGGCCGAGATGACGGAGAAAGCCATCGGCGTGCTGAAGAAAAATCCGAACGGCTATTTCCTGATGGTGGAAGGCGGCCGCATCGACCATGCCCTGCACGGCACCAACGCCAAGCGCGCGCTGGAAGATACGCTGGCTTTCGATGCGGCGATCAAGAAGGCGCTGGAACTGGTCGACTTGAAAGACACCTTGATCGTGGTCACCGCGGATCATGACCATGCCATGGGCTTCAACGGCTATCCCAAGCGCGGCAATCCCATCCTCGGCAAAGTCGCCAATTACGCTGACGGCAAACTGGCGCTGGCGGCCGACGGCAAGCCCTATACCACGCTGGTGTTCGGCAATGGCAGCGCGCCGCGGCGGCCGGAAGACCGCGACCTGACCAATGTCGATACCGAAGCCGACGACTACCTGCAGCAGGTCGGCGTGCGCTTTGCCGGCTCGCCCGGTTCGGAAACCCACGGCGGCGGCGACGTCATGCTGTTTTCCGCCGGCGCCGGCAGCGACAGTTTCAAAGGCACCTTTGAAAACATCAAGGTGTTTGGCAAGGTCAAGAATGCGCTTGGCCTGTAAGACGCTTACCTGAGTAGTACTTACGCCGCCATCGTTCCGGTGGCGGCATTTTTTTGGTGGAAAAATGATCTGTTTTAAAAAATGCAGGAATGGCTTGATGCTTGCTGTACTGGCCATGGCGGCGCTGATGCCGGTGGCGATGGCGGCGGAAAATGTCAGTGGTCCGGATCAGAATTTACAGGTGAGGCACTATGCGATGACCATCGGGCGCGACGGCGTCAAACGCGAAACCACATTCACCGAGCGCGTGTACCGCCGCAACGACCAGGTCTGGACCGAACGCCTGATCGCCGGCAAGTCCGCCGACGAACATGATCACAGCGACGCCCACAGCGGCCATAGCCACCCGGACGCCGGCAGCTCGCCGATGTGGGTGCGGCGCCTGGCCGATGGCGCGCTCGATGCGCGGCTGATCGAGCGCCATCAGCGCCGCAGCATCAAGGTCGACTCCCAGTACTACGGCAATATCGGTTTCAACGGCAGCTGGGGCAGCACGTTTTTCCTGAGCGATCCGCAAAGCCTGAAAAGCATGCGGGCAATTGGTGCAGTCAAGGACGGCGTACAGCAATATGAAAGCAAGCGGGGCGATCTGACGGTGCGCGTCAGCTGGGATGTTAAAGGCCAGTATCCGCGCCGGGTAGAGTCGCTGGAGGCGCATGGCAATGCGCGCCGCGAAACGGTGGTCAGCGTAGTTGAGGCGCCTAAGGTATTGCCGTGGAATACCTTGGCGGGCTATGCAGAAATCGACTATTCCGATTTGCTCGATTGAGGCCGGCCGTCAGGTCGCGTTGCAAATGCCGCGGATACAAAAACGCCCGCGCGATGCGGGCGTTTTTGTTTGGCACCCAGGGCGGCGCAAAAGACTGCGGCTAAGCCCCAAGCATTATTTCAAGTGATCGGAAATGAGTTTTGTCATTTCAAACATCGACACTTCTTTTTTGCCGCCAAAGACAGCTTTCAATTTGTCATCTGCAACAATATTGCGCTTGTTTGCTGGATTTTGCAGATTGTGCTTCTTGATGTACTCCCACACTTTCTTGGTGACTTCAGTGCGTGGCAGCGGGGCCGCGCCGACGACCGCAGCCAGCGTGGCCGATGGCGTCAGTGGTTTCATGAATGCTGCATTCGGCTTGCGCGCTACGGTACCGGTTGCAGTGACTTTTTTAGGAGCTGCCTTTGGCGCCGATTTGGTCGGTGCTTTCGCAGGTGCGACAGCTTTCTTCGCTGCTGGTTTTTTTGCTGCTGTGGCCATCTTTGAGCCTCCTTCAGGGATATGGGAAAAATGCGTCAAGCACGCATCGCTAATAGTGTTGCGCTTTTCTTGGCGATGCAAGCGTTTTTTATGGGTTTGTGCGGGATTTGATACGGAAGCGCAAGCCCTGCCGAGCCGCGAAAAACCACGGACTGGCGCGCTTGAGCGGCCGTTTGCGATGATCTGCAGAAATTCCGGGCAGGTAACAGTTGGCGCCGGTGGCCGCTGCGGAGCGTCCCGGAGCGCTCCGATTTGCTGAAAAGCCTTGCAAGTCAATGATTTGCAAGGCTTTTCGGTTCTTGCGGCAGTGCCGGTGCAGCGTTTAGCGCATGCCTGGCATCATGCCCTTCATGCCGCGCATCATTTTCATCATGCCGCCGCCCTTGAGCTTTTTCATCATCGACTGCATTTGGTCAAATTGCGACAGCATGCGGTTCACTTCCTGCACCTGCACCCCGGCGCCGACGGCGATGCGGCGCTTGCGCGAGGCCTTGATCAGCTCCGGTTTGGCCCGTTCCTGGGCGGTCATCGAATTGATGATGCCTTCCATGCGGCGTACCTGTTTCTCCGCCTGGTCCATGTTAGCGCCGCCGGCGGCTTGCTGGAATTGCGCCGGCAGCTTATCCATCAGGTTCGACAGGCCGCCCATTTTCTTCATCTGGCCGAGCTGCGCCTTGAAGTCGTTCAGGTCGAATTTGCCGCCGCCCTTGATTTTGTGCGCCAGGTCCTTGGCCGCGGCGACATCGACGCCTTTCTGCGCTTCTTCGACCAGCGCCAGGATATCGCCCATGCCGAGGATGCGGTTGGCCATGCGGGTTGGGTCGAACGCTTCCAGGCCGTCCAGTTTTTCTGCGGTGCCGGCAAACTTGATCGGTTTGCCGGTGATATGCCGCACCGACAGCGCCGCGCCGCCGCGCGCATCGCCGTCCAGCTTGGTCAGCACGATGCCGGTCAGCGGCAAGGCGTCGTTGAAGGCCTTGGCGGTATTGATGGCGTCCTGGCCGAGCATGGCGTCGACCACGAACAGGGTTTCGATCGGCTTGACGGCGGCATGGATCGCGCTGATTTCCTTCATCATCGCTTCGTCGATGCCGAGGCGGCCGGCGGTGTCGATGATCAGGACGTCGTGGTAGTGGCGCTTGGCATAGTCCAGCGCGGCCAGTGCGATATCCACCGGCTTGTCGCTGATCTCGGTCGGAAAGAAATCGGCGCCGACCTGCGCCGTCACGGTTTGCAGCTGGCCGATCGCCGCTGGACGGTAGACGTCGGCGGAAACAGTCAGTACTTTTTTCTTCTTTTGTTCACGCAGATACTTGGCGAGCTTGCCGACGGTGGTGGTTTTACCCGCACCTTGCAGGCCCGCCATCAGGATAATGGCCGGCGGCTGCGTGGCAAAACTCAGCTGCGAAGCTTCCGGGCCGAGATCGGCGCCCATCAGCGAAGCCAGCTCGCGCTGCACCACGCCGACCAGAGCCTGGCCCGGGGTCAGCGAAGCAATTACCTCTTCGCCCAGCGCCTTTTGTTTAACGTTGGCGATAAATTCGCGCACGGCAGGCAAGGCGACGTCGGCTTCCAGCAAAGCCAGGCGGACTTCGCGCAGCATTTCCGCGGTATTGGTTTCGGTGAGGCGCGCTTCGCCGCGCATGGTTTTGACGACTTTGGCGAGGCGTTGGGTAAGATTGTCGAGCATGGGTACGCAGCGTTTCCAGAAGAGGTGCAATCGGTCAATATGAACTAGCGCAGCTGATGCGCCAGCGCGCTGCAAAAGGTCACAGTAATGCTTGTAAACCGCCATTTTACCTGATGCCGGGCAAACACCTAGCATTCAGGGGCGCAGCAAAGGTCTGTGCATTAAATGGCAGGAGAGAAACGATGTGCAAGTTGCAAGAAATGAAGCCGGGCTTCGACCGCATGCATGTTCGCCTTGTTTGAGCACGCCGCGCAGACGCCACATGTTGTAAACTTACACGATGCAAACATCTCTTTTCGTTCTGGTGGCGCTGCTATATATAGGCTGCACCTTTTTGCCGTCGAGCCGGCGCCAGACTATTTCGATTGTCGTTGCCGCCGCCTGGTTGCTGCATGGCGGCGTGCTGTGGGCCGACGTGGTCGGGCCGGAACAGTTGCGGGTCGGCTTTTCCATGATGCTGTCGGCGACCTTATGGGTGTCGGTGGCGGCCTATTGGCTTGAAAACCGCAACTACACCCTTGACGGCCTGCGGGTGCTGGTGTTGCCGATGGCGGCCCTGGCGGCGGTCCTGCCCGCAGTGTTTCCAGGGAATATGGTGCCTCTGAACGGCAAGTCGCCGGTTTTCCTGTGGCATATCGTGATTTCCATCCTGGCTTACAGTACGCTCACGATCGCCGCTTTCCACGCGGTGCTGATGGTGTTGCAGGAATCGCGCCTGCATACCCGGCCGGGCGGCGTCAAGGCCGGCTGGTTCGGGCTGGCGCTGGATCGCCTGCCGGCGCTGCTGACCATGGAAAAACTGCTGTTCCGCCTGATTGCTTTCGGATTTTTCCTGCTGACGCTGACCGTGCTGTCGGGCGTGGTGTTTTCGGAAGAATTGTTCAACAAGGCCTTCAAATGGGATCACAAGACCATTTTCACCATGTTGTCATGGGCGCTGTTCGGCCTGTTGCTGGCCGGCCGCCGATGGCAGGGCTGGCGCGGCCGCACTGCGCTCAGTTTTACCTTGACCGGGTTTGCCATTTTGTTACTGGCGTATGTAGGGAGCCGTTTCGTGCTTGAAGTTGTGTTGCATCGGGTATTGGTATGAAATTCATTATTTTAATTGTCATTGTGCTGGCCGTTATCGTCTGGCTGCAGCGTCTGCAGAAAAATCTCGGCCGCGATCGTTCGTCCTCGACGGGATCCCCATCTTCTGGCGGTGCGCCCTCCGCCGCCAATGAACCGGCGCAGGCTGAGGCGATGGTGGCTTGCGTCCATTGCGGCATCCACTTTCCGGCGTCGGAAGCGATTGCCGATGCCTCCGGCGCGCCTTTCTGCAGCGCTGAACATCGCCGCCTGCATTCTTCCTAGCGTGCTCAATACTTGAACATTTGCGCTCATTCCGGGCCGGGCTCGCCTGCCGAGGGCGGCCAGTCCGGAATTTCAACATTCATCGCGAGACAGGATATTTGCGCATGACCAGCTCCAGCCTCACTTCGCAGAGCGAAAAGCCTGACACTTTCTGGCGCACGCTGCAAACCTTCAATGTGACGCGGATCGTGGTTGCCATGGTGATGCTTGCCTATGTCAGCAGCCAAAGCAAAGGCGAGATATGGTTTTCCCAACTCTTCACGGGAGCCGAAACCTGCGGCGCCTATCTGCTGTGCGCCGTCCTCTTCACGCTGGTGACGGCCTATCACCGGCGCCAGTACATAGTGCAGATCGTGCTGCCGATCTCGGTGGACCTGGTCGCGGTGTCGATTCTGTATATAGGCGCCGGCGGCGCCAAAAGCGGCCTGGCGATCCTGTATCTGTTCCCGCTGGCCGGCGCGGCGATTCTGGCGCCCTTGCTGGTAGCGCTGTTTTTTGTCTCGATCGCGACCATGGTGCTGCTGGCGGACAGCGGTTACCAGATTCTGCAATCCTCTCCGGATATCTCCACCGTGCAAGCCGGCTTGTATGGCGGCGCCTTCTTCTTTGCCGTGCTGGTGATCAACCGCCTGGCGCACAAACTGATCAAGCAGGAAGAGCTGGCTACCCAGCGCGGCCGGGATTTGCGGGTGCAGATGGACATCAACCGCATCGCCATCAAGGACATGGGCGACGGCTTGCTGGTGGTCGATCCGATCGGCACGCTGATCATGGCCAATCCGGCGGCGGAAAGGATGCTGGGCCTGTCGTTCCCGATGTCGGACGACGAGCCGCGCCATAAGCTGAGCGATTATGCCTTGCTGGCGCCGATCACCGATGCGCTGTTTGCCTGGGAATCTAGGGTCAGCGATTTGCCGCGGCCCGGCGCGCCGGTGGTCGGCGAGGCGGTATTTGTGACCATCAAGCATACCGACGATCTGGGCCAGGAAGCGGCGGCGATTGACTGGAGCGGGCGACGCGAGCTGGCGGCGCATCTGAAAGTGCGCTTTGCCGCGGTCAGGATGCGCGAACTGAGCGAGTATCGCGCCGTCATTTTCCTGCAGGATGTCAGCGAAATCGAAAACCAGGCGCAGCAGCTGAAGCTGGCCGCCATGGGCCGCCTGACCGCCAGCATCGCCCATGAAGTGCGCAATCCGCTGGCCTCGATTTCCTATGCCGCCACCTTGCTCTCTGAGGAGGCGGGCAGCCAGACGCAAGCGCGGCTGGTGACGATCGTCGAAGACAACGTGGCGCGCCTGGACCGCATGATCGAGGATATCCTGAAGCTGTCGCGCAAGGCGCAGCGCCAGCTGGAACCGATCCAGCTGGCGCCGCTGCTGCACGATATCGTCAATGATTTCAAGCAGACGCACGCGGTGGCGCCCGGCGCCATCGCCCTCCAGATCGACCTGACGGACCGCTACCACGTCTGGTTCGATCCGCTGCATTTGCGCGAGGTGGTGACCAATCTGCTGTCGAATGCGGTGCGCTACGCCAGCGGCCGGCCGGGCGGGATGCGTTTGCATATCATGTCCAGCGTCGCCGGACGGCTGGAGCTGCATGTGCAGGACGATGGCGAACCGATTTCGCCGGCGGTGCGCGCGCACCTGTTCGAGCCGTTTTACACCACCTCCAGCAAGGGCACCGGACTGGGCTTGTTTTTGGCGCGCGAATTGTGTTTGAATAACGGCGCATTACTCGATTATGAATACCGGCATGATGTTCAAGGACAGAATTCCAGCCATGTGAGTGGTCGTTTTGTTATTGCGTTTGCTCCCCGTGATCCTCTGTCATTAGCTGACTAGAACTATTAAAAAAGACCATTGCCATGACTTCACCCCGTATTCTGGTCGTCGATGACGAAGCCCACCTGCGCGAACTGCTCGAGATCGCACTGGTCAAGATGGGACTCGATGTCGACAGCGCCGACAGCCTGGCCGCTGCGCGCAGCCATCTGGCCAGCAATGAATATGCACTGATCCTGACGGACATGCGGCTGCCGGACGGCCTCGGCATCGAGCTGGTGCGCGAAGTCACCAGCGGCGACAAGGTGATTCCGATCGCCGTGATTACCGCCTACGGCAGCGCCGACAACGCCGTGGTGGCCTTGAAAGCCGGCGCTTTCGACTATCTGTCGAAGCCGGTGGCGCTGGACCAGCTGCGCCTGATGGTGCAATCGGCGCTGCGCATCGGCAAGCCGGCCGAGAACCAGCGTCAGTCCGGCGATGTCAAGGCTCGCAGCAACGGCAACGCCTTGCGTCTGATCGGCCAGTCCGCCGCCATGCAGGAATTGCGCACCCAGATTGTGCGGCTGGCGCGCAGCATGGCGCCGGTGGCGATTACCGGCGAGTCAGGCAGCGGCAAGGAGCTGGCGGCGCGCGATATCCATGCGCTCAGCCCGCGCGCCGACAAGCCCTTTGTCGCGGTCAATTGCGGCGCCATTCCGGAAGCCTTGATGGAGGCCGAATTCTTCGGCTACCGCAAAGGCGCGTTCACCGGCGCCGCCGATGACCGCGAAGGATTTTTCCAGGCCGCCAACGGCGGCACCCTGCTGCTGGATGAGGTCGCCGACCTGCCGCTGGCGATGCAGGTCAAGCTGTTGCGCGCGATCCAGGAGCGGCGCGTGCGCAAGGTCGGGGCGACGGTGGAAGAGCCGGTGGACGTCCGTTTGATCAGCGCCACCCATCAGAATCTGGCCGAGTGCGTCGAATCAGGTAGATTTCGCCAGGATTTGTACTATCGTTTGAATGTTATCGAATTAAAACTGCCGCCCTTGCGCGAACGCCTGGATGATCTTGGCTTGCTGATCGGCGCAGTGCTGGCGCGCTTGTCGGTGTTTGCGCCGCAGGCGGGGCAGGTGACGCTGGCGCCGGCAGCCATGGAAGCTTTATGCGCCTACGCCTTCCCGGGCAATGTGCGCGAGCTGGAAAATATCCTGGAGCGGGCGCTGGCGTTTGCCAACGACGGTGTGATTGAAGTAGCGGATCTCGGCCTCAAGGGCGGCGGCAACGGCCGCGCGCTGGAGACGCAAAGCCCGGATCAGGGCTATCCTGACGATGCAGGCGCCGGCCCGGTTACCGGCGCAGCAGCCGGTTTCGAGCCGGTTGCCGCCGCCGCGACAGTGTTGCTGAGCGGTTCCGAGCTGCCGCCGTCGCTGCCGGACTACCTGGACGATATCGAGCGCGATGTCATCCGGCGGGCGTTGACGCGCACGCACTTTAACCGGACCAAGGCGGCCGATCTGCTGGGCATCAGCTTCCGCCAGCTGCGTTACCGCATGCAGCGTTTATCGATTCACGAGCAAGACTAAGGCAAGGTAACAATGACGGAGCAGAGTACGCTTCACCCTTACTTCGAAGTCGGCCCCGACGGCTGGTGCCGTCCCGATGAAGTGGTGCGCCAGTCGTCGCCTAACTGCGATGCCCGGCCGGACGGCAGCGTCATCGATCTGCTGGTGATCCATAACATCAGTCTGCCGCCCGGACAGTTTGGCGGTCCGTATATCGCCGACCTGTTCGGCAACCGTTTAGCGTATGATGCGCATCCTTATTTTGAACAGCTGCGGCCGCTGCGGGTTTCTTCCCATTTCCTGATTGTGCGCGACGGTGGCGTGATCCAGTTCGTGTCTGCCAATGAGCGCGCCTGGCACGCCGGCGTTTCCAGTTTCGAAGGACGTGAACGCTGCAATGATTTCTCGATCGGGATCGAGCTGGAAGGGACCGATTTCGAAGAATTTTCCGTGATGCAATATGGTGCGCTGGCTGCGCTGACCCATGCGTTGCAATGGCGTTATCCGCTGACCGCAGTGGCCGGACACGAACATGTCGCGCCGGGCAGAAAGACCGACCCGGGTCCGTTTTTCGACTGGACCCAATACCAGCAAGCCTTAGCCGGGCATGTGCCGGAAATCTCCGGCAAGCCGCCTTTGCGCTTTCCTGCCATGGCAAAAAAAGTCAATTGAATAGTCTCTTTTTGAATATAAAAAAGATCCTACTTTTGGATTGCATCGGCAGGGGCTAGGTACTACAATTAGTAAAAATCAAATCCAGAAAACTATATGTAGTGTTTTTTTGTATCTCTTCATTGGCTTGTTTTGCATGGCCTGTCCACTTTGTGGTGTTTTGTTTTTGTACTCATATCAGTATGAATGCAGGTGTCGGACAGGCTGCTAAGCGGCCTCTGGATTTGTTGTCGGTCATTGATTGTTGGTCATCGCGTACCCCTTTTTAACGCTAAATTTTCTCGTGTTATCCAGTTTTGGGCATCAGTCATGAGCGCCTGCGGAGAGATCGCCGACAGCGCAATGACGGATGTGGGAACAGCAAGAAGTAGCAACAATCAGCAAGAATCAGCAAGAATCAGCAAGAAGCAGCGGTATCTGAACCATCAACGGTTCCACGGTTCTAATTAATAACAGCAGGCGTAATGAGTTCGTCTGCTTTCACAGTCTCGGGAGGCTCAGTGCAATCTACTCAAGAAATTTCCGTTAAATCATCAGCCGAAGTTGCTGGTGTTCCGTCAGCAACCGGTAGCGGCTCTCCCGTCAAGGTAGGCAGCAGTTTTGGCGACTACAGAATTATCCGGCGCAATGGCGCCGTGGTCGGCTTTGAGCCATCCAAGATCTCGATCGCCGTCACCAAGGCCTTCCTCGCCGTCAACGGCGGCCAGGGCGCGGCCTCGGCGCGGGTGCGCGAACTGGTTGAGCAGCTGACCTCCAACGTTGTCGCCGCCCTGGTGCGCCGGCAGCCGAACGGCGGCACCTTCCATATCGAAGATATTCAGGACCAGGTCGAACTGTCCCTGATGCGCTCCGGCGAACACGATGTGGCGCGTGCCTACGTGCTGTATCGCGCCAAGCGCATGGAAGAGCGTTCGCAGCAGCAGCCGGCAGCCAAGTCGGTGGCTGGCGGCGCCGAACTGTTCGTCACGGAAGATGGCCAGCGCCGCGCGCTGGACATGAACCAGGTGCGCGACCTGATTACCGCTGCCTGCATCGGCCTGGAAACGCATGTCGACGCAGAAGCCATTCTGGCCGAGACCGTCAAGAACCTGTACGACGGCGTGCCGGTGGAAGAGCTGCACAAGTCGGCGATCCTGGCTGCCCGTGCGCTGATGGAAAAGGACCCTGCCTATAGCACGGTCACCGCGCGTCTGCTGATGCACACCATCCGCAAGGAAGTGTTCGGCAAGGAAGTGGCGCAAGCTGACGCGCCGGCGGAATATCTTGAATATTTCCCGAAGTTTATTAAAAAGGGTATTGAAGCCGATCTGCTCGATGCCAAGCTGGCCCAGTTCGACCTGGCTGTACTGGGCGAAGCCCTGCAACCCGAGCGCGACCTGCAATTCGGTTACCTCGGCCTGCAAACGCTGTATGACCGCTATTTCCTGCACGTGCGCGATATCCGCATCGAAATGCCGCAGGCTTTCTACATGCGCGTGGCGATGGGCCTGGCGCTGAATGAAGTCAACCGCGAAGCGCGCGCCATCGAGTTCTACAACCTGCTGTCCAGCTTCGACTTCATGAGCTCGACGCCGACCCTGTTCAACTCCGGCACCCAGCGCTCGCAGCTGTCGTCCTGCTACCTGACGACGGTAGCCGACGATCTCGACGGCATCTACGAAGCCATCAAGGAAAACGCTCTGCTGGCGAAGTACGCCGGCGGCCTGGGCAACGACTGGACGCCGGTGCGTTCGCTGGGCGCCCATATCAAGGGCACCAACGGCAAGTCGCAAGGCGTGGTGCCGTTCCTGAAGGTGGTCAACGATACCGCCGTGGCGGTCAACCAGGGCGGCAAGCGCAAGGGCGCGGTCTGCGCCTACCTGGAAACCTGGCACATGGACATCGAGGAATTCCTCGACCTGCGTAAAAACACCGGCGACGACCGCCGCCGCACCCACGACATGAACACCGCCAACTGGATTCCGGACCTATTCATGAAGCGCGTGATGGAAAAGGGCGAGTGGACCCTGTTCTCGCCAAGCGATGCGCCGGACCTGCATGACAAGGTCGGCAAGGCTTTCGAAGCCGCCTATACCGGCTACGAAGCCAAGGCTGCCCGCGGCGAGCTGCGTCTGTTCAAGAAGATCCAGGCGCTCGACCTGTGGCGCAAGATGCTGTCGATGCTGTTCGAAACCGGCCACCCATGGATTACCTTCAAGGATCCATGCAACATCCGTTCGCCGCAGCAGCACGTCGGCATGGTGCACAGCTCCAACCTGTGCACCGAGATCACGCTGAACACCAACGAATCCGAGATCGCGGTCTGCAATCTGGGCTCGGTCAACCTGCCGGCGCACATGAAAGACGGCCAGCTGGATCATGCCAAATTGCAGAAAACCATCAATACTGCGATGCGCATGCTGGATAATGTGATCGATATTAACTATTATGCAGTGAAGAAGGCGCGCGATTCCAACCTGCGGCACCGTCCGGTTGGTCTCGGCATCATGGGTTTCCAGGATTGCTTGCACATGATGCGCTTGCCTTATGCCTCGAAAGCAGCGGTTGAATTTGCCGATACCTCGATGGAAGCAGTCTGCTACCACGCCTATTGGGCATCGACCGAACTGGCGGAAGAGCGCGGCCGTTACAGCAGCTATCGCGGTTCCCTGTGGGATCGTGGCATCCTGCCGCAGGATTCCCTGAAATTGCTGGCGGAAGAACGCGGCGGCTACCTCGAAGCCGACATGTCGGAAGCGCTGGACTGGACCCAGTTGCGTGCCCGCATCAAGGAATTCGGCATGCGTAACTCGAACTGCGTGGCGATTGCGCCGACAGCGACGATCTCGAACATCATCGGTGTATCGGCATGTATCGAACCGACTTACCAGAACCTGTACGTGAAATCGAACCTGTCCGGCGAGTTCACCGAAATCAATGCATACCTGGTGCGCGACTTGAAAGCGCGCGGTCTGTGGGATGAAGTCATGATCTCCGACCTCAAGTATTTCGACGGCAGCCTGGCCAAGATCGACCGCATTCCGCAAGATCTGCGCGACATCTATGCAACGGCCTTCGAAGTTGAACCGTCCTGGCTGGTGGAAGCTGCATCGCGCCGCCAGAAATGGATCGACCAGGCGCAGTCGCTGAATATCTATATGGCAGGCGCATCCGGCAAGAAGCTGGATGAAACCTACAAGCTGGCGTGGTTGCGTGGCCTCAAGACCACCTACTACCTGCGTACCATCGGCGCAACGCATACCGAGAAGTCGACTTCGAAAACCGGCGCTCTGAATGCGGTGGCGGTAGACGGCGGCATGAGCGGCGGCGCGGCAGCGACTTACGGCACTGCAGCAGTGGAAGCAGCGCCGCAGGAACTGGATGGCCCGGCATGCACCATGCGTCCCGGCGATCCAGGATTCGAGGAATGCGAAGCTTGCCAGTAATACTGTTCAGATATAAAACGAAACAATGAAAAGTAGGGTGGGCAAGTTTTTTGCCCACGCGTTACCGAAACAAACCTGGTGACGGATTTGACGTCACGCGTGGGCACGGGTGCCCACCCTACAAAGATAAAGGAATAAAGAATGCTCTCCTGGGATGAAGAAAAAAGTTCGGCGCCCGCTCCTCGTACCCCGCCGGCGCAGCCAGGGTTTATCCCCTCGGGCCGCCCGCAAATGTCCGATACCGCTTTCAAGCCGTCATTGATGGAAGGATATGCAACTGCCGCCGCAGCGCCTGCGGTCGACACCACGCATCGCGTCAATGCAGCCGACAAGCGCATCATCAACGGCCACACCGACGTCAACCAGCTGGTGCCGTTCAAGTACAAATGGGCTTGGGACAAGTACCTGGCCGGCTGCGCCAACCACTGGATGCCGCAGGAAATCAACATGCAGCGCGATATCGAGCTGTGGAAGAATCCGAACGGCCTGACCGAAGACGAACGCCGTCTGGTCAAGCGCAACCTGGGATTCTTCGTCACCGCCGACTCGCTGGCGGCCAACAATATCGTGCTTGGCACCTACCGCCACATCACTGCGCCGGAATGCCGCCAGTACCTGCTGCGCCAGGCGTTTGAAGAAGCGATCCACACGCATGCCTACCAGTACATCGTGGAATCGCTGGGCCTGGACGAGGCGGAAATCTTCAACGCCTACCACGAAGTCAAATCGATCCGCGACAAAGACGAGTTCCTGATCCCCTTCATCAATACGCTGACCGATCCTGAGTTCAAGACCGGCACTACTGAAAACGATCAGAAACTGCTGCGCTCGCTGATCGTGTTTGCCTGCATCATGGAAGGCCTTTTCTTCTACGTCGGCTTCACGCAGATCCTTGCGCTGGGCCGCCAGAACAAGATGATGGGCGCCGCCGAGCAGTATCAATACATTCTGCGCGACGAGTCGATGCACTGCAATTTCGGGATCGATTTGATCAACACGATCAAGATGGAAAACCCGCATTTGTGGACGCCCGAATTCCGCGATGAAATTAAAGCGTTGTTTTTAAGCGCAGTGGAGTTGGAATATCGCTACGCAGAGGATACAATGCCGCGTGGAGTGCTCGGTTTGAATGCGCCAATGTTCAAAGGGTATTTGCGGTTCATCGCAAATCGCCGCGCGCAACAGATCGGACTGGACCCGATGTTCCCTCAGGAAGAAAATCCCTTCCCCTGGATGAGTGAGATGATCGATCTGAAAAAAGAACGCAACTTTTTTGAGACTCGCGTAATCGAATATCAAACCGGCGGTGCACTGAACTGGGAATAAAGGCTTCAGATCTCGGACAAGAATTAATAGCAGTGGATGGATGAGGTGAGGAGACCTGCAGCGCTTAGTACATAAAAAAGTCTGCAAACTGAAAGGTGATTTCCAAACTTAATGAACAACCAAAGACAGAAACGTACTTATCTGTTGTCGCCGCTTACCCCGATTCAATCGGGTTTGGCGGCGTTTTCTTTGGAAAAATCTAAAAATTTTTGTAACAGAATTCCGACGCCGGCCTAGCCGCTGGCGTTTTTTTGGTTAGGGATCGCCGCCGACAGGTGTTGCGAAGATCTTCTCCCCAGTCTTGGAACTGGCGAAAAGACCCTAGCCGATAATGGCTGAAGTGCTGCATCAATGAGGGGATGGAGCAGTTCAGCTGGTGCCGAATTCATTAGCGCAAGCAGAGTTGATTGCGCCGATGAATAATCCGCCGTTCCCATCGCGATGGGTTCGTCGGGTTTCCAACTTGGAGCTTGATTTTTTCCATCACGTGAAGGAGAAACAAAATGGCAACAGCAACAAAGAAAGCCGCAGCGAAGAAACCCGCTGCGAAGAAGGCAGCTCCGGCTAAGAAGCCAGTAGCAGCTAAGGCAGCAGCAAAACCAGCAGCTAAGAAACCAGTTGCTAAGAAAGCTGTCGCGGCCAAAAAGCCAGTAGCTAAGAAAGCAGCAGCCAAGCCTGCAGCGAAAGCAGCAGCAAAACCAGCAGCTAAGAAGCCAGTTGCTAAGAAAGCTGTCGCGGCCAAAAAGCCAGTAGCTAAGAAAGCAGCAGCAAAACCAGCAGCGGCCAAGAAGCCAGTTGCTAAGAAAGCTGTCGCGGCCAAAAAGCCAGTAGCCAAGAAAGCAGCAGCAAAACCAGCAGCTAAGAAGCCAGTTGCCAAGAAAGCTGTCGCGGCCAAAAAGCCAGTAGCTAAGAAAGCAGCAGCAAAGCCAGCAGCCAAGAAGCCGGTTGCCAAGAAAGCTGTCGCGGCCAAAAAGCCAGTAGCTAAGAAAGCAGCAGCAAAACCGGTAGCTAAAGCAGCAGCGAAACCAGCGGCCAAAAAGCCGGCAGTTAAGAAAGTCGCGGCTAAGCCAGCAGCAAAAAAGCCGGTAGCTAAAGCAGCAGCGAAACCAGCTGCAGCTAAGCCAGCTGTTAAAAAGGCCGCAGCGAAACCTGCAGCCAAGAAGCCAGCAGCCAAGCCGGCAGCAGCGCCAGCAGCAGCAACAACGGTGCTGAACCCGGCAGCAGCTTGGCCATTCCCAACTGGCACACGCCCGTAATCAGGGTTTGCCAGCGCATCTGATTAAACCCGGATGCATCGCCCGCTGCACAGCCTAGCGCTGTCCAGCGGGTTTTTATTTTTGCGGGTGCGCGCAAGTATTGAGGACCCGTTTGGTCTTCAGCAAGCCACGATCGCGACCGGGGCCGCCATAGCAAGTATTCTTCCTCCTGAGCCGCGGCATTCTTTCTTCCCGATTGCAAACTATCTCTCCTGCTTCCACCGTTCCGGAGAACGCACATCGCCAAGATTTATCAAATGAGTTCTAGTATATTGGCTGGGTGGTCCAGCCCGCGCTGCCGCCGGCAAGTCAAAATCATTGCATCATCTGGAAAAGGAAACACGTCGTGTTGCAGAATATCTTTAGCTTGATTATCGAAACCATCGCCAGCGTCCTCGGCGGCGTCCTGTTGCTGCGCTTCTGGATTCAGGCGGTGCGCGTGCGCCCTCCGCAGCAGCTTGCGCAATTCATCTTTACGCTGTCTGACTGGGCGGTAAAGCCGTTGCGCCGGCTGCTGCCGGGAGTCGGCGGCTACGACTGGGCCAGCCTGATCGGCGCGGTGCTGGTGGCTGTCGCCTGCATCCTGCTGGAACTGGGCGTACGCTCGGCGTTCAATGCCTCCCTGATCTTCAGTCTGTCGGCATTGCTGTTTTTCCAGTGGGTCTTCTACGGCTTGATTGCATTGCTGATCATCGAAGCGGTTTTCAGCTGGGTGAATCCGCATGCGCCGCTGGCGCCGTTCGTGCGGGCCCTGAATGAACCGCTGCTGCGTCCCTTGCGCCGGATTATCCCGCTGGTCGGCAGCGTCGATCTGTCGCCGCTGGCGGCACTGATACTCTTGAGGGTGGTGCATCAGCTGGTGATTTATCTGATTTCGATAGTGGCATGAGCCGCAGCGCCGGCGCTGGCACGCCTGCCGGGCAGGATGCTGCCTGGTGCTCGCCGATGGCCGGCGGCGTGCGCCTGGCGCTGCAGGTGACGCCGAATGCCAAGAAAAGCCAGGTAATCGGTCCGCTGGAAGACGTGCTCAAGCTGCGCCTGCAGGCGCAGCCGATTGAAGGCAAGGCGAATGAAGCCCTGATCCGTTTCCTGGCGGAGCTGCTGGACCTGCCGCGTAGCCGCATCAACATCACCCACGGCCAGACCAGCAAGAAAAAGCTGGTCGAGCTGACCGGACCGCAACTGACGGTGGCTGCCGTGGTGCGCAGCTTGCTGGCCGCGGCACCGTAGACAAAAAAAACGGCTCCCGACGCTGTGTCGGAAGCCGTTTTGCATTTGCTGCAAGTATTTTAGGCGTCCATCTGGCTTTGCAGATAGTTTTGCAGGCCGACCTTGTCGATCAGGTCGAGCTGGGTTTCCAGCCAGTCGATATGCTCTTCGGTGTCTTCCAGGATTTCAACGAACAATTCGCGCGACACATAATCGCCGGCCTTTTCGCAAGCGGCGATGCCTTCCTTGACGGTCTTCTGGGCGCCTTGCTCCAGCTTCAGGTCGCATTGCAGCATCTCCGGCGTCGACTCGCCTATCATCAGCTTGTGCAGCGCCTGCAGGTTCGGCAGGCCGTTCAGCATCAGGATGCGGTCGATCAGCTTGTCGGCGTGCTTCATTTCGCCGATCGATTCTTCGTATTCTTTCTTGCCGAGCTTTTCCAGGCCCCAGTGCTTGTACATGCGGGCGTGCAGGAAGTACTGGTTGATCGCTGTCAGTTCGTTGGTCAGCTGCGCATTGAGCAGCGTGATGATTTGTTTTTCGCCTTGCATGGGAACCTCGCTATGGTGTTGGGGCAGAGTGGAGCGGCGATAACAGGGGGGATTTATGCCGGCTTCTCACGCGATCGGAGCGGTGTTTAACCGAAATTCAACCGAAATCGCAGCCATGATAGCGCAAGCAAAAAGCTTTTTCACCATGAGATAGCGCGAATCATTTTCATTGTGATTTGTGCATCTACCTGATTGTCAGCAGGTTCTCGCCAGCGGCCCATGTAAATAGAGCCTGCGCATGAAACCATGGCAGGCTCTATCGGGTACAGGCAGCCGGGCAGGGCCGGCCTACTTGGCGTCGGGTTCGGTAACGAAACCGATTTTCCCGAGGCCGCCGGACTGGGCAGCGGCCATCACCTGGGCGACTTTTTCATACTGCACGGTGCGCGCCGCGCGCAAATGCAGCTCCGGCTGCGGCTGCTTTTGCGCCGCTGCCGCAATCCGCGCAGCCAGTTCATTGCGGTCAACCGCTTCTTCGTTCCAGAACAGCTTGCCGTCGGCGGCTATCGACAGATTGATGCTTTCCGGCTTGACCTGGTCCGGCTGGTTGGTGGCGCGCGGCAGGTCGATCTTCACCGCGTGGTTCATCACCGGGATGGTCATGATGAAGATGATCAGCAGCACCAGCATCACGTCCACCAGCGGCGTGGTGTTGATCTCCGGATTGAAATCGTCGTCCGAATCGGACAGGGAACCCATGCCCATCATGCGCCTTTCACGGCGACCAGCTTGGCGCCATTGCCTGAACCGCTGTGGTTGTCCACTTCGCTGCTGGAGCGGGAACCGGTGACAAACAGCGCATGCAGGTCGAAGCCGAACTTGTTCAGTTTGGCGATAATCGTCTTGTTGCCGCGCACCAGGGCGTTATAGCCGAAGGTCGCCGGAATCGCCACCGCCAGTCCGAGCGCGGTCATGATCAGCGCTTCGCCGACCGGACCGGCAACCTTGTCGATGCTGGCCTGGCCGGAAGTGCCGATCGACACCAGCGCGTGATAAATGCCCCAGACGGTGCCGAACAGGCCGACGAACGGCGCGGTCGAACCAACCGAGGCCAGCACCGCCATGCCGGTCTGCAGCTTGCCGGAGACTTCGTCGATCGCCTGGCGCAGCGACAGCGTGACCCAGTCGCTGACTGACAGCTGGTCGTGCAAATGGCCTTTGTGCGCGGCGTGATGCCGCATCGAAGATACGCCGGCCTGCGCTACTTCGGCAAACGGATTCTCGGTGCCCAGCGTGGCGATCCCTTCCGGCAAGCTGGTGGTATCCCAGAACTGGTGGCCGGCGGCATGCGCGGCGCGCTGGAAGCGCAGGATCTGCAACGCCTTGGTCAGTATCACGTACCACGATGCGATCGACATCGCGACCAGCAGCACCGCCACGCCTTTAATGACGAAATCGCCCTGGCCCCAGAGCGCCTCTAATCCGTATGGACTTGCTTCCATGATGAACTCCCTTGTATCTGTGATGTAAGTGCGGCTGCATCGGCCCTGCGCCAGGCAGGGCCTTTGATTAATTGGATAACTGAAAATTGATGGGCACGATGGCGAATACCGGCAACGCCTTGCCGTCTTCCATATAGGGCTTGAACAAGGCGCGCATCACGGCTTGCTTGGCTGCATCGTCGAGCCTGTCGGAACCGGACGATTTCTGCACCTCGACCCGCTCCGCGCGGCCCTTGTCATTGATCAGGACGCGGATGACCGCCTTGCCTTCTTCACCCATGCGCTTGGAAATCGCCGGATACTTGACGTCGGGCGGCTGGATGTATTCCACCCCGGAGGTAATGGTGCGCGGCTGCGCCGGTGCTGCGACTGCCGCCTGAGCTGGCGCCGGTGCGGCCGGGGCTTCTTCGTGCTGCGATGGTTGCGGCGGTGCTGCTGGGACGGAAATCGCGGTTTCAGAGGGGGTGTTGTTGACAACCGGCGCAGGGCGCGGAGGCGTGATGCTTTTCTTTACTACGGCGACGGTCTTCGGCGCGGCCGGCTGCGGCTTGGGCGGCGTAGGCTCAGGAGCCTTTTCCGGCGTGATGAAGCTGGCGAAGATTTCCTTGGGCATCGCTTGCGCAGCCTGGTGAATCAGGCCACTTTCCAGCGCCCAGAAGAAGGCGACGTGGAGCAGCAGGATCGTCCCAAGGGGACCGATGCGTCTGACTTTTTTCCATGCAAGCGCAGGGTAACTGATTGCTGCTGACGACATGGCTGCGCTCATCCCATCCGGCATTAAGCGGCTTGTATGTTTTGCTGGAACACCATGGCGTGAACGTGACGAAGGGCTACAGGCGCCTTGTTATCCAGGCACTCGCGCAATACGCTTTTGGCGCAGGTATGGCACTTGCCGCAGCAGGTGGCAATCCCCAGGTTTTCGCGCAGCTCGGCCATGGAAGACATGCCCGAATCCACCGCCTGGCGGATCTTTCTATCAGAGACGTTGTTGCATACACAAACAATCATTTTGCATCCTACTGCCATAGTGAGAGGCAGATTAAAAATAAAAGTCGGCCGACAAAGAGGTCATCGCGGCCTTATGGTTTATCGATATTTCTCTAACACAAGCGGTTTGCGGCGACCAACCTGCTGAACAGGTTGTATTTTTCCGGCGCCGGCATGGTGCTTTCCACCACCGTGCCCCATTGTTCCGACAACTGCAGGCAAGTAGCGCGCAGCACCGGCGCCAGGTTCGGCAGATCGGCCAGCGCCTTCAAATGCCGCTCGATTACCGAGGCCAGCTTGACGCACGCGCTGGCTTCCTGGCTGTTCGTCGTGTACTGCGACATCAGGTGCAGCACCGCCGAGACCAGCAGTTCCGGCTGCGCCGGCGCGCCGTTGGGCTCCACGAAAGCCGGATTGATTTTCTCAGAGACCATCAAGTAACTCCTATAGTGACTGGCTGGCTTCCGTATGATGCAGGCGGGCTTCACAAGTTATGGCGGATAAAACTGCCTGTTGAGCTGCTTAAGCAGTCAGGATCAACTTGTTCAGCTGGGTGAGCCTGAGTTTATAAATTCTGCCGCCGTGATCGATTTCAAGCTCGCGCATTTGCTTGAACAGATCCTGGCTCTTGATTCGCGTGACTGCAGATGCAACGGACTTCGTGATGCTGGACACAGGGGCTTTTTCAAGATGTGCTTCGCGTCGTATCGAGTGGCTCATAATAGTCCTTTCTGTAAATGCGAACAATTCGTATTTGTATTATTCGCTACTTGCGCAGGGAATGCAAGTGCTTTTAGCGCGGCGTGCCGCTGCGCTACAGAATGATGTTTGACCGGCAATACGGCGCAAGAGCTGGCCGTGATGCGCAGCGGAAATGCTGCTGTGCGGAGCGGGTGAAATCGGCTGGCGGCAGCAGGATCGGGCAGTTTCTGGCGAGGCGGGGAATTTGCTGCTCGCAGAAAAGGGGCAGGCTGGATGTGAAACAAGCGCAAAGATTGCGCTTGTTTGATGATGAATTGCTAACCAGGTGGGGCCGCCTAGGCAGGGATCAATCTCATTCAGCCTTGGGCTTGGCCGCTTCGCGCCGGTTGAAGCCGGCCACCATGTCGAAGCGGAACAGGCGGCATTCCAGGGCGCCGTTGAAGAACGGCGTCTTGCGCGCTTCTTTCAGGCGCAGCAGCTTGGGCAGGCCGAGGTCGGCCGAGAACAGGAAGATGCTCCAGCCGGCAAAGCGTTGCTTGAGCGTGGTGCTGAAGGCGGTGAAGAAGGCGGTCAGCAGGTCGTCGCTGCTCAGGGTGCTGTCGCCGCGCACGCCGATCCGCTCGCCATACGGCGGGTTGGTCAGCATGATGCCGCCTTCGGCATCGCTAGGCGGCTTGACTTCCTGCGCCTCGATCTGTTTGACCGGCACGTCGAACAGGATGCCGGCGTTGCGCAGGTTGTTGAGCGCGATCTGCACCATGTCGCCCGAAATGTCGCTGCCGAAAATGGTCGGCGTGGTCGGCAGGGGATGAGGCTTGAAGCTGCCTTTGATGGCCAGCCATTTTTCGCTTTCGAAATCGTTGAATTTCTCGAACGCGAAGCGGCGGCGGGCGCCGGCCGGAATGCCGGCCAGGATCTGGGCCGCCTCGATCAGGATGGTGCCGGAGCCGCACATCGGGTCGAACAATACCGTGCCAGGCTTCCAGCCGGAAGTACGCAGCAGGCCGGCGGCGAGGTTTTCGCGCAGCGGCGCATCGCCGGTTTCGGCGCGCCAGCCGCGCTTGAACAAGGCTTCGCCGGACGTATCGAGGTAGAGCGTGAAATTGTGCGCATCGAGGAAGCCGACGATGCGCATGTCCGGCGTGCCGGTATCGACCGATGGCCGTTCGTTGCACAGATCGCGGAAGCGGTCGCAGATGCCGTCCTTGATTTTGAGCGTGGTGAACTGCAAGCTGCGCAGGGGTGATTTGACGGCGGTGACGTCGACCCGGATGGTATGGCTGACGGGGAACCAGCTTTCCCATTCCTGTTCCAGCGTCATGTCATAGATATCGTTTTCATTCTTGTAGGCGCCGTGCGTCAGGCGCAGCAGCACACGGCTGGCGATACGCGAATGCAGGTTGATGCGCCAGGCGTCGCTCAGCAAGCCGGAGCAATGCACGCCGCCGGGCACCTGGGTATGCACCTTGAGCGTGACCGCAGGGGCGCTGAACTGGGCGATTTCCTCCAGCTCTTCCGCCAGCGCGGCTTCCAGGCCACGCGGGCAGGGGCAAAAATAGGAGTGCTTATCGGTAGATGTGTGTGACATGGGAGGACCTTTTATCCGTTGGTATTACAATTTTGCGTAGGGTGGGCACATCGTGCCCACGCGTGACCGTCATCACCGGAGTGCGGGCCAATACGGCATCGAAACAGGTGTGTACGTGAAGTGAGTTCACGCGTGTGCACGATGTGCCCACCCTACAAAACAATTTATCTGGCGAACGCGCGCTCGACGAAGTCCAACCGGTCCTGGCCCCAGAATGCTTCGCCATCGACCACATACCAGGGCGCGCCGAAGATACTGGCGGAAATCGCTTCGTCGGTAAAACGGTCGAACTCGCTCTGCACGCTGGCGGTTTCCGCCGATTTCAGCAAGGTCTTGCCATCGTGGCCAAGTTCCGAGGCGATGGCCGCCAGCGTGGCCTCGTCGGCAATATTGCGCTGTTCCGCCCAGACTGCCCGCATTATAGCCCCGGTCAGCGCCAGTGCTGCGTCCGTTCCATGCGCCAGCTGGGTGGCGATGATCAGTTTTGCCGCATTGTCGCTCTGCACCGGGAAGAAAGTCGGCTGCAGATTCAAAGGAATCTGCAGATATTCGCTCCAGCGCCGCAGCTCTTCCAGGCGGTAGGCTTGGCGCTGAGGCGCCCGCTTGGCCAGCGGCAATCCGCCGGAAGTGTTGAACACCTTGGACAAGTCGCAGGGCTTCAATGCGATTTTGACATTGTATTGCTTGGCCAGCGCTACCAGGCGGGCGTGGCCCAGATAGGCGAAAGGCGAATGCGGCGCGAAATAATATTCACAAAGCTTGCTCATGACAGGGCCTCGGGTAGCGTTAGAACGGTTTGACAACAACCAGGATCACAATGGCCAGCAATAGCAGAACCGGCACTTCGTTGAAGTAGCGCAACCACACATGGCTGCGCGTATTCGCGCCTTTTTCAAACTTCTTCAGCAGGCTGCCGCAGGCATGGTGGTAGCCGATCACCAGGATGACCAGGAATAATTTCGCGTGCATCCAGCCGTTGCCGGGGCCTTTGCCGATGCCGTAGCCCAGCCACATCCAGGCGCCGAACAACACCGCCGGGAACGACAGGATCGTCGTGAAGCGATACAGCTTGCGCGCCATCAGCAGCAGCCGCTGCGTGGCGGCCGGATTGGTTTCCTGCGCCAGGTTGACCAGGATGCGCGGCAGGTAAAACAAGCCGGCAAACCAGGAGGCGATGAAGACGATATGCAGCGATTTGATCCAGAGCATGGGCGATTTCCTTTTTTACCATTGATGGTCGGGCGATCCGTGAAAACAGGAAAGGCACGAAAACAAAACAAGGTTTTTTCGTGCCTTTCGTGCTTGCGCGGACTTGTCTTAACAACTACTGGCGCACTTCACCATGTCCAAACACGACGTATTTTAGCGAAGTCAGGCCATCGAGGCCGACCGGTCCGCGCGCATGCAGCTTGTCGTTGGAGATGCCGATTTCGGCGCCCAGGCCGAATTCGAAACCGTCGGCAAAGCGGGTCGAGGCATTGATCATCACCGAGGCGGAATCGACTTCGCGCAGGAAGCGCATTGCCCGCGAGTGATTCTCGGTGACGATGCTGTCGGTATGCTGCGACGAGTAGGTGTTGATATGGGCTATGGCTTCATCGACATCGGCGACGATCTTCACCGCCAGGATCGCTGCCAGGTATTCGGTGCGCCAGTCTTCTTCCGTGGCCGCGCTCAGTTGCGGATAGCCTTGCAGGATGGCCTGCGCCTCGGCGTCAGCGCGCAATTCGACTTGCTTGCCTTGGTACAGAATGGCCAGTCGCGGCAGGATCTGCGGCGCGATGCTGCGCGCCACCAGCAAGGTTTCCATGGTGTTGCAGGTGCCGTAGCGATGGCACTTGGCGTTGAAGGCGATGTCCGCCGCCTTCGCCAGGTCCGCCTGGTCGTCGATGTAGACGTGGCAGATGCCGTCCAGGTGCTTGATCATCGGCACCGTGGTTTCTTCGATCAGGCGGGCGATCAAGCCCTTGCCGCCGCGCGGCACGATGACGTCGACATACTGCGGCATGGTGATCAGGGCGCCGACGGCGGCGCGGTCGGTGGTGTCGACCACCTGCACCGCATCCGGCGGCAGGCCTGCGCCAGCCAGGCCTTCCTGCACCAGCCTGGCCAGCGCCTGGTTGCAATGATGGGCTTCCGAGCCGCCGCGCAGGATGGTGGCGTTGCCGCTCTTGATGCACAGGCCGGCGGCATCTACCGTGACGTTCGGACGCGCTTCGTAGATGATGCCGATGACGCCCAGCGGCACCCGCATCTGGCCGACCTGGATGCCGCTGGGACGGTACTTCATGTCCGACATTTCGCCGATCGGATCGGGCAAGGAGACAATCTGTTCGAGTCCGGCGATCATGGTGTCGATGGCCTGGTCCGACAGCGTCAGCCGGTCCAGCATGGCGGGCGCCAGGCCGTTGGCGCGGGCGGCCGCCAGATCGGCCTGATTGGCGGCGCGCAGCAGTTCGGCATCGCGGCGGATGGCAGCGGCAATCAGGGTCAGCGCACGGTTTTTCACGGCGGTGTCGGCACGCGCCATGGCGCGCGATGCGGCGCGGGCGCGTTGTCCGACTGCAGTCATGTATTGTTGGATGTCCATATGCCTATGTTCTTAGCTTCTTTGTCATTCTTGGATCTGGTTCAACTGCTTTGCTCAACTGCTCTGCGCAATTTTCAAGCCCAATTGCAGCAGTGCATCCCAGGCATCGCCGCTGAACGCCTTGGCGCGCAAGCCCTTGACCATCTTGTCGACCTGCGCCGCATCTTTCAACGCCGCTTCCAGCGTCGCCAGGCTCAAGCGCCGCAGTGCCGGCTCCATCAAGCGTTCGCGCGGCCCCCAGATGCGATATTCCTTCAGCAGCGCCGGGATAGGACGCCCCTGGGCGGCGGCCGATTTCAATTTCAGCAAGGTGCGGATTTCCTCGGAAACCGCCCACAGCACCAGCGGCAGGGCTTCGCCTTCACCTTTCAAACCGTCCATCATGCGCACCAGGCGGGCGGTATCGCCCACCAGCATCGCTTCATTGAGCTTGAAGACATCATAGCGCGCGACGTTGAGGACTGCATCGTGGCATTGTTCGAAGCTGAGCTTGCCGGGCGGATGCAGCAATGCCAGCTTCTGGATCTCCTGGTGCGCCGCCAGCAGGTTGCCCTCGACCCGGTCGGCGATGAAATCCAGCGACTGGCGGTCCGCGCTTTGCTGCTGCGCCGCCAGGCGGACGCCGATCCAGTTCGGCAGCTGCGCCCGCTCGACCAGCGGGATATCAATGTATACCGCGGCCTGTTGCAGGCTGGCGACCCAGGCCGCCTTTTGCGTCGCCCAGTCGAGTTTGGGCAGGCTGATGATGGTGACATTGTCCGGATTCAGCGTGGCGGTGTAGCTTTGCAAGGCTTGGCCGCCATCTTTGCCCGGCTTGCCGCCGGGGATGCGCAATTCGATCAGCTTTTTATCGCCGAACAGCGATTGCGACTGGTTGGCGGCCAGCAGCTCGCCCCATTTGAAGCTGCGGTCGACCACCAGCACGTCGCGCTCGCTGCAGCCGTGGCTGCGCGCGCTTTTACGTATCTTGTCGGAGGCCTCCAGCGCCAGCAGATGCTCGTCGCTGGTGATCACATACAGGGGAGCCAGGGTTTTCCCCAGGTGGCCGTCGAGCGCGTCAAACCGCAATTGCATGCACTTTTACCTTTGCACTGATTATTTGGCCGGCGCGGCGGTTGGAGCAGCTGCAGGCGCTACCTCCGGCGTCGCTGCCGGCGCCGCTTTTGGTGCCGCTTCAGGCTGCGTCGGCTGCGCCGTCTTGATGGCGGCCAGGCGGCGCAGGATCTGCTGCACCATGTCGGATTGCATGTCGCGGTAGAGCAGCACTTCTTCGGCGTCCTTGGACAATTCCTGCGACGAGTTGTAGCTGATGTCGCGTTTCAGCGTGATCAGCGTCGGCGCCAGCAATTCCTTGTTTTGCGCGTCGGTGACATGGAAAGTCAGGCGGTAGTACAGCATGTACTCGCTTGGACGGCCGGAACTGTTGGTAGTCAGGATGACTTTCTCGCGGGTCTCGCTGAGCACGCCCAGCGTGGCTTCGGCGCCTTCCGGTTTCGACAGCACCTTGGTATTGCCGCTGGCGACGATATTGCGCTTCAGCTCGATCCCCAGGGGAGACGTAGGAGCGAAAGTCATGTACAGCGAACTGAAGGGCAGGTTCGCCGAGCCGCGCAGGTGAAATCCGCAGGCGCTCAACATTGCCGTGATCAGCAGCACGGCAGGCCAGCGCAGCCAGTTGCGGGAAGCGGGCATTCTGAGAGGCATTCTATTCGACATTCAGGCATTCCTTGTTTCAAGATTCGGGCCGGATCCGCAGATCCGGCCCCGGCATTCGCCTAGGCGACGATGTTGACCAGTTTTCCAGGCACCACGATGATTTTCTTGGGCGCGCCTTCGAGATATTTCTGCACATTCTCGTTGGCCAGCGCCGCCGCCTCGATGCTGGCCTTGTCGGCATCCTTGGCGACGGTGATGCTGCCGCGCAGCTTGCCGTTCACCTGGATCATCAATTCGATCTCGCTCTGCTCCAGCGCCTTGGCGTCGACTTCCGGCCAGCTGGCGTCGAGCAGGTCGCCGTATACCGCGGCAAAGCCGAGCTCTTGCCACAAGGTGTGGGTGATGTGCGGCGCAACCGGATTGAGCACGCGCAGGAAAATCGACAAGCCTTCGGTCAGGACCGCATTGCTGGCCGGCGACTGGTCGAGCTTGGCCGCTTCCAGCGTGTTCAGCATTTTCATGCAGGCTGAAACCACCGTGTTGTACTGGATGCGCTTGAGGTCGTGGTCAGCCTGCTGCAGGATCTTGTGGACTTCGCGGCGCAAGGTTTTCTGGACATCGTTGAGGCTGGCGAAATCGGCGGCGACGCCAGGCGTGATGCTGGCGGCACGTGCATAGCTGAAGGCCCACACCCGGCGCAGGAAACGGTTGGCGCCTTCGACGCCGGTGCCCGACCACTCCAGGGTCTGTTCCGGCGGCGAGGCAAACATGGTGAACAGGCGCGCGGTGTCGGCGCCGTACTGGTCGATCTGGGCTTGCGGATCGATGCCGTTGTTTTTCGACTTCGACATCTTCTCGGTGCCGCCGATCTCCACCGGCTGGCCGTCCGATTTCAGGATCGCCGTCAGCGGCCGCCCCTTGTCGTCGAAGGTCAGGTCGACGTCTTCCGGATTGTGCCAGGTCTTCTTGCCGCTGGCGTCTTCGCGGAAATAGGTTTCGTTCAGCACCATGCCTTGCGTCAGCAGGTTGGTGAACGGCTCGTCGAACTTGATCAGGCCGAAATCGCGCATGACCTTGGTCCAGAAGCGCGCGTACAGCAGATGCAGCACGGCGTGCTCGATGCCGCCGATATACTGGTCCATCGGCATCCAGTAATCGTTGCGGGAATCGACCATGGTGTCGTTGCCGTCCTTACGATAGGGCGAGCAATAGCGCATGTAATACCAGGACGAATCGACGAAGGTGTCCATGGTGTCGGTTTCGCGGCGCGCCGGCTTGCCGCATTTGGGGCAGTCGACGTGCAGGAATTTTTCATGCTTGTTGAGCGGATTGCCGCTGCCGTCCGGCACGCAGTCTTCCGGCAGGATCACCGGCAGGTCTTTTTCCGGCACCGGCACGTCGCCGCATTCGCCGCAGTGGATGATCGGGATCGGCGTGCCCCAGTAACGCTGGCGCGAGATGCCCCAGTCGCGCAGGCGGTAGGTGATCTTCTTTTCACCCAGGCCGTGCGCCGCCAGGTCGGCTGCCACCGCATCGACTGCCTGCTGGTAGTTGAGGCCGTCGTACTTGCCGGAATCGACGCAGACGCCGTTTTCCTTGTCGCCATACCATTCGTGCCAGCTTTCATCGGAGTAGGTCTTGCCTGCCACCGCGATCACCGGACGGATCGGCAATACATATTTCTGGGCGAAGGCGAAGTCGCGCTCGTCGTGCGCCGGCACGCCCATCACGGCGCCGTCGCCGTAGGTGATCAGGACGTAGTTGCCGACCCAGACTTCGATCAGCTGGCCGGTCAGCGGATGCGACACGTGCAAGCCGGTCGGCATGCCTTTCTTTTCCATGGTCGCCATGTCGGCTTCGATGACGCTGCCTTTTTTGCATTCGGCGATGAATTCAGCCAGCTCCGGATTGCTCTTGGCGGCGAAGGTCGCCAGCGCATGTTCCGGCGCCACCGCGCAGAAAGTCACGCCCTTGATGGTGTCGGCGCGGGTGGTGAATACCCACAGCTTGCCGTCCTGGATCAGCTTGCCGTCTTCTTCGATCTTGTGGGGAAAGGCGAAGCGCACCCCGGTCGACTTGCCAATCCAGTTGGCCTGCATCAGGCGCACCCGTTCCGGCCAGCCTGGCAGCTTGGTTTCCACGTGTTCCAGCAACTCTTCGGCGTAATCGGTGATCTTGGCGTAGTACATCGGGATTTCGCGCTTTTCGATCAGCGCGCCGGAACGCCAGCCGCGGCCGTCGACCACCTGCTCGTTGGCCAGCACGGTCTGGTCGATTGGATCCCAGTTCACGGTGCCGGTCTTCTTGTAGATGATGCCTTGCTCCAGCATCTTCAGGAACATCCACTGGTTCCACTTATAGTATTCCGGCGTGCAGGCGGTCATTTCGCGCGACCAGTCGATCGCCAGGCCCATCGCCTGCAACTGCTTTTTCATGTGCGCGATGTTGGCATAGGTCCATTGCGCCGGCGGCACGCCGTTGGCCATGGCGGCGTTTTCCGCCGGCATGCCGAAAGCGTCCCAGCCCATCGGCATCAGCACGTTGTAGCCGTTCATCCGCAGGTAGCGGTACATGACGTCGTTGATGGTGTAGTTGCGCACATGGCCCATGTGCAGCTTGCCCGATGGGTAAGGCAGCATGGAGCAGGCGTAGAACTTCTTTTTATCCTGGCCGTTCTTGTCCTTGGCATGCTCGACAGCCTTGTAGGCGTCTATGGATTGCCAATAGTCTTGTGCTGATTTTTCGACGTCGGTTGAACTATATTTTTCTTGCATGACGGGAGCTAAAAAGTGAATGTTATCCGCCCGCACCGCAAACGGCGCCAGCAGCAGCCATGCCGTCGGCGGAAATGCAGGCCGGGACGAGCGGGGCGCTTCTGATCGTTATTGGTGCGGTTCGGAATGGGAACTTGCTGGGCTGGGGCAGTATTTCACGATCCGCGAAACATTGCCTCATCGACCCCGAACCGATGATTATACTGGTTCGGATGCCGCTTTAGCGCATGGGACGCGTGGCGTCACGCAACGCTTGACGCCGGTGGCTGGAACACGAGGCTCTAGGCGCGCTCGAATTTACCGGAAAAGCCGCCTAATGCGGCCTGTACCGCGCGTTCCGTCAGATCGATGCGCTTGCGCGCTTCCGAGCGCTTGTGGGAAGGGATTTCCTGCAGGTTAGGCGACGGAATGTCGTCGCAGCAGAGCTGGTACTCGCCGTCGGCGCGGCGCACTGCGCCAATTTCTTGCCAAAAATCATCATAATCGGCAAAAACCTGGCCGGCGCGCACCTGATGGAACATCACCCGATTCTGGTTTCCCACCAGGATCAGCTGCCGGCAGCCATAGGCGCGGCCGATTTCCCTGACCAGGCGCACCATCAAGCCCTTAGGCCGCATGCCGAACATGTCGCGGGTGGCGTGGCGCACGCGTTCCTGGGCGTCGTCGCCGCGTGGCCCTTGCAGGCAACCGATGCCGATGGCCGGGCGCAGTTCGCTGCCATGGAAGGTAAAGGCAACCGAGAACAGGCGCTTTTGGTCGCAGCACAAATCCAGCGCCAGTTCGCCTTCCCGGTCCAGCGTGGCGATCGCCGACAGCCGGATCTCGTAGACGACCCCGGACTTGCCGCTGAAGCTGCCCAGCAGCAGCGGCGATTTTGCCGCTTGCAGCACCAGGGCGGCAAGGTCTTGCCGGAAAATAAAGTTGTAATGGCTTACCAGAAGATCCATCCTTTCTTCGCTGCGCAGGCGCAACGATTGATATGGCCGGTAGATTTTCTGCAGCAGCCGCGGCGTCGCCTGCGCCAGGCTGGCGTGCATCGGCGATGCGTTCCAGTAGGCTAGCCAGCGCCGGGTTTGGCGGTAGTGCAGCAGCGTGCGGGCGCTCAGCTTGATCTGTTTGGCGTAGTAGGACAAGCCGCGCGGCGAGTGCTGCAGGCAGCTAAGCAAGGTAACGCGTTGCCGGCCATGGCGATGGCCAGGCTTGTGCGGCGTCGCCGGGATTGAGAAAAAGTGCGACAGCTCCGACAGCAATGCCAGGCTTCGCAGGCGGCTGTTGATGAATCTGACGGCGCCGTCGCTGGCCATCTTGCCGTACTTCGAATTCATGGCCAGCATCATGGCCAGCGAGACCAGGCCGGCGCCGAAGATATCCAGCGGATAGTGCATGCCGAGAAAGACCTTGGCCCAGCTGACGGCGAGCGACAGCACTACCAGCAGCACGCCGACCCATTTGATCTTGATGGCCCGTGCGGTCCAGAGCGTCAGGCCGGTGGCCAGGATGATGGCAATCGTGACGCTTGGGCTCAGGTAATGCTCGCCCTGGGGCTGGTAGGTATAACCGCCGTCTTCTACCGTCGGTTGCGTAGCGGCCCACAGCAGCGCAACGGCTTTGCTGGCCAGTACGGCCGCCGCCATGGTCACTACCGCCTTGAGGGAAGTGATGCGGGTTTCTTTGCCGCCGCTGATCCACAGGGCCAGCAGGCTGGTCGGCACCAGATACACGCCCCACTCGGCAATCGTCAGCGCCAGCAGCAAGGGCAGGCCGATGAATCCGGAATGGCCGGTCGTCCCTAGCAAGTGATTGTAAGAGGACAGTGTCATATGCTTGGGCGATCAGAAAGGTGGCGAGGCAATGCGGAAATAATTGTCAGATTGAAATTATTCGTTACTATCATTTGTTATTGTAGTTTGTTGATATATAAAGATACAAATGAAAATATGATGTTACATGTAAAAGTGCTATCCGGCGCTATTCAAAGCAAATTATTGGGTTTCCAGCGGGAAATTATTGCTAGGGATGACAGGCACGAGGACAAAGCGCGCGGCTGCAATCAGCTGGCGGCAGATACAAACAGATACAGAGGGGACTCTGGCCGGGCGGCCAGATCTCAGTGTGTAAAGCGGAGTGAGGGATTACTTGGCGGCGTCGTTCTTGGAGGGCACCGTGACAAAGCCGATCTTGGCCAGGCCGTTGTTTTGCGCCAGCGACATCACCTGCGCCAGGATTTCGTAGCGGGTATCCTTGTCGGCGCGCAATTGCAGTTCCGGCTGCGGCTGCTGCTGCGCCGAGGCCACGATGCGGTTGGCCAGTTCGTTTTCGCTCACCTGGTCGTTATTCCAGAACATCTTGCCGCTGCGGTCTATGGAGAGCGAGATGGTCTCGGGCTTTTCCGGCGCTGGCGCCGACTGCGCGCTGGGCAGGTCAACCTTGATGGCGTGGGTGAACAGCGGCGCGGTGATGATGAAGATCACCAGCAGCACCAGCATGACGTCGACCATAGGCGTGATATTGATATCCGCCATCGGCGCCTGGTTCTGGTTATCGTTGAAGCCGCCAAAAGCCATGATTTGCCTCGAATCGGTTAAATGGATTGTCGGATTGCCGTTATCCGGCCGCGTTGAATTATTTGCCGACCCGGCTGCCGGTAGTCAGGTAAGCATGCAGGTCATGCGCAAATGCATCCAGTTCCGACAGTGTAATCCGGTTGACGCGGGTAAAGGCGTTATACGCCAGCACCGCCGGAATCGCCACCACCAGGCCGAGGGCGGTCATGATCAGCGCTTCGCCCACTGGACCGGCGACTTTGTCGATCTGGATGGTGCCGCTGGACGAAACCGCTTCCAGCGCATGGTAAATGCCCCAGACCGTGCCGAACAGGCCGACGAACGGCGCCGTCGAGCCTACCGACGCCAGCAGGGTCAGGCCGCTTTCCAGGCGCGACGAAACGCGATTGATTTCACGGCGCAAGGTGCGGGTGATCAGTTCGCCCGGATCGGAAGCGGCATTCAGGGAAGCCGCCGGAGTGCCCGGGGCGGGCGGTTTGATGGCGGCGGCGTCGGCTGCCTGGCTGGCCAGCGGCGAAAAGACGTTTTCGGAATCGAAAGGCTTGATGCCGGCAATCGCCACTTCCAGCGTCGGCGCCTGCCAGAAATCGTCGAGCGCGGCGGCGCTGCGGCGGATGCGCCACGAACTCCAGGCTTTCGACAGGATATAAAACCAGCTGACCACAGACATGATTACCAGCACATAGGCAACCGAGTGGGAGATGGCGTCAGTTTGCGCCCAGTAGCGGGCTAGTCCGAGAGATTGATCCATGGCGTCGATCCGAGAAGATTAGCGCCGTGACGGCGGCAGCATCACAGCAGTGCAGCAGCCGGCCTGGCAGCTGCCAGACCGGCACGGAAAATCAGCGCAAGCCCAGCACGTCTTGCATGTCGTACAGGCCGCTGCTTTTGTCGCTCAGGAAGCGGGCGGCGCGCAGGCTGCCGTGCACATAGGTCACGCGGCTGGAAGACTTGTGCGTGATCTCGATGCGCTCGCCGATGCCGGCAAACAGCACCGTATGGTCGCCGACGATATCGCCGCCGCGGATCGCGGCAAAGCCTATCGAGGACGGATCGCGTTCGCCGGTGACGCCTTCGCGGGCATAGACCGCGACATCGTCCAGCTTGCGCCCTTGCGCCGCGGCGATCACTTCACCCATCATCAGCGCCGTGCCGGAAGGCGCATCGACCTTGTGCCGATGGTGCGCTTCGATGATTTCGATATCGTAGCCATGGGAAAAGGTCTTGGCGGCCAGTTCCAGCAGCTTCATGGTGACATTGACGCCGACGCTCATGTTGGGAGCGAACACGATGGCGGTCTTTTTTGCCGCTGCCGCGATCGCCGCCTTGCCGGCTTCATCGAAGCCGGTGGTGCCGATAATCATCTTGATGCCGTGGGCGGCGCAGTATTCGAGATGCTTCAGCGTGCCTTCGGGGCGGGTGAAATCGATCAGGTAGGCAGCGTGCGCCAGGCCCTTGGCCAAGTCGGCTTCGATCGGGACGCCGGCAGGCTTGCCGAGGAAGGCGGCGGCATCGCTGCCCAGTTCCGGCGCATCCGGCACGCCAAGCGCGCCCACCAGCATGGCGTCGTCGGCGTTCTGGATTGCTTCGACCAGCATGCGTCCCATACGTCCGGAGGCGCCTGCAACGGCTATTTTCATCTGAGTCATGTTAATTCGGCGATCTGAACAGTGGATCTTGATTGCTTGAACTTGGCCGGCTGAGGGGAGAGCTGTGGGCTGCAGGGCAACGCCGGCCTTCCCCTCGATGCGCGCTTAGTTTTTGGCAGGGGCAGGCGCGCTAGGCACGGTTGGTGCGATTTCGACATTCTTGACGCTCTTCTTGGCTTCCGCCGCGCCGCCGGAGATCCGGTCCAGGTAGTCGTTCTCGGTAGGCAGGTTGCCGCCTTCTATGCGCGCCAGCAGGTTGCCGTTGAAGAAAGCGCTGACCCGGCTGGTGGTGACTTCGCCATTGCCCTTTTGCAGGCGGAACACATAGTCCCAGCGGTCATCGTGGAAGATGTCGGTCACCAAAGGCGTGCCGAGCGCAAAACGCACTTGTTCGCGTGTCATGCCTTCTTTAACTTGGGCCAGCATTTCCTTGGAAACGAAGTTCCCCTGTTGTATATCTATACGATACGGGGAAAAAACGCCGAGGAAGCGGCGATGCTTGATGGTTTGCACGCCGCTGGTGTCGGCGGCGGCAGTCGCTGTGGCAGCGTCGCCCGGCGCAGTTGCGGCAGGGCTGTCCAGCAAGGGATTTTTCGAGGCGCAGCCGGCCAGTGCGGCCATCAGGACAAAGCTAGCGGTCAAAGCGGAGGTACGGACAGGGGAGAGCAACATTCGCATAAGGATCTCAATTGATTGAGCAACTGTGCTAAAACGCTATATGATAAAGCAGATCATCCATTTGTGACCAAAACATGCCGAACAATCCATCCGAACTAAAAGCCAGCGGCCTCAAAGCCACATTGCCACGCCTGAAAATCCTGGAAATCTTCCAGAACAGCGAAGTGCGGCACCTGAGCGCTGAAGACGTCTACAAGATCTTGCTCAGCGAAAATCTTGATGTCGGCCTGGCAACTGTGTACCGCGTACTGACGCAATTTGAGCAAGCAGGCCTGTTGCAACGCAACCACTTTGAAACCGGCAAGGCCGTGTTCGAACTCAACGAAGGCTCGCACCACGACCATCTGGTCTGCCTGGATTGCGGCCTGGTCGAAGAGTTTTACGACGAAGAAATTGAAAAGCGCCAGAAAATCGTCGCCAAGGAACATGGCTTTGAAATCGCCGACCATGCGCTGGCCCTGTACGGCCATTGCCGCGACTGCCGCAAGAAAAAGGCCTGATCCCTTGTTTGCTGCCGCTCAGCGCGTACGTGTCTTGGCTGCCTTAGGCGCCGGCTTGGCGTTAGCCTTGCGCACTGCCGCCGCATAAGCCAGCCGCGCCCACGGCGTCATGGCGTCGGCCGAATCCATGGCGTCTTCCGGCGCCGACCAGTAGCTCATCTCAATCGCCTTCCCCTTGCTCTCGGTAACGAAAGGCCGGCAACCGGCGGCGGCAAACTGCGGCCGGGTCTGTTCATCGGTCTTGAGAAACAAGGTGCCGTCGGCGACCAGGCCGATCATCACGCTGTCGTGATAGATGCCGTAACCGCCGAACATGCGGCGCGCGCTGATCGCGCCAAACGGCTCCAGCAGCTCGCGGATATAGTCGATGATGGCGTCGTTGCGCGACATGCGGCGGCGCTTGGGGTCAGCTGTGGCTCAGGGCGTTCGACAGCAGCTTGGCGGTGATATTCACGATCGGGATCACCCGTTCATAAGCCATCCGCGTCGGCCCGATCACGCCCAGCGTGCCGACGATCTTGCCGTTGACTTCATACGGCGCCGTCACCACGCTCATCTCATCCATCGGCACCAGCTGCGATTCGCCGCCGATGAAGATCTGCACGCCGGTGGCCTTGCCGGAAATATCGAGCAACTGCATCAGGCCGGTTTTTTGCTCGAACATGTCGAACAGCTTGCGCAAGGAATCCATGTTGGACGACAGGTCGGTCACGCTGAGCAGATTGCGTTCGCCGGAAATCACCACTTCGTCGCTGTTGTCGGTCATGGCATCGCTGCCGGCTTCCACCGCGGCCTGCATCAGCCAGGTCATGTCGTCGCGCAGCTTGCGCAATTCGCCTTGCAGGCGCAGGCGGACGTCGTCCAGGCTGAGGCCGCCGTAATGCTGGTTGATATAGTTGGCTGCCTGCACCAGTTTCGCCGGACTGTAGTCGACATCGGTCAGCAGCAAGCGGTTCTGGACGTCGCCGCTGGGGCTGACGATCACCAGCAGGATGCGTTTTTCCGACAGCCGCAGGAATTCGATCTGCTGGAAAATCGATTCGCGTCGCGGACTCAGCACGACGCCGGCAAAATGCGATAAGGATGACAACACTTGCGCTGCATTGGTGATGATTTTCTGCTGCGAGCTGGGCTGCAGGCTGTTTTGCATTTTCGATTCGAGCGCGGTCTCGTCGATGGCCTCGACCGTCAGCAGGGTATCGACGAACATGCGGTAGCCGCGCGGCGTCGGCACCCGTCCGGCAGAAGTATGGGGACTGGCGACGAAGCCCATTTCCTCGAGGTCGGCCATGATGTTGCGGATGGTCGCCGGCGACAGCTCCAGTCCCGAGATCTTGGACAGGGCGCGCGAGCCGACCGGCTGGCCGTCGGCAATATACCGTTCGACCAGGGCCTTGAGCAGGGTTTGAGCGCGATTATCTAGTTGCATATGGGTCTATTTTAGCGAGCGCTGTGCTTGCATGCCAGCGCCTTATGACTGCACTTATACACTGTTTTAGCCAGCAAATCGCGTTTGTTCGAGCCATGCCTCCAGTTCATCCAGGCTGGTGCAGCTGGCTTGCGGCTGGACGCCGTCCGGCAGCGCGCGCTCAAAGCGATTGATCCACACCGCCTGCAAGCCGGCCTGCTGGGCGCCGACCACGTCCAGCATGGGGTCGTCGCCGACGTACAGGGCTTCCTGCGGCGCTACCTTGAGGGCGGCGCAGGAAGCGTGGAAAATCGCCGGATCGGGCTTGCCGCTGCCGAAGCTGTGGGCCGCGATCGAGGCCTGGAAATGGCCGGCCAGGCCGATTTTCCCAAGATCGGCAAAGCCGTTCGAGACGGTACCCAGCGGCAGGCGGCGCTGCAGCCGGCTCAATACCGGCTGGACGTCGGCAAACGGCGTCACCGCATGGCGCGCTTCGGAAAACACGGCCATGGCGGCATCCGCCTTGGCCGGATCTTCGCCGACGCTGCGCAAGGCCGCGCTCAGCGCCGCATGGCGCAGCTTCCACAGGTCGAAGCGGAACACCGGATCGGTGGCTGCCAGCTGCAGCCGCTGCTGGCGCAGGCTGTCGATGCTGAACTGGCGGGTAACCGCCTCGGCATTGGCCTGCAGCCACGCGAACAGGATTTGTTCGGCGCGCGCGATCACCGGCGCGATCGGCCATAGCGTATCGTCAAGATCGAACAGAACCGCTTTGACGATCTGCGGCTTGCCCGGCTGCGAATGGGGGGAGGGTGTTGAATTATTCATCAGAGCCACGTGCGTCTCCTTCATTGCAAGCCTAAATTATGGTCTAATCGCCAGCATGTGGCCTATAAAATTACCTTCTCCAGCGAATTTGGCTGAACCTGTGCCGAAGACCATTGCGATCGTCGGCAAGTATTTTGCCGCCGGCATTTCCGAATCGCTGACCGAAATCGTCGATTTCCTGCAAGGGCGCGGCCATCACGTGGTGCTGGAGGCGGAGACGGCGCAGAATGTCGCCTTGCCCGGTATCGCCGCCATGACTCCCGAGCAGATCGGCGAGCAGGCCGACGCTGCCATCATTGTCGGCGGCGACGGCACCATGCTGGGGATTGCGCGCCAGCTGGCGCCCTATGATGTGCCGCTGATCGGCATCAACCAGGGCCGGCTGGGTTTCATTACCGATATTTCGCTGGAGCGGATGCTGCCGGTGCTGGGCGAGATGCTCGACGGCCAGGTCGAGTCTGAGCGACGCAGCCTGTTGCAGAGCGCGGTGATGCGCGACGGCCAGCAGATTTTCAGCGCGCTGGCCTTCAACGACGTGGTGGTGACGCGCGGCGCCGGTTCCGGCATGGCCGAACTGATGGTCGAAGTCGACGGCCGCTTCATGTACAACCAGCGCTCCGACGGCCTGATCGTGGCGACGCCGACCGGCTCTACCGCCTATGCCTTGTCCGCCGGCGGGCCGTTGCTGCATCCTTCGCTGGGCGGCATCGTGCTGGTGCCGATTGCGCCGCATGCGCTGTCGAACCGGCCGATCGTGATCCCGGACAGCAGTGAAATTGTGATCGAGATCGTCAACGGCCGCGACATGAGCGCCAATTTCGACATGCAGTCGCTGGCCAGCCTGCAGCACGGCGACCGCATCCTGATCCGGCGCTCCGAGCACACCATTACCTTTTTGCATCCGGCGGGCTGGAGCTACTACGCTACCCTGCGCCAGAAACTTCACTGGAACGAGTACCCGTCGGCGGAAGGACAACTGAAGTAATCGCTATCATGTAAGCTGTTAAGCCACGCCGTTGCTGTATTTTGTATTTCCTTGCGACTTTGCCACTGCCATGGCGGTCCGCGCTATATTGACATCCATTTTTGAGCCCATCCCAGACTTCCATGCTGCGCACACTTTCCATCCGCGATTTTGTCATTGTCGATGCCATCGAGCTTGAGTTCGCCGCTGGCTTTACTGTATTCACCGGCGAAACCGGCGCCGGCAAGTCGATCCTGATCGATGCCCTGGCGCTGGCGCTGGGCGGCCGCGGCGACGCCAGCGTGGTGCGCGAGGGCGCCGCCAAGGCCGACGTCACGGCGGAATTCGTGTTGGCCGACGGCGCCGCCGGCGTCGATACCGAGGCTATCGCCTGGCTTGAGCGCAATGAATTCGGCAGCGAAGACGGGCTGATCCTGATGCGCCGCGTGATCGATAACGCCGGCCGCTCGAAAGCCTTCATCAATGGCGTTGCCGCCACTGCCGGCCAGCTGCGCGAGCTGGGCGAAATGCTGGTCGATATCCACGGCCAGCACGCGCACCAGTCACTGCTGAAAAACGATGCGCAACGGCTGCTGCTGGATGGCCAGGCCGGCTTGTCCGACGATCTGCTGGCGTTGGCCGCCGCTTTCAAAAGCTGGCGCTCGCTGGCGCGCCAGCGCGAAGAATTTGAAACCAATGCCAAGAACGTCCTGCTGGAACGCGAGCGGCTCGAATGGCAGGTGGGAGAGCTGGAAAAGCTGGCGGTCAAGCCGGGCGAGTGGGATGAAATCACCAATGAGCACAGCCGCCTGTCGCATGCCGCCAGCCTGATCGAAGGGGCGCAGGAAGCGCTCAACGTGATTTCCGAGAACGATGCTGACGACACGCCGCCGATGCTGTCGCAGCTGTCGGCGCTGAACCAGAAAATCGGCAAGCTGGTGGATGTCGACAGCAGCCTCAAGCCGGTGCTGGAAGCGCTGGAGCCGGCCCGCATCCAGCTGCAGGAAGCGGTGTATGCCTTGAATGATTACCTGAGCCGGGTCGAGCTCGATCCGGCGCGCCTGCACCAGGTGGAAGACCGCATGGAAGCGATCCATTCGGCCGGGCGCAAGTTCCGCCTGGCGCCGGACGAACTGCCGCAGGAACTGGAGACGCTGTCCGGCCAGTTGCGCCAGCTGGCCGACGCCAGCGACCTCGACGCCATGCGCGCGCAGGAAGAAAAGCTGAAAGCGGCCTATCTGACGCTGGCGCAAAAGATGTCGAAGGCGCGCGCCAAGGCGGCGCTGGCCTTGGGCACGGCGGTGACGGCGGCGATGCAGGACTTGAGCATGAGCGGCGGCCGCTTTGCGGTGGCGCTGAACCCCTGCGAGCCGGCCAGCTACGGCGTCGAGCAAGTGGAATTCCTGGTGGCCGGCCATGCCGGCGTAGCGCCGCGGGCGCTGGCCAAGGTGGCGTCCGGCGGCGAGCTGGCGCGTATCGCGCTGGCGATTTCAGTGATTACCTCCAGCTCGACCGCCACCCCGACCCTGATTTTCGACGAAGTCGACAGCGGCATCGGCGGCGGCGTCGCCGAGGTGGTGGGGCGCTTGCTGAAACGCCTGGGCCAGGACCGCCAAGTCTTGTGCGTTACCCATTTGCCGCAGGTCGCCAGCCAGGCCAACCAGCACTTCCAGGTCAGCAAGCAAAGCCAGGGCAATAAAACGGTGTCGGCGATCGATGGTCTCGACGCCAAGAACCGGATTGAAGAAATCGCCCGCATGCTGGGCGGCCTGGAAATCACCGCGACCACCCGCAAGCACGCGCGCGAGCTGCTGGCGCTCTGATCCCGCTCTTATTTTCCTGGATATCTCCGCATGGCATTTCTGAAAGAACCACCGTTCATACATGGCAACGGCGGCAAACCCGGCAAGACCGCGGTGCTGCTGGTCAATCTGGGTACGCCGGATGCGCCTACCACCAAGGCGGTGCGGCGCTACCTGAAGCAATTCCTGTCGGATCCGCGCGTGGTGGAAATCCCGCGGGCGATCTGGTGGCTGATCCTGCACTGCGTGATCCTGCCGTTCCGTTCCAGCAAGTCGGCGCATAAATATGCCTCGATCTGGAGCAACGACGGTTCGCCGCTGAAAGTCCATACCAGCAAGCAGGCTACGCTGTTGCGCGGTTATCTGGGCCAGCGCGGACATCGGGTCCAGGTGGCCTACGCCATGCGCTATGGCAGTCCTGCCATAGGCGAGGTGCTGGAGCAGCTGAAAGCCGATGGCTGCGAGCGCGTCCTGGTGCTGCCGGCCTATCCGCAGTATTCGGCGACCACCACCGCATCGATCTACGACGCCGTGTTCGCCCACTATGCGCAAGTGCGCAATGTGCCGGAACTGCGTTTCATCAAGCACTATCACGATCACGAAGCCTACATTCAGGCCCTGAAAGATTCGGTCCTGGCGTATTGGGCCATGCATGGCGCGCCTGACAAGCTGATCATGAGTTTTCATGGCGTGCCGAAACGTACCTTGCTGCTGGGCGATCCCTACCACTGCGAATGCCAGAAGACAGCGCGTCTGCTGGCCCAGCAGCTGGGGCTGGGACCGGAGCAGTACCAGCTCACCTTCCAGTCGCGCTTCGGCAAGGCGGAATGGCTGCAGCCTTACACCGCGCCGACCCTGCAGGCGCTCGCCAGGCAAGGGGTCAGGCGGGTCGACGTCATGTGTCCGGGCTTCACCAGCGATTGTCTTGAGACTTTGGAAGAGATTGCAATCGAGGCCAAGCAGGATTTCCTGCATGCGGGCGGCAAGGAGTTCCATTTCATTCCCTGCCTGAACCAGGCGCCCGGCTGGATTGCCGCCATGGCGACGGTGGTCGAAGAGCAGATGATAGGCTGGCCTACCCATCTGAGCGAGGATGAGCGGGAAGAGGTGAAACGGCAGGCGGAAGTATCAAAAAAACAAGCGCTGGCCCTGGGAGCGAGCCAGTAATTCAGCGGGTTTGCAGCAGAAATTTAGGGTGCCGGTGCGCCGCGGCGGCAAGGCGCAACTATAATGAGCGCCCAAACTTCGGGCGGAGAAATAAAATATTATTTATTCTGCAAGCACCCGGAAGCTTTGGGCGGAATGCAAAATCTAGTACAGCGCAACCAGTTGCGAATAGCTGATCATCCCAGCCGCGAGCAAGGTGTACACGATCAGAAGTGCGGAAATCAACGGCAGTTTCACGATATTCCCCTTTTTGTTAGTGGGGCAGGCGACTCTTCCGAAGAGCCGGTTCTTGCTTGAACCACGCTTTCAGCATAGCTCCTATGTGGCGTTGCAGCAAACCCGGTTCTGGTAAATTTTGTTTCAATTTGTTGCCAGAATCCATTGCTGAAGGCGCTCTTGCCCGATATCTCATGCAAGCGGTTTTTTAACCCTTGAAAAAGTAAGGGCATAGCCTCATTTGCACTGCTACAGGTTAATAAGTTATTGATTGTTGGAGATTTTTGAATGGAACACATGGAAAATCAGAACGAGCCGGTACAGACGGCGCAAACAGAAAAAGACTCTGTTGCCGATGATGCAACGGTGATTCCGGAGTCGGCGCTGGAAGTCCAGCTGTCCGAGGCGCAAGCCAAGATCGCGGAAATGCAGGACGCTTTCCTGCGCGCCAAGGCCGAGTCGGAAAACATCCGCCGCCGGGCCCAGGACGATATAGCTCGTGCGCACAAATTTGCGATCGAGGGTTTTGCCGAGGCGCTGGTGCCGGTCAAGGACCACCTTGAAATGGCTTTGAAGATCGAAACCCCTTCGCTGGAATCGCTCAAGGAAGGCGTGGAAATGACGCTCAAGCAGCTGTCGTCCGCCTTCGAAAGAAACCGTTTGCTGGAAATCTCGCCGGAAGTCGGCGAGAAGCTCGATCCGATGAAACACCAGGCAATCTCGACCGTGCCTGCGGAGCAGGATGCCAATACCGTGGTGACCGTGCTGCAAAAGGGCTACACCATTGCCGATCGTCTGTTGCGTCCAGCCCTGGTCGTCGTGGCGCAAGGAAAATAGAAAAAAAACGCCAGGAGCGAACAGTTTAGCGCTTGAAAGCGCGCCTTCGCTCCCTATATTCAGACCATCCAAACATTCATCAGATATTCAGTAAAGGACATACACCATGGGTAAAATTATCGGCATTGACTTGGGTACCACCAATTCTTGCGTTTCGGTTATTGAAAACGGTCAGCCAAAAGTGATCGAAAACTCGGAAGGCGCGCGCACCACGCCATCCATCATCGCTTATCAAGAAGACGGCGAAATCCTGGTCGGCGCTCCTGCCAAGCGCCAGGCTGTGACCAATCCGACCAACACGCTGTACGCCACCAAGCGTCTGATCGGCCGCAAATTCGACGAAAAAGAAGTGCAGAAAGACATCGCGCTGATGCCTTACCAGATCATCAAAGCCGACAACGGCGATGCATGGGTAGGCGTACGCGAGCAGAAGCTGGCGCCGCCACAAATCGCCGCGGAAGTGCTGCGCAAGATGAAGAAGACCGCTGAAGACTACCTCGGCGAAGAAGTCACCGAAGCCGTGATCACCGTGCCGGCTTACTTCAACGACGCCCAGCGTCAGGCTACCAAGGACGCCGGCCGCATCGCGGGTCTGGACGTCAAGCGCATCATCAACGAGCCGACCGCGGCTGCGCTGGCATTCGGCCTGGACAAGGCGGAAAAGGGCGACCGCAAGATTGCCGTGTATGACCTGGGCGGCGGTACTTTCGACGTTTCCATCATTGAAATCGCCGATGTCGATGGCGAAAAGCAGTTCGAAGTGCTGTCCACCAACGGCGATACTTTCCTCGGCGGCGAAGACTTCGACCAGCGCATCATCGACTACATCCTGGACGAGTTCAAGAAGATCAACGGCATCGACCTGGGCAAGGACGCGATTGCGCTGCAGCGCATCAAGGCATCGGCCGAGCGCGCCAAGATCGAATTGTCGTCTTCGCAACAGACTGAAATCAACGAGCCGTACATCGCCATGGCCAATGGCGCACCGGTCCACCTGAACCTGAAAATGACCCGCGCCAAGCTGGAATCGCTGGTGGAAGAGCTGATCGCCAAGACCATCGAGCCTTGCCGCATCGCCATCAAGGACGCCGGCGTCAAGGTTTCCGACATCGACGACATCATCCTGGTCGGCGGCATGACCCGTATGCCGAAGGTGCAGGAAAAGGTGAAAGAGTTTTTCGGCAAGGATCCGCGCAAGGACGTGAATCCGGATGAAGCTGTCGCCGTTGGCGCCGCGATCCAGGGTTCGGTTCTGTCGGGCGACCGCAAGGACTTGCTGCTGCTGGACGTGACGCCATTGTCGCTGGGTATCGAAACCATGGGCGGCGTGATGACCAAGATGATCCAGAAGAACACCACCATCCCGACCAAGTTCAGCCAAGTGTTCTCGACTGCCGACGACAACCAGCCGGCCGTGACCATCAAGGTGTTCCAGGGCGAGCGCGAGATGGCCGCGGGCAACAAGGGCCTGGGCGAGTTCAACCTGGAAGGCATCCCGCCGGCAGCACGCGGCACGCCGCAGATCGAAGTCACCTTCGACATCGACGCCAACGGTATTCTGCACGTCGGCGCCAAGGACAAGGCAACCGGCAAGGAAAACAAGATCACCATCAAGGCCAACTCCGGCTTGACGGAAGAAGAGATCCAGAAGATGGTGCGCGACGCCGAGGCGAATGCCGAAGAAGACAAGCGCCTGAAGGAAGCCGCCGAAGCCCGCAACCAGGGCGACGCGCTGGTGCATTCGACCAAGAAGTCCCTGGCTGAATACGGCGACAAGCTGGAAGCCGGCGAGAAGGCAAGCATCGAAACCGCCATCAAGGAACTGGAAGAAGCATTGAAGGGCAGCGACAAGGCCGCCATCGACAACAAGACAGCCTCCTTGACCACCGCGGCGCAAAAGCTGGGCGAAAAGATGTACGCCGACATGCAGGCGCAGCAAGCTGCAGCCGGCGGCGCCGAAGCAGGCGCAGCCGGTGCGGAAGCCAAGCCGAAGGAAGACGATGTGGTTGACGCCGACTTCAAGGAAGTGAAAGACAAGTAAGGTCTTCGTCAGCGATGGCTCGCCAGTCTGATTTTTGGATCGGGATTGTGACCATCGCGAAGACGCGCCGGACAGATGCCATCGCTCGCGATGCCCTGTTCGGCGTTTTCGCTTAAACAACAGGGTGCAAAAAGATGGCGAAGCGTGATTTTTACGAAATATTGGGTGTTGCGAAAAACGCTACTGATGATGAAATCAAGAAGGCGTACCGCAAGCTCGCAATGAAGCACCATCCGGACCGCAATCCGGATAGCAAAGGTGCGGAAGAAAAATTCAAAGAGGCGAAAGAAGCCTACGAAATGCTGTCCGATCCGCAAAAGCGGGATGCCTACGACCGCTACGGCCATGCCGGCGTCGATCCCAACATGGGCGGCGGCGGTGGCGGCGCGGGTGGTTTTGCCGATGCCTTCGGCGACATCTTCGGCGACATTTTCGGTGGCGGCGGCGGTCGCGGCGGCCGCGGCGGCGGACCGCAGGTGTATCGCGGCGCCGATCTGCGCTACAACCTGGAAATCACGCTGGAACAGGCTGCGCACGGTTTCGACACCACCATCCGCGTACCTTCCTGGGATGAGTGCGAACCTTGCCACGGCAGCGGCGCCAAGGCCGGCACCGAGCCGATCACCTGCCCGACCTGCGGCGGCCACGGCCAGGTACGCATGCAGCAAGGCTTTTTCAGCATCCAGCAGACTTGCCCGAAATGCCACGGCAGCGGCAAGATCATTCCCGAACCATGCCCATCGTGCGCCGGCGCCGGCCGCATCAAGCGCAACAAGACGCTGGAAGTGAAAATCCCGTCCGGCATCGACGACGGCATGCGCATCCGCTCCTCCGGCAACGGCGAGCCAGGCATGAACGGCGGCCCGACCGGCGACCTGTATGTGGAAATCCACATCAAGCCGCACGCGGTGTTCCAGCGCGAAGGCGACGACCTGCATTGCGAAATGCCGATCTCCTTCGCCAAGGCAGCGCTCGGCGGCGAGATCGAAGTGCCGACGCTGAACGGCAAGGCCTCCTTCACGATTCCCGACGGCACCCAGTCAGGCAAGACCTTCCGCCTGCGCAGCAAGGGCATCAAGGGCGTGCGCTCAGGCTATGCCGGCGACCTGTTCTGCCATGTCGTGGTCGAGACCCCGGTCAAGCTGAACGACCGCCAGAAAGCGCTGCTGCAGGAATTCGAGCAGCTGACCAGCGAAGGCGGCGCCAAGCACAGTCCGCAGAGCAAATCCTGGAAAGACAAGGTCAAAGAGTTCTTTGAGTGAACGTGAACATGAGCTTGAGGATGCGCTTGAGTTAGCATCCTGATTCCAGGAAAACCGCCAGCCCGCAAGGTTGGCGGTTTTTTTTTATGAGTGCGGCGGCAGGCGGCGCGCCATGTACAGCCGCCATTAACAAATTCTTTATTGCATAATTTTGCGCTGCTCTCTATTCTGTATATGGTAATAATAAAACGATCGTTCTTTTATTCGCGATCAATACAAACTCCATATACAACAAACCATAGGAGGAGACACGATGATAGTTGCTCAATTAAAGCGTGCAACGGCTTGCGCCTGCGTACTGTCCGGGCTGATGCTGGGGCAGGCGGCATTTGCGCTGGACCTGGCCGGCGTCAAGATCGACGAGACTGCCAAGGTCGGCAATCAGGACCTGAAGCTGAATGGCGCCGGCATACGCTACAAGGTCATTTTCAAGGTGTACACGGCAGCGCTGTATCTCACCGAGAAGAAAACCACGGTGCCGGATGTGATGGCAGCCAGCGGGTCGCGCCGCATCGAGCTGGTGATGCTGCGCGACGTCAGCAGCGAGGATTTCAGCCGCGCCTTCATGACCGGCATCCAGAACAATGTGGATAAGGCGGACAAGGCCAAGATCATCAACCAGCTGCTGAAATTCGGCGAGCTGTTTGCCTCTATCCCTGAATTGAAAAAGGGCGATGTGCTGACCACCGACTGGATCCCTGGCGTCGGCACGCAAATTCACTTCAACGGCAAGTCGGTGTCGGAAACCTTGCCCGACCAGGTTTTCTATAACTCCCTGCTGAAAATCTGGCTCGGCGACAAGCCGGCCGACAGCCGCCTCAAGCCCCTGCTGCTAGGCCAGCCGGCTTAGTGTCGTGTCATGCCTGTCTGTCAGCATGTCGCTTGTCCTTGACCCGTATCGCGTCGTTGCGCCTCGTCGCCATAGCCCCGCTATGTCTCCTCGGTACGCCTAGCGCTACGGGCCAAGGCCGGCGCGATAAACCGGCAGACAGGCATGACATGGCACTAGGGCGCCTCCATCCGCATAATGGGTATTGGATAAAAGCGGATGGAGAAAGCCAGTTTTCTATAAAATAAGGCCCAGGATGTCGTGCCGGTATTATCAAAATACCACGCAGACGGAACTCTATTGAATGGAAAACGATGACAGCAAACAACAAGCAATCCCTGACCCGAGAAGATCTGTTCCAGAAAAATCGTGAGTGGGCGGCGGCAATCACTGCCCGCGATCCGGAGTTTTTCAAGAAGCTGGCGTCGCAGCAGGCGCCGGAGTATTTCTGGATCGGATGTTCCGACAGCAGGGTGCCGGCAAACGAATTGCTGGGCTTGTTGCCGGGTGAGCTGTTCGTCCATCGCAATATTGCCAACGTGGTCGCACACAGCGATTTGAACTGCCTGTCGGTGCTGCAGTTCGCGGTCGACGTGCTGAGGGTCAAGCATGTCTTCGTGGTCGGCCATTACGGCTGTTCCGGGGTCCATGCGGCGCTGACCAAGCGCCGCGTCGGACTGGCCGACAACTGGCTGCGCCATGTCGAGGACGTGCATCAGAAGCATGAGCGCTACCTGGGCGCAGCCTTGCCGGAAAGCCTGCGCCATGACCGTCTCTGCGAGCTCAATTCGATGGAGCAGGTCGCCAATATCTGCCGCACCACGATCGTCCAGGACGCCTGGGATCGCGGCCAGCCATTGACCATCCATAGCTGGGTGTATGGCGTGCGCGACGGCTTGCTGCGGGATCTGGAAGTGACGGTCAGTTGCATGTCCGACCTGGACAAGGGCATGGCAGCCAGTTTGAAGCGCTACGAGGATTAAGGCGTTCCGGCTTTGCCGGAAATAAAGAAAGACGGCCGCGCAAGCAAGCCGTCTTTTTTTTTGCGGATGCGGGTCTTAGATCACGATGGTTTGCGCTTCGCCTTCGGCGCGGGCGCGGATTTCACCGATGATGTTGACGGTCTCGCCGGCGGCCGTCAGTTGCGCTACTGCCGCAGCGGCGTTTTCCTTGGCGACGATCACGGTCATGCCGATGCCGCAGTTGAACACCCGGTGCATTTCAGCGTCGGCCACCTGGCCGTGCTGCTGCAGCCAGGTGAACAGCGGCGGCATGGTCCAGGCATCGCTGCGCAGGACGGCGGTCAGGTTGTCTTGCAGTACGCGCGGGATGTTTTCCACCAGGCCGCCGCCGGTGATGTGCACCATGCCTTTGACTTCCATGGACTCCATCAGCGCCAGCAGCGGCTTGACGTAGATGCGGGTCGGTTCCATCAGCACATCGGCCAGCTTGCGGCCGTGGAAGTCGCCGTCCAGGTCCGGCTTGGCGACTTCGATGATCTTGCGCACCAGCGAGTAGCCGTTGGAATGCGCGCCCGACGACGCCAGGCCCAGCACGACGTCACCCGGCACGATCTTGGTGCCGTCGATCAGCTTGGATTTTTCCACGGCGCCGACGGCGAAGCCCGCCAGGTCGTATTCGCCGTCCGGATACATGCTCGGCATTTCCGCGGTTTCGCCGCCGATCAGGGCGCAGCCCGCCAGTTCGCAACCCTTGGCGATACCCTTGATGACATCGGTGGCGCTAGGCACGTCCAGCTTGCCGCAGGCGAAGTAGTCGAGGAAGAACAATGGCTCGGCGCCTTGCACCAGGATGTCGTTGACGCTCATCGCCACCAAGTCGATGCCAACCGTGTCGTGGCGCTTCAGGTGGAAAGCCAGCTTCAGCTTGGTGCCGACGCCGTCGGTGCCGGACACCAGCACCGGTTCCTTGAATTTCTTGCTGATCTCGAACAGGGCGCCGAAACCGCCGATGCCGCCCATCACCCCTTCACGCATGGTGCGCTTGGCGAAAGGCTTGATGGCCTCGACCAGGGCATCGCCAGCGTCGATATCGACACCGGCGTCACGATAAGAGAGTGGCACGTTGGAAACGTTTGAAGTGGAAGTCATGATGTGATTGGCGGCAGAGGCGGTAAAATAGAGGAATTCGGCCGCGCATCTCGCATCTGTTATATATATACATCGCTGTATATGCGATGAAATGCGCGGTAAAAGCGGTATTTTATCAAACCGATCCACCAAACTCTCGATTCCATGCCATTTTCTTTTACTGACGAACAAAAACAAACTGCGTTGTGGCTAGGAATTGCGCTGTTGCTGGTGGCGCTGATGGTGGCTTTGGGGCCGATCCTGACCCCTTTCATCGCCTCCGCGATCCTGGCTTACGCCCTGAACCCGGGCGTGGACTGGCTGTCGCGCCGGCGCATCGGCAAGTTTCCCTTCCCGCGCGCGCTGGCGGTGCTGGTCGTGATCCTGCTGCTGGTGTTCGCGATCCTGGCGGTGATCCTGATCGTGATCCCGGTATTGCGCAAGGAGTTGCCTTTATTGCAAAACCAGATTCCCACCTTCCTGACCAAGCTGGATGGCCTGATCGGCCCGCATCTGCAGGATTTCGGCATCAATGTGCGGCTCGACGGCACCGGCATCAAGGAGATGCTGACCAAGCAGCTGTCCACCAGCGGCGATGAGATCTGGGCCTCGGTGCTGGCCTCGGTCAAGGTCGGCGGCACCGCGGTGCTGGGCTGGCTGGCCACCATCCTGCTGGTGCCGGTGGTGTTGTTTTATCTGTTGCAAGACTGGCATTCCATCGTCGACCGGGTCGGCAAGCTGGTGCCGCGCCGCTGGCAGGGCAAGACTGCCAACATGACGCAAGAGGTGGACAGCCTGCTGGCGCAATATTTGCGCGGCCAATTGCTGGTAATGTTGGTTCTGGCGATTTATTATTCGACCGGGCTGGCGATTGCCGGTTTTGACGTGGCATTGCCGGTTGGCATTATTACCGGCTTGCTGGTATTTATTCCCTACGTCGGCTTCGGTCTGGGACTGGTGCTGGCGCTGATTGCGGCAATGCTGCAATTCGACGGCCTGCATGGCTTGATTGCCGTCGCCATCGTGTACGGCATCGGCCAGGTGCTGGAGAGTTTCATCCTGACGCCGCGCCTGGTCGGCGAGCGCATAGGCTTGCACCCGCTGGTAGTGATCTTTGCCCTGATGGCCTTCGGCCAGCTGTTCGGCTTTGTCGGCATCCTGCTGGCGCTGCCGTGTTCAGCGGTGATGTCGGTGGTGGTCAAGCATGTGAAGGCGCATTACCTCGACAGCAGTTTTTATCAACATTGAGCAATTAAATAAATCAAAACGGGCTCGAAAATCGTACAGCAGGTTTGCCGAGCCACCTTAAGTAATCGTGAAGAAACAAGCATGAGGCAGTTAACGCTGGACATAACTGCGGAAGAACCGCAGACCCTGGCTACTTTCGTGGTCGGGCAAAATCAAGAAGCTTTACAGTTCTTGCAGCGTCTGGTCGCGCCTAGCGCGGCATACCTCACCGCGCCTGGCGACCGTTTTGTCTACCTGTGGGGCGGCGCCGGCGCCGGCAAAAGCCATGTGCTGCGCGCCCTCGCCAGCAGCACCGGCGCGCGCCTGATCCGCGGCAGCCAGTACAACGGCGACGTCTTCAATTTTTCTCCGGATGTGCCCGGCTACCTGATCGACGATTGCGACAAGCTCTCGGCCGGCGACCAGATCGAAGCCTTCGCCCTGTTCAACCAGATCCGCGAGCATGGCGGCTGGCTGGTCACCAGCGGCCAGCTGCCGCCATCCGAGCTGAGCGTGCGCGAAGATTTCCGCACCCGCCTGGGCTGGGGGCTGATCTACCAGCTGCACGGCCTCAGCGACGAAGAAAAAATCGCCGCCCTGACCCACGCGGCGCAAGTCCGCGGCCTGCACCTGTCGAGCGGCGTGTTACCCTACCTCATTACGCATTTCCGGCGCGATATGCGGTCTTTGACAGCCATGCTGAACGAACTGGACCGCTTTTCGCTGGAAACCCAGCGTCCCATAACGCTGCCTTTGCTGCGCAGCTTGTTGCAACTCGAATCCGAAGATAAACATTCACTATGAACCTGGCCTTATTCGACCTTGACCATACGCTGCTGCCCGTCGACTCCGACTATGAATGGGGGCAGTTCCTGGCGCGCATCGGCGCAGTCGATCCTGACGCTTTCGAAAAGAGCAACGCCGAGTGGTTCGCCCAGTACCAGGCCGGCACGCTGGATCCGGTCAAGTACCTGGAATTCGCTTTCGGCACCTTGTCCAAGTTCCCGCGCAAGCAGCTCGACGCCTGGCACCAGCAGTTCATGCAGGAAGTGATCCTGCCGACGATCACGCCGGCGGCCCGCGCGCTATTGCAAAAGCACCAGGATGCCGGCGACCTGGTGGCGATCGTCACCGCCACCAACAGCTTCGTCACCGAGCCGATCGCCAAGGCGCTGGGCGTCGATTTCCTGATCGCCTCGGACCCGGAAACCACGGACGACGGCGAGATCACCGGCCGCCTGGCGGACACGCCGACCTACGGCCCCGGCAAAGTGATCCACACCCACGCCTGGCTGGCGACCATGGACATGACGCTGGCCAGTTTCCCGCGCAGTTATTTTTATAGCGACTCGCACAACGACCTGCCCTTGATGAAGCTGGTGACCGACCCGGTCGCCACCAATCCCAACGCCCTGTTGAAAGCCCACGCAAGTGAGCACGGCTGGCCCATCCTGAATTTATTCGACGCGCAATGATCAAGAAGCTGATTCGCTCCATCCTCGGGAAAAAGAAAAAAGATCCCACCCAACCGTTGATACTCGGCCCGAAAGAGCACGGCATCAATCCGCAACTGGTGTCGCCCAACGCGGTCAGGGTCACCAAGACGCTGCAGGATAACGGCTACAAGGCCTTCATTGTCGGCGGCGCCGTGCGCGACCTGCTGCTGGGGGTCAAGCCGAAGGATTTCGACGTCGCCACCAACGCCACGCCGGAACAGGTCAAGCGCCTGTTCCGGCGCGCCTTCATCATCGGCAAGCGCTTCCAGATCGTGCATGTGATGTTCGGCCAGGAACTGATCGAGGTCACCACTTTCCGCGGCGCGTCCTCCGACGGTTCGCCCAAAGACGAGCATGGCCGCGTGCTGCGCGACAACACCTTCGGCGAGCAGCATGAAGATGCAGTACGGCGCGATTTCACCATCAACGCGATGTACTACGATCCGGCCACCGAAAGCGTGCTGGATTACCATGGCGGCATCGCCGACATCCGCGCCAAGACCCTGCGCATCATCGGCGAGCCGGAAGCGCGCTACCGCGAAGATCCGGTGCGCATGCTGCGCATCGTGCGCTTTGCGGCCAAGCTGAAATTCAGCATCGATCCGGCTACCCGAGCGCCGATCCCGGTAATGGCGGCGCTGATCGACAACGTGCCGGCGGCACGGGTGTTTGACGAAATGCTGAAACTGCTGATGAGCGGCCACGCGCTGGCCTGCCTGCAGCAGTTGCGCAAGGAAGGCCTGCACCACGGATTGCTGCCGCTGCTGGACGTGGTGCTGGAGCAGCCGCTGGGCGAGAAGTTCGTGACGCTGGCGCTGGCCAATACCGACGTCCGCGTGCAGCAAGGCAAGCCGGTGTCCCCGGGTTTCCTGTTTGCCTCGCTGCTGTGGCACCAGGTGCTGGAAAAGTGGAGCGCCTACAAGGCCGCCGGCGAATTCCCGATCCCGGCGCTGCATCTGGCTGCCGACGATGTGCTGGAAGCGCAGACCGACAAGCTGGCCCTGCAGCGCAAGATCGCCTCCGACATGCGCGATATCTGGGCCATGCAGCCGCGCTTTGAGCGGCGCACCGGCAAGGCTCCATACAAGATGCTGGAACACCTGCGCCTGCGCGCCGGCTACGACTTCCTGCTGCTGCGTTGCGCCTCCGGCGAAATCGACGGCGAAATCGGCGAATGGTGGACGGCCTTCATGGAAGGCGACGGCGACGAACGCGAAGCATTGATGGCGCAAAAGCCGAAAGTGGCGGCCGAGGCCGCCCCCGCCAAGAAACGTCCGCGCCGGCGCGGTTCCCGCAGCGGCGCCAAGCCGGTCAATCCGGGCGGCCGCAGCGACGATGGGCAAGGCGCCTGATCCAATGACATCGACGGTCACGTCTAATGCGGCTGGCCCTGCGGTCACCGCTTATATCGGCATCGGCGCCAATCTGGGCGACGCTGCCGGCCAGGTGCAGCGCGCCATCCTGCAGCTCGGCAAGCTGCCGCACACCAGCCTGGGCGGCCAGTCCAGCCTGTTCGGCACGGCGCCGCTGGATGCCGGCGGCGACGATTACGTCAACGCTGTCGCGCGCATCGAAACCCGCCTCGGCGCTCATGACCTGCTGCGAGGCTTGCAGCAGATCGAACAGGATTTCGGCCGTGAGCGCCCCTATCCGAATGCGCCACGCACGCTGGACCTGGACCTGCTGCTGTACGGCCAGTCCAGCATCCAGGACGATGTGCTGACGGTGCCGCATCCGCGCATGACGCAACGCGCTTTTGTCCTGATCCCGCTATTGCAGCTCGATCCCTTCATCGTCATCCCCAAGCACGGCGCGGCGCATCAGTTCGCCCCGCTGGTGGCGGACCAGCGTATCCGCAAACTATAGAGCGCGTGCTTTCCCGGGCCTGGTGGACTGTAACAGCCACTAGTGCCGGATGCAGCAGCTTCTGGCACACTGTTGTCTTCGCCCACGCGCCATTCACGGTTGAACATGAATCTAGACAGTTATAAATACATTGTAGTGGAAGGCCCTATCGGTGCCGGCAAGACCACGCTGGCCAACAAGATTGCAGCGCATCTGGGCGCGCGCGTCCTGCTGGAACAGCCGCAGGCCAATCCCTTCCTGGAAAAATTTTACCGGGACGCCTCCCGTTACGCGCTGTCGACCCAGATGTTTTTCCTGTTCCAGCGCATCAACCAGTTGCGCGAGACTTCGCAGAACGATTTGTTTGAAGGCCGCAATCACCTGGTCGCCGATTTCCTGCTGGCCAAGGATGCCATTTTCGCCAGCTTGACCCTGGCCGATGAAGAGCTCAAGCTGTACCAGCAGATGTACGATCATCTGCGGCCGCAGGCGGCCACGCCGGACCTGGTGATCTACTTGCAGGCCGAGCCGGAAACCCTGATAGAACGCATCAGGATGCGCGGCATTGAGATGGAAACCGCGATCACCCAGGAATACCTCACGCGTCTGTGCGAAGGCTACAGCCGCTTCTTTCATCATTACGACGATGCGCCCTTGCTGATCGTCAACAACGAACATCTGGACCTAGCCGGCAGCGATGCCGATTTCAGCTTACTCTTGGCGCGTATCGACAGCATGCGCGGCAGGCGTGAATTTTTCAATCGTGGAGAATGACAATGGCAGCTTATTTACAAGATGGCGACGCGGCAGCGGCGCGCAGCAAACCGGTGACCATCCCGGCCTTGCAGGCGTTGCGCGACAAAGGTGAAAAGATCACCATGCTGACCTGTTACGACGCCAGCTTTGCAGCCTTGATGGATCGCTGCGGCGTCGAGACCCTGCTGATCGGCGATTCGCTCGGCATGGTGTGCCAGGGCCACAACTCGACCCTGCCGGTGACGGTGCAGGATATCGCTTATCACACCGCCAGCGTGGCGCGCGGCAATCGCACGGCGCTGGTGCTGGCCGACCTGCCGTTCGGCGCCTACGCCACGCCGGAAAGCGCCTTCGCCAACGCCGTACCGGTGATCCAGGCGGGCGCGCAGATGATCAAGATAGAAGGCGGCGCCTGGCTGGCGCCGACGGTGCGTTTCCTGACCGAACGGGCGATCCCGGTATGCGGCCACCTGGGGCTGACGCCGCAGTCGGTGCACCAGATGGGCGGTTATAAAGTGCAGGGCAAGACCAGCGCCGCTGCCGAGCAACTGAAAGCCGACGCCCTGGCCCTGCAGGAAGCCGGCGCCAGCCTGCTGGTGCTGGAAGCGATTCCGGCGGCGCTGGGCAAGGAAGTCAGCGAACTGCTGACGATCCCGACCATCGGCATCGGCGCCGGCCCGGACTGTTCAGGCCAGGTGCTGGTGATGCACGATCTGATGGGGGTTTTCCCCGGTCACAAGGCGCGTTTCGTGAAAGATTTCATGGAAGGCCAGACCAGCATCGACGCTGCCGTGCTGGCGTATGTGCGGGCGGTCAAGGACAAGTCGTTCCCGGCGCCGGAACACTGCTTCTGAGCGAGAGATGAAGGCGATGCTAACGGGGCATTATTGCAGCCGCATCGCCATTTCATGCCAGGCCATGCCGCCATGGTCGGACTCTGAAGCATTGAGATAGGTGAAGCCGAGGTTTTCGTAGAGCGCCACATGGCGCTCTTTGCACATCAGGTGGATGCTGGATTTGCGCAGGGCGCGCATGCGGGCGATGAATTCCTTCATCAGTTGCCCGGCGATGCCGCGCCCCTGGAAATCCGGATGCACCACCACCGACATGATCACTACATGCGGCCCATCCGGGTCGTGCCCGATCAGTTCCTTGAATGCCTCGTCCGACATCTCGACCTGGAACGCCGCGCCGCCGTTGATGAAGCCGGCCACCACGCCGTCAATTTCATACACGATGAAACCCTGCGGCCAGGTGGCGATGCGGGTGGCGATCTTTTCTTTCGTGGCGGCTTCGTCGCCCTCGTAGGAAATCGATTCGATCTCGTAGCAGCGTTCGAGATCGGCGCTGGCGACAGGACGAATCAGGCAGTTGTTTGAAATCATGGATGTGCTGCGCGCTTGCGGCAAGCTTCAGGGCTGCTCGTTGCCTTCGGGCCCTTGCGCCAGGGTTTGCAGCGGCACCGGCTGTGCAGGATTGGCGTTGACCGCGGGCGGCGCCAGCACCAGCGCTTCGCTGAGCGCACCCTTGGCCAGCACCACGTTCGGCACGGTGTCGGGATTGGCGTTCCAGACCGGATCGGCGAGGCCGTTGAACACCGCGGTCAGCTGCTTGCCCCAGTTTTCATGGATCATCTGGAAATACTGGTTCTTTTCGTCGATGGTGACGAAGCGGGTCACCGCCAGCGTGTCGCGGCCATACAGCAGCAGGTCCAGCGGCAGGCCGACCGAGATGTTGGAGCGCATGGTGGAATCCATCGAGATCAGCGCGCACTTGGCCGCCTGGTCGAGGGTGGACGCAGGGGTGATCACGCGGTCCAGGATGGGCTTGCCGTACTTCGCCTCGCCGATCTGGAAATAGGTGTTTTCATTGAGCGATTCGATGAAATTGCCGGCTGCGTAGACCTGGAACAAGCGGCATGCCTCGCCCTTGATCTGGCCGCCGAAGATGATGCCGACATTGAACTCGATGCCGAATTTTTCCAGCTTCTGCGCTTCGCGGTCATACACCACGCGCACCGCTTCACCGACGATCTGCGCCGCTTCGTACATGGTCGCCACGGTCCAGATGGTCTTGCCGGCGGCGTTGACGTATTCGCCGATGACTTGCTTGATCGATTGCGAAATGGAGAGGTTGCCCGCGGTCATGAACACCATCAGGCGCTCGCCCGGGTTCTCGAATACGCTCATCTTGCGCGCGGTGGCAACGTGGTCCACTCCGGCATTGGTGCGGGAGTCGGAGAGGAAAACCAGACCGGAGTCCAGGCGCAGTGCGACGCAGTAAGTCATGATGTCAAAGAAAAATACAAAGTGGAGATTCTACAGGAAGCGGCAGCCGCTGCCCCGCCGCGACGCAGGTTTTATGGTTGAATTTGCAATAAATTGTGGCATGGCGGCGAGCCGTCTCATTGTTGCGATGGCAATGCGGAAACATTCACCTGCACGCTCATGGTTTCTTCGCCGCCGCCGCGGCGTACGCCGCGCACCGGCGCCGCCGATTCGTAGTCGCGCCCTATTGCCAATCGACAATAATTGTCGCTGGCGAAGCAGGCGTGGGTGACGTCGATGCTGATCCAGCCGGCGAATGCGCCTTCCTCTACCCAGACGTCGACCCAGGCGTGGCTTTCGGCATGGCTGGTGTTGCCGGGATCGATATAGCCGGAGACATAGCGGGCGGAAATCCCCAGCGTGTGACAGCACGCCAGGAACAGGTGCGCATGGTCCTGGCACACGCCCTGGCCCAGCGCCAGGGCGTCGTCGGCGCTGCTGGTGACGGCGGTGGAGCCGCTCTGGTAGGCCACTGCGCTGCAGATCGCCTGCGCCAGGTCGAGCAGCTGCCTGCTGTTGGCGCCGGCCTGCAGATGTCGATAGGCGAAATCCATGACGGCGGCGGTCGGCTGGGTCAGCGGCGTCGGCACGGTAAACACCAGCGGCGAAAACTCTCCGGCTTGCGGCAGCCGGCCTTCCTGCAACGGCGTCACCGCCACCGTGCCTTCCGCGATGATGCGCACTTCGTGATGCGGCTTGGTGACGGTCAGCATGTGGCTCAGGTTGCCGAAGGCATCGGTGAATGGATGACGGCTGCCGGAACTGCTGATATGCCATGCCAGGGTACGTTGCTGCGCTTCCGCGCGCGGCCACAGCCGCAGCTGCTGAATCGTGTAAGTCAGGGCTGCGGTGTAGTGGTAGACGGTCTCATGGCGGATGGTGAGTAACATCAGGTTGAACAATCGGCCATCAAGTATTAAGGGGCACCAGGAAATCGCGGCTGATGCGATTGCCAAGTTCGAAGATGCGCTCGAAGAAGCGGGTCAGGTAGTCATGCAGGCCGGCGTCGAGGATTTCATCCAGGGTGCTGAACTTGAGGTCGGCATGCAGCTTGCCGGCGAAGCGTTCGGTATCGGAGGAAATATCGTTGTGCACATGCTTGAGATTGCCGACCACCTGCTCCATGCAGGACAGCAGCGAGCGCGGCATGTCCGGCCGCAGGATCAGCAGGTCGGCCACGCGCGCCGGCGTGATGACGTCGCGATAGACCTTGCGGTAGATCTCGAAGCCAGACACCGAGCGCAGGATCGCCGCCCAGTAGTAGAAATCGATTTGCGGATCGGCGGCGATGGCGTCCTGCTCCTGGCTTTGCTGCTGGCGAATTTGCTGGTGGCCGTTCTGGCCCTTCATGTAGCTGCTTTCCTTGGCGCCGTGGAATTTGACATCGATGATGCGCGCGGTATTGTCGGCGCGCTCCAGGAAAGTCCCCAGGCGGATGAAGTGGAAAGCCTCGTCCTTCAGCATGGTGCCGATGGTGACGCCGCGCGACAGATGCGAGCGATGCTTGACCCATTCGAAAAACTCGGCCGGATTCTGTTCCAGCGCGTTGGTCTGCAGATAGCCTTGCATCTTGATCCAGGTCGCGTTCTGGATTTCCCAGGCTTCCGTGGTCAGCGCGCCGCGCACCGCGCGCGCATTCTCGCGCGCCTGCTTCAGGCAGGAGGCGATCGAGGACGAGTTGCTGGGATCGCGCACCATGAAATCGATCACGTCCTTCTGCGTCAGCACGTCGTATTTCTTGTCGTAGGCCTGGGTCAGCTCGGAAATGCCGAGCACGGCGCGCCAGCCCTTTTCGACATCTTCGACCGACTGCGGCAGCAGCCCGGTCTGCACATGCACATCCAGCATGCGCGCGGTGTTTTCGGCCCGCTCGGTATAGCGGGACATCCAGAACAAATGGTCAGCGGTACGGCTCAGCATGTTATTTCTCCAGAATCCAGGTGTCTTTGGTGCCGCCGCCTTGGGACGAATTGACCACCAGCGAGCCTTCCTTGAGGGCGACGCGGGTCAGGCCGCCGCGCACCAGGGAGACGTTCTTGCCGGACAGGACAAACGGCCGCAGGTCGAGATGGCGTGGCGCGATGCCGGATTCGACATAGGTCGGGCAGGCCGACAGCGCCAGCGTCGGCTGGGAGATATAACCATCCGGCTTGGCGATCACGCGCTGCCGGAAGTCTTCGATTTCCTGCTTGGTCGAGGCCGGGCCCACCAGCATGCCGTAGCCGCCGGCGCCGTGCACTTCCTTGACCACCAGGTCCTTGAGATTGTCGAGGGTGTATTGCAGGTCTTCCTTCTTGCGGCACTGGAAGGTCGGCACATTGTTGAGGATAGGCGTTTCCGACAGGTAGAACTTGACCATGTCCGGCACGAAGGGATAGACCGACTTGTCGTCGGCGACGCCGGTGCCGATGGCGTTGGCCAGGGTGACGTTGCCGGCGCGGTACACCGACAGCAGGCCGGGCACGCCGAGCGAGGAATCGGGACGGAAGGCGAGCGGATCGAGGTAGTCGTCGTCGATGCGGCGATAAATCACGTCGACCCGCTTGGGGCCGCGCGTGGTGCGCATGTAGACGTGGTTGTCGTTGACGAACAGATCCTGTCCTTCGACCAGTTCCACGCCCATCTGCTGGGCCAGGAAAGCGTGTTCGAAATAGGCTGAGTTGTACATGCCCGGCGTCATCACTACCACGGTCGGATCGGTGACGCCGACCGGCGCCACTGAGCGCAGGTTATCCAACAGCATGTCGGGATAGTGGTCGACCGGCGCGATCTTGTGGCGCAGGAACAGCTCAGGAAACAGCCGCATCATCATCTTGCGGTTTTCCAGCATGTAGGAAACGCCCGACGGCACCCGCAGATTATCTTCCAGCACATAGAACTCGCCCTCGCCGGCGCGCACGATGTCGACCCCGGCGATATGCGCGTAGATGTCCGAAGCTACCGAGATGCCTTGCATTTCGGGGCGGTACTGGGCATTGCGGAAGATCTGCTCGGCCGGTATCACGCCCGCCTTGACGATGTTCTGCTCATGGTAGATATCGTGGATGAACATGTTGAGCGCCTTGACGCGCTGGATCAGGCCGGCTTCGAGCTGCGCCCATTCCTGGGCATGGATGATGCGCGGAATGATATCGAAGGGGATCAGGCGTTCGGTGCCGGCATCGTTGCCGTAGACCGCGAAGGTGATGCCGACGCGGCGGAAGATCAGATCGGCTTCGGCGCGTTTGCGCGCAATGGTTTCAGCGGTCTGGGCATTGAGCCAATTGGAAAATTCGTTGTAATGCGGACGCACCAACGAGCTGCCATCGGAATACATTTCATCGAAAAAATTTGCCATGATCTTGCTTTGCTGTGGTTTGATCGGGAACTATCAAGTAGCTATCAAGAAGCGTGCCTGTAGCACGCTATTGGTTGACGATTAAGCATTAACTTATTCAAAGATTAACATGCGGTCTCGTGTCTTGAACAGGCTTTATTTGCAACAATGCGGCGTCAACTCTTAGCAAATTTTGCATATGTCTGGTGGCGGCCTCCGTCTTGTTTTAGGTGAGAGGTAGTGCAAGCTGCTGCATGGCCTGGTTCGTCAGAGTGCGTTCATACGGCTCTCATGCCCATGGCTTGGGCGCCGGAACGGCGCAGGGGCCGGGCATGTCGATCGACGTGAATGCTGCCGGGCTAACGATTTCAAGATACTCCATGTCTTCCGAGTAGTCGAATAAAAAATGCACGATGCCGGGGCGCTGGTGCACGCAATCGCCGGCCTTGACCAGGGTTTCCTTGTCTTCGTACATGAAGCGGGCCCAGCCCTTGAGCATGTAGACGATATGGAAATCCGCTTCATGGCGATGCCAGCCGGTGCCGACTTCCGGCGCCATGTTGGCCTTCACCAGATGCGCCACCACCTTGCCGCCGGTGGCGGCGGCGATGCCGAGATCGCGGTACAGGAAAAAATCGCGTAGGCCGCCGGACTGGAATTCGGTGTCGCCTTCGCGGACATGCGAAAACAGATTTGTCGAGCTCGTTTCGGTATCCATCGAACGCTCCTTTCATGATTCATCAAGGCCCAGCTCAGAATTCCACATCCAGTTCATTGATATCTTCCGGCTCCAGCTTGGCCGCCTTGATCCATTCCTGCATCTCCGGCATGGCGATGATGCGCTTGCAATAGGCGTTGCAGACCGAATCGAGCTTGACGTCGTAGGTGACGAAGCGGGTCGCCACCGGCGCGTACATGGCGTCGGCCATCGAACGTTCGCCGAACAGGAAGGGGCCGCCGTAGGTAGCCAGGCACTGTTTCCAGATGGTGGTGATGCGCTTGATGTCGGCCTCGGCGCGCGACCACACCTTGAAGTCGGGAAAGCGCGCCTTGATGTTCATCGGCAGCGCCGAGCGCAGCGAACTGAAGCCGGAATGCATTTCGCCGCAGATCGAACGGCAGTGCGCGCGGGCGGCGCGATCCGCCGGCAGCAGGCCGGCCTTGGGGCGGATTTCGTGCAGGTATTCGCCGATCGCCAGCGTATCCCACACCACGATATTGCCGTGGTACAGGCAAGGCACCAGGATCGACGACGACAGCAGCAGGATTTCCGCGCGGGCGTCGGGATCGTCCGGCGAGATGATGTTTTCCTGGAATTCCAGGCCGGAAAATCGGGTCAGCAGCCAGCCGCGCAAGGACCATGACGAATAGTTCTTGCTGGTGATGCTCAAGGTGGTCTTAGGCATGGCAATATTCTTCCGTAGAGGTCGAAAGGGATTGGATTGGCAAACCGTTTGTTAATTACCGAGCAAGCACCGTGCCAGACGTTTGGGCATGGTTATTGCACCTGAAGGGAATGCCGGCATTCCAATAATAGGGTAGTCCCATGACGAAAATTTACCAGGCATATCAGGGCTATGCGGACCTCAGCGACCCCATGCGCATCTTGGCTGGCGCTACTGCACCAATGTTCGGCGCCGGATGGCCGGGCTGGCCGGAGAGCCTGACGCTGCGCAAGCTGGCGGCGGCCTGCGAAGTGTTTGCATGCACCCGGTTGACGCATCAGCGCCCAGCATTCGGGATAAACAGCGCGGAAGACGGCGGCCGCACAGTTTCGGTGCAAGAAGAGGTAGCCGACCAGACGCCGTTCTGCACCTTGTTGCGTTTCCACAAGGAAACCAAGGCTCCACAACCGCGGATCCTGCTGGTGGCGCCGATGTCGGGCCACTTCGCCACCTTGCTGCGCGGCACTGTCATAACCCTGTTGCGCGATCACGACGTCTACATCACCGACTGGCACAATGCGCGCGATGTCGCCCTCAGCGACGGCCGCTTCGGCTTCGACGAATACGTCGCCCACCTGATCCGCTTCATCGAGAAAATCGGCCCCGGCACGCACCTGGTGGCGGTCTGCCAGCCGACCGTGGCGGCGCTGGCGGCGGTCTCGCTGATGGCGGCCGAGCACCATCCGGCGCAGCCGGCCAGCATGACCCTGATGGCCGGTCCGATCGATACCCGCATCAATCCGACCGCGGTCAACGAGTTGGCGAAAAGCAAGCCTATCGCCTGGTTCGAGAAAAACCTGGTGAGCACCGTTCCCGTCCGCTATGCCGGCAGCCAGCGCCAGGTCTATCCCGGTTTTTTGCAGCTGACGGCCTTCATGAACATGAACCTGGAGCGCCACCTGAAAGCCTTCCAGAACCTGTACAACTATCTGGTCGAAGGGGAGGCTGAAAAAGCCGATGCCATCAAGACTTTCTATGCCGAGTATTTCGCCATGTCGGACCTGGCGGCGGAGTTCTATCTGGAAACCGTGCAAAGCGTGTTCCAGGATCATGCATTGCCGCTTGGTGAAATGCAGGCATTAGGGCGTACCATAGATCCGGCAGCGATCCGCCGCACCGCGCTGTTCACGGTCGAAGGAGAAAAGGATGACATCTGCGCGGTGGGGCAGACCGTGGCGGCGCAGGACATGTGCAGCGGCATACGGCCGTACATGAAGCTGCACCATGTGCAGACCGGGGTAGGGCATTATGGCGTCTTCAACGGCCGCCGCTGGGACAATGAAATCTATCCGCGCCTGCGCGAATTCATCCACAGCCATGAGCCGTAGAGCAGTAAGTTTTTTTTCAGTTCGTTGAATATCCGGCAGCAGAATTTTTTCGCTGGCCGATTGATTGATTGTTGATTGTCGCAAAGGATAGCCATGTCGATTCACGTTGCACTCAACCATCTCACTACTTACCGCTACGACAAGGCCATCAGCCTCGGCCCGCAGATCATCCGCCTGCGGCCGGCGCCGCATTGCCGTACCCGGATATTGAGCTACTCCCTGCGGATCTTGCCGCAGCCGCATTTCATCAACTGGCAGCAGGACCCGCAGGCCAACTACCTGGCGCGCCTGGTGTTTCCGGAAAAGACCACCGAATTCCAGATCGAGGTCGACCTGGTGGCGGAAATGTCGGTGCTCAATCCCTTCGATTTCTTTCTCGAACCGTATGCCGAGAAAGTGCCGTTTTCCTACGCTGCGGAATTGCTCAACGAGCTGGAGCCCTACCGCAAGAAACTGCCGGTGTCGCCGCAGCTGCAAAAATTCCTGGATACGGTGCCGCGCGAAAAGACGCGCACTGAAGACTTCCTGGTCAATCTGAACCAGAGCCTGGCGCAGCTGATCAGCTATACCATCCGCATGGAGCCGGGCGTGCAGACGCCGGAACAGACGCTGGACCTGGGCTCCGGCTCCTGCCGCGATTCCTCCTGGCTGCTGGTGCAGATCCTGCGCCACCTGGGCCTGGCGGCGCGCTTCGTTTCCGGCTACCTGATCCAGCTCACGGCGGACCAGAAATCGCTGGATGGTCCCTCCGGAACCGAGGTCGATTTCATCGATCTGCATGCCTGGTGCGAAGTGTATCTGCCGGGCGCCGGCTGGATCGGCCTCGATCCGACTTCCGGCTTGCTGGCCGGCGAAGGCCACATCCCGCTGTCGTGCACGCCGGAGCCGTCGTCGGCGGCGCCGGTGAGCGGCATGGTGGAACCGAGCGAAGTGGAATTCGGCCACGCGATGAGCGTCACCCGCATCTGGGAATCGCCGCGCGTCACCAAGCCTTACAGCGAGCAGCAATGGGAGCAGATCGAAGAACTCGGCCATGCCATCGACGATGACCTCGATGCGCTGGACGTGCGCCTGACCATGGGCGGCGAACCGACCTTCGTGGCGCTCGACGATCCCGAGGGCGACGAGTGGAACACCGCCGCCATGGGACCGGGCAAGAAGCCGCTGGCGGCGCAGCTGTATCACCGTCTGCGCCAGCAATATGCAGCGCAGGGATTGCCGCATTTCGGCCAGGGAAAATGGTATCCGGGCGAACAGCTGCCGCGCTGGTCGCTGAACTGCTACTGGCGCCGCGACGGCGAACCGATCTGGCACACGCCCGGGCTGATCGCCGATGAAACAAAAAAGCAGGCGACCGACGACGGCGTCGCCGAGCGTTTCCTGCACAGCGTCGCCGCGCGGCTGACGCTGGAACGGCAAAACGTCTTCGCCGCCTATGAAGACATCTACTACTACCTGTGGCGCGAACGGCGCCTGGCGATCAATGTCGATCCTTCCGATTCGCGGCTGGACGACAAGCAGGAACGGGCACGCCTGGCGCGGGTGTTTTCGCAGGGCCTGCGCAAGGTCGCCGGCTATGTCCTGCCGCTGGCGCGCAGCGCCGACGAGCGCAGCTGGAAAAGCGGCAACTGGTACCTGCGCGGCGACCACTGCTATCTGCTGCCCGGCGATTCGCCGCTCGGCTATCGCCTGCCGCTCGATTCGCAGCCGTGGGTCAAGGCTGGCGATTATCCCTATGTGCATCAGCCCGATCCGACCCAGCAGTTCCAGCCGCTGCCGGTAGCGCACCAGCAGCGCGACAAGCTGGCGCCGACCACTAGTGCCAAGAGTGCAGCGGCAGCAAGCGATGCGCCGAAATACAGCACGGCGTTCAGCAGCGATCCGAATCTTGCAGCCAAGCTCACCAGCATACCGGCGCCCCTGGAATCGGCCGACCAGATCACGCGCACCGCCTTGTGCGCCGAAGTGCGCAACGGCGTGCTGTATCTGTTCATGCCGCCGCTGGCGCGCCTGGAAGATTACCTGGAGCTGGTGGCGGCGATCGAAGCTACCGCCGAAACCCTGCAGCAGCCGATGCTGCTGGAAGGCTACGAGCCGCCCAACGACCCGCGCCTGAAGAAATTCAGCGTGACGCCGGATCCGGGCGTGATCGAAGTCAACGTCCAGCCCATGCACAGCTGGAGCGAGCTGGTGGCCAACACCAGCTATCTGTACGAGGTGGCGCGCGAGACCCGCCTGACCACCGAGAAATTCATGCTCGACGGCCACCATTCCGGCACCGGCGGCGGCAATCACCTGGTGCTGGGCGGGGCGACTACCGGCGATTCGCCGTTCCTGCGCCGTCCCGACCTGCTGCGCAGCCTGATCAGCTACTGGAACAACCATCCGGCGCTGTCCTACCTGTTCTCGGGCATGTTCATCGGCCCCACCTCGCAGGCGCCGCGGGTCGATGAAGCGCGCAACGATTCGGTGGTGGAACTGGAACTGGCTTTCGCCGAAATGGAAAAGCAGCTGGCCAAGGATAACTGCGCGCCATGGCTGGTGGACCGCCTGCTGCGCAATCTGTTGATCGACGTCACCGGCAACACACATCGCGCCGAATTCTGCATCGATAAATTGTATTCGCCGGACAGCAGCACCGGCCGGCTCGGCCTGCTGGAATTGCGCGCCTTCGAAATGCCGCCGCATGCGCGCATGAGCCTGACCCAGCAACTGCTGCTGCGGGCGCTGGTGGCGCGTTTCTGGAAGACGCCGTACAAGCCGCCGCGCCTGGTGCGCTGGGGCACCGAGCTGCACGACCGTTTCCTGCTGCCGCATTTCATCTGGCAGGATTTCGGCGACGTCATCGACGATCTGCAGCAGGCCGGCTATGCCTTCAAGGCGGAATGGTTCGCCTCCCACTTCGAGTTCCGCTTTCCGAAAATCGGCGACTACGCGGTCAACGGCATTGCGCTGGAGTTGCGCACGGCGCTGGAGCCTTGGCACGTGCTGGGCGAGGAAAACCGTTCCGGCGGCAATGCCCGCTACGTCGATTCCTCGCTGGAGCGGGTGCAGGTCAAGGTGAGCGGCATGGCGCCGGATCGCTACGTCCTCACCTGCAACGGCGTCGCCGTGCCGCTGCAGCCGACCGGCCGCGTCGGCGAGTTCGTCAGCGGCATCCGCTACCGCGCCTGGCAGCCGCCGTCGGCGCTGCATCCGACCATCGGCATCGATTCGCCGCTGACCTTCGACCTGGTCGATACCTGGAACGGCCGCAGCCTGGGCGGTTGCCAGTATCACGTGGTGCATCCGGGCGGACGCAGCTACGACACCTTCCCGGTCAATGCGTTCGAGGCGGAAAGCCGCCGCCTGGGACGCTATTTCCGCCTTAATCACACGCCGGGAACGATGCAGGTGAAGCCAGCAATAGCGTCCGTCGAGTTCCCATTTACGTTAGACTTACGTCACTTCTGACCAACCTCGCCGGTCGGTGGCAGGAAAAGCTGTAGGGCAACTTGTGCAAAGTTGCCCGCCGCTTTTTCCTGCGCTGCAGCAGGTTGTCTTTAACCACTACAAGTGACGCAAGCGATCAACCATGTACCGGCGTTTACTCGAGAGTTATCCTGCTGAGGCCGATCGTTACGACGAAATGCTTGAGGCAGGCGGCCGCCTGCGGCCGCACTGGCGCACCCTGATCGACCAGCTGGAAGACCTTTCTCCGGAGGTGCTGCGGCGCCGCGCGCGCGAGGTGCGCGAAGCCATCGCCGCCGACGGCGTGACCTACAATGTGTACGCCGATCCGCAAGGCGCCAACCGGCCCTGGGAACTGGACCTGTTGCCGCAGATCATTTCCGCCGAAGAATGGCAGACCCTGTCCGCCGCCGTCACCCAGCGCGCCAAGCTGCTCAACGCGGTGCTGGCCGATCTCTACGGGCCGCAGTCGCTGCTGTCGGAAGGTTTGCTGCCGCCGGCGCTGGTGTTCGGCCAGCACGGCTATCTCTGGCCCTGCCGCGGCATCGAGCCGCCAGGCGGCGTCCATCTGCACCTGTATGCGATCGACCTGGCGCGTTCGCCGGATGGCCACTGGTGGGTCATGTCGGACCGCACCCAGGGCCCCTCGGGCGCCGGCTATGCTCTGCAAAACCGCCAGATCATGTCGCGCGCGATGCCGGACACGGTGCGCGACATGCATGTGCAGTCGCTGCTGAAATTTTTCCATACCCTGCACAACAGCCTGAGCGAACTGGCGCCGGCGGGCGGCGAACCGCCGCTGGTGGTGCTGCTGACGCCGGGGCCGTATAACGAAACCTATTCGGAGCACGCCTTCCTGGCGCATACGCTGGGCTTCCCGCTGGTGGAAGGGGCGGACCTGATGGTGCGCGGCGACATGGTCTACCTGAAGACTCTGAGCGGCTTGCGCCGGGTGCATGCGATCCTGCGCCGGCTGGACGACGATTATTGCGATCCGCTCGAACTGCGCGCCGATTCCGCGCTGGGCATTCCGGGCCTGGTGCAGGCGGCGCGCCTGGGCAATGTGCTGATCGCCAATTCGCTCGGCAGCGGCGTGCTGGAATCGGGCGCCTTGCACGGCTTTCTGCCGGCCATCTGCCAGCGCTTGCTGGGCCAGCCGCTGGCCTTGCCGGCGGTGGCGTCCTGGTGGTGCGGCGAAAAGCCGGCGCTGGAATATACGCTGGCCAATCTCGAACAGCTGGTGATCATGCCGGCCTTCCCTTCGATGCGCATGCAGCCGGTCTACGGCCACAGCCTGAACGCACAGTCGCGCCAGCGCGTGATCGACAGCCTGCTGGCTCAGCCGCACGCCTATGTGGCGCAGGAATGGGTGCGCTTGTCGCAGGCGCCGGTCTTGTCGCGCAGCGGCGAGTATCGCTTGATGAGCCGCGCCGTCAGCCTGCGCGTGTTCGTGGTGGCGGCCGCCGACGGCAGCTATCACGTGATGCCGGGCGGCCTGACGCGGGTGGCGCCGCGCCAGCGCAAGGATATCGTTTCGATGCAGCAGGGCGGCGCCAGCAAGGATGTCTGGGTGCTGGGGCAGATGCGGCCGGAAGCCGTCGATGGGGCAACTGCGCCGCCTGAAAACCAGGATGGCCGGCAGCGCGCCCTGCACATCTCGCTAGACACTATCCGCAGCACCGTCGACATCTCATCGCATGCGGGAGAAAACCTGTTCTGGATGGGGCGCTATGCCGAGCGTTGCGACAACCTGGCGCATCTGCTGCGCGCCACCCTGCAGCGCAGCACCGATCTGCAAGGCGATGCGCGCGAGAATTTCTATCAACTGTGCGAGATTTGCCGTGGCCTCGGGATTGCCTTGCCGGCGCTCTCGGCGAGCGGACGGCCGACCATCAGCGCCATGCAGCAAGCCCTGATCGCGGCGGTTGCCGATCCCACTGCCGCCACCAGCATCGCCGCCAATCTGCGCCATTTGCATCATTGCGGCTACCAGGTGCGCGAACATCTTTCGCTCGACAACTGGCATGCCATCAATCGCATGCCGGGCCTGGTGGCTGACAGCGGCGGCGTCGGCGGCATGACGCCAGCCTTGGCGCAGCACATGCTGAACAATGTGATCCAGGCTTGCGTCGGCCTGGCCGGCCACGCGCTGGACGACACCACGCGCGACGAAGGCTGGCATTTCCTGATGCTGGGACGCCACATAGAACGCATGACGCACCTGGCGACCTTGTTCGGCCAGTTCCTGCGGCTGCCGGCGGAAGCGCAGAACAAGATCTTGCCGTGGCTGCTGGAGTCGGCCAACAGCGTGGTCACCTACCGCGTGCGCTACCGGCGCGCGCCGGAGTGGCTGCCGGTCCTGCACCTGCTGGTGTTCGACGCCAGCAATCCGCACGGCATCGCGTTCCAGTTCCAGATGCTGGAGCGCTATCTGAGCGATATTGCAGGGCAGCTGGGGACGCTGAGCATGGATACGCCGGCGCATCTGTCGGCGCTGTTGCGCGAATTCGAGTTGCAGGATCTCAGCCATGATTCGCTGTTCGTGGCGGATGCGCATGCGCGCCTGGTGCAGCTGATGCGCGATGCGATCACCGGCGCCTTTGCCTTGTCCGATGAGCTGGCGCGGCATTTCTTCACGCCGCTGAATGCCCCGGTCAGCCAGGGGGTGTCCTGATGAGCGACTACGTTTACCACATCCGCCACGATACGCATTATGCCTACTCGCAGCCGGTACGGCTGTCGCACCAGATGCTGCGCCTGACGCCGCGTTCGCTGCCGTGGCAGACCTGCACTTCGCACGGCATAGCGATTGCTCCAGAGCCGCAAAACCTGCGCCTGCTGCTGGATAGTTTCGGCAATCCGATGCAGTCGTTTTCGCTGGAGAGCGATCATACCGATCTGCGCGCCATCGCCGATTCCTGGGTGACCTTGACCCAGCGGCAGTTGTCGCCGCCGACGCCGCCGTGGGAGCTGGCGCGTGGCAAGCTGTCTTACCAGGCTGGGCAGTTTTTGTTGCCTGACGACCTGGAGGCGACGCGTTATCTGTTTGAATCGGCGCATGTGCGGATCAAGCGCGAATTCCTGGCTTATGCGATGGAATCGTTTACCCCAGGCTTGTCTCTGCTGGACGGCATCCAGGCTTTGATGACGCGGATTTTCCGGGAGTTTACTTTCGATCCGCTGGCGACCACGGTGTCGACCCCGGTGACTGAGGTGTTTGCTACCCGGCGCGGGGTTTGCCAGGATTTTGCGCATTTCATGTTGTCTTGCCTGCGTTCATTGGGGCTGGCGGCGCGTTATGTCAGCGGTTATCTGCTGACCGAGCCGCCGCCGGGGCAGCCGCGCTTGATCGGGGCGGATGCTTCGCATGCCTGGGTGTCGGTGTATTGTCCTGGCGTCGATGGGCAGGCTAGCAGCTGGATCGATGCCGATCCGACCAATGGCATTTTCCCGGACACCAGCCATATCACTTTGGGCTGGGGCCGCGACTTTCTTGATGTCTCGCCCTTGCGTGGAGTATTGATCGGCGGCGGCCAGCAAACTATGGATGTCGCCGTCACCGTCATGCCGGCACATGAAGCGCCGGGCTTCGGATTCGCGGTCTGAGCAAATGCGCCAAGACCTTGAAATGGCTAACACCATCGACGCGGCAGTCGACTGGGGTCAGAGTTTTTTTTCGCGGCACTTTGCGAAAATTACTCTAACCCCAGTTGACGGGCCACGGAGTACATGCGGCGACATTCGCTTAACCTTCTTCGTTACTCTGATCCGGGCCGCAACTTCTACTTTTTATCATCCCTATAAAATAAAAAGCATATGAAAAAATTCTTCCAGCACTGTCAATTGGCCGCCTGCGCCATGACCATATTTTCGACGCCGGCTCTTTATGCGGCCGCGCCACCGATCGCGCCACAAGTGCAAAACGCCGCACAGGCAAGCTTCAAGGAATGGGCCGAGGTGCTGGCAATTCCCAACGACTCCGCGGTAGCCGCCGATATGCAGCGCAACGCCGCCTGGTTTGAACAGGCTTTTCAGCGGCGCGGTTTTCATGCCAGGCAATTGGCCAATAACGGCAAGCCGCTGCTGTTTGCCGAGTTTCCCAAGAGCGATCCCGCTCTTCCCACAGTGCTGTTTTATGGCCATATGGATGGACAACCGGTCAATCCCTCTGAATGGCAACAGAAAAGTCCGTGGGCGCCGGTATTGAAACAGCGCAATGCCGCAGGCCAGTGGGAAGCCATGCCGCTGGATAAGTTGTTCGCCAAGGATGTCGATCCTGAATGGCGTTTGTTCGCCAGAGCTTCTGCGGATGATAAAGCGCCGATCATGATGCTGCTGGCTGCGATCGATGCACTCAAAGCCGGCGGCAAGACGCCGGCGATCAACGTCAAGGTCATTCTCGACGCGGAGGAAGAAAAAGGATCGCCGTCATTGGGTGGCGTCGTTAAGCGCAATCAGGATTTGTTGAAGTCCGATATGCTGGTGGTGCTGGATGGTCCGATGCACCCCAGCAATCAGCCGACATTGGTGTTCGGCAATCGCGGCATCGTTGTCGGCACTTTGAAGGTTTATGGCCCGAAACAAGATAGCCATAGCGGGCACTACGGTAACTATGCCGCCAACCCGGCGCAATTGTTGGCGCGCTTGCTGGCATCGATGAAAGATGATGAGGGCCGTGTTACGGTTCCCGGTTATTACGATGGCGTCAAGCTGGACGCCGATTCCTTGCGCGTCATGCGCGCGGTGCCGGACGACGAAGCGGCATTGCGCCAGCGTCTCGGAATTGCGGTGGCGGATAAGGTCGGGCAAAACTATCAGGAAGCGATGCAATATCCGTCGCTCAATGTGCGTGGCATGCAATCTGGAGATATTGGCGGGAAGGCGCGCACGATAGTGCCGGCGGTGGCTGTCGCGGAACTGGATCTGCGTACCGTACCTGAAACCGAGCCGGCGGCCTTGGTGGCTTTACTCAAGGGATTTGTGGAGAAGCAGGGTTTTCACCTGGTCAATGGCGAGCCGAGCGATGCGGATCGTGCCCGCTATCCTAAGCTGGCCTCGCTTGAATTCGAGTCGGCGTCGGCTTCCAGCAGCGCGGTCCGTACCGATCTGAATGCGCCAATTGGTCATTGGCTGCGCCGTTCTTTGAGCAAGACCTACGGCAAGGAGCCGGTGCAGATCAGAATGATGGGCGGCACCGTTCCGACCGGTGCGCTGGTCGATGCGCTGAAAGTTCCTTTTGTGATTGTGCCGCTGGTCAATGCCGACAACAATCAGCACAGCGCCAATGAGAATATGCGGCTGGGAAATTACATCAATGGCGTGAACAGCCTTGTGGGCATTCTGTCGGAGCCCTTGAACAGCAAGCCTTGAACGACCTGAAAACTGCCACGACAGCAGTCAATTGGGGTCAGTCTGACCCCATTTGACGTTCTACGGAGTGCGTGCGGTGGTTTTTAAAGAACGGCCTGAGGGTTGCTAAAACGTTCGCTACTCCGTGGAGGCTTGCCGGGAGTGGCCCGGCAGCCAGTCACTTTTTCTTGCTTCGCCAAGAAAAAGTAACCAAAAAGAAGGCGACCGCAAAGCCGTTGCCCTCCCTTCGGTCGGGTCCCCAAATCCGGCGCGTATCAGCCGGGTGAGGGGCAAAACTCGCCTTCGGCTCAAACATGCCCCTCACAATTCCCGGCTGACACGCGCCGGATTTGGCAACGTCTCAATGCGGGGTACGTCAAAAGCAACCGCAACTTCAAAGGCAACGGCAACATCAACCCCAATTGACGGGCTACGGAGTGCATGCGATGGCACGCTAAGAACGGCCTGTGGTTTGATAACGTTTTTGCTAGTCCGTGCAAAAAAAAGCAACCGTAAAATCAACGGCAACTTCAACAGCACTACGGCGCGCGGATTTGATCTACCAGCTTCATCGCGCGCGGGTCTGGTGGAGGCGTCAGCAGGCTGACTACGATCAGGGCCAGCAGGCCGGCTGGTACGCCGAACACGCCGGCTGCCATTGGCACGATGTGGAACCATTGGCCGTTGGCGGAGCCGCCTAGCGACGGATAGGTGTGCAGCATGTAGTACACGCAGGTGACGAAGCCGACCACGATGGCGGCCATGGCGCCTTCCTGGTTGCCGCGCTTCCAGAATACGCCTAGCGCCAGCACCGGGAACAGGGCGGAAGCTGCCAGCGAAAACGCTGCGCCTACCATCGACAGGATGTCGCCGGGCTTCAGCGATGCCGTGTAGGCCGCCAGCAGCGCCACCACCAGCAGCAGCAACTTGGACACCGTGACGCGCTTGGCGGTGGAGGCGTGCGGGTCGATCATCTTGTAGTAGACGTCGTGCGAGAGGGCGTTGGAAATCGTCAGCAGCAAGCCGTCCGCGGTCGACAGCGCCGCCGCCAGGCCGCCGGCGGCGACCAGGCCGGAAATGTAGTAGGGCAGTTTGGCGATCTCCGGCGTCGCCAGCACGATGATGTCGCCGTCCAGCACGATTTCCGACAGTTGCACAATGCCGTCGTGGTTGACGTCGGTGACGCTGACCAGCGGATGGGCCTTGTCGATATTGGCCCAGTACGAGATCCATTCCGGCAGGTGCGCGTAGTCGGAACCGACCAGCGACGTGTAGATATAGTATTTCACCAGCACCGCCAGCGCCGGCACCGTCAGGTAGATCAGCAGGATGAAAAACAAGGTCCAGAATACCGACTTGCGCGTCTCGTGCACCGATGGCGTGGTGTAGTAGCGCATCAGGATATGCGGCAGCGCGGCGGTGCCCAGCATCAGGCAGAACACCAGTGCCAGGAAGTTGTTGCGCTTGATGTCCGAGGCTTCCGGGCTGGCGGCGGCAAACGGCGTGGCTTGCGGAATCGGCGGTTCGGCGCGCGCCAGGTAGCCGGCTTTCTCCTGCTGCCAGCTGCGTTCGGCTTCCTCGGGCGTTTTCGGATAGTTGCTGAGGGCGCGGCTGGCGGCGCGGATCTCGATCAGCGAACCGTTGCTGCGCTTGAGTTTTTCCAGGTACTGCTGGGCCTCTACGCGGCCTTGCTCCCAGGAGGTCGGCAGATTGTGCAGGCGTGCATCGTAGTCGTCGGCCTTGGCCTTGAAGATCTCGCGCACCTGGATTTCCTTGGGATCGGCGTCGAACTTCTTTTCGATATCGGTGATCTGGGTCAGCACCGTGCCGTAGGAAACCTGCGCCAGCGGACTGTGCGTGTGCTGCGTCGACAGCAAGACCACCGGGATCAGGTAGGCGAACAGGATGATGATGTACTGTGCTACCTGAGTCCAGGTGATCGCCCGCATGCCGCCCAGGAAAGAGCAGACCAGAATGCTGGCCAGCCCGAGGAAAATGCCGACCGAGAAATCGACGCCGGTAAAGCGCGAGGTGATCAGGCCGACGCCGTAGATCTGCGCCACCACATAAATGAAGGAAATCAGCACGGTGGCGATGACGGCCAGGATGCGCACCGGATTGCTGCTGGTGCGGCCGCGGTAGCGCGCCGCCAGGAAATCCGGAATGGTGTACTGCCCGAACTTGCGCAGGTAGGGCGCGATCAGCAGCGCCACCAGGCAATAGCCGCCGGTCCAGCCGATGATGTAGGCGAGGCCGTCAAAGCCTTGCAGGTAGAGGCCGCCGGCCAGGCTGATGAAGGTGGCGGCGGAAATCCAGTCGGCCGCGGTGGCCATGCCGTTGAACAGGCCCGGCACGCGCCGTCCCGCTACATAATATTCGGAGACGTCGGAGGTGCGGCTCATGATGCCGATGCCGGCATACAGCACCACGGTGGCAAACATGAACATATAGCCGATCCAGGTGCGCGGCAAGCCTTCCTGTTCCAGGATCGCCAGCACCACCAGCAAGGCGATGAAACCGGCGGTGTACCAGCCGTAGTAGCGCACCAGCCGCCAGAAGAAGGATTTGTCGTTCATCGCGCGCTGCTGTCCGCGTTGTCCATGTTGTCAGCCTGGTGGCGGCGATCAGTCTTGTGCATCCGCCAGGTATAGAGCGCCACGATCAGCAGGTAGCCCAGGGCCAGGCCTTGCGCCGCCATGTAGAACGACAGCGGCCAGCCGAACCAGGTGATGCTTGCCAGTTCTCGGGCAAAGAAGATGACAGCGAAGGTCAGGACGAACCAGACCAGCAGCAGCGCCAGGGTCAGTCGCCTGGTGCTGCGCCAATGGCTGGGAGAGGGGGAAGTCGGCATGGATAGTTCTGGTCTCGGATTGACGGTCAATGGAAATCTGTCTTGGCTGTTTTCAGCAAATGCAGGCTGACGCGGAACAGGCTGCCCGGCAGTTCCGGATCGCTGCTGTGGGGATTGTAGGAAATCGTGATGTGCGCGTCGTGCTGCAGGGCGATCTCGCGTACGATCGCCAGCCCCAGCCCGCTGCCGCTGCGGCTGCTGTCGAGGATGCGGTAGAAGCGCTGGAAGATATGATCGCGCTCGGCCGGCGGAATGCCTGGTCCGGTGTCTTCTACTTCCAGGATGGCGAACTGCGCCTGTCCTGGTTCGCCGTCGGCGCGCACGCGCACCGTGACGCGGCCCTCCACCGGCGTGTAATGCAGCGCATTGTCGATCAGGTTGCTGAGCAGTTCGCGCAGCATGAGGGGATTGCACATGACCGGCAGCGGCAGTTCTGCCTGTTCAAAACCGAGGTCGATGCGTTGCGTGAAAGACGCCTGCACCCAGTCCTGCACCACGCCGCGCGCAAACTCGGACAGGTCGCGCTGCACGAACGGCGCATTTTCCTGCGACTGGTTTTCCGCCCTGGCCAGCGACAGCAGCTGGTTCACCAGCCGGGTGGCAGACTCGGAACTCTTGGCCAGCTGCTGCAGCGAGCGATGGACATCCTCCTGGCGGGTCTGGCGCAGCGCCAGTTCCGATTGCATGCGCATGCCGGCCAGCGGCGTCTTCATCTGGTGCGCGGCGTCGGCGATAAAGCGCTTCTGGGTTTGTATCGAAAGCGAGAGCCGTTCCAGCATGTCGTTGAGGGAACGCACCAGCGGCGAAATTTCTTCCGGCACCTGGCCAGAATCGATAGGGCTGAGGTCGTCCGGCCGCCGGGCCCGGATCCGTTGCTGCAACTCGGACAGGGGCGACAGTCCGCGCGACAGCGCAAACCAGATCAGCGCCAGCACGATCGGCAGGATCAGGAACTGCGGCAGGATCACGCCCTTGATGATGGCGTTCGCCAGGCGCGCGCGCTTTTCCAGCGTTTCCGCAACCTGCACCAGCGCCGTGCGTGGCGGTGCGGTGGCGTTGACCTCGGCGACGCTGCGCAGGTCGACGTAGGCGTAGGCAATCCGCACGTCGTTGCCATGCAGGATCGCGTCGCGGTGCTGCACCGTGCCCGGATGAGCGGTGTCTTCCTGGGCGATGGCCGGCGGGATGATCAGGTCGCGGTCGCCTTCGACGATATTGCCGCGCGCATCGGTGATCAGGTAGTAGACATTGTCGATATCATCGGCGCGCAGGAAATCGCGCGCCGGTCCGTTGAGCCGCGTCGTCACCTTGCCGTTGATTTCGATCACCTGTTGCGACAGCACCATGACGCTGTCGTCCAAGGCCTGGTCGAAAGGCTGGTTGGCGATGGTTTTCGCCACCACATAGGTAATCGCAATGCTGATCGGCCACAGCAGCAGCAGCGGCACCAGCATCCAGTCGAGAATTTCGCCGAACAGCGAGCGCTGGACGCGCTCTTCAGCCTGTTGTGCCAGCGGCGCAGTGGGTGGATGTGTGGTCGGCAGCGTATCCGGAGACAAGGCCATGGCTCAGCTTCAGCGGCGGCTGGAAGAATCGAGCGGGGAGAGAGCGGTGACTGGATTGGGAGGCGGCTCGCTGATTTTCTCCAGGCAATAGCCGAGACCGCGCACCGTGGCGATGCGCACGCCGCCGATTTCGATTTTCTTGCGCAAGCGGTGTACATAGACTTCGATGGCGTTGTTGCTGACTTCTTCGCCCCATTCGCACAGGTGGTCGACCAGCTGCTCCTTGGAGACGAGGCGGCCGGTGCGCTGCAGTAAAACCTCCAGCAAGCCCAGTTCACGCGCCGACAGGTCCAGCATCTGTTCATTGATATAGGCGATCCGCCCGACCTGGTCGTAGCTCAGCGGCCCGTGCCTGATGACGGTGGGGCCGCCGCCCGCGCCGCGGCGGGTCAGGGCGCGCACGCGCGCCTCCAGTTCCGACAACTCGAACGGCTTGGCCATGTAGTCGTCGGCGCCCAGATCCAGTCCTTTGACACGCTGTTCGACCGAATCGGCGGCGGTCAGGATCAGCACCGGCAAGTGCGAATTTCTGGCGCGCAGGCGGCGCAGTACTTCCAGGCCGCTCATTTTCGGCAAGCCGAGGTCGAGGATCAGCAGGTCGAAATCCTGGGTCGACAAGGCCGAATCCGCTTCCATCCCGTTCATGACGCAATCCGTGGCATAGCCCGACTGCCGCAGCGAACGCGTCAATCCATCGGCCAGTACACTGTCGTCTTCGGCAAGCAAAATGCGCATGATCTTGTGGGTTCCCTGTGGGGTAAGTGGACGCTGCTGCTTGTAGTCTATGGCGTTTCATTCTTGTCAGCAAGACAGACTGTGAAATTGCTGCCGTTTGGTATAATCATCGCTCCTTATTTTCGTCTTGACGTGGTTTACTGCCTTGATGCAACGCTTATTGATCCTTCTGCTGGTGTTTCTGCTGCCTATGCAAGTCTTTGCAGGCATCGCCGAATCCAAGGCGGATGCGACGGCGGCGCTGGCGTACACGTTTCAGCTGGATGCCGCGGCAGCGCAATGCAACCTGGCCGACAGTCATGACGCGCAGGACGATCAAGACAGCCTTGCCGACGAAATCGAGATGCACGTCGATCTTGGCGACGACACCGTACCTGCTTTCCCTTTTGTATTTGCCGCCACGGCAATCGCATCCAGTCCCGCGCTGAGCAACGACAAAGCGCGTCAGCCGCCATTCCTGCCTCCGGTCGGACCTCCTCCTAGAGCATAAGCGCCTTCACGCCGCATGGATATCTGTTCCGGCGGCGGGCGCCTAGCCATCTGCCGGATCTTTATCCGGCCTTCCTCGTAGCCATTGTTTGCCGCTCAGCTTGCCGGATTGCTTGATTTCATTATGCAATTCCTCTGCCTGTCTGATCGGCCGTGCATGCGAGGAGATCGAATCAGCATTCCCAGCAATCCGTAATACCTATAGCCATGTCCTGCATGGCGTCAAATCTCAGGAGAAAGTATGAAGAAATTATTCCTCGCGCTGATCGTCGTCGCCATGACGTTCTCAGCCGGTATCTCAACCGTGGAAGCCAAGCGCATGGGCGGCGGCGCTTCCTTCGGCAAGAAATCGCAAAGCATGAACCGCCAGGCCGCGCCGGCGCCAAGCCAGGCGGCCAAGCCTGCTGCCGCGGCTGCAGCACCAGCCGCGGCGGGCGCCGCTGCGGCAGCCAAGCCGAGCATGTGGAAAGGCATGCTGGGCGGCGCCTTGCTGGGCCTCGGCCTGGGCGCATTGCTGTCCAGCATGGGTCTGGGCGGCGCCATGGCCGGCATGATCAGCAACATGATCATGATCGCCTTGTTCGCGTTTGCCGCCATGTTCATCTACAAGCTGGTGCGCCGCAAAATGGCCGGCGGCAACTCGGCTAACGGCGGCATGCAGCCTGCCTTCGCCAGCGCAGCGCCGTCCAGCTTCACGCCGGAAATCGCTTCGCGCATCGAACAGCCTATGCAGCGCACGGCATTTGACGCTGCGCCTGCAGCAGCTGCCGGCGCTGGTGTTGCAGGCGTCGCTGCCTGGGGCGTGCCTGCGGATTTCGATACCGCCGGTTTCCTGCGTCACGCGAAGACTTACTTCCTGCGCCTGCAGGCGGCTTGGGACAAGGCCGACGGCAACGATATCCGCGAATTCACCACGCCTGAAATGTTTGCCGAACTGCGCATGCAATTGCAGGAGCGCGGCGCTTCGGAAAACCATACCGACGTGGTGTCGCTGGATGCGGAATTGCTGGGCATCGACACTGTCGATAGCGACTACCTGGCGAGCGTGCGCTTCACCGGCATGATCAAGGAAGACGCCAATGCCGCTGCCGCGCCGTTTGCCGAGATCTGGAACCTGTCCAAGCCGACTGCCGGCCAGGGCGGCTGGATCCTGGCGGGGATCGAGCAGGAAGAGAAAACCAGCTGATAGCGGTGTTGGCGGGCAGGGTTGGCTTAGCGCCGCGCTGTACCGCCGATTGCATCGGTTGGAAGCAAAAAAGCCGCCGGCGAGAGATCGCCGGCGGCTTTTCTTATTCTTCGGCGTCGCTGATGGCACAATAGAGGGTTTTCAGGATATCGCTAAAAAGGAAAGTTAATGAGTTTGCCAACGAACGAGTCTCCCAAGTCCACCGAATCAGCCGTGATCCTGACCGGCGATCGTCCTACCGGGCCTTTGCATCTCGGCCATTTCGTCGGCAGCTTGCGTAATCGTATCGAATATCAGCACACCTACAAGCAGTTCATCATGCTGGCCGACGCCCAGGCGCTGACGGACAATATGGACGACACCAACAAGGTGCACCGCAATGTGGTGGAGGTGGCGCTGGATTACCTGGCGGTCGGCATCGATCCGGCCAAGTCGACCATCCTGATCCAGTCGCAGATTCCTGAGCTGGCGGAATTGACTTTTTACTACCTTAACCTGGTGACGGTGGCGCGCCTGGAGCGCAATCCTACGGTCAAGGAAGAAATCCGTTTGCGCGGTTTCGAGCGTGATATTCCGGCTGGCTTCCTGACTTATCCGGCCAGCCAGGCGGCCGACATCACGGCTTTCAAGGCGGCGCTGGTGCCGGTGGGGGAGGACCAGATTCCGATGATCGAGCAGACCAATGAGATCGTGCGGCGTTTCAATCGCACTGCCGGGCGGGATGTGCTGGTGGAGGCGAAGGCGCTGGTGCCTGAGATCGGGCGTTTGCCGGGGATCGACGGCAAGGCGAAGATGAGCAAGTCGCTGGGCAATACGATCAATCTTGGCGCCAGCGCGGATGAGATCCGGGCTGCGGTCAAGCAGGTCTACACGGATCCTTTGCATTTGCGGGTGCAGGATCCTGGGCATCTGGAGGGCAATGTGGCCTTTTTGTACCTGGATGCGTTTGACCTGGATAAGGCTGGTCTGGCGGAGATGAAGGCGCATTATGTGCGTGGCGGGCTGGGCGATAGTCTGGTCAAGGCGCGGTTGGAGGCTTGTCTGCAGGATCTGTTGGCGCCGATCCGGGCGCGCCGGGAGGAGCTGGCGAAGGACAAGGGGCATGTCATGCAGATCCTGAAAGAGGGCACGGCCAAGGCGCGTGAAGTAGCGGCGAAGACAGCCGACGAAGTCAAAGCCGCTCTGGGCCTGAGCTACTTCTAAATCAACGCAGCCGCGGTCAAATTCACCACTGCCGTAGCTAAATTCACCGCAGCAGCAGTCAAATTCGCCGCAGCAGTCAAATTCGCCGCCGCAGCAGTCAAATGGGGTCGGAGTTTTTTTTCGCGTTCTTTGCGAAAATTACTCTGACCCCATTTGACGTTCTACGGAGTGAGTGCGGTGGCATGCTAAGAACGGTCTATGGCTTGATAACACTGTTGCTACTCCGTGGAAGCTTGCCGGGGGTGGCCCGGCAGCCAGTCACTTTTTCTTGCTTCGCCAAGAAAAAGTAACCAAAAAGAAGGCGACCGCAAAGCCGTTGCCCTCCCTTCGGTCGGGTCCCCAAATCCGGCGCGTATCAGCCGGGTGGGAGGACCAACTCGCCTTCGGCTCAAACATGTCCTCCCACAATTCCCGGCTGACACGCGCCGGATTTGGCAACGTCTCAATGCGGGGCACGTCAAAAGCAACCCCAACGTCAAAAGCAACGTCAACGGCAACTTCAAAAGCAACCCCAACGGCCCTACCATCAGCTATGGCAAGGCCCCGCGTCAATCACCAGTTCGTTGCCGGTGACAAAGCGGCTGGCGTCTGATGTCAGGTAGAGGATGGCGGCGGCTACGTCGGTGGCGGAGCCGCGGCTGGTTTGCATTTGTAGTTCGGCGCGGTCGGCCAGGGCTTGGGTCAGGTCGTCGCGTTTGCGCATGGCTGCGGCCAGGGCGGGGGGGCGGACTACGCCTGGGTGGATGGAGTTGACGCGGATGTTTTGCGTGACATAGCGCATGGCATTCATGTTGTTCATGCGCAGCGTCGCTTTCGCTGCCTGATCGGCGGCCGCATGCTGTTTGCCGTTCATGGCGCAGGGCGCCAGGACGTTGACGATGGAACCGCCGCCGGCGCGCTCCATGGCGGGCGCCACGTGCTTGCTGCACAGGATGCTGCCGTTGACGTTGGCCAGCATGGCTTTTTCCCAATGTTTCTGCGACAGCCCGTATGCATACGGTTGATTGGCATCGACGCCGGTGCTGTTGACCAGGATATCGATGCGGCCGAAGTGCGCTTCAACTGCCGTAATCACCTGTTGTACGGCATCGTTGTCGCTGACATCCAGTTGCCAGAACCGGACCTCGCTCTGTTTGCTGCCCAGCAGCCCCGCAATAACCTCTCCTTCCTGCTCCCGCTCATCCAGGATCGCTAAATGTGCACCAGCCGCAGACAAGGCGCAGGCAATGTGTAAAGCTATGCCGCGCGCCGCACCGGTGACCAGGGCGACTTTGTTTTTGAGCGGGAAATACGTGGAAAGTGGGTCCATGTCGCTAAAACCATTGTCAGTTTTTACACGTGGATTAAAGCATTCTTTAGTGCACATTGCAACCATGCTTTAATTGAATGAAAGTATTCTTTACCGATGGTGAATAATTATGGCGCGCGACTCGCGGAGGCTTTGCAGATAGCCCGAAAAGACAGGCAAGAACTCGCGGACGCCATCGGCGTGAGCGTGCAGGCGGTTGGGCAGGTGATTGCCGGAAAAACCAAGGCGCTGACAGCGGAGAATTCAGCGCTCGCCGCGAAATTCCTCGGCGTCGACATTTTCTGGCTGGCCACCGGGACCGGCAGCGCGAAGATAGTGACCAAGATGTCCGGCCAGTGGCCTTTCAGCATCAGTCTGGAATCGTTCCTGGCAATACCGGAGGAAGAGCAGAACCGTGTAGGCGAATACATCGAGTTCTGCGTCAGGAAGTGGCAGGCGGCCCATCCGGCGAAAAAATAAGCAGCTGCATCCGCAGCTATTTTTTCTTGCGTGGAGATGCAGCTGTCGCCAGGCGATTCGGTTCAGGAAACAGCTGTCCCAGCACCCCGCGCAGCCAGCGGTTGGCCGGATCAAGTTCCGCATTCTCATGCCAGTACAAATACACATCCAGGGTCGGCGTCGGCAGCGGCAGCGGATAGATCCGGTTCGGCAGGTTGAGGTTGGCGATCTGCGCATAGTGCTCGGGCATGGTGGTCAGCAGGTCCGATGCGCTGACCACATGGCAGGCAGCGTGGTAGTGCTGGCAGCGCAAGCCGATCTGGCGCTGGCGGCCCATGCGCGCCAGTTCGACATCTTCAATGCCGGGGCCGGTGCGCCGCGAAGATACTAAAATGTGGCTTTGCGCCAGATAGGTTTCCAGGTCGAGGCCCTTCTGCAGCGCCGGATGATCCTGGCGCGCGATCACCACCAGCGCATCGCGCGATAAAGGCGTACTGTGGATCTCCGCCGGCCGCTGCAGCAAGACGTCGACCGCGATGTCGAGCGTGCCGGCCGCCAGTTCCGATGCCAGCTGGCGCCGCTCCACCCGCACCGAGTTGATCGCCACTGTCGGCGCCTGTGCCTGTAGCAGCTGGATCAGCGGCGGCAGCAGCCGCGCTTCCAGCACGCCGGTCAGGCCGAGGTTGAAACTGCGGCGGCTGCTGGCCGGATCGAACTGGTTGCCGTGCTTGACGCTGACTTCCAGCGTCTGCAAGGCTTGCCGCACCGGACCGATCAGAGAACGCGTCATCGGCGTCGGCAGCATATTGCTGCCTTGCCGGATGAACAAGGGATCGCCCAGCAGTTCGCGCAGGCGCGCCAGGGCGTGGCTGACCGCCGGCTGGGTCAGGCTCAGGGCCTTGGCTGCGCGAGTGATATTGCCTTCCGCGTAGATGGTGTCGAGCACCACGAACAGGTTGAGGTCGATGCGGCTAATATGCATGAGATTAATTATTATCTATGTAAATCATTCATTTGATGAATTATAGACCTTGCGGCACACTGCTTGCATCGCCCAACAGTCGAGGAAGATCATGGATTTTGCTTATTCGCCCCAGGCCCGCCAGTACATCGAGCGGCTCAATACCTTCATGAGCGAGCATGTGCTGCCGGCTGAAGCAGAATATTTCAGCCAGCTCAAGCGCGGCGCGCGGCCATGGAATGTGCCGCCGGTGATGCTGGCGCTGAAAGCCAAGGCGAAAGCAGCCGGCTTGTGGAATCTGTTCCTGCCGGACGCGGAATTCGGCGCCGGCCTCAGCAATACCGATTACGCGCCACTGGCGGAAATCATGGGGCGCTCGCAGATCGCGCCGGAAATCTTCAACTGCAACGCGCCGGATACCGGCAATATGGAAGTGCTGGTCAAGTACGGTTCGCCAGCGCAGCAGGAGCAATGGCTCAAGCCGCTGCTGGCCGGTGAAATCCGCTCGGCGTTCTGCATGACCGAACCTGAAGTCGCTTCCAGCGACGCCACCAATATGCGCGCTACCGCCATTGTCGAAGGCGACGAAGTGCTGCTCAACGGCCGCAAATGGTGGAGCACCGGCATCGGCCATCCCGACTGCAAATTCGCGATTTTCATGGGCTTGACCTATCCCGATGGCCCCAAGCATGCCCGCCATTCGATGGTGATCGTGCCGCTCGATACGCCCGGGGTCAAGATCGAACGCATGCTGCCGGTATTCGGCGCGCTTGACGAGCCCTACGGTCACGGTGAAGTCAGTTTCACCAACGTAAAGGTGCCGCTGTCGAATATCATCGCCGGGCCGGGACGCGGTTTTGAAATCGCCCAGGGCCGCCTCGGACCTGGCCGCATCCATCACTGCATGCGGGCTCTCGGTGCGGCTGAAGTGGCCATGGAAATGATGTGCCAGCGCGCCTTGACGCGCACGGCTTTCGGCAAGCCGCTGGCCGATCTCGGCGGTAATGCCGACATCATCGCCAATGTCCGCATGCGTATCGAACAGGCGCGCTTGCTGACCTTGAAAGCCGCATGGATGATGGATACCGTCGGCGCCAAGGCGGCCATGAGCGAGATTTCCCAGATCAAGGTGGTGGTGCCGAACCTGGCGCAGCTGGTGATCGACCAGGCGATCCAGATGCACGGCGGCGCCGGCGTCTGCGATGATCTGTCGCTGACCGGCCTGTATGTCTATGCCCGCATATTGCGTTTGGCGGATGGTCCGGACGAAGTGCATCGGGCCCTGGTCGCCAAGCTGGAACTGAAAGCGCAAGGCGCCCGCGCCGCGGCGCAAGGAGCCGCGGCATGAGCCTGATCGACCAAGCCGGCGCGGTGCGCAGCGGCGAAGAACTGGATGTCGCCAGGATTGCGGCCTTTCTGCAGGGAGTCGACAGCAGCCTGCAAGGCTTGCCAGCAGTGAGCCAGTTCCCCGGCGGCGCCTCCAACCTGACCTACCTGCTGAGCTATGGCGACCGCGAACTGATCCTGCGCCGGCCGCCGTTCGGCGCCAAGGCCAAGTCGGCCCACGACATGCTGCGCGAAGCCAATATCATGGCTGAATTGAAGCCGGTCTATCCCTATGTGCCGAGCGTGTTCGCGACCTGCCAGGACCGCGACGTGATGGATAGCGATTTCTATGTGATGGAGCGGCTGCGCGGCATCATCCTGCGCAACAAGCTGCCGCCCGGCCTGGCGCTGAGCGAGAGCGACACGCGCCAGCTGTGCCTGAACGTGATCGACAAGATGATCGCCCTGCACAAGGTCGATTACCAGGCGGCCGGCCTGGCCCATTTGGGCAAGGGTGAAGGCTATGTGCAGCGGCAGATCGCCGGCTGGAGCGAGCGCTTCCGCAAGGCGCGCACCGACGACGTGGTCGATTGCGAAGAGGTGATGCGCTGGCTGGCCGCCAAGATGCCTGCAGCCGATGTCGCCACCTGCCTGATCCACAACGATTTCCGCTTCGATAACGTGGTGCTGGATGCCGACGATCCCTTGCAGGTGATCGGCGTGCTGGACTGGGAAATGGCGACCCTGGGCGATCCGCTGATGGACCTCGGCAATACCCTGGCCTACTGGGTGCAGGCCGACGACGAGCCGCAGTTCCAGCAGACGCGGCGCCAGCCGACGCACCTGCCGGGCATGCTGACGCGCAAGGAAGTGATCGCCTATTACGGCGAGCAAACCGGCTACCGCACCGGCCATTTCGATTTCTATGAAATCTACGGCTTGTTCCGGCTGGCCGTGATCATCCAGCAAATTTACTACCGCTTCCATCATGGTCAAACCACCAATCCGCAGTTCGCCATGTTTGGCCATGTGGTCAACTACCTTGACCAGCGCTGCAGGAATCTGATCGCGCAATCGAGCATATGAAGCACACCATGCTGACGACGGCGGCACCGGAGCAAACCTGAGATGGGCGCGATCTATCTGGTGCGGCATGGCCAGGCCAGCTTCGGCGCCGCCGATTACGACCAGCTCTCTGCGCTGGGTGCGCGGCAGGCGACCTTGCTGGGGCAGTGGCTGGCGCAGACCGGCCAGGATATTTCCTTGCTGGTGACCGGCAGCCATCGCCGCCATCAGCAGAGCCGTGACGCCTGCCTGGCCGCATGGCCGCAGGCAGCGGAGCAGGCGCCGCAGGTTTTGCAGGATCCCGGCTTCGACGAATTCGATCACCGGCAAGTCCTGTTGCGGCTGATGCCGGAGTTTGCCGACCCCGCCGTGCTGGCAGCCTATCTGGCGCAGCAGGAGCATCCCGCGCGCGCCTTTCAGAAAGTGTTTGCCAGGGCGGTGGCGCGCTGGGTGGATGGTCAGCACGACGGCGACTATAGCGAGCCGTGGCCGCTGTTCAAGGCGCGCTGCCAGGCGGCCTTGGCCGGATTGCTGGAGCAAGCCGGCAAGGGGCAGTCGGTCTGGGTATTTACTTCGGGCGGTCCGGTCAGCGTGATCTGCCAGCAGCTGCTGGCGATCCCGGACCGCCAGATTTTCGAGCTGAACTGGGCGCTGGTCAACACCGGCGTCACCAAGCTGTTGCATAGCCCGGGGCGGGTCAGCTTGAGCTACATGAATAGTTACGCGCATCTTGAAGGCGCGCGCGATCCGGGCTTAGTGAGTTATAGATAGAAAACCAGCGATAGACAACCAGCGACAAATTAAAAGGAGCAAGGCATGACCAGCACAACCATGTTTGACCTGAAAGGAAAAATCGCTCTGGTGACGGGCGCCAGCCGCGGCATAGGCGCGTCGATCGCCCGTACGCTGGCGCAACACGGCGCGCACGTCATCGTTTCCAGCCGCAAGGCGGAAGCCTGCGACAAGGTGGTGGCTGAGATCCAGGCGGCCGGCGGCACGGCCGAAACCATGGCTTGCCATATCGGTGAAATGGCGCAGATCGAAACGCTGTTCCAGAACATCGCCAGCCAGCACGGGCGGCTCGATATCCTGGTCAACAACGCCGCCGCCAATCCGCATTTCGGGCCAATCGTCGACACCGACCTGGCTGCCTTCCAGAAAACGGTTGATGTGAATATCCGCGGCTATTTTTTCATGTCCTCGTATGGCGTCAAGCTGATGGCCCAGGGCGGTGGCGGCGCCATCGTCAATGTCGCCTCGGTCAACGGCGTCACGCCCGGTGTGTTCCAGGGCATCTACTCGATCACGAAGGCGGCGGTGATCTCGATGACCAAGGCCTTCGCCAAGGAGTGCGCGGCCAGCGGCGTGCGCGTCAACGCCTTGCTGCCTGGCTTTACCGAAACCAAGTTTGCGGCGACCCTGATCGACAATCCGGCGATCCTGAAACAGGCGCTGCAGCATATTCCGATGAACCGCGTCGCCCAGCCGGACGAGATGGCGGGCGCGGTGCTGTACCTGGTGTCGCCGGCGGCAAGCTACACCACCGGAGTTTGCATGAATGTCGATGGCGGCTATCTGCTGAATTGATACCTGCATTAATACCTGCATTAATACTTGCATGAATACTTGGATTGACAGGAAAACACGCATGAAGAATTTACAAGGCAAGGTCGCGGTGATCACCGGCGGCGCCGAAGGAATAGGCAAGGGCATCGCAGTACGCGCTGCAGCCGAAGGCATGAAACTGGTGCTGGCCGACATCAACGCCGCCAAGCTGGAAGTCACGGTGGCGGAGTTCAAGGCGCAAGGATGCGAAGTCATCGGCGTGCCGACCGACGTCGCCAGGGAAGAGCAGGTCAACGCGCTGGCGGAGCTGGCCTTCGCCACATTCGGCAAGGTGCATCTGCTGGTGAACAACGCCGGCGTCGCGGTCGCCAAGCCGGCATGGGAAACCAGCCAGAAGGATTGGGACTGGGTCATGGGCGTCAATTTCTATGGCGTGACGCATGCCTTGCGCGCGTTTGTGCCGGCCATGCTGAAGCACGGCGAGGAAGGGCATATCGTCAACACGGCGTCGATGGCCGGTCTTACTTCGCAGCCCAGCCTGGCCAGCTACAACGCCAGCAAGCATGCGGTGGTGACGCTGTCCGAAGGGCTGCATCATGACCTCGCGTTGCGGCAGTCGCGCATCAAGGTCTCGGTGCTGTGCCCCGGCTGGGTCAAGACCGGCATCGGCCATTCGGAACGCAATCGCGATGGCGACAAAACCGCGCCGGCCGCCATCGATCCTGTGGCCGCCAAGGTCGGCATGGCGGTGCTGCATGCGGTGGAAAACGGCATCTCCGTCAACCAGGTGGCCGACGATGTGTTCGCTGCGATTGATGCGGAACGTTTTTACATCCTGACGCATCCGGAAATGAAGCAGGCGATCCAGCTGCGGATGGAAGATATCCTGCAGCAGCGTGCACCGACTTTGCTGAAGATATAAAGAATGTATGGTGGGCACAGCATCGTGCCCACCCTACATGAAAAAAGGCAGGATGAGCTTTTGCATGCTCATCCTGCCTTTTTATTTCAGCTAGCGCGGCTTAGTCGATATCAAACTTGACGCCTTGCGCCAATGGCAAGGTGCGGCTGTAGTTGATGGTATTGGTCGCCCGGCGCATGTAGGTCTTCCAGGAATCGGAACCCGATTCGCGGCCGCCGCCGGTTTCTTTTTCGCCGCCGAAAGCGCCGCCGATTTCAGCGCCGCTGGTGCCGATGTTGACGTTGGCCAGGCCGCAATCGCTGCCGCTGGCGGACATGAACGCTTCCGCTTCGCGCACGTCATTGGTGAAGATGGCGGACGACAAGCCTTGCGGCACGGCGTTGTTGAGGCGCACGGCATCCTCGAAATGATCGTAGGACAGCACGTACAGGATAGGCGCAAAGGTTTCGTGATGCACGATGGCGCTTTGCTGCGGCATGCGCACCAGCGCCGGCCGCACATAGAATGCGTTGCCATTGTCGCCAACCTGCACCCGTTCGCCGCCGGTCACCACGCCGCCTTCGGCCTTGGCCTGCGCCAGCGCGGCTTGCATGCCTTCGAACGATTGCTGGTCGACCAGCGGACCGACCAGGGTATCCGCAGCCAGCGGATCGCCGACCTTGACGCTGGCGTAGATGCGTTCGATGCGGCTCACCACGTCGTTATAAATGCTGCTGTGGACGAACAGGCGGCGCAGGCTGGTGCAACGCTGGCCGGCGGTGCCGACGGCGGAGAAGGTAATTGCGCGCAAGGCCAGGCTGAGGTCGGCTGTCGGCGTGACGATCATGCCGTTGTTGCCGCCCAGTTCCAGCAGGCTGCGGCCCAGGCGCTCTGCCACGGTAGTGGCAACCTTGCGGCCCATGCGCACGCTGCCGGTGGCACTCACCAGCGGCACCAGCGGCGAAGCCGACAGGGCGGCGCCGATTTCGGCGCGGCCCAGCACCACCTGGCACAGATGGGCCGGCAGCAGGTCAGGGCGCTGTTGCGAGAAACGCGCCACGGCTTTTTCGTACAAGGCATGCACGGCCAGCGCGACGACCGGGGTCTTTTCGGACGGTTTCCAGATCACGGCATTGCCGCATACCAGCGCCAGTGCCGCATTCCAGGCCCATACCGCGACCGGGAAGTTGAAGGCGGTGATGACGCCGCACACGCCCAGCGGATGCCAGGTTTCCATCATGCGGTGGCCTGGACGCTCGGAAGCGATGGTCAGGCCGTACAGCTGGCGCGACAGGCCGACCGCGAAATCGCAGATGTCGATCATTTCCTGCACTTCGCCTATGCCTTCGGACAGGATCTTGCCGGATTCCAGTGTCACCAGCTTGCCCAGCGGCTCGCGGTTTTCGCGCAGCACTTCACCCAGGATGCGCACCAGTTCGCCGCGCACCGGCGCCGGCACCACGCGCCATTTTTCATAAGCTTGATGGGCGTTCTTGATGGCGGCTTCGGTTTCCGCCACGGTATGGGCGCGCAGCGCGCCAATCGCAGCGCCGTCGCGCGGCGAGCGCGAATGCAGGTCGTTGCCGGCATGGGCGGAAAAGTCGAAACCGAGTTCGGCGAAGATGGATGAGATTTGCGTCATGATGTCCTTGTTCTGAGTTCTATCAGCTTGCCGCAAGAATGGGCGAGTTTCATATCAGTGATATAGCTGAGTATAAGGAATAAATCGGGGAATCTTAAAATCAAAAAATATCAGGACATCATTACCTTTGATCATGCAGCGCCGTATTTTAATTTTAAATGCCGGGCTCAGGCGTCCGCCAGTTCGCCCAGGATCCACTCCTGGAACTTGATCACCGCCGCCTTGCTGGCGTTTTTCTCGGGATAGGTCAGGTAATAGGCTTGCGGGCTTTTGACGGCAAAGGGGAAGGGCACGTGCAGCTGGCCGAGGGCGATTTCGGTTTCCACCAGAAATTTCGGCATCAGCGCCACGCCGAGGCCGGCGGCGGCAGCCTGGATCACCATCGCCAGCTGCTCAAAACGGGGGCCGGAGAGGGCGTCGGGACATGTCACGCCAACATGGTTGAACCAGTCTTGCCAGGCTTGCGGGCGGGTGGTGTGTTGCAACAAGGTCATGCTGCCGAGGTCTTCGATGCGCTGGATCTGCTGGCTCAGCGCCAGACTGCATACCGGCACCACCTCCTCGCCCATCAGCCGCACCATCACCGCGCCGGGCCAGTTCGGCTCGCCGAAGTGGATGGCGGCGTCGACGGAGCGCTTGTTGAAATCGAAAGGCAGCACCTCGGTGCTCAGGTTCAGGATCACGTCCGGATGCGCGGCGGTGAACTTGGCCAGGCGCGGAATCAGCCACTTGATGCCGAAAGTCGGCAATGTTGCCAGATTGAGCACGCCGCCCGAATTCTTGTGCGCCATCACCTGGAAGGTCGCCATCTCGATTTCTTTCAGGATGACGGCCACCTGGCCGGCGTATTCGGCGCCGGCGGCGGTCAGGATCAGGCGGCGGTTGATGCGCTCGAACAGTTTTACCCCGAGATAATCCTCCAGGATCGCCGCTTGCCGGCTGACTGCGCCCTGGGTCATGTGCAGTTCGTTGGCGGCCTTGGTGAAGGACAGGTGGCGTGCGGCCGTGTCGAAAGCGATCAGACAGGAGGTCGAGGGGATGAATCTACGCATTTTTCGTGTTGCCGAGTAGGTATGTGCTGCCGTGCTTGCTATCGAGCAGGCACTATACCAAACGCGCAGCTTTTCAGCTTTACCTTTAGCTTGCATATACGCTAACCGGCATCGACGGCGGCATTACTGCGTAGACGCAAAGCTGGTGACGCCCAGCAGCCGCTCGGGATCGAACACGTTCTGCATCCTCGCCGCCAAGGCCAGTTGTTCGGGCATCGTATAACGCTCGTAGAATTGCTGGTTGAACGGGCCGACCCCATGTTCGGCGCTGAAGCTGCCTTTATATTCGCGCACGGCGAGGTCGTAGATTTCCTGGCGCAGGGCGTTGATGCGCAAGGGCGGGAAATCGGCGATCAGCTGTTCCGGAATCGCCAGGTTGAAATGCAGGCCGCCATCGCCCCAGTGGCCGAAATCGAAGACCTTGATGCCGGCGTAGCCATGTTCCAGCAGCGCGACCGCATCCTGGCGGAACTGGCCGAGCCTGGAACGCGGCACGGAAATGTCGAAAGCCACCACTTTGCCTTCCTGGCGCACGCTGTCGCTGACGGCATGGCGGATGCGCCACAGCACCTCGGGTTTGTCGATCACGGCGTCCAGGATGAGATCGCCGAAGCAGCTTTCCAGCCAGGCGCCGAACAGCTTTTCCAGGTCGAAATCGGCGCTGCGCGGCCGCGCCGAGCTGAGTTCGATCAAAAAGGCGTAGGGCGGCAGCGGGTCAAACGGCGCTGTGATGCCCGGCACATGCTGCAGCACGGATTGCAGGGCGTTTTGCGAGATGCCTTCAAAGGCGCTGAGGAAATCGGCGAAGTTGCGTTCGGCGTCGCGCAGCAGCAGCGCCGCCGCTGCCATCGAGGCCGGCACGACCAGCGCGGTGGCGCTTTGCTGCGGCCGCGGATGCACCTGCAACACCACCTGGGTGATGATGCCGTAGGCGCCGCCGGTGCCGATGAAGCATTGCTTCCAGTCGGGGCCGGTATTGTTTTTGCGGAGCCGGTTGCACAGATCCAGGCGCTCGCCGGGCGGATCGATCAGCAATGCCTCCAGGCCCAGGACGTTGTGGCGCACGTCGCCGTAGCGGATCAGGCGGGCGCCGCCGGTATTGGCCGCCAGCATGCCGCCCAGCGACGGATCGGCGCCGAGGTCGATGGGAAAATACAGGTCGTGCCTTTCCAGCGCCTGGTTCAGCTCCGACAAGCGGGTGCCGGCATAGGCCTGCACCACGCGGTCGACCGGATCGATATCGATGACGCCCTTGATGCGTTCCATGCTGAGCACCACATCGTGGCCGCTATGGTCGGGTGAGGACGCGCCCACCAGGCCGGTGTTCGCACCTTGGGGGACGATGCGGATCTTGTCCCTGGCGCACAAGCGCAGCAGTTCGGCCGCCTCTTCAACGCTGGCGGGGCGCGCAATGCACAGGCTTTTGCCGCTGCCGTAGCGGGCGCCGTGCTCATAGGGCTGGCGCTGCTCCGGCGTGCTCAGGCAGCCTTGCGGGCCGAGCAGCCCGATGATTTTTTGCAGGGTCTGGCTGGCGCTTGTCATGTTTGCTTCATTGTTGATTCGCCGCGGCGGAAGCGGTCATCTTGAAAATACCCTGGGCGTTGCCGCTGTCGAAGGTCAGGTCGAGCTTCTCGGCCTGGCTGTCGGCGTCCAGGTAGCGGTCGCGCGAAATGAATTCGTAGAACGATCCCGGTACTTGCATGTCGACCAGCACGCCGTTTTCATCGCGCATGGCGCGGGTCACGGTACTGGCGCGGAAGGCGGTCTGGCGCACCCGTCCGTTGCGCGAGACTTCGATCTTTTCCTTGATGGCGCGGCCCAGCGCGCGTTGCGCATCGGCCACCTGTTCCACGTTCGGCACGCGGTCGGTGGCGTGGTTGAAGGCGTTGCCCTCGGTCGAAATCCAGGCCATCTCGGCCGATTCCGCCAGCAGGGTCTGGTAGTCGGCGATGCTGGGCAGCTCGTGCTGGCGGTCGAAGCAGGCGACCAGCACCGGCAACAGCGTCAGCGCGTCGGCTATCGGCAGGACCTTATCCTTGCCGAGCTGCTGCAGCAACTGCGCCGAGTGCGGGTCGATCGGATCCTGAGAGGTCGCCAGGACCCGGTTGACGGTGTGCTGGAATTCGGCCGAGAAATTGTGCGGATGCAGTTCGCTCAGGAAGAACTGGGCGATTTCTTCGGCATCGTCTTCATGGGCGTAAGCGCGGCCGGTCATGCTGATCCGTTGCAGCGGATAGATGCCGTTCACGTGGTAGCCCAGCGGCCGCAGGATGCGCGTGAACGCCGCTTCGCCGGCCGGCAGGGTGCCGGTGCTGATGCCCAGCACGGTGCGCAGGGCGCCGTGATCGAAGCGGATCTTGTTGCCGGCGCGTACAGAATCCTGCACGTAGTCGTTCCCTTGCGGGACGGCTTTCAGCAGTTTCTCGAACAGCAGCATGTTCAGTGCCTGGGCGATTTCGATGCGCGAAACAGTGTCGGAACGCGGACGCAGGGTGCTGGCCGGGATTTGCAGCAGATCGGATAATTGGTCGGCATGCTCGGCGCCCAGCAGGGAGGCCAGCATGAATTGCAGGTTGGTGGTGGACATGCGCGCTCTTTATCGGAGGAGGATAGGCGCAGTGTAAATTTGATTCGGGCTTGGATAAAACGATAAATACTATTAGAACCATGCGTTTTACTCATGGAAATGGTGTTTTTGGTTTTTTAAGGGCGAAAAAAAGATGGGCACGGCGGATGCCCATCTTTTGCGCAACAAACCGGAAACGGCTTATTTACTTATTTAGTAACCGATGGCAGCGCCGGCAGGGCGGCGCGTATCGTTGGCGCCGTAATACAAGCCCGGACGGACGACGCCTGAAACGCCGGCATCATTGCCGGAGCTGGCGCCGGCAACGCCTGCCGCGCCCGGCAAGCCGATCATGATCAGCTCAGCCGCGCCCCAAGGGGTTTGCTCTTTCATCTTGTAGCCCATGCCGTCGAGAATCTTCAGGGTATCCGGCGACAGGCCGCGGGTTTCGTAGTACACCTCGTCCGGCAGCCATTGATGATGGATGCGCGGCGCATCGACCGCTTCCTGCGGCGCCATGCCGTAGTCGATCACGTTCAGCGCGGTTTCCAGCGTGATGGTGATGATGCGCGAACCGCCCGGCGAGCCCAGCACCATATAAGTCTTGCCATCCTTGGTCACCAGCGTCGGCGCCATCGACGACAGCGGACGCTTGCCGGGAGCGATCGAGTTGGTCGCGCCCTGCACCAGGCCGAACAGGTTCTGCACGCCGGCCTTGACGGTGAAGTCATCCATCTCATCGTTGAGGAAGAAGCCGGTGCCCGGCGCAATCACCACGGCGCCGAAGCGACCGTTGATGGTGTAGGTGGTGGATACCGCATTGCCATCCTTGTCGACGATCGAGTAATGGGTGGTTTCAGGCTTCTCGTGCGGCGCCATGCCTGGCTGTACTTCTACCGATGGCGTGGCCTTGTCGGCGCTGATCTTTTCGCGGATCGAGGCGGCGTATTCCTTGCTCAGCAAGCGCTCCAGCGGATTCTTGACGAAGGCCGGGTCGCCCAGGAAAGTGTTGCGGTCCATATAGGAGTGGCGCATCGCTTCGGTCATGTAGTGCACCGAGGCTGCCGAGTGGAAGCCGAGCCCCTTCATGTCGTAGCCCTCGAGGATATTGAGGATCTGGCACATGGTGGCGCCGCCGGAGCTTGGCGGCGGGGCGGAGACGAATACATAACCGCGGTAGTTGCACGACAATGGCGCGCTTTCGCTGATCTTGTAGCTGGCGAAGTCGGCTGCGGTAATGATGCCGCCGCCCGCCTTGGAGGCGCGTTCCACCGCGGCAGGAATCGCGCCTTTATAGAATGCGTCAGGACCGTTGCGCGAGATGGCTTCCAGGGTCTTGGCCAGATCTTTCTGCACCAGGCGGTCGCCCGGCTGCAACGGCGTGCCGTCGCGGCGCAGGAACAGGCGGGCCGCTTCCGGGTCTTTCTTGAACTGGGCGATGGTGGTGTCGAGGATGTCGGTGTCGCCGCGGTTCAGGATGTAGCCGTCGCGCGCCAGCTTGATCGCCGGCTGCATGACTTGTGCACGGGTCAGCTTGCCGTACTTGCGCTGCGCGCTGTCGAGGCCCAGCACGGTGCCCGGCACGCCAGCCGCCAGGTAGCCAAACAGGCTGGCGTTGGTAATTGCCTTGCCGTTGGCATCCAGGTACATATTGGCGCTGGCCGCGGCCGGCGCGGTTTCACGGAAATTGATGAAGGTATCGCGGCCATCGGCCAGGTGGATGGTCATGAAGCCGCCGCCGCCGATATTGCCGCAGCAGGGATTCACCACCGCCTGCGCATAGCCGACCGCTACCGCCGCATCGACGGCGTTGCCGCCCATCTTGAGGATATCGACCCCGACCTGCGAAGCAAGGTGCTGGGAAGTCACCACCATGCCGTTCTTCGCCTCGACCGCAGGCGCGGATGCCGCCTGCGCGCTGCCCAGCAAGCCCAGCAGCAGCACCGATGCCGCCAACGGTTTCAACCAATAAGTAGTACGCATACCTTCTCCCTTTTATTAGTGGGCAAGCCGTTTGCCCCTAGCTTTGAATATGGCGCATAAATTTGAACCGGCAGCGGACCGGCTGCATGAACAAATGATAGGCGCCACAATTATTGCATTGCTGTCGTCCGGGCGTTGTCCTTTTTACTTTTCCGGATGACGATATGCGTATTAAGCATAATTTGCGCCCGCGCTGCGTGGTCTGCATTCACCAGGATCGGGCATAAGTTCGACCCTAAACAAAGCTTCGGTTTGGCAGTTTGCGATAATCCGCATGCAAGTCAGGGGCTTGCGGACATACAATATGGCCACAAGCTTTTTGAAAAGATGACGACAGTGCTTGCATAAATCACTGTTTTTTTATACAGTGCTTACCTGAAGTCCCGAATTTGTCACCGTTATCTCATCACTTTTGTCGAAAGAGCAACCATGGACGATAAAAAATCCGCCGCCAACCCGGATAAAAGCAAGGCCCTTGCCGCGGCCTTGGCGCAGATCGAAAAGCAGTTCGGCAAAGGTTCGGTCATGCGCATGGAAGACGGCGCCGTGGTCGAAGAAGTGCAAGTGGTCTCGACCGGTTCGCTCGGCCTGGATATCGCACTCGGCGTCGGCGGCTTGCCGCGCGGCCGTGTCGTGGAAATCTACGGTCCGGAATCGTCCGGCAAGACCACGCTGACCCTGCAAACCATCGCCGAAATGCAAAAGTTGGGCGGCACCTGCGCCTTTATCGACGCGGAACACGCGCTGGACGTCGGCTATGCCCAGAAGCTGGGCATCAACCTGTCCGAACTGCTGATCTCGCAGCCGGATACCGGCGAGCAGGCGTTGGAAATCACCGACGCGCTGGTGCGCTCGGGCGGCGTCGACCTGATCGTGGTCGACTCGGTGGCGGCCTTGACGCCACGCGCCGAAATCGAAGGCGACATGGGCGATTCCCTGCCAGGCCTGCAGGCGCGTTTAATGTCGCAAGCGCTGCGCAAGCTGACCGGCAGCATCAACCGCACCAATACCCTGGTGATCTTCATCAACCAGATCCGCATGAAGATCGGCGTCATGTTCGGCAATCCGGAAACCACCACTGGCGGCAATGCCCTCAAGTTCTACGCTTCGGTGCGCCTGGATATCCGCCGTACCGGCTCGATCAAGTCCGGCGACGAAGTCATCGGCAACGAAACCAAGGTCAAGGTTGTCAAGAACAAGATCGCGCCGCCATTCAAGGAAGCGCACTTCGACATCCTGTATGGCGAAGGCACATCGCGCGAAGGTGAAATCCTCGATCTCGGTTCCGATGCCAAGATCGTTGAAAAGTCGGGCGCCTGGTACAGCTACAACGGCGAACGCATCGGCCAGGGCAAGGACAATGCACGCACCTACCTGAAAGAACGTCCGGAACTGGCGCGCGAGATCGAAAACAAGGTGCGCGCTTCGCTGGGCGTGCCGCTGTTGGGCGAGATCAAGGCGGAAGGCGGCGACAAGGCTGATAAAGCCGCTGCCAAAGCCAATAAGGCCGCTGCTGCGGCTGCGGCCAAGGCTGAAGAGCCGGTCTGATATCCCGGCGGCCTTGCTTCAGCAATCAAGCAGGCCGGGCCGTCTAAGGAAGTAAGAAAGCGCCTTTCATAAAATTCCACACAACGGATTTTTGAAAGGCGTTGTTGTTTGTAGCGAGCTGCATATACAGTACATAAGGTACATAACCAGCGCTACTTGATACTTGATACGCATTACTCGGAAAGCGGAGATGGCCAAACTGCAAATCAGCCTGAAGGGCAGGGCGCTCCGCTATCTGTCGGCACGCGAACACAGCCGCCTGGAACTGGCGCGCAAACTGGCGCGCTATGCACAGGAAGGCGACGACATTGAAGCCTTGCTCGACACGCTGGAAGCGGCCAAGCTGCTGTCGCAATCGCGCTTCTCCGAATCCCTGATCCACCGCCGCGCCCATCGCTACGGCAACAGCCGCATCCTCTCCGAATTGCAAAGCCACGGGATTGACGCCGAGTCACTGGTGGACATCAAGGCCGACCTGGCCAGCGGCGAAGTCGCGCGAGCGCGCGAGGTCTGGCGCAAGAAATTCAATCGGCCGCCGGCGGATGCGGCCGAACGGGCCAAACAGATGCGGTTCCTGCTGCAGCGCGGGTTTTCTCATCGGGCCATACAGGCGGCGGTAAAAGGCGGGGATGAGGACGCTGAGGATTGCTGAGAACGAAGCGTCGCATTTGTATATATGTGATTGAAATGCGACAAAACCGGCAGCATGCTCATGCTGCTTTCCATCGTGTGCCTTCTTGTTTCTCCAGCTGATTCCGGTGGCGAGCGCCGTTGATGGCTATTTTGCAACTGTCCGTCAACATCGCTAAGCCAGCGAAGCTGTGCTACACTTTTGGGGTTTTTTGCAAACCGCAGGAGCGGCAGTTACCATAGAAACTGTGGTAACGACACGCAAATAAGTCCACCATTATGTCTCTGACACCTTCCATTTCCCGCCGAGCGTTGAAGCACACCCGCGCGATTCACATCGAAGCATTTGTGCGTGATGACGGCTTGTGGGAACTGGACGCGCACCTGACCGATACCAAGCCTTTCGACCTTTCTTTGCCTGCCGGTAACTTGCCCGCGGGTGCACCGCTGCACAGCCTGTGGCTGCGGCTGACGCTGGATCGCCAGTTCACCATTGTCGAGGTCGAGGCGCACTCGGAAGCGGTGCCATATCAGGGCTATTGCAATACCATCAACCCCGCATATAAAACCCTGGTCGGCCTGAGCCTGGTCAAGGGCTTCCGCTATACGCTCAAGGAGCGCATCGGTGGCGCCCTGGGTTGTACTCATTTAACCGAGCTGGCGCAGATCCTGCCGACCGCCGCCTTGCAGGCTTTCGGCGGCGAGATAGACCGCAGCGCCGATGCCGCCGCCGGGCAGGGTAAGCCGCCCCAGCTCGACCGCTGTCATGCTTTACGTAGTGAAGGCGCAGTCGTCGCCCAATATTATCCGAAGTGGGCAATCAGCCCACCAGCCGAAGTAGACCAACAAACGCATTTATCCAACCAAGCAATTTCATTTAATTAAGTGTCAGAAGGGAAGCTCGCATGAAAATCCATGAGTATCAGGGTAAAGAAATTCTCCGCCAGTTCGGAGTGACAACACCGCGTGGCATCCCGTGCCTGAGCGTCGATGACGCGGTCAAGGCAGCCGAAACACTCGGCGGTTCGGTTTGGGTCGTCAAAGCCCAGATCCACGCCGGCGGTCGCGGCAAGGGCGGCGGCGTCAAGGTTGCCAAGTCGCTGGAACAAGTGCGCGAGTACGCCAACCAGATTCTCGGCATGCAGCTGATCACGCATCAGACTGGCCCTGAAGGCCAGAAAGTGCGTCGCCTGCTGATCGAAGAAGGCGCTGACATCAAGCAAGAACTGTATGTGAGTATGGTCACCGATCGCGTAAGCCAGCGCGTGGTGCTGATGGCATCCAGCGAAGGCGGCATGGACATCGAAGAAGTCGCAGCCAGCCACCCGGAAAAGATCCACCAAGTCGTCATCGATCCGGCTACCGGCCTGACCGATGCTGACGCTGACAGCATCAGCACTCTGATCGGCGTTCCTGCCGGTTCGATCGCCGACGCGCGCGTCCAGCTGCAAGGTCTGTACAAGGCATACTGGGATACCGATTGCTCGCTGGCTGAAATCAACCCGCTGATCGTTACCGGTTCCGGCAAGGTCATCGCCCTGGACGCCAAGTTCAACTTTGACTCCAACGCCCTGTTCCGCCATCCTGAAATCGTCGCTTACCGCGATCTGGACGAAGAAGATCCAGCTGAAATCGAAGCTTCCAAGTTCGACCTGGCTTACATCTCGCTCGACGGCAACATCGGCTGCCTGGTGAACGGCGCCGGCCTGGCCATGGCCACCATGGACACCATCAAGCTGTTCGGCGGCGAGCCAGCCAACTTCCTCGACGTCGGCGGCGGCGCAACTGCTGAAAAAGTGACTGAAGCGTTCAAGATCATGTTGAAGAATCCAGGCCTGAAAGCCATCCTGGTCAACATTTTCGGCGGCATCATGCGCTGCGATGTGATCGCCGAAGGCGTCATCACCGCATCCAAAGCCGTTTCGCTGAAAGTGCCGCTGGTGGTCCGCATGAAGGGCACCAACGAAGAAATCGGCAAGAAAATGCTGGCCGACTCCGGCCTGCCGATCATCTCGGCGGACAGCATGGAAGAAGCGGCGCAGAAGGTTGTTGCTGCTGCTAACGGTAAGTAATAAATAACAAGGAACAACTATGTCGATCCTGATCAACAAAGACACTAAAGTCGTCACCCAAGGCATCACCGGCAAGACCGGTCAATTCCACACCCGCGGCTGCCGCGATTACGCAAACGGCAAGAACGCATTTGTCGCCGGCGTGAACCCGAAAAAAGCCGGTGAAGATTTCGAAGGCATCCCGATTTTCGCTAACGTTTCCGAAGCCAAGGCCGCCACCGGCGCCAACGTTTCAGTGATCTACGTGCCGCCAGCAGGCGCGGCAGCAGCGATCTGGGAAGCCGTCGAAGCTGAACTCGACCTGGCCATCTGCATCACCGAAGGCATCCCGGTCCGCGACATGCTGGCCTTGAAAGACCGCATGGCAAAAGCCGGCAGCAAGACTTTGCTGCTGGGCCCTAACTGCCCAGGCCTGATCACGCCGGACGAAATCAAGATCGGCATCATGCCGGGCCACATCCACAAGAAGGGCCGCATCGGCGTGGTGTCGCGTTCCGGCACCCTGACTTATGAAGCAGTCGGTCAATTGACCGCACTGGGCCTGGGCCAGTCGTCGGCAGTCGGCATCGGCGGCGATCCGATCAACGGCTTGAAGCACATCGACATCATGAAGATGTTCAACGACGATCCTGAAACCGATGCCGTCATCATGATCGGCGAAATCGGCGGTCCGGACGAAGCGAATGCCGCTTACTGGATCAAGGACAACATGAAGAAGCCGGTGGTCAGCTTTATCGCAGGCGTTACCGCTCCTCCAGGCAAGCGCATGGGCCACGCCGGCGCGCTGATCTCGGGCGGCGCCGACACGGCGCAAGCCAAGCTGGACATCATGGAAGCGTGTGGCATCACCGTGACCAAGAATCCATCGGAAATGGCGCGTCTGCTGAAGGCGATGCTGTAATCGTCGCATAGCAAAACGGACGGCCGGCGCAGCATCAGCCGGCCAGACAGGAAAGGGAGCTTCGGCTCCCTTTTTTATTGTGGTGCACAATTCCGTCCGCAGTGGGGATGCGGCATCCTGAAGTCGGCATCTGGAGAGACTGCAATATGTCTTGCCGTCCCCGGCAGAACCAAGGAAAATGCTTGTAATCTGGCAACCGCCTAATCTGTATCACCTTTATTCACCGAACATGTCTCGACATATGCCGCTTGAGTTTGCCGCCAAAACGGATATTGGTATGGTGCGAGTACAAAACGAAGACACCGTCGTCGTCGATGCCGGCTTGCAGCTGGCGATCCTGGCCGACGGCATGGGCGGCTACAACGCCGGTGAAGTCGCCAGCAGCATCGCCACCGTCGCCATCCAGGAAGAAATCGAAAGTCAGCTGCAGGAGTATCGCCGCCTGCAAAAACCGGAAGAAGAACTGCCGACCCGTCTGTGGCTGATGCAGGCCGTGCGCCAAGCCAACAGCACCATCATCAACGCCGCCCGCCGCGAGCCGGAATACCGCGGCATGGGCACCACCCTGGTGGTGGCCTGGTTCCAGCCCGAAGGCCAGGTCAGCATCGCCCACGTCGGCGATTCGCGCGCCTACCGCATCCGCGACGGCTTGCTGGAACAGTTGACGCGCGACCATTCCCTGCTGCAGGAACAGATCGACGCCGGCCTGATTCGTGCTGAAGACGCGCAATTTGCGCTCAACCGCAATATCGTCACGCGCGCCGTCGGCATCGACTACCAGCTGGTGGTGGAAGTCCACCAGCACGACATACAGGCCGGCGACCTGTATCTGCTCTGTTCCGATGGTCTGTCGGACCGCATCGGCGACGGCGATATCAGCAATATCATCAGCGACGCCCAGGGCGACCTCAAGATGGCATGCACCATGCTTATCAATGCTGCCAACAAGTCCGGGGGGCAGGACAATGTGTCGGTGATACTGATCAGGGTGGCGCAGAATGAATAGGTGCCGTTGTTAAATTGCCAGCGCAGGCCGCGGGCGGTGCAACAGCCCGGGCCGCAACATAAATCCCGGATTTTGAGTACGATTGCCCCAAAACAACATTAAACTGGGGTGTGTGAAGACATGTACGGCCCGATGTGTGAATTGCGAGAGCAGCGCCAGCACCAATAGCCGCCAGGATATTGTTTTAATCAACTTACAGATAGCGTTTCCCAAGAGAGATAGGAATGGCGAAGATCATCCTGACCAAAGGCGGCACCGTAATACAAGAGATGACGCTCACCAAAGAGCGCACCACCATCGGCCGCCGCGCCCACAATGACCTGGTCATCGACAACCTCGCCATCAGCGGCGAGCATGCGGTCATCATCACTATCTACAACGACTCGTTTCTGGAAGACCTCAACAGCACCAACGGCACCCAGGTCAATGGCCATCCGGTCACCAAGCATTTCCTGCAGCACAATGATGTGATCCAGATGGCAAGGTACAAGCTGCTATACCAGGTGGATACGGATGAAGAGATCAAGGACAACCGGCCCAAGATGTTCCCGGTGCCGCGGCCGGATGCCACTATTACTGTGCTGGATGGGCCTAGTGTCGGCAAGGAGATGTTGCTGACCAAGGTGCTGACGACTATTGGCCGTCCTGGCATCCAGGTGGCGATTGTGACGCGCCGGCCGCATGGCTATGAGCTGACGCATGTTGAAGGGCAGACTTATACCCGTGTCAACGATACGCCCTTGAGTTCAGGGACGCGGGCGCTGAAGGATGAGGATGTGATTGATATCGCCGGCACCTTGATGAAGTTTTCCTGGAAGGCCGTTTAATCGGCTTCGATGAGCGCTCAGCAGTTTTGCCTGAATGACTCTTGATACCGGATCTCCACGCTGGCAGGTATTTCGTACGATGTACAGGGTTTAGATTGAATACCAATACCCTTTCCCCCGCAACGTAATGACACTAAAAGGGCCTTGCTTGCCGCGCAAGATAGGTAAGCAAGCTCATCTTTCGGATCAGGTCGGAAAAGACGATTTTGCGTAGTTTCTTTGTGACAAACTTTGTCAGCGCGTTATCGAAAATCTGCCAAATTTCCTCACTTTCCCCAAAGAAAATCGTGAAATCCTAGGATTCGCAACTGGCACAGACATTGCTCTATCTCTTGCGTAGTGACCCCCCTTTTTATTAACAGGAGAAACAAATGAAATCGATGAAAATGATGCAACGCGTTCAGCGCGGTTTTACTTTGATTGAATTGATGATCGTTGTGGCGATTATTGGTATTTTGGCAGCGATTGCTTTGCCGGCCTATCAGGATTACATTGCACGAGCCCAAATGTCTGAAGCAATGGTTCTTGCTGACGGTCTGAAAACTGCAGTTTCAGAATCATTTTCACAGGACGGCAATTGTCCTTCGAATGCTGCTGCGGCAGTTAGTGGGATTGCAGCTGCTGCAAATATTACAGGTAAGTATGTACTGTCGGTAACAACTGCTGGCACAGGGTCAGCAGCGGGTGGTTGTACGATTGCGGCTAAGATGCAAGCGAGTGGTGTATCCACAGGCATCGTAAGCAAAACTTTGACTTTGACTATGTCAACTGCTGCTACTGCTGGAACGATGAACTGGGCATGTACTTCTGACGCTCTGCAAAAATATGTACCTAAAGCTTGCGTTGGAGCCTAATTGTATTAAATGTTTGATTGAGCAGTCTAGGGTATAGAAAATATACCCCTGCAGGAAACACTTCTCATGCTGGTACAGATGAGAAGTGTTTTTTTTTGCCTGCAATAATAGTTCCCAGATATTTCTTAAAGCGAGTGCGCTGACATACGTCGTTTAGCTGGAGCAAATATTGCATTGTCAAAGCTAGCTCTCGAAATTGTGTGACTCTTGCAGAGGGATATAAGATGAAACAAACAAAAGCGTTGCGAAGCAGTGACCACGGATTTACATTAATTGAGTTGATGATCGTGACGGCCATCATTGGTATTTTGGCGGCGATAGCAATCCCTGCCTATCAGGATAGCATTGCACGCGCCCAGATCAGCGAGGGCCTGGAGCTCGCTGCGGGCCTGAAAGTTCCAATTGGAACTGCGTTTGCTCAAGACGGTACATGCCCGACAAATGGCACTAATGGCATTCCAGCTTCAACCTCAATTCGTGGTAAATATGTGGAGTCTGTCACTACTGGCGGTGTTTCGAGCGCAAGCGGTGGCTGTACAATTACTGTCGTGATGAACGTCACGTCCACCTCGAATAGCATCCATGGTGCAAATTTGGTTTTGACGATGGGAACCACCCCTAATTCAGGAACTTCAGGAAGCATGAGTTGGACATGTATTTCGTCTGCACCACAAAAAGTCGTTCCGCTAGTGTGCTCAGGTACTTAAATATTGACCGAGTAACTAAATCATCTGTGTAAGTAATAATATAGTTGGAATTTTGTTCAATAACCTAACAAGCATCGACATAAGCTAGCGAGAGCAGCAAGTGCGGTTTGAAGTTTATAGTCGTAAAGAGACGGTTTAGATATTTTGCAAGAATAACGCTGATGGATCGAATCAAGATTAGATTTATTTTTCGCTCTTGCTAACAAGGACTACCTACGTATTGATGCAATTTTTTGTGGGGTAACGAGATGTGGTTTAGCTGGTTAAATGCGCGTGAAGAAAAGCAGTTTGGACAATCACTTGCCGCTACCTTAATGGAGAGGCTTGTTTTTGAGGAATTGGCTCACAATAACCGTTTAATGGGGAAGAAACACGATGCGATGTTACACAATATGATGCAACAGATAACCAGCTTCAAACTTGGCCGAAAGATGAATGCTTATAAAAAAGCTCAAGTTGGTAATGCATTCAAATGGACATTGAAAGATAAGGGATATGATCCTGAATATGTGGACCAATTGACCAATTGGCTCATGTTGAAAATGTAGAATTATCGAGGTGGCCCTTGCCCGCAAGGGTACGGATAATAGTGATATGCAGTAATTTCTATAAAACTCATGCGAAAACGCTCGCGAATAGCGTGCACAATCTGATTGTGCTTTTTCCTCCCGTCTGATGCGCCAGAAACCATGGTTCGTACTCTCCTAATAGTCTGCTGTATATGTTCAAACCTTTTAAGAATCTATTTTTTTCATCAGAAAAGAAGTCTTCGAAAATCGTTGCTGCCGCTTCTGTTAATCCTGACCAAGACCTGGCGAACATCGTAACAGAGCCTAGCACACACATAAAACGCGGCAACGCCTTGCTGTCCAATGGAGATTTGTCGAATGCAGAAATGTGTTATCGGCGAGCGTTGGCGGTTGACCCGTCTCATGTAACGCCATACATCGCGCTTGGATATGTGCTAATCGAACAGCAGCGCTTTGATGAAGCCAACCAGATACTCAAACAGGCTGTGTTGCTCGACCCGCAAAAGGCCGATGGTTTCTACATGCTGGGGACAATTGCGAAAGACCAGGGCGATACAGAAAGCGCCATTGAAAACTTCAATAGGGCGCTAACAGTCAAGCCTGATTTTGAAGTGGTGTACATCGATTTATGTCTCCTGTTATTTCAGAAGAGTCAAATCGAGGCAGCCAAGCAGCTGATGAACAGAGGCATCGCGATCTATCCAGAGAATGCTGATTTTCACTATTATCTGGGAAACCTGCATTCGTTGGAAAGCAATCATGAAGCAGCCGTCGCCAGCTATACAACTGCTCTGGCCATACAGCCGACATACCCTGAAGTACTAGGCAATCTGGGAGACATACTCAAGAGCCAAGGACGCCTGGATGAAGCAATAGCGAGTTTCCGCGCCAGTCTTGCCCTCAGGCCCGATTATGCACTGGCCTTCAGCAGCATGCTGCTGGCGATGCAGTATCACGGGGCATATACGCCCGCAGAGGTATTCGCCGAGCATCTGCGTTTTGCACATCTATATGAGTCGCCCTTGAAGCCGCATTGGCCTCGACATGGCAATTTGCGCGATCCGCAGCGGCGCCTCAAAATCGGCTATGTATCAGGAGATTTCCGCGATCATTCGGTGGCATTCTTTATCGAGCCTGTGCTGGGAACCCATGACAAATCGCAGTTTGAAATTTTTGCCTACTATAACTACGTGGTGCATGACCATGTCACCGAGCGGCTGCAAGCCAACGTCGAACATTGGCTGCCTTGCGCCGGCATGACCGATGTCCAGCTGGCTGAACGCATCATGGCCGACGGCATTGATATCCTGGTCGACCTGTCCGGCCATACCGGCTTCAATCGCCTGCTGACATTTGCGCGCAAGCCGGCGCCGCTGCAGATGACCTGGCTCGGCTATCAGGCCACCACCGGACTGACGGCGATGGACTATCGCATCACCGACGCGTCGATGGATCCGCCCGGGAAGACCGAGCAGTTTCATACTGAAACGCTGTTGCGGATCCCGGCTTCCGCCCAGTTCCAGCGCACCGCCGACAGCCCGCCGGTCAATCCGCTGCCGGCATTGAGTTCCAGCCAGTTCACGCTGGCCTGCCTGAACAATCTGGCGAAGGTCAACCAGGACGTGATACGCGTCTGGTCGCGCATCTTGACGGCACTGCCGCACGCCAAGCTGATGCTGGGGAACGCGAACGGTGCGGAAACGCGACAGCGTCTGCTTGCCATGTTTGCGCAAGAGCATATCGGCGGGGAACGCTTGATCCTGCTGCAGAAAGTGTCTTTGCTGGAATATCTCAAGCTGCACCACCAAATCGATCTGGCGCTGGATACTTTCCCCTACAACGGCGGCACCAGTACCTTGCACTCCTTGAGCATGGGAGTGCCGATCATCGCGCTGGCAGGGGATACCCCGGTATCGCGCGCCGGTGTCTCGATCCTGACTGGCGCCGGCTTGTCAGAGTTCGCGGCGAACAGCGAAGACGAATACGTATCTAAAGCCATCGAAGCCTCCCGCGATCTGCCGAAACTGGATCAGATCAGGCAATCCCTGAGAGAGCGGGCGGCGCCGCTGTTCACTGCCGATCCGGAGCAGGTGACACGGCCGCTGGAGGCCGCTTACCGGACTGCCTGGAAAAAATGGTGCAATAGCTGATCGTATTTTCCATAGCGGAAAAATACGCCAAGCTATTGCGATATCACAGCTCGACAATATTGATCGGCGCATCAAACGCGCTATGCAGGAAGGTCTTGGCAGCGATATTCTTCGTGAATTTTCCCGCAGTGTCGATCACGCAGAATTTTCCGACTTCGACTGTATCACCGATGGTCACGCCCGAGCCGAGCGTGACGTTGCTGCCGATTTTGGCGCCGCGGCCAACCAGCACGCCGGCGTCAATCCATGTCGAATTACCCACCTTGCTGGCGCTGCCGATATTGGCGCCGCTGCCGATGACCGTATTGAAGCCGATCTGGACGCCGTGGCCGATGATGGCGCCGGTGCCGATCATGGCATTTTCGCCGACGCTGGCAGTGCCGGCGACGATGGCGCCGGCGCACACCAGCGCCGGCATGCAGAAGCCGCGCTCTTTCAGCTTCGCCATCAGTTCGAAGCGGCGCAGGTTCAGGAACTGGTCGTCGTAGGCCGCGAAAGCGCTGGCGTTTGCGCTTGTCAGTCCATCCAGCACGCTCAGGTCAAAGGCATACGCAGCATCCTGGCACAGCGGCACCGGGATCAACTCCGTCTCTGGTTCTGTTTCATGCCATGCAGCCAGCGCTGCATCCAGGGCGGTGCCGCTGCCTATCACGAATTTAGAGCGCAATTTTTCCCTCCATGACATCCAGGTACCAGCGTTCAATGGTGCCATTGGCAAATTCGTAGTCCCCCAGCCTGGCTGACGGCGCCTGTGGATGCAATTGCTTCTGTACGTTTTGCATGACGTCCATATCTTCGCGCAACACGCGTTCCGCCGAAGTCATATGGGCGTGCAGCACGGCCGGCGAGGCGGCGTAGCGGTGCTTCTTCTTTGCCGTCACATAGTGCACCATGAAGTCGGTGCGATCAGCAGACACTGGAATATGGTGTTCGATGATGAAGGAGTAGCCGCCGTTGCCGGAAGCAATATGCAGGTTGGGGAAGGCCAGCCAATTGTAATACCAGTCCTTGTCGCCGTAGCGTTCCACGTTCTCGTGCCAGGAAAATGGCAGCACTTCCTGCATCGCCGTATCCGGGCCGCCGCTGCTGAAGCCGCGCATTCTGGCCATGGTCGCCGCGCGGTCGCCGGTATTCGGCGCGGGGGCTTTTTTGAAAGCCGCGACTCCTGCCTCGTCGATGCTGGCTCCGAACTTGACCTTTTGATAGAGTGATCGCGCATGCACGTAGCGCGGATGGTGGCCGTCGCGCAGGTTTTCGTAGGCGAGCTTCCAGTTGGCGTGCATGTCAAAAGTGGTGAACATTACTTCACCGTCGAAAGCTTCCGAGCATTGTTGCAGCGACGCCATGAAATCGGCGCCGAACTGTGCGCTGATCGGCATCGGCTGGCTGGACAAGTTGATGAATACCAGATTGCCTATGGTTTCCAGCGCAAAGCGCCGCAGATGCAGGCAAGCCCGTTCTTCAGGCGGGTAGCGGTAGATTTCTGTCTCGAATGGAATGTTGTCCGGCACGCCATCCTGGCCGTATCCCCAGCCGTGATAGGAACATACCAGTGGCCTGACGCCGTTGGCTTGGGTCTGCACCGGATTTTGCCGGTGCACGCAAAGGTTTTCAAAAGCACGCAGTTCGCCGTTGAAGTTCTGTACCACGATTGGAATTCCGCACAGCTTGCGCGTGATGAATGCGTTGTGCTTGGACAGCATCATCTTGAGGCCGATGAATTGCCAGAGCGGTTTGAAAAACAACTCGCGTTCGCGTTCGAACCAGTCTTGGTCGATATACGCTTGCGGAGGCATACGTGACAGCATTGAGATTCCTTATCCTGTGGAGCGCGTGGCTTTGCCGAATATGCGGACTGGAAAATCGAACAGAGGATCGATGAAGCTGCCGTCCGGCAGCGATTCCGCATAGGCGCCCGGCCGCTCAATCACACAATGGCGGCCCAGCACGACGCCGGCCGCGATCTTGACATCCGCGCCAAGCACGCAATGGGGGCCGATGCGGACATTGTTGCCGAGCGCGGCGCCCGGCCCGACCCATGTGCTGTTGCCGATCTGTACCCCACCGTCAATGCGGGCGCCGGCGCCGATAAAGGTGTTATTGCCGATGCGCACACCGGCTCCGATAATTGCGCCAGCGCCGATCCAGCAATTTTCGCCGATCTGGATGTCTGCTTCAACGATGGCATCGGGATGGACCAGCGTGGCACATTTGAATCCGCGCAAGCGGGCGCAGGCATAGGCGTCCAGCCGCGCATAGTTCAACGCGTTGTGGTCGATCGCGGCGAATACCCGCACTTCCGAAGAATCCAGGCCGTCGAGACAAGCGGCGACATCGGTTGTAATGTTGTCGGTGGTGGTCAGCTGCAACAAATGCAATGCTGGCCCGGCCTGGCCAGCATTTGTTTTGCCGTGAAGACGCGGCCAGGCGATGCTGGCGGCATCGAAAATGCTGCCGCAGCCGATCAGCGCCAGCGTTGCGTGTGTTCCGGCACTCATGTTACATCTCCCATCAGGCGCAGGTAGACATCGGCCACTTTGCGCAGCTGCGTTTCATAGGCGCCATGCCGGGCGGCTTTTCCGCCTGCATGCAGGCTGGCTTGCAAAGCTTCCAGCAGGACCTTGTCTTCGTTGAGGACGCGCACTTCACCTTTCAGATGACCCCAGAGGATGGCTGGCAGGGCATTGATATGCTGTTTTTCCCGGGCCGTGCACAGGGTAAGTCTTACTTCGCTGCGATCGGCAGCGATCGGATCGAATTGCTGTATCAGGAAAACCAGACCGCCGACCGTAATGAAATTGACGTTCGGGTAGATGAAAAAGTCGTGGAAAGTGTTGCCAGGCCCGTATTGATCCACCAGCGCATGCCACGGCCAGGGCCTGACGTTCATCGGAATCGCTGTTGCAAAACTCAGGCTGGAGAGCAGCGTATTCTCGACCGCAGTATCAACCGGCACCGCTGCCGGTTGTGCCGCATCGGCCTGGAGAAATGGCTGGAATGTGCGCGGATGGACATACGCCACATGGTTGCCATCCAGGACATTTTCGAAATTTAGTTTCCAGTTGTAGCGCGCGGGAATACGGGTATGGATGGCCTGCGGCGAAAAATGGCCGGACACTTCACTGAGCTGCCTGCGGAATTCCTCCGTGAACTGCTGCCCTATGGGAATCGGATTCTGGTCAACGTTGACGAATATCAGGTTGCCGATCACTTCCAGCGCGAATTCGCGCAGGCACAAGCTTGCCCGTTCTTCGGAGCTGAAGCGGTACAAGGTGTGTTCGTCCGGGATGTTCTTGGCGCAGCCCTGGCTGTCGTAGGTCCAGCCATGATAGCGGCAGGCTAGCCGGCGCTGACCGTATTCTTCTAGCTGCAAAGGCATCTGGCGGTGCGCGCATTGGTTTTCAAAGGCCTTGAGCGTACCGGCCATGTTCTGGATCACCAGCGGTATGCCGCCAATGGTACGGGTCAGGAAAGCGTCCGGCTCGGCCAGCAGCGTGCGCAGGCCGGCGAATATCCAGAGTTTGCCAAAAATCTTTTCCTGCTCGCGTGCAAAGACCGCCGGGTCGATATAGTGGCTGGCGTTTAGCGCAGACTGCATCATTTGAACCTGAAGCGTTTTGCGGGATTGCCGATGACAGTAATCCCGGGCGGGACGTTGCCGATGACAACGCTGCCGGCGCCGATAATGGCGCCGTCGCCGATTTTAACCCGTGGCAGGATAGTCGCGTGCGGATGAATCACTACGTCTTCGCCGATTTGCGCCCCGCCGCCGATGAAGGTAAAGCTGCTGACGGTGGAATACGAACCGATCGCCACGTCATAGCCGATGATGGTGTTCGACAGGACAGTCACGAAATTGCCGAGCCGGCTATCGGTGCCGATCGAGACATGCCGTTCGAACAGGCAGCCTATGCCTATGCTGGCGCGGTCTGCCAGCTCCAGATTCGGCCTCAGGATCATGAAGTCTGCACCTTGCTCAAGCAAGGACGCCGAATAGCGCCGTTTCATGGCAGGTTTGCCAAGTGCGCAAACAATACTATCCGGAGCCTGGTAGCGGTAAGTCAGCGGATCGCCGACCACCGGCAGGCCGCTGATCGGCGGCAGATCGGCGCGGCCATCAAGAAAGCCGCGCACCACCCAGTCTTTCAGGTGGGCCGGATCGGATTGCGCCAGCGCCGCCGTGTTGCGGCCAAAGCCGCCGGCATTGATGATGTACACATTTTTCATTTCAAGCTCTTAGTCGGAATAGAGAATGCCGCCATCCAGATTGAAACTGGTGCCGGTAATTTTTCGGCTCGCATCCGACAAGAAGTAAATCGCGGCATAGGCAACGTCTTCAGGCCGCCCCACGCCTAGTGGATATATTTTGTCCTGTTCATCCAGCCACTCGCGAGCATGATTAGTCATTGGTGTATTGACCAGGCCGGGGGATAGCGCATTGGCGCGGATGCCGCGTTTGGCGACTTCCAGCGCCAGGCAACGCATTAAGCCAATCAAGGCCGCCTTGGAGGCAGAGTAAGAACCGACGCCCACGGTTCCGGTATGGGCGGCGAGGGAGGTCATGAATATGATGGAGCCGCCATCGCGGAGGCTTTTTTGATAAAGCAATCGCTGCGTTAACAGAACTGGGGCATTGAAGTTTGTGGAAAGAATGTTGTTCAGGAAGGATTCACTGACCATTCTGACAGGCGACAGTCCGCGGATACCTGCTCCATGGACAACGCCATCAATTTGGCCAGCCTGTTCAACCAGTGCGTATAACTGTTTTTGATCAGTCAGGTCGGCGACCACACTGCGGTGATCGTTGCCGGGAAGTGCGGCCAATGTTTCATCGAGGCGGGCGGCATCGCGTCCACTGATGACCAGGCGAGCCCCTACCTGGGCACACTGGATTGCTACTTCGCGGCCAATGCCGCTCGATGCACCGGTGACGAGGACGGTCTTGTCCCGAAGATGGAAAGGGTTGTTGTTTATTGGATTCATGCTATGCCGCTCCTCTGGCGCGAAGAGAAAGACCGGCATCTATCACCAGGCTGCTGCGTGTCACCCAGCGGCTTGCTGGGGCCAGGAGAAAAGCGATGCTGTTCGCTACATCGGTGGCGCTGATGAGGCCAAGAGGCGCGAAATCGAGGTCTAGCGAGGACGTTCCCTGGAGATTTTCTAGCATTGGCGTCCCTACATAACCAGGAGAAACGCAATTCGCGCGGATTCCCCGCTTGGCATTTTCCAACGCTATGGTCCGTACCGTTGCAGTTAGTGCTGCTTTGACACCGGCATATATTCCAGTGGCTGACGGAGATATATGTTCAGCCCGGGCAGAGACAAAAACAAGGGAGGCATCGCCGTTGATTTTCTTCTTGGCCAGCAGGCGTTGGGTCAACATTACCGGCGCTTCGTAATTGACAGAAAACATGGTGTGCAAGTGCTGCTCAGACACCATTCGCATCGGGACCAATGCTGCTATGCCAGCGCTAAACACGGCGCCATCCAATGGTGGTAAGGCATCGACCAGGGTGTGCCTTGCATTTACATCGGTCAGGTCGCCAGGGATCACTACATGCCCGCCGCCTGCAAGTGAGGCATGGGCATCATTCAGGCGCTCGACATTACGACCGCAAAGCACTACGGTTGCACCGAGTTCTGAACACAACACGGCAGTAGCGCGACCAATGCCGGAAGATGCGCCAGTTACCAGAATAACTTTATTTTGGAGGCTGAAAGGCGAGTCGTTCATATTTCAATCAGTTCAGGAAATTTCGCGTCATCCAAATTGACGATGCAACTACCCCAGGACAGGCCAATGCCAAAGCCTGATAACAAGATACGTTTTGGCCCGTCTTGCAATGAATCACGGATACGCGCAGTCATGGTCACCGGTATGGAAGCGCCGCTGGTGTTGCCGAAATCGTGCAAGGTTGACGGAACTTTTTCCACAGGCAAACCAAGTTTCTTGCGTATGGTTTCATTGATCATGCGATTGGCCTGATGGAATAGAAAGTAATCGATCTGATCCGATGTTGTGCCGGCATATTCGAGCAGGCGATTGACTGCCGGCGGCACCTGTTGTGTAGAAAAACTCAGCACTGCCGGGCCGTCGAGAATCAAATCCGCAGGGCGCCGCAATATGCCCTCTTCGTCTTTGTGGGGAATCAAATGGTGAACGCCAACGGGTTCACGATGCCCTCCTACCGGCAGAATGATTGCACGATAGCCACTGCCGTCGCTGTTGAGGTCGAAGTGCATCGGTGGTGCGCCAGGACTGTATTCGAGCGCGGTGGCAGTGCCGGCATCGGAAAACAGCGGGTCGATCACTGTTGCAGCCTTGTCGCCGACCAGCACCAGGCCCTTCTTGATGGTGCCGGCCGAGATCATGCATCCCAGGATGTAAAGTGCGAAGGGATAACCGGAGCAGCCCAGGTTGACGTCAAAGGCGATGGTTGCCTTGGTCAGTTTCAGTCTGTCCTGCAAAATAATCGCCGTCGCCGGAATTAAGTAATCGGGAGATTGCGTCACCACGATCAGGGCGTCAACCTCTTCGCGCTGCCAATTGACCTCATCCAGCAGACGCTCCGCCGCCACGAAAGCCAGGTCGGAGAAGCATTGCCATTCCGGGCATATGCGGCGCTGGAATATGCCGATATTGCGCACCAGGCGTTCGCGGCCTGATCGTATCTGGGGCGGGCAATCGTCGACGTTGGAAATAATGCGCTTGGGGACGCAAGTTGTCATTCCTACGTATTTGACATTGCTTAGGGTGGACTGAGTCATGGTCGCTTAGCTAACCAGTGCGTAGATGTCATTGATGACAACGCATGTAGCCAGGTTGTCGCCGGTGATGGTCTTGCTGTACTCCATGTCGCACATGACGATAACGCCCAAAGCCGCCAGGGAATCCCATTCTGGCAAACTACGCAATTCGGTGGATCCGGTGATTTCTACCGGCTCCTGGAAATCCACTGCGCTATTAAATTTTTCAATAAACTGTTCAATCGTATCCATATAGTTCTCAGGTGACATGTTGTAAAAGAGGGTTGAGCGAGACTGAGTGTTGCACAGCAGCCACAACTGACTCGATCTGGGCATTGCTCATGTCGATAAAAAACGGCAGTCCGATGAGGTCGGTTGCGACTGCTTCGGCATGCGGGGTCGGCAGGACGACTATTTCGCCGATTTCCGGGGCATGCCGGTGCAACAAGGGCTGGTACCAGCGCCGCGTGGCAATGCCCTGTTCCCGGCAGAGCATTTCGAGATGCGTACGCCTAGCTTCAGAACCCAGTCGAATGCAAAAAGTAGTTGCGGCATTCGGCACGGGGCCCGTCTGCCAGGTCAGTTCTTCGCCGCAGGATTGCTCCAGATTCCTGCGGTAACGCTGATACAGGCGCTGCCGCAAAAGTGCTTGTTGGTCCCAGTTATCCAGGCTCGCCAGTCCGACCGCGGCATGGAATTCAGACAATTTGGCGTTGGTGCCGGAAGACGACAGGTAGCCGACCGGGACTCCTGAATTTGGATCCAGGTTGATCCCGAAATTGCTCATCTGGCAAACCAATGCGTTAATCGACGCATCGCCGGAGACGATAAAACCGCCTTCGCCGGCCGGCAGCGATTTTGTGGCGTGCATGCTGAATACCACTGGAATATCGCCAGAGTCAAGCCATTGGCTGCCAAAGGCCGCGGCGGCGTCGATGACGATGCGGACACCGCTTTGCCGCTGGAATTCGCTCCAGTCCCGGGTATTTTGCGGATGGCCGAAAGTGGCGACAACCACTGCCGCACGAGCGCCGCTAGCCTTGACGGCGGCAGCGGCGATCTCTGGCGTCAAGAGCCAGTTGTTCGGATCAATGTCTGCAACGACGGGAATGTGGCCGGCGCTGATGATGGCCGTAATCGTCGCGACGAATGTAAGCGCAGGCACCAGAACCAAGGAGCCCGCGGGCAAATTCAACGCCTTGAGTGTCAATTCGATGCCGAGAGTGGCGTTACTTACCGTGGTGACGTGCAGCGGCATCCTTGCGTGCGCCGCGAAGCGCTGCAGCAGGCGGGCTTCCAGTTCCTTCACCAGAGGGCCGAAATTCGTGTAGTGGCGCGCTTCGTCTATCCGCTCCAGGTAGGGCCAGAGCGCTGACCGGTCTGGAACCGTGGGGATCAATAACGGCACTTGAATAGGCGCTGCATTCATTATTTATTAATTAAACAAGTTTTGCTCATGGTTCGAATGCAATGCGCCCAGTCGTTTGTAATAAGCTGTAATTTAGAATGCGGTAAATTAATCAGGCAGTATACCTGTAGCCTTGGGGCAATTTCCCATAATATCGGCCGCGCTTGCAATTAATTTTATCTGCCGACGGGGCCATTTCCTCGTTTGCATCAATGCATCAGGAAGTAGGGAATCACCCTGATTTCGAGATTAAACCAACAGCTTGGCCCTACAGGTGATAGTCAATGCAGCGTCGGATCTTCGTCAAAATCTATATTTCGTATCTGATCGTCATCGCTGCGGCCCTTAGCCCTTTCTTGGCATTTTCCTTGGTGCGTGGCGCCGGTTTTCACGATAATCAGCGCATCGTCGAAGTTTTTTGTGCCGCTTTGAGCGGAATTCTGGCGGCCGCTTACCTGTTGCGCAACAACTCTATCAAGCGGCTCAGCGATCGTTTGCCGATTTGCTTGCTGGCGTTGTTTTTTCTGCTTGGTGCGGTGTCCGGCGTTTTTGCTTATGGGCCGCGATATGCTTTTCTTGAATGGGCAAATTTTCTGTTGTTGTTCGCAATGTCTGGCTTGGTCGCGTCAGAACTTGCCATCAAGGGCGATGCTTTGCTGGATCAGATATTGCGTTTGTGCGGGCTAGGGTGCGGGTTTTATATTCTGATCGAAATCGTTATTTATGCGGTTTTGATCCGACACGGCGGCCAGCCTTCGAATGCATGGCTTCTTTTCGGCTTTGACAACTATCGGTTTTTCAATCACGTCCAGACAATTTCCCTGCCGCTGCTGGGTTTGCTGGTATGCCGCAATAACTACGGCAAGAAAAATATACTTCCTTGGCTTGTCGCTTCGATATGGTGGACGCTACTTTTTGTCTCCGCCGGACGCGGCACTTTCATTGGCTTGCTGGCCGGCCTGTCTGCGAGCTTGTTTTGCCTGCGAAGAGATGCGTGGCCGTGGTGCCGAGTGATGTTATGGTCGGCGCTGATCGGCCTGGGCGTCTACCTTCTGTTTTATGTATTGGTCCCGTTATCGCTGGGTCTGCAACCGTTCGGCTTTTTGTTTTCGGTGATCGGCCGCACCATCGAGAATCCGGACTCCAGTCGCTGGCCATTATGGGTGCGCGCATGGGAGATCATGCTGGCGCATCCATGGCTGGGAGCCGGGCCATTGCATTTCGCTCATTTTGGACGCGATGTGCAGATTGGCGCGCATCCGCATAATTGGGTGCTGCAGATCGCTTGCGAATGGGGTATCCCCGCCTTGTTTTGTCTGGTGTCAGCGATTGCGATTGGGTTCAGGAGTCTGCTGGCGACACGTCAATATCTGGGGGCGGCCGACGTAAAAAATCAAGCGACGCTGGCTGCGTGGATTGCTACAGGCGTGGCAATCCTGGTGGACGGTCTGGTGTCCGGCTTGATAGTGATGCCCACCAGTCAGTTGTGGATTGCTCTTTACGTCGGCTGCGCCTGGGGCTGGATTGTTTCGATAACACCGGTGCGGGATAAAGCGGTGGTGCGCCTGACCATGCCGATCAGAATATGTGGATTAGTCGTTATGCTGGCAGCCATCTATTTTCTCGCCAACGGTTTGTGGCCGGAAATACTCAACTTGCCTTTGCATGAAGAGCAAAACCTGCAAAAAAATATCTACGCGAATCCAGCTTACCGTCCGCGGGTTTGGCTTGGAGGCTTTTTTTGACGACAGACTTGTCCGTGCATCAATCGGCCACCCAATCCCCCGACTTGCCGCCATGCTTTTCCATCACCCGTACATCGGTAATCACCATTCCCCGGTCCACAGCCTTGCACATGTCATAAATAGTCAGCAAGCCGATCTGCACAGCAGTAAGCGCTTCCATTTCCACGCCGGTCTTGCCTACCGTTTCCGCCTGCGCATGACAGCCAATGCTGGAAGCACCTTCATCGATACTGAAATCAACCGTCACCCGCGTCAATGCCAAAGGATGGCAAAGAGGAATCAGGTCGCTGGTCCGTTTGGTCGCCATGATGGCGGCAATGCGCGCAATCCCCAGTACATCGCCTTTTTTTGCCGTGCCCGATTGGATCAACGCCAATGTTTCGGCCTTCATGCGGATGCAGCCGCTGGCGATGGCGATGCGGTGGGTGTCGTCCTTGCTGCCGACGTCGACCATGTGGGCCTGCCCGGTTGAGTCGAAGTGAGTCAGGTTGGCTGCTGGCGGGTTTTTGTTGGTCATGGCGATATTTTCTGTAGATGGTGCAGTCAGGCGTGACCCGGATTTTAGCCGGCTGGCGCCATTTGCTGAATGTGGAACAATTATCCTCTGTTAGTATCATAGCATCGTGATTTTGACACCAGCCAGCACTCGATGATGCGACCCATGCAATTTCCACTGCGGACACTATTGGCGGCGCTGCTAAGCGTCTGTTGCGCCTTGCCGCCTATGCCTGCAAGGGCGGTGCAAAACCTGCCGACGCTGGGCGACAGCTCGCGGGAATCGCTGTCGCCGCTGATGGAGCGCAAGCTGGGCGAGGAGGTCATGCACGATATCCGGCGCGATCCGGATTACATGAACGATGCGCCGCTGCTGGAGTACCTGAACACCTTCGGCTGGACTCTGGTCGCGGCGCGGCCTGAAGTGCGCGGCGAGGCGGGTTTTGATTTCTTTTTCTTTGCGGTGCGCGATCCGGTCCTGAATGCGTTTGCCCTGCCGGGTGGCTTCATCGGCGTGCATTCAGGCTTGCTGCTGGCGGCGCAAAGCGAATCGGAGCTGGCTTCGGTGCTGGCGCATGAAATCGGCCATGTGGCGCAGCGCCATATCGCGCGCATGCTGGGCAGCCAGAAGCAGGATTCGATGATTGCCCTGGCGGCGATGCTGCTGGGGGCGCTGGCGATGCGCGGCAGCGGCGATGCCGGCGCGGCGGTGATGATGGGCGGCACCGGGCTGGCGATGCAGCGTCAGTTGAACTTCAGCCGCGATGCCGAGCGCGAGGCGGACCGTATCGGGCTGTCGATCCTGGATGCGGGTGGCTTTGACACCAGTGGCATGGTGGCGTTTTTCGGCCGCATGCAAACGGCTTCGCGCAATTATTCGGACGCTGTTCCGCCGTATCTGCTGACGCATCCGCTGACCAGTGAGCGTATCGCTGACATCGAAGCCCGAATCCGCGAGCAGCGTTACCGGCAGCATGCCGACAGCCTGGATTTCCAGTTGATACGGGCGCGGGTAAGGGTGTTGCAGGACGATACCGAGCAGGGCCGGCGCGAGGCCCAGTATTTCTTCGATTCGCAGCTCAAGCAAAACACCAAGCAGCAGATTGTCGCGGCTAAATATGGCATGGCTTTCCTGGCGTTCAAGCGGGAGGATTATGGCCAGTCGGAGCAGTTGCTGCAGGAAGCCGTCGCCGCCGCGGCGCCGGCCAAGCAGAGCCTGGTGCTGACGGATCTGGGAATAGAAATCATGCTGGCGACCAAGCGCGAGGCGGAGGCCTTGACGTTGGTGCAGCAGGCGCAGCTGCAATATCCTTTATCGCGCGGGCTCGCTCATCAGTATGCGCGGGTCTTGATTGCTTCCAAGCGTTTGGATGAAGCGACCAAGTATCTGCGCGAGCAGGCGCAGCTGTACCGGCAGGATGCGGATGTGCAGGATTTGCTGGCCCAGGCGTATTCGGCGCAGGGCAAGCGGGCTTTGCAGCATATGGCTTTGGCGGAGTCTTATGTGTTGACGGGGAGTGTGCCGGCGGCTTTGGATCAGTTGAAGATTGCGCGGAATTCTCCGGATGCAGAATTTTATGATCAGTCGATGATCGATGCGCGGGAGCGGGAGTTGCAGGAGCGGTGGAAGGATGAGTTGAAGGCTTCCAAGGAACGCTAGTGTTTCGGGTGTGTGCTTCGTGGGCCGTCAATCGGGGTCAGAGTAATTTACGACGATGAGGCTGTCGTAAAAAAACTCTGACCCCGATTGACTACGGTTGTCTTGGTTTTGGTACAAAACCAAAAACTGAGGCGATGTTTTTTGTTGCGATTCTTGTGACTGGTATTGTTGCTTCTGCCTGCTGCAAAGTCAGGGTGCGCTGATCTGCGGGTGTTGCCAGCCATTCCAGTAATGTTTCGTCGCTTATGGTTTCTCCATCCATGCGCAGCTGCTCCAGACATTGCGCCAGGTCGCGGTCGTCGACTACGGCTATCTGGCCCGGTGCGGCCAGCAGCAACCTTCCTTCTTCGGTCAGCATGACGGCATCGATTGCCGACATGGCTTCGCCGGTCTGCAAGACAAAACCCAGCAGCGGATCGGTATGGACGATGTAGGGCGTCAGCGCCAGGTCCACATAGACCCGTTGCGGGCCGTTCTGGAAATACCAGCAGCCTTGCTCATCTGCCTTGTAGTTGCGGTTGATGAAGCCGACCAGCGCGGTGTGCATAATCTTGTCGCCGGGCAGGTTCTGCTTTTGCGTCTGTTCATCGCGCATGCGCCAGGCGCCGCGGGCGTCGAGCGCCAGCCAGCCGTAGCAGTGCGGGACGTTGGGCCATTTCTGCATGGCTTGCAGGACGATCTGATCCATCTCAGCCTTCCTGCAAAAAGCGCAGCATGCGCTGCGGCAGCCAGTCGAGGCGGCCGGGCGGGCTGCCGACGGCGAAGCCGACGTGGCCGCCTTGTTCCGGATATTCCAGCGTGACGCTGGCGGCAGCTTTCGGCGGCAGGTGGCGCGGCGGCAGGAAAGGGTCGTTCTTGGCGTTGAGCACCAGCGTCGGTATCGTAATGTCGTTCATCACCAGCTTGGCGCTGGCGCGGTGCCAGTAATCTTCGGTGTCGCGGAAGCCGTGCAGGGGCGCGGTGACGATGTTGTCGAATTCGTAGAGGTCGCGCGAGCGCAGCATTTTCTCGCGGTCGAACAGGCGCGGGAACTGCTGCAGCTTGTCGAGCGACTTGCTCTTCATGGTGCGCAGGAACGAGCGGGTGTAGACCATGTTGAAGCCGTGCGACAAGGCTTCGCCGCCGCCGGCCAGGTCGAGCGGCGCCGAGATGGCGCAGGCGGCGTCGACGATCTTGGCTTCATTCTGCGATTCGCCCAGCCAGCGCAGCAGCGCGTTGCCGCCCAGCGAGACGCCGGTGGCGTAGAACTTTGTGAACTGCTTTTCCGCGCGGCTGGCGGCCAGCCGTCGCAGGATCCAGTCGACTTCCTCGGCGTCGCCCGAATGATAAAAGCGCGGCGCCTGGTTGATTTCGCCCGAGCAGCCGCGGAAGTGCGGCACCGCGCCGGACCAGCCCAGCTGGGCCAGCTGCGCCATCAGGGCGCGGCTGTAGTGGCTGTCGGAAGAACCTTCCAGGCCGTGGAACAGCACCACCAGCGGTTGCCCGGGCTGGCCGTCGACGAAATCGATGTCGATGAAATCGCCGTCCGGCGTATCCCAGCGCTCACGGCGGTAGGCGACTGCTGGCTTGCTGATGCAGGTGGCGGGGTAAATGGTCTGCAGATGGCCGCCCGGCAGCCAGAGCGGCGCCGGATAGGAAGCAGGGGAGATCGAAGAACTCATACGAAAGCTATATACCTATACTGGGGTAAACACCACACCTTAATGCAGAGTGGCGCTCGACACCGTTTCTTCCGGTGCTGCGCCCGGGGCAACCGAGGCATGATGCAGCACGATGCGCCAGCCGCGCGGGGTTTTCATGTAAACATTGGTGGCCAGGATGTGCATCTCGCGGTCGGCGTCGCTGGCCTGGTGCAGCTCTTCCACCAGGTTGTGGATGCTGGTCGACATATTATGGGTGACATGCAGCTGCCGCGCGCGGATATGCACGCCACCGCGTTCAAACAGGGCTTCGAAGGCGGCCCGGATCGCTGCGTGGCCATGCAGCCGCGGCGCATTCGGATGGACGCAGACGATCTCGTCGTCATCCGCCCAGAGCGCCATCATGGCCTCGATGTCGGCGCGGCTCATGGCGTCGTAAAAAGCGGTTTCGGTTTCTTCTGCTGAACCGTGCATAAATTTGACATGCGGCATATTGCCTCCCTACTCACCCGGATTGAACCACTGGCACAACGCTTTGGCAGCATCAAAAAAGGGAGCCACGCTCCCTTTTCGATCAGTGTCCTGCGACGACTGCGCCCGGTTTCAGGCGGTACTGCGTGCCGCAGTAGGGGCATTTGGCGCTGCCGCTGCTGTCCAGGTTGAGGAATACGCGCGGATGCGAGGACCAGGTCGGCATCAGCGGGTTGGGGCAGTGCGCCGGCAAATCCTTGCCGTCGAGTTCAACTACTGCTTGCGGGCTTGTTGCTGTGTTCATTTACTTCTCCAGATTGACAGATGCGCTAACTTGTAAAAACCGGCTTACTTTCCAACCATGGTAAGCCAGTGTTGATATTTGTCCGACTTGCCAGCCACCACTTCAAAAAACATGGACTGGATTTTTTCGGTGATGGGGCCGCGCTTGCCTTCGCCGATGCTGCGGTTGTCGAGTTCGCGGATCGGCGTGATTTCCGCCGCGGTCCCGGTGAAGAAAGCTTCGTCGGCGCAATACATTTCATCGCGGGTGATGCGTTTTTCGATGACTTCGATGCCGCTGTCGCGCACCATGGTCAGCACGGCGTCGCGGGTAATGCCGTCCAGGCAGGAAGCCAGGTCGGGCGTATAGATCTTGCCGTTCTTGACGATAAAGACGTTTTCACCGGAACCTTCGGAAACGTAGCCGTCGGTGTCCAGCAGCAAGGCTTCGTCGTAGCCATCGGTCAGCGCTTCCTGATTCGCCAGGATGGAATTGATGTAGTAGCCGCTGGCCTTGGCGCGCACCAACGAGACGTTGACATGGTGGCGGCTGAAGGAGGAGGTCTTGACGCGGATGCCTTTCGCCAGGCCGTCTTCGCCCAGGTAAGCGCCCCACGGCCAGGCTGCGATCGCGACGTGGATGGTGTTGCCCTTGGCGGCGATGCCGAGCTTTTCCGAGCCGATCCAAATCAGCGGCCGCATGTAGCAGGATTCCAGCTGGTTTTCACGGACCACGGCGACCTGGGCGTCGATCAGGGTTTGCAGATCGTAAGGCACCTGCATCTGGAAAATCTTGGCCGAGTTCAGCAGACGCTGGGTATGTTCCTTGAGGCGGAAAATCGCCGGGCCCTGATCGGTCTTATAGGCACGCACGCCCTCGAACACCGCCATGCCGTAATGCAGCGAATGGGTCAGAATATGGATGTTGGCGTCGCGCCAGTCGATTAATTTGCCGTCTTTCCAGATCTTGCCGTCGCGGTCATCCATGGACATGTTCAAATCTCCAGTCATCGAATAAATGAAATCAGAATTAATGAGCGTTGCGTTTTACCAGCTCATTTATTATTTAATGCATAACAACGCCATGCTGGCCGCTAATATCAGCGGGCAGCGATGCAACAGAACTATTTCATCTGTTCTTAGAGCGTAAAGTGACATTTTAACGGATTCAATGGGCCCTACTCTGTAGAATATTGGTTTCAGCCATATGTCGTTTGCGCCGCGTCAGCCGCCGAAAACGGTGTTTTGACAGTGGCTGCTGGAGTAAAATAGCGGCTTTTCCTCACCAATATTGTCTGATCGACATGAAATTCAATCGACTAAGCGATTTGATCGCGCAACACCAGCTGCAAGGCAAACGTGTTTTTATCCGCGCCGACCTCAATGTGCCGCAAGACGCTACGGGCAATATTACTGAAGACACGCGCGTGCGCGCTTCGGTGCCGGCGATTCGCCAGGCGCTGGATGCCGGCGCCGCGGTGATGGTGACATCGCACCTGGGCCGTCCGACCGAAGGCGAGTTCAAGCCGGAAGATTCGCTGGCGCCTATCGCCAAACGCCTGGCGGAACTGCTGGGCCAGCCGGTCGAGCTGCGCCAGAACTGGGTCGACGGCGTGGAAGTGGCGCCAGGCCAGGTGGTCTTGCTGGAAAACTGCCGCGTCAACATGGGCGAGAAAAAGAATAGCGACGAGCTGGCGCAAAAGATCGCCAAGCTGTGCGATATCTATGTCAACGACGCATTCGGCACCGCGCACCGGGCCGAAGCGACTACCCACGGCGTCGCCAAATTTGCGCCCGTGGCCTGCGCCGGCCCATTGCTGGCGGCGGAACTGGATGCCCTGGGCAAGGCGCTTAACCAGCCGGCACGGCCGCTGGTGGCGATCGTCGCCGGCTCCAAGGTATCGAGCAAGCTGACTATATTGAAGGCGCTGGCCGACAAGGTCGATAACCTGATCGTCGGCGGCGGCATCGCCAACACCTTTTTGCTGGCAAGCGGCCTGAAGATCGGCAAATCGCTGGCCGAGCCGGACCTGGTGGACGAAGCCAAGGCGATCATCGAGATGATGGCCAAGCGCGGCGCCTCGGTGCCGATTCCGGTGGATGTGGTGTGCGCCAAGGAATTTTCGCCGACTGCCGCGGCAACGATCAAGAAAGTCAGCGAAGTCGAAGACGACGACCTGATCCTGGATATCGGCCCGCAGACAGCGGCGACGCTGGCGGCGCAGATCGCCCAGGCCGGCACCGTGGTCTGGAATGGCCCGGTCGGCGTGTTCGAATTCGACCAGTTCGGCGAAGGCACCAAGACGCTGGCGCTGGCGATTGCCGGTTCCAATGCGTTCTCGATTGCAGGCGGCGGCGATACGCTGGCGGCGATCGCCAAGTACCAGATTACCGACAAGATTGGCTACATCTCCACCGGCGGCGGCGCCTTCCTGGAATTCCTGGAAGGCAAGACCTTGCCGGCGGTTGAAATTCTGCTGCAACGCGCTGCTTAATCTCCTTCTCGGCGATTTCCAGCTGCGAGTCGGACAGTTCGGCCGCTTGCGTCCTGCCTGTCCTGGTGTTTGTTCATGTTTGTGCTGAAAGGTTTTCCATGCAAAGAGCTACCAAGATCGTCGCCACCATCGGACCTGCATCGAGCGATGCTGACACACTGGCGCGCATGTTCGTCGCCGGCGTCGATGTGGTGCGCCTGAATTTTTCGCATGGCAAGGCGCAAGACCATATCGACCGCGCCGCGCTGGTGCGAGAGGTGGCTGCGGCCTGCGGCAAGCAAGTCGCGATCATGGCCGATTTGCAGGGACCGAAGATCCGGGTCGGCAAGTTCGAGCAAGGCAAGATCGAGTTGAAGAACGGCGAAAAATTCATTCTCGACGCCGATTGCGGCATGGGCGGCCAGGACCGCGTCGGCCTCGATTACAAGGCGCTGCCGCGCGATCTCAAGCCGGCCGACGTGCTGTTGCTGAACGATGGCCTGATCGTGCTGGTTGTCGAAAAAATCCTCGGCAATGAAATCCACACCATCGTCAAGATCGGCGGCGAGCTGTCCAACAACAAGGGCATCAACCGCCAGGGCGGCGGCTTGTCGGCGCCGGCGCTGACCGCCAAGGACATGGACGACATCAAGACCGCCATGAGTTTCCAGGCCGATTATGTCGCCGTGTCCTTCCCGAAGAATGCTACCGACATGGAAATGGCGCGCCAGCTGGCCAACGTCGCCGGCGAAGCCTACGACCACAAGCCGATGATGATCGCCAAGATCGAACGCGCGGAAGCGATCCCGGTACTGCAGGAAATCCTCGATGCCTCCGACGGCATCATGGTGGCGCGCGGCGACCTGGCGGTGGAAGTCGGCAATGCCGCCGTGCCGGCGCTGCAAAAGCGCATGATCCGCATGGCGCGCGTCTCCAACAAGCTGGCGATTACCGCAACGCAGATGATGGAATCGATGATCGTCAATGCCGTGCCGACTCGCGCCGAAGTGTCCGACGTCGCCAATGCCGTGCTGGACGGCACCGACGCCGTGATGACTTCCGCTGAAACCGCTTCCGGCAAATATCCGGTGGAGACGGTGGAAGCGATGTCGGCGATCTGCCTGGAAGCCGAGAAATCGGAAGATTGCAAGCTGGACGCCGATTTCCTCAATGTCCGTTTCACCCGCGTCGATCAGTCGATTGCCTACGGCGCCTTGTTTACCGCCCACCATCTGCGCGTCAAGGCGATTGCCGCCCTGACCGAGTCGGGTTCGACCGCGCTGTGGATGAGCCGTCACAATATCGATATCCCTATTTTCGCCATCACCCCGAGCATCGCTACCCAGCGCAAGGCCGCTCTGTACCGCAATGTGCAGACTTTCGAGCTGGCCAAGTCGAACGACCGCGAAGCGGTGTTGAAGGCCGCGCAGAATCTGCTGCTGGCCAAGGGCGTGGTGCAGCTGGGCGATCTCGTGGTGGTGACATGGGGCGAACCTATGGGCCAGATCGGCGGCACCAATGCGCTGAAGATCATGAAGATCGGCGAGTATTGATTTCGCTGGAGCAGACTCGGTACGGCAACGCATGCCTTACCTGAACGCTGTTCCGTTACAAGTTTCTATTATCGGAGTACAACATGCCTCTCGTATCCATGCGTCAATTGCTGGACCATGCTGCTGAAAACAGCTACGGCCTGCCTGCTTTCAACGTCAACAACCTGGAACAGGTCACTGCCATCATGCAGGCCGCCGATGAAGTCGGCGCGCCGGTCATCATGCAAGCCTCTGCCGGCGCCCGCAAATATGCCGGCGAAGCCTTCCTGCGCCACCTGATCGAAGCCGCGGTAGAAGCTTTCCCGCACATCCCGGTCGTCATGCACCAGGACCACGGCCAGTCGCCGGCAGTCTGCATGGCAGCGATCAAGTCCGGCTTCACTTCGGTGATGATGGACGGTTCGCTGATGGAAGACGGCAAGTCGGTCGCCAGCTACGAATACAACGTCGAAGTGTCGCGCAAGGTGGTCGAGTTCTCGCACGCCATCGGCGTCACCGTGGAAGCGGAACTGGGCGTGCTCGGTTCGCTGGAAACCATGATGGGCGACAAGGAAGACGGCCACGGCGCGGACGGCAAGATGACCCGCGAACAGCTGCTGACCGATGTCGCGCAAGCCGCCGACTTCGTCAAGCTGACACAATGCGACGCGTTGGCGATTGCCATCGGCACCTCGCACGGCGCCTACAAGTTCTCGCGCAAGCCGACCGGCGACATCCTGGCGATCGAACGCATCAAGGAAATTCACACCCGCATTCCTAACACCCATCTGGTGATGCACGGTTCGTCGTCGGTGCCGCAGGAACTGCTGGCGGAAATCCGCGAATTCGGCGGCGACATGAAAGAAACCTACGGCGTGCCGGTGGAAGAGATCCAGGAAGGTATTCGTCATGGCGTGCGCAAGATCAATATCGATACCGATATCCGCCTGGCCATGACTGGCGCGATCCGCCGCTACCTGATGGAAAACCCAAGCAAGTTCGATCCGCGCGATTACCTCAAGCCGGCGCGCGAAGCAGCCAAGGCTGTGGTCAAGGCCCGTTTCCTGGCGTTCGGCTGCGAAGGCCAGGCTGCCAAGATCAAGCCGGTGTCGCTGGAAAAGATCGCTGAGAAATACAAGAAGGGCGAGCTGGCGCAGATCGTTCAGTAATATATTCACTAATAAGCAGTGTGGTACCGGCGCCAGGCAAGGCTTGGCGCAATAACTTACCAGGCGCAGGATGATGCTTACATCGTTCTCTGCCTGGTTTTCTGACTTTTGGAATAACCATGACAAGCCTCTATCAATCCACCATTACCTCACTGCCATTGCTGGGTCGCGGCAAGGTGCGCGAAAACTATGCCGTCGGTGAAGACAAGATCCTGATCGTCACCTCCGACCGCTTGTCGGCTTTCGACGTCATCATGAACCAGCCTATCCCGGGCAAAGGCAAGGTCTTGAACCGCATGTCCGATTTCTGGTTCGACAAGCTGGCGGCGATTGTGCCTAACCACCTGACCGGGATTGCGCCGGAATCGGTTGTGGCGCCGGATGAGGTGGAGCAGGTGCGCGGCCGCGCGGTCGTGGCGAAACGCCTGCAGCCGATCATGGTCGAGGCGGTGGTGCGTGGTTATATCATCGGTTCCGGCTGGAAGGATTACCAGGCCACCGGCGCCATCTGCGGCATCAGCCTGCCGGCGGGTTTGCAGCAGGCTGCCAAGCTGGCCGAGCCGATCTTCACGCCGGCGGCCAAGGCCGAGATGGGCGAGCATGACGAGAACATCAGTTTTGCCGACATGGAAAGCCGTATCGGCAAGGAACTGGCCGAGAAGATCCGCAGCGTCAGCATCGAACTGTACAAGACCGCAGCCGACTACGCGGCGACGCGCGGCATCATCATCGCCGACACCAAGTTTGAATTCGGTCTCGACAAGGACGGCGTCCTGCACCTGATGGACGAAGTGCTGACCGCCGATTCCTCCCGCTTCTGGCCGGCTGCCAGCTACCAGGTCGGCATTTCGCCGCCATCGTTCGACAAGCAGTTCGTGCGCGATTACCTGGAAACCGTGACCAGCTGGAACAAGACCGCGCCAGCGCCGACGCTGCCTGACGACGTGATTGCAAAAACCGGCGACAAATACCGCGAAGCTTTATTCAGCCTGACCGGCGAAACGCTGAAGGATTGATGATGAGCAAGGACACTGTGGATCAGTTGGCGGCCAAGCCGGTCATCGGCATCGTCATGGGCTCTTCTTCCGACTGGGATGTGATGCAGCACGCGGTCGCCATCCTCACCGAGTTTGGCGTCGCTCATGAAGCGCAGGTGATATCGGCGCACCGCATGCCGGACCAGATGTTCGCCTACGCGGAAAGCGCGCGCGAGCGCGGCCTGCGCGCGATCATCGCCGGCGCCGGCGGCGCTGCCCACCTGCCGGGCATGATTGCTGCCAAGACCATCGTGCCGGTGCTGGGCGTACCGGTGCCTTCCAAGTATCTGCGCGGCGAAGATTCCTTGCTGTCGATCGTGCAGATGCCGAAAGGCATCCCGGTTGCCACCTATGCCATCGGCGAAGCAGGCGCAGCCAATGCAGCGCTGTCCGCCATCGCCATGCTGGCCACCACCGACCAGGCGCTGGCCGACAAGCTGCTGGCCTTCCGCGCCAAGCAGACGCAGATTGCCCTTGATATGAAATTGCCACCGGTATGAGCAGTATGGAACACAAACCGCACGACTCCATCGCTCCGATTGTTCCAACCACAACGCCGCCAACCTGGCTGGGCGTGATGGGCGGCGGCCAGCTGGGCCGCATGTTCACCCATGAAGCGCAAGCCATGGGCTACAAGGTGGCGGTGCTGGAACCAGAACAGGATTGCCCGACCGGACACGTCGCCGATCGCCATTTCCTGGCCGACTACAGCGATGCGGTCGCCCTGGGCGAGATGGCCAGCCTGTGCGCGGCGGTCACCACCGAGTTTGAGAACGTCGCCGCCGACAGCCTGGCGCTGCTGGCGCAGAACAGTTTTGTGGCGCCGGCCGCGGCCAGCGTGTCGGTGGCCCAGGACCGCATGGTAGAAAAGCGCTTCTTCACTGCCTGCGCCAAAGAGTCCACGGTATTGCCGGCGCCGCATCAGCTGATCGCATCGGCAGCCGATATCGGCCAGGTGCCGGCCGATCTGCTGCCTGGCATCTTGAAAACCGTCCGCCTCGGTTATGACGGCAAGGGCCAGGCGCGGGTCCGCACCCTGGATGAGCTGCGCGCGGCGTTCGCCGGCATGAACGGCGTGGCCTGCGTGCTGGAAAAGATGCTGCCGCTGGCGTATGAAGTTTCGGTGCTGGTAGCGCGCGGCGCCGATGGCAAAGCGGTGGTCTATCCGATTGCCGAAAACGTCCATCGCGACGGCATCCTGTTCACCACCACGGTGCCAGGGCCGAATGTGTGCGATGAAACCGCCAAGCGCGCGCAGCATGCGGCGCTGGTCATCATTGAGCAGCTGGCGTATGTCGGCGTGCTGTGCATCGAATTTTTTGTCTTGCAAGACGGTTCGCTGGTGGTCAACGAGATGGCGCCGCGTCCGCACAATAGCGGCCATTACACCATGGATGCCTGCGTCACCAGCCAGTTTGCGCAGCAGGTGCGGGCGATGGCGCGCATGCCGCTGGGCGATACCCGCCAGCATTCGCCGGCGGTGATGCTGAACATCCTCGGCGATGTCTGGTTTGACGGCGCTAACGATCAGGCGCGCGAACCGGCCTGGGACAAGATCCTGGCGCTGCCGGCAGCGCATCTGCATTTGTACGGCAAGGCGCAGGCGCGCCGCGCCCGCAAAATGGGGCACATCACCTTTATCGCCCCGACCCTGGCCGAAGCGCAGCAGCAGCTGGCCGCGGCCTGCGCCATTCTCGGCATTGCCGCCTGAATGAAGCACGCCATGACGGACGCGACTATCGACATGCAAGCCATCAAGCTGGCGGCGCGCAAGCTGGAAGCGGGCCAGCTGGTGGCGTTTCCAACCGAAACGGTGTACGGACTGGGAGCGGATGCCGAGAATGCGGCGGCGGTCGCCAGCATCTATGCCGCTAAAGGGCGTCCTTCCAATCACCCGGTCATCGTCCATGTGGCTCCGGAAGCCGACATCAGTTATTGGGTTGACGCCATTCCGCCACAGGCGCACGCGCTGATCGCGGCGTTCTGGCCGGGACCGCTGACGCTGATTCTGGAGCGTGCGGCGCATATCCCGGCGCAGGTTTCGGGCGGCCAGAGTTCGGTCGGCTTGCGCTGTCCTTCGCATCCGGTGGCGCAGGCCTTGCTGCGCGAATTCAAGGGTGGCAAGGGCGGTATTGCCGGCCCCTCGGCCAACAAGTTCGGCCATGTCAGTCCGACTACCGCGCAGCACGTGCGCGACGAGTTCGATACCGACGGCGACAGTCCCATCGCCTGCATCCTGGATGGCGGTCAGAGCGAAGTCGGGATCGAATCGACCATCATCGATCTATCGCGCATGGCGTCGCACGGGCCGGTGCTGCTGCGGCCCGGCCATATCAGCGCTGCGCAAATCGGCGCGGTGCTGGGAGTTGCGGTGCAAGCCGCGGATGCTGCCGCGCCGCGCGCTTCCGGCACGCTGGAGTCACACTATGCGCCGCGCACACCGGTGCTGCTGGTGGCGCCGTCGCAACTGGCGGCAACGCTGCTGCAACTGCACCAGGCAGGACAAAGCCTGGCGCTGATCTCTTATTCGCCGGCCGCCGTGGCTGCCGGCGGCTCGCCGCTGGCGGCGCAATGCGCCATGACTGCGGCGCCGCAGCCCTATGCCCACGATCTGTATGCTGCGTTGCGCAACATGGATCACGCGGCTGCTGATCTGATTGTGGTCGAAGCTCCGCCATCGGATCCGGCCTGGCAGGGAATTAATGACCGTTTGCGCCGCGCCGCCCATGATTCCTCTGCCGTCCTGGCGGGTTTTAAAACGGGTTTCAAAAAATAATTGCGGTAAAAAAGCTACAACTATAGTCAAATCATTCTAAAGCTGGCATAGTGTAAAAAAAAGAATAGCACGCGCGTTCTTTTCGGGAATGGAGCAGAGCCGGGATTTTTGAATCGCGAATCCCTTCTGCTCCGATGGTTGAAGTTGAAGAACAGAGCGCTGTCTGGTCCAGCCAGAATTGCAAAGTGCCGCAAATGGATTTGTACTGCATCCGATGCAGGCAAAGTCCGCTACTAAAAATGAAGTGAAACTTGGAGAAGACATATGAAAAAACAATTCAACGTATTGCCAAAGCTGGCAGCCCTGTCCGTGCTGGCAGCATTTGCCGTACCCGCAATGGCGCAACAAGCTGGCGATAACCTCGTCAATGCAGGTTGGGCTCACCTCAGCCTGAATCAATCCAGCGAACCATTAAAGCTCGGGACCTTCACGGTTCCAAATAGTGGTGCGCATGTTTCCAACGCTGATACCCTTCTTCTGTCTTTCACGCACTTCTTTACCGACAATATCGCCGTAACGGCGGATTTGGGTATCCCGCCGAAATTCAAGCTCGACGGTTCTGGCTCCCTCAACGGTTTGGGTCAGCTTGGCACGGCCACGCAATGGAGCCCGGCTATGTTGGTCAAGTACTACTTCGGCGACGCTAACAGCCAGTTCCGTCCTTACGTCGGCGCGGGTGCGACGTACGTATGGTATTCAAACATCAAGCTGTCCAACAGTTTGACCGGTCTTCTCGGCGGTGGCGATCCTGGCGCTTCCACCAGCGCCGATCTGAGCAGTTCTTTTGCGCCAGTCGCGAACGTTGGTATGGCCTATAATTTCGACAAGAACTGGTCCGCCAACGTCTCTCTGTCTTATGTCCCGCTGAAGACCAAGGCTGATCTGTCTACTCGCCATAGCGATGGAACGACAACGCACGCCACTACTAAAATCACTCTGAATCCTTTGGTTTCGGTGCTGAGTGTCGGCTACAAGTTCTAAATCGCTGGTTAAGTTTTAATCTTAAAGAGCCCCGCAAGCCATGGTCTTGCGGGGCTTTTTTTGTCTGTTGCAGCGCTTGACTGATAATGTATTTCTCCGTCGACAAGACGGTGCAGATTGCGTTAAAGTGAAAGTGTCGATTTTGCACCGGGGGAGTAGCGGCCATGACGAAGGAAGTTGCGGTATTAGGGGGTGGGTGCTTCTGGTGCCTGGAGGCGGTGTATCAGGAAATCAAAGGAGTGGAGCAGGTCGAGTCTGGCTACACCGGCGGCCATGTTGCGAATCCCAGTTATGAGCAGGTGTGCGAGGGCACCACCGGCCATGCCGAAGTGGTGGCGGTGACATTCGATACCGAGCAGATCAGCTATCGCGAGCTGCTGGAAATTTTCTTCACGATCCACGATCCGACTACCTTGAACCGCCAGGGTAATGACGTCGGTACCCAATACCGCTCGGCGATCTATTACCAGTCGCCGCAACAGAAGAAGGAGGCGGAACAGGTTGTCGCGGAAATGGCGAATGTGTGGGATGCGCCTATCATCACTGAACTGAGCGCGGCGGAAACCTATTACAAGGCCGAGGACTACCACCAGAATTACTTCCGCCAGCATCCCTTGCAAGGTTATTGCGCTTTTGTGGTGGCGCCGAAAGTGGCGAAGCTGCGCAAGGTGTTCATCGATAAAGTGATTCGCTGAATACTATCCGCTGCGGCGATGAGCGCAGCGGATGGTTCGCTTAACTAACTAACTCACTCACTCACTCACTTGCCTTGATAAATGTAATCGCGCGACCAGGGTAGTGTGCCGGCGCTGCGCCCGGCTTTGCGGCAGACCACCTGGTACAGCGACATCCAGTCGCGTTCGAAGCCGTAGGAACTCCCCGCCAGGTAAATGCGCCAGATACGGAAACGGCGGTCGTCGGCTGCTTTCCTGACCTCGTCGGCATGCGCTTCCAGATTGTCGGCCCAGATGCCGCAGGTCTTGGCGTAGTGGCGCCGCAGGTTTTCCACATCGAATACTTCCAGTCCGCCTTGCTGCATGGTTTTCAGCACCATGCCGATATGCGGCAGTTCACCATGCGGGAACACATATTTTTCGATGAATTCACCACCGCCATAAGGCGTCTCGCCATTGTCGATATCGGTGGTGGTGATGCCGTGATTCATGGCGATGCCGTCATCGGCCAGCAATTCGCGGATGCGCGAGAAATACATGGGCAGATGCGCCAGGCCGACATGTTCGAACATGCCGACGCTGGTGATGCGGTCGAAACTGCCGGTGACGTCGCGGTAGTCTTGCAAGCGGATTTCTATCTGGTCCTGGAGGCCGGCCTTGGCCACCCGTTCCTGCGCCAGCGCATACTGGTTTTCCGAGAGCGTGACGCCGACGCACCTGGCGCCGAATTTCTGCGCTGCCCGCAGCACCAGCGCGCCCCAGCCGCAGCCGATATCGAGCAGGGTCTGGCCCGGCTGGATCTGGATCTTGGTCAGGATGTGATCGATTTTCTTCAGCTGCGCGGTATCCAGGTCTTCATCGCCATGTTCGAAATAGGCGCAGGAATACACCATGTTCTGGTCCAGCCACAGCTTGTAGAAATCATTGGAGACGTCGTAGTGATAACGGATCGCCTCGGCGTCCTTCTCCTTGTTGTGACGGAAGGTACGGGTGATGCGGGCGAACTTGCCGTCCGCCTTGAGCGAATTGGCCGCCAGCGCATTGCCGACGGCGATGATTTCCCTGATTTTTCCTTCGACTTCGATTTTTCCTTCGACGTAAGCCTCGCCGAGATTGGCGAGCGATGGCGTCAGCAGGTAACTCAGCGCCGACACATGCGGCACGCGCACGGTGACTTCCGGCGCTGCATAGGTGCCGAAGTCGAAGCGCTGACCATTCCATAATTCCAGCCGTAGCGGTATTGCAGCTCGGTGACGAATATCATTAACCCAGTTTTCAAGCTTCTTTTCCCAGAACACGATTTCTCCTCCGGTCATTAAATACTTGTACCAAGCGGTCAGCGTCGACCAGTAACAGTGACTAAGGCTGCAGGCGTTGTCGCAGCCACTTGTCATCTGCGTCCAAGGTATACAAAATCCGGTCGTGCAAACGTGACCGGCGTCCTTGCCAAAATTCTACCGTATCCGGAAAAAGTCTGTAGCCGCCCCAATGTTTTGGGCGTGGCGGATTGTCGCCGAATTGTTGTTCGGCCTTGGCGTACTCTGCTTCCAGCAGTTCGCGGCTGGCGATGGTCTCGCTTTGCGCCGAGGCGATTGCGCCGAGTCGGCTGCGCAAGGGGCGGCTGTTGAAGTAGGCATCGCTTTCGTCGTCGCTGATTTTTTCGACGCGGCCTTCGATGCGCACCTGGCGTTCCAGTTCAACCCAGTGGAACAGTAAGGCGCCATAGGGATGTTCCTCCAGGTCGTGGCCCTTGCGGCTTTCAAAATTGGTAAACCATATGAAGCCGTGTTCATCGAACTGCTTGATCAGCACGATGCGCGACGAGGGGCGGCCATTGCTGCCGACGGTCGCCAGGCTCATCGCATTGGCTTCCGGTACTTCGGCGCGCATGGCTTCTTCAAACCATTTTCCGAACTGGGCAATCGGGTCGGCCGCGGTGTCGGCTTCCGACAGGTTGGCGTGGCTATAGTCGATGCGCAGGTCCGCAATCGATTTGTCTATCTGTTGATTTTGCATATTCATGCTGGAATACCTCGACGTTGTTGCATGGCTGATCCTAGCTGCTGCATCTGCTGTGCGCTGAAAAGCCGCTTCGCCATCGGTGCGATCCAGGTTTCTTCTTTTTCCATGTGGGCGGAATAAATGGCGGAAAATTGCTGGACGTCTTGTGGCGACAGCAGGCTTGCCGGGGCGGTTGTTGCGCCATCGGCGATAGACGCCAGTTGCAGGTTGAGCGCGTGCCACAGGCCATCCATCTGCTGGTGCTCGGCCATGATTTCCGGCATCAGCTTTTGCAGCACGGCGGCGTCCTCTCCAATGGCGGTAACGCTCAGCATCGGCAGCAGGTCGACTTCTTCATCCGCGTGATGATGCGGAGCGGCCTGATTGAAATAGCGCATGACGCTGTGCGCGGCTTGCTGGGCCTGGGCGCCATTGCCGTGCTGCGGCAGGTGATCGAGCAGGTTTTGCAGCGTTTCCAGCTGCTTGCGTATGCGGTCGTGGCAATGCTTGAGCACCGCAATCGGCTGGCTGAAATCTGGCGCGGTGGCTATCAGTGCGTTGGGCATGGTGAGTATCTCGTGATTGGATAGGAGCGCTCATCCAGGGATGAATGCTTATTTGATAATTTGTCGACGGCTGACGATTTATTTATCTTCTTATATTAAAGCACTTCAAAAGTGATCCGTCATGCAGAGCCGGTAAAATAGCTGCAATAGCGATATCCAGTTTGATCTGCATCAAGTTTATCCTGGCTTATCTTGTCGATGCCCGTCGTTTCACTTTCAGTTGCCCATCATGTCCTCATCTGTAGCCAGCGCTTCCGGCGCCTCTGTTCCCACCGCGGTCGATCTCGACGAGATTGATTTCGACCGCCGTTTCGGCGGCATCGGCCGTTTGTATGGCGCCGCCGCGCTGGCTCGTTTCCTGCAGGCGCACGTGTGCGTGGTCGGTGTCGGCGGGGTTGGCTCCTGGGCGATCGAGGCCCTGGCGCGCAGCGCCATCGGCAATCTGACCATGATCGACCTCGATAATCTGGCCGAATCCAATATCAACCGCCAGATTCATGCTCTGACAGATACGCTCGGCCAGGCCAAGGTGAGCGCGCTGGCGGCGCGCGTCGCCCAGATCAACCCGTACTGCCATGTCACCGAGGTGGAAGATTTCATTAGCGCCGACAATCTGCCGGAAATGATAGGCGAAGGACGCTATGACTACGTGATCGACGCCATCGACAATGTGCGCGCCAAGGCGGCACTGATCGCCTACTGCCGCGACAAGGGCATCCGGCTGATCACCATCGGCAGCGCCGGCGGCCAGGTCGACGCCACCTGCATCGAAGTGCGCGATCTGGCGAAAACCGAGCAGGAACCGCTGCTGGCCAAGGTGCGCAAGCGCTTACGATCGGAATACCGCTTCCCGCGCGGCGACAAGGTTCGTTTCGGTATCGACGCTGTCTTTTCCACCGAGCCTTTGAGCGCACCGCTGGTTGAGCAGGCATGTGCGGTCGACGCCGATACCGGCACAGTTGCGGGCGTAACCGGCCTGAACTGCGCCGGCTACGGCTCGGCTGTGGTGGTGACGGCTACTTTCGGCCTGGTTGCCGCCGGCCACATCTTGCGCAAGCTGGCAGCCGATGCTGTGCCCGCGGCTTGACTTGCCCAAGCGGTCTAAATAGAATCCTGTGGACCATGTTTGCAGGAGATCCGATTTTGGACAGTTGTACCAGTACTCTCGGATGGGCGCTCAGCCCCTTGCATTTCACCTGCTAGCAAGCATTCATCGCTACAGCCAGTGAATTGGAGCGCTGTAGTGTCAATGAGATGCGATTCTGCATCGCCACCATTTATCTCCGTCCGTTTGTTTGATTTGCCCGGCCGGCTGTTCTTCAATTCCTGAAGCGGCGCCGGGCGCCAATGAAATGCCGCTATGCCGTGCGCATGGCGACGCATGCAGAAAGGTAGCGAAGATGGATTGGAAAATATTTACCCTGCGCGTATTGCTCGCCCTGACCCTGGGCTCACTGATCGGCGCCGAGCGGCAGATGCGTCAGCGCATGGCGGGCTTGCGCACGAATGCACTGGTGTCGATCGGCGCCGCGCTGTTCGTGATGGTTTCCGCGTTCGAATCGGATCCGCAGGGAGCGACACGGATTGCCTCTTATGTCGTATCCGGCATCGGTTTCCTTGGCGCCGGCGTCATCATGCGCGAAGGGATCAATGTACGGGGTTTGAATACAGCTGCTACCTTGTGGTGTTCGGCCGCGGTCGGCGTGCTGTGCGGACTTGGGCACGCGCTGGAAGCTGCCATCGGCGCCGCCGCCATCCTGGGCGCGAACGTGCTGCTGCGCGGCGTCTCTCATATGATCAACCGCCAGGATCTGCATAGCGCGACGGAAACCGAGCAGGTGTATCGCCTCTCTATAGTATGTCGGCCGGAAGATGAGGTGCAGGTACGCACCTTGATGCTGCATATGCTGAACGGTATGCCGCATCTGGTAGTGCAGTCGCTGCATAGCGAAGATCTGGCCTCGGGCACGCAGTTGGAAGTACGGGCGGACCTGATTACTTCCGCCAGCAATCATTTGCAGCTTGAGCAGATAGTCAGCCGGATCAGCCTGGAGAAGGGCGTCAGCGCCGCGCGCTGGGCGGTATTGAATTCGGTGGATGTATAAGCTGCTACTAATATAAAGAGCGTATTTAGTAGCGAGGAATGCCCCGTAATGCGGCTAAATCAAATAAATCGAAATATTTTAAAGAATTTGGCTAAAAGTACTTGCGGTGAAGATGTGGTGTTGCTATAGTTCGCCTCCCGTTGAGAACGACGCGAGAGAAGCGAAGCAGCAGCAAGGAATTGAGGCTGAATTGGGCGCGAAGTTTGAGGGAAAAAAAGCGGGTTGCAGGTTGTGTTGGAAGTAAAAAGTTTTTCGGTGGGAAGTAAAAAAGTAGTTGACGAAAAACTTGAAACGCTACATAATCTCATCTCTCTGCTGCTGACAAACAAAACGATTTG
>NZ_JBWKVC010000009.1:0-226996 GCF_059421505.1 Collimonas sp. GW821-FHT02H07
CTATTCGTTGTACTCAGGCCAGTGGACAGTGAGTTCACACCACTTTGCGCCGTGCTGATGCCGGTCGAGGTCGAAGTCGACAGCGAAGTCACGTTGCTATTGGTCGTGCTCAGCCCAGTCGACAACGAACCGATGTTGCTGGCGTTGGTGCTGATGCCGGTCGAGGTCGATGTCGACAGCGAACCCACATTGCTATTCGTTGTACTCAGGCCAGTGGACAGTGAGTTCACACCACTTTGCGCCGTGCTGATGCCCGTCGAGGTCGAAGTCGACAACGACGTCACGTTGCTGTTGGTCGTGCTCAGACCTGTTGACAGCGAACCAATGTTGCTGGCGTTCGTGCTGATGCCAGTCGAAGTCGAGGTTGACAGCGATGACATGCTGCTGTTGGTTGTGTTCAGGCCAGTCGACAACGAACCAATGTTGCTGGCGTTCGTGCTGATGCCGGTTGAAGTTGAGGTTGACAGCGATGACACGCTGCTGTTGGTTGTGCTCAGCCCTGTCGACAGGGAGCCAACATTGCTGTTCGTGGTGCTCAGACCGGTGGACAGCGAATTCACGCCGCTTTGTGCTGTGCTGATACCGGTCGAGGTCGAAGTCGACAGCGACCCTACATTACTATTCGTCGTACTCAGGCCAGTCGACAACGAGCCAATGTTGCTGGCGTTCGTGCTGATGCCGGTCGAGGTTGAGGTTGACAGCGAAGTCACGTTGCTGTTGGTGGAGCTCAAGCCGGTCGACAGCGAACCCACATTGCTATTCGTTGTACTCAGGCCAGTGGATAGCGAATTCACACCGCTTTGTGCCGTGCTGATACCGGTCGAAGTCGAGGTAGACAGCGAGGTCACGTTGCTGTTGGTTGAACTTAAGCCAGTCGATAGCGAACCCACATTGCTGTTCGTTGTACTCAGACCTGTGGATAGCGAATTCACACCGCTTTGTGCCGTGCTGATACCGGTCGAAGCCGAAGTCGACAGCGATGTCACGTTGCTGTTGGTGGAGCTCAAGCCGGTCGACAACGAACTCACATTGCTATTCGTTGTACTCAGACCAGTGGACAGCGAATTTACACCGCTTTGCGCCGTGCTGATACCCGTCGAAGCCGAAGTCGACAGCGATGTCACGTTGCTGTTAGTCGTGCTCAGGCCGGTCGAAGTCGAGGTCGACAGTGAAACAATCTGACTATTCACCGACGATCCCATGGTGAACAATTGGCTACCGTTTACAGCATCGGTGCTGGTGGCATTTATCCGTCCAGGCGCTACATTTACAAGTCGCATCTCGCCCCCAGCAGAGCCAATGGAGACAACCCCGGCGGCCGAAGTACCGTCACCGGCCCAAGATCCAGCTCCCGATCCGTAAGCATAGGCTGCTGATCCGACTGCTGCGCTTACTGCCTGATTCGTTGATTCGGTTGCTCCTACCGTAGCACCATTGCCAAGCGCAGTAGAACCCGCGCCCACCGCCGACGTAACTTTTGCACCGTTGCCGATCGCCAGCGCATTTGCCTGGGTCGCACTGGCGGCATTGCCCAACGCGACTGCTGCAGTACCTGAGGCCACCGTATTGGCACCGATTGCTAGCGCCCCGATCGCGGACGCATTGGACAAAGTGCCAATTGCTGCGGTATCCGTAGCCGATGCACTGGCCCCCGTTCCTACTGCGAATGAACCCTGCCCGGTCGCTTTGCTATAAATCCCGAACGCGACCGCTCCCGCGCCATTTGCCGTCGCCCCCCAGCCCATCGCCGTCGAGCCGAAACCGTTAGCCTTCGAGTCGCAGCCAATCGCCGTGGAATTCAAGCCCCAAGCTTGGGTCTGGGTCACGCCGTTGGCGCTTTGCGTCACGTTACCGCGATTTATCGAAGAAAACCCGGTATATCCAGAAGGCTGGTTGGTACCGACGTTGTAAGGACCGTCGTAACTAGTCTGCGAAGTTTGCACTCCGAAATCATAAATACCACCGGTGGCGCCGGTACCACCGCCGTATATTCCAGCTGTAGTTATATTGGTCAAACGATTGCAATCGCCGTCCCCCACAAACGCAATGGAATTTGCTGATGCGTTTGCTCCCAAGCCTCCAGCGGAGCCGCTGCTGTTAGTGCCACCGGAGGCATTGGTGCTGATCCCATTGTCAGATCCGGTAAGCGATGCGTTTACCGGCTGCGCCGCGAGCAATCCTGCAATCGTCAATAGTGACGTTGCTACCTTTCCGGCAACTTTCGTAGCGCTGGTTTTGCTCTTATCCTTTCCCTTGCTTTTTGCGGACTCGCTAACGACGCACAGTTGGCCAGTAGTTTTTTGCCAGATCACGCGATATATTTTATTCATGCCCCACCCCGATTGTTATCTTAGACGCCTAAATTTCTATTTCACACCCTAGCGAATACAGTGATCATCCAAATGCCAACTGATTGCCTTACGCTACTTGATGCCCCCTCAGAACTATCAACCAACAAAAATTGATTGCTCTTCGTTCAGCCCTGTATTGCGCCCGACTTCTATTTTTCTAATGGATTCGCTATAAAATTCTCGCGCATCTTTCCTGCTAACCCTCAACCGTCTCCGAAGGAACTGTTGATCTCCATACGCAGCGATCTTTTTTATCATTTCATAAAGTTCCGGGACGTCACATAAATCCATTGCCAATTGATGCCAAACACCGGCTTCATTCCAACGTTTGAAACGCATATAGCTGGTATTCCATTTGCCAAATTTGGACGGCAGCTCAACCCAATTACATCGACTGGAAATGTGCCAAAGCACGGCTTCGATAAAAAGGCGATTGTTGCGAGCACAACTTCCTCCGTCGCCTTTTTTACATAGCAGCAGAGGCTCTAATTTTTCCCATTGATCGTCTCGGATGTTCATAATTAATTCCAATATTTCATTTATCCGACAAAAATCACGTTCCGATTGAAAGACTATGTGATGGCAAAATCTTAAGTCGACAAACGCGGTTTTGCCTTGACGCGCGGCGCCAAAAATTTAACAATTTGTGCCACGATAAAAAGCCCTAGCTTTGAGATCTGTCGGAGCTACACTAATTACGTCAAAAAGAAATATTTTCCGGTAAATTTCCACCCGGAAACTACCTTCTTATTGACAAGTATTTTTGAATTAGCAAGTCGGTGAACAGATGACTCGGCTCTGTAAATATTTAACAATTAATGCCATGTCAAAATCCAAGTCCCCACCTGCCCGAGGTGTTGTCCCTAGCACCTACGTACGTCTGCTTTATGAATATCTTGAAAAACAAGGTGTAGATGCGGAAGTCTTGCTCGGAGAAGAGTCGCCTGAACCTGCCGACCGCGGTTTGCTGCGATATCCAATAGCCCGATGGGGGGCGCTGCTGGACCGCGCCGCTGATCATTTGGACGACCCCCTGCTCGGCTTACACTTGGGTCAAACCATTACTCCGGCACATATGGGCGTCATGGGCTATATATTGCTGGCCTGTCCGCACCTAGCTGCGGCGCTGACGCGCATGCAGCACTATCAACGCCTGCTCTACGACACGAATCCGCTTACCGTAACCATGCAAAATGGCGAGGTTCTGCTTGAATGGGGAGTGAATCTTGGACGTCCCGGGCCGCTTGTGGACGAGTGTGCGATCACTGGGCTAATACAATTTGCTCGTGATATCACTGGTCTGCGTGGAACTCTGATCGAGATTGGCTTCGTCAATCGTGCGCCATCAGATATCAAGCCTTATCGAGATTGGTTTGCCTGTCCGGTACTTTTCGAACAACCGACGACAACCGTACGCTTCCCTCTAGCACGATTGATTCTCCCACTACGTCAGCCAGATGCAGCCCTTCTGCGAGTATTGGAAAAACAAGCCGCATCAATGTTGGCTGAACTTCCCCAATCAGACGACTTCGAACAAGCTGTGCGCCTATGCATTGCACGCCTGATTCGCGAAGGCGAACCGGAATTAGAGCGCGTAGCCAATGAATTACACATTTCATCACGCACCATGCAACGTCGTCTGGATGAAAACGGAGTAAATTTCCGTACACTGCGCGAGGAAACCCGTCGCCATCTAGCCAAGCACTATTTGCTCGACCCTCGCTTACAAATGGCTGAAATTGCACTGCTACTGGGCTATTCCGAACAAAGTGCATTCACTCGCGCATTTCATCGGTGGACTGGGCGCACGCCATTTGCCTATCGTCAAATGCCTGACATTACATAAGGCATAGAAAATAACCAATCGAATGCCAGAACCATCCCGCCGAGCGGGCCGCCAGTGTCCTGTCCGTGGTAAGCCGTTGCGGGGCAGCCACGCAATCAACACCCAGCGCCGCCGCGCACGCGGCGTAGTTTGCACGAAACGTGATTTGCTTCAGGCCGCCGCCACGAAAGCGCCAGCCGTCGCCGGAAGCGACATCGCCATTACCGTAGCGATTGGCGTAGACGATGTTGGCGATCCGGATCTGGCGTTCTAGCGGCACCATCTTTTCTCCTGGCTGACGACCGAGAGCAAGCGCTTGCGCCGCAATCCGCTTGCCAAAGTTGGCAATCAGTCCTTACACCGAATAATCAAACGATTCGGACAAGCGAGACAACCCGGCACTTTCGTGGCCGATCTGTACGTTGAAAGCCGCACACCTTGCCGGCGTGCTGATGCCGAACTCGGCCATCGCAGCATTGATCGGGGCCGTCCAGTCCGTCGCACGTGCGATACCATTGGAATGTTCATCCCCAATTCCCCCTCATCATCGATCGATACCCGGATCCGGCTGGTCAAGTAATGCGTGGCGCTCGGATCTGCGCTGCCAATGCTGCTGGCGCTACTCAAGGCCATCGGATACTTGCAATCACCCAGACAGTTCCAAAGGAAAAGAGTCGTTTTTCTCCGGAGCTTATCGAAGATCTGTGATCGAACACGTCGACATTTCCGCACAGGGAAGCTCCGGATGAGGTTGCGCAAATGATCGTGAACTTTTGCGACCAGATTGCATAATGACGCTCATCGTCGGGAGTATGATCGTCATATTAGAGCTGAGCAGCGGCCGGCCAAAGGATTTCATCAATCTGTTGCATCCCCCGGTTGAGTCCACAGCCGAGTTGCGTCATTCGTGGAAGTCGGGTCTCGCGCCCTTGCAGACGTTCAGTCAGTCGTCGCCAATCGAACGAATGACTCGCGCCGGATTTCCTCCGACAAGAGTATTCGGGGGAACGTCCTTGGTAACTACCGAACCTGCCGCGACGACTGAATTCTCGCCGACTGTTACGCCGCCAATGATGGTCGCGCCGGCTGCGATCCACACGTTTTTCTCAATCACGATGGGCTTTCCGATTGTGGTGGCGCGTCGCTGCGAGGGTTCAAGGGGATGCCCCGTCGTGATGATACTTACGTTCGGCCCGATCATCACGTCATCTGCGATATCGAGGCCGCCAAGGTCATAGAAAGTGCAGTTCTGATTTACGAAGACATTTTTCCCGACGCGGATTTCGTCCCCGCCGGTAGTATAAAAAGGAGGGATCAGTAAAAAACTCTCGTCTACCTTTTTACCGATAAGTTCGCTGAACAAGGTCCTAATTTCGTCCGCATCGTTGAACGTCAAACGGTTAAGTGTAGCGGTGATCGTCATCGCTCGTTTGATGTTTGCCAACATGGCCGCTGATTCCGGCGTCCTGCGGTAAATTATCGTAGTGCGATCGTCATTCGGCATTCCTTAATTTCCTTAGTTTACTGTTGAGCGAGCGTTTCCGCATACGATGCACTGCGCTGAGATTTATTGAGTATCGCTGCAAAGCGAAAGGGGCTGGAATCAATACCGCCGCATTCATTTTACCGAAATAATATCCAATTTATGTTAAAGACCAGAGACCGTTTTTGGCCGGTTCCGCTCAATTGCTCAATTTGATATTTTTATCTTTACCCGAGAAATTTATTACGCTAAAAATCGCTGCGCACGAACTGCACAATGTCCTGTTCAATGTTTTTGTGCACACTAGTCGGTCAACACCCGGCGGATCCCCCACCTGGTACAACACTGCCAGCTCGGAAAAATGCGAGACCAAATTGACGATCACCGGGTCAAAGTCTTCTTTGGAATAGGCCATGTCGGCTCACGCGCTCCTGGCACCCAGCCACGTCGACAATTAGCTCACGGCGATCCGGCAGCCCGTCCACGTAGAAAAGCGATGATGACAGAGCCATTACCGAGGGTGAAATAAGGGGATTTTCCACCCCATCGACAAAAAGCCCGCTAACCTTTCGGCGCGGGCATTGACTATCTCATTAAATTTCCACACTGCCAGTGAGGTTAGATCAGTCGGTACCGTATCTCGGTGAATGCGGACCATACAGTATGCCATTTGGCTGATGGGCAGACAGCAAGCGTTGACTAGTTATTCCTGCAATAACATGACTTTTATCAGAAAGATTATTTGCGATTTGATTTACTGCCGCAGTAACCAGCATCGCTATCAATCCACCACCACTGTTTCCTCCTTCACTGCTCGACGCGCTAGCCGTCCCAGACCATAACGTTCCACCTGTCTTCAAGTCGACAAGCTTGGCATCGGCAGTCACGACCACGGCGCTGCTGAGAACTGCATAAATTGAACCGTACTTGCTAACGGTCACATACAACGCCGCATCGGCTCCGAAGATCTCATTTAACTTGGCTGGGGCTATAGTTTGTATATCTGCAGCGTTAGTCATGCCATTTTGTTTGAGCGTTTCGTCGACTAACGCTACCGGCAATACGTAATAACCAGCTTCACCCAACGGATACGTCATTTGCGACAACATGCCATAGGTCGCATTAACGTCGGGAGACGTATTCATGGGTGGCAAAATCAAAATTGATTTAGGACGACTTTGTTTAAACGCCGTATAGTCAACAACATGTTTAGCACGCGTCGCACAACCTGCAGCAAGGAAGATCAAAGATAAACAAAGGAGCGATCTGGAAATTTTCTTTAGCATATTATTTCTCTTGTTTTTTTGATTTTTTCATCAAAAAATCCATGTAAGCAGATGATTCCGGGAATAACGTTTTCTCAGTCTCGAATTCCTGTATTACTTGATCGCTTTTTCCAATGCTCGCATATAGCATACCAAGGTGAGCATGATACCCAGGAGGAGGCATGTTTCCCGTCGCGCGGATTTTCTGCAAATCCTGTTCAAGCGTACTGATTTGTTCCTCCACACCTTTTTGGCCTTTGAAGTATTCGTATACTTGCGGCTGATAGCCTTCCCATTGATAGAGTTGCTTTGGTGCTGTATGACAACCGGTCAGCGCAATGCAACTCAATAGCGTCAATGCTCCAACATTCCCTATTCCTAGTGTCTTCATCTTCTCGAACAGCCTCTCTTAGTCGTTCTTATTTTCCAGGTTGCCAAGCGCCTGAATCGATAGCAGATACCAGATTGTTGATTGCTTCCCGCATCGCCAAATCAAGCACCTTTCCGTTCAATGTGGAATCGTAATTGGCAGTGCCGCCAAAACCAATTATTTCGCGGTTGGATAGGTTATATTCGCCGGCCCCTTGAGTAGAAAACACGACTTCGGAAGTCTTGATATTCACAATATTCAAACTCACCTTTGCGTAGGCTGTCTGAACCTTTCCGCGTCCCAGGATGCCAAACAGCTGCTGGTCACCAACTTCTTTGCGACCGAATTCAGTGACATCGCCCGTCACAACATAATCAGCACCCTTTAGGGTCTGAGCTTGTTTTTGAATTGCAGCTTCCTGTTTCATCTCCTCCATATTGTCTCGATCCAAGACATTGAAGCGGTTAGTTTGTTGAAGATGGCTGATCAGAATAGTCTTGGCTTGCCCACCAAGGCGATCCACGCCATCGGAAAAAATACCGCGCATATAGCTGGAGCGATTGTCGAATTTACCGACCGCAATTAGTGTGCGTGCACCTGCGTATGGTTTGCCAGCACTTTCGACTTTCTGTACTGGCAGAGAGTTTGACGTTTCGGTCGCACAACCTCCCAAAGCACAAAACAAAGCAACCATACTCAACATCGGAATTGTTCTAGTTTTTTTCATGAGTTAATCCCAAAAACAAAAATTTCCATCAAAAAAATTTCAGCAATTTTGCAAAATCAAGAAACACTATTGCTTATTTAGCTGCCCTACTAAAGTCTGTGTATTGCCATCTGATTTAAGCAAGAACGGAATCGAACGTAAGAAGCCATTATTGCCAGTCAGCGTGCTGCTAGCGTTAACAATGTCATTGTCAAAGCAAATTTTGTTTTCATAATCTGGTAAGTAAATTATTTTTTCAAGAAGGACAATTTTCTTAATTGGGGGGTAGCTACCTGAAAACTACCGCATGGATTACACATATTCATCAGACGGAAATGCCAGAAATCCGAGAAACCTTCTTGTTCCATTTTTATGCGCTCTATCGCAGCCCGACTCTAGCCAAAAACGATATGTTAATGATTGTCATATCAAAAAAAAGGGACGGATTTTGCAATTGTTTTCTTTTCAGCTAAACAATTCACTGATTGAGGTGGTGCTATAACAACGCTCAGTCTGTTTGCAACTTTAAAAGCGCATGTTGTACAAGCCGAGGGAGCGAGCGAAGTTCTCGCGACCTTCATCGATAGCTTAGTTGCCCCGAGAAAAATACACCTTAGGCCGTGGCAAAGGCATCCTCCGCAGCCCTACGCACCGAATCCAAGCCGCAATAACGGGAGCACGTCTGAGAAGGGATTTCCCAGAGCGTCCTCCAACCGCGGTAATTCAGCGGAACTACCACTATCGATGTCGACGACATTCAGAATGCTCGATTAAGGCGCGCAGAAGGCATATCGCTTTAGTTATTGAAATGCCTGGAAACTCAAGGCGCGCCGGGCAGTCCAAAAATTATCAGGACCGGAGGCCATATGTTTATCAAACGAAAAGATTACACAGTGGGTCATGACGGCTATGTCTCGGAGATCACGCAATTCCTGAACAATTTTCTGGCGGAGCACCCAGAGGTGGTCGACGAACAAAGCCGGGGCTGGCACATACTCTGGGATCGCGAGGTTAACCTGGACGAACAAAAAAGGGCCAGCGAGGATGCTGTGCCGACCAAGCCTTACTACTACAGCTGACTCGGCATATAAGGACAATTTTCAAAGACAGGCATCGATTTGCTACGCCTTGCCAGTGCTATCTTGCCGTATCCGCTATGCTACTGATTTCCTTTTGACAATCAAATGCCTGGGACAAAAATGAAAAATGTACTGTTCGCATTCGCCATGATCGTTTCAGCTGGCGGTTGCGCCATGTCGCCAGCTCCGATCAACAATGCACGTTCTGTGCCGATGGAGCGCGTATTCCGTGCCGACGCATTGCCGCTTGCGAATAACGCTCGCGCGATATTTGTGAGAGATGCCGGCGTCTCTGGCGCAGGCGCGTATCAGCACCTGTACATCGACGGTAAAAAGGCCGCCTCGCTAAACCCGGGTGAAAAAATAGAATTCATGCTCGCGCCAGGCGAGCATGTTTTCGGCGCCACGCCGACCGACGGACTCAATACCCGCTCGCTGAACGCGTTAACTCAAGACCTCAAGGCCGATAAAACCTATTTCTACCGCATTCAAACGGAAGACAGTTCCTTCCGCACCACCCTCCAGCGATTTGTCCCAGACTACCAATAGGCTGAGATGTTCGTTACCGCTTGCCGCAGTTGTCATTATTGTTGCCGCCAGAGTCAGAACATGAGGCGGCGGACAATGGCTGATTGCTCACAGCTACCCCGATAAGCACCGGAATTGCAGATAAGCTGATTAGCGTACGGGCATAGCTGATGGAGGCTGGGCAACGCTGTGCGTCGCGCCCAGAGACATCAGGCGTTGCGCCATGCAAAAAACAAACAGCAGCGCGCCGATCACGATTTTGGTCCACCAGGAGCTGAGTGTGCCGTCGAAGGCGATCAAGGTCTGGATCAGGCCCAGGATCAGCACGCCGCTCAGGGTGCCGGCGACGTAGCCGTAGCCGCCGGTCAGCAAGGTGCCGCCGATCACCACCGCGGCGATCGCATCCAGCTCGGTGCCTTGCGCATGCAGGCCGTAGCCGGACAGCATATAGAATGAAAACAGAACGCCGGCCAGCGCCGCGCAGAAGCCGCTGAAGGCGTAAACCAGCACCTTGGTGCGCCCTACCGCCAAGCCCATCAGCAAGGCCGATTGTTCATTGCCGCCGATGGCATAGACGGCGCGCCCGAAACGGGTGTAGTGCGCGAGATAGATGGCCAGCGCCAGCATCGTCATGGCGATCAGCACGCTAGGCGAGACGAAGGCGCCAAACACGCCGATCCTGGCCTGCGACAGCGTCACATACAAGGGTTGGTCGATGGTGATGGAATTGATGCTGATCAGGTAGCACAGGCCGCGCGCCAGAAACATTCCCGCCAGCGTGACGATGAATGCCTGCAGCTTGAAAAAATGGATCAGCGCTCCCATGAAGGCGCCGAAGCCGCCGCCGATCAGGAGCACGCAGGCAATCACCAGCAGCGGCGGCCAGTGCCAGTATTGCAGCAGGTAAGCCGAGATCATGGTGGTCAGCGCCAGCACCGAGCCGACCGAGAGGTCGATCCCGCCCGACAAGATCACAAAAGTCATGCCTATCGCGATCACCAGCAGGAAGGCGTTGTCGATCAGCAGGTTGAGCACCACCTGCAAGGAAAAGAAGCCGGTATAGGCGACAGAACCGAGGCCGAACGTCAGCAGCAGTAAAACCACCGTCACCATGGATGTGAAATAGGGAGACGCCAGCAGCGTGCGGAATATTTTCATCATTTGTCCCCGGCTGAACGGCGCATCCGGGAAGCGCCGCCAGGCAAGCGCGGCATCAGATGGCGGAATTCCTTCGACTGCGACAGGCATACCGCAAACACCACGACCGCCTTGACCACCATATTGACTTCCGGCGGCACGCCCATCGAATAGATCGTATAGGTCAGCGCCTGGATGATCAATGCGCCGACGACGCTGCCGGCCAGGCTGAACTTGCCGCCGCTCAAAGAAGTACCGCCGAGGGTCACCGCCAGGATGGCGTCCAGTTCCATCAGCAGGCCGGCGTTGTTGGCGTCCGCGCTCTTGATATTGGAACTGATCATCAACCCGGCGACACCGGCACAGGCGCTGCAAAACATGTAGACGAATAAGATCAGCGCCGCGGTGCGGATGCCGGCCAGCCGCGACGCCACCGGATTGATGCCGACAGCCTGGATGAACAGGCCCAGCGCCGTTTTTCGCATGAGAAAAGCCACCACCAGAAAAACACCAAGGGCGATGAACAAGGAAAACGGCAAGCCGAGCAGATAGCCGCTGCCGATATAGAAAAACGGTTTGTAGTAGACGGTGATGATCTGGCCGTCGGTCAGCAGCTGGGCCAGGCCGCGCCCGCCAACCATCAGTATCAAGGTGGCGATGATCGGCTGCAGGCCCAGGGAAGAAACCAGGAAGCCGTTCCAGACGCCGCACAGCAGCGCCGCGCCCAAGGCCGCCGCGATCGCCCATGCCATCGGTATGCGGCTGGCGTATTCCGGCACGCCGCCATGCATCTGCAGCGTACCGCCGATCAGCAAGGCGGCGACAGTGCCGGAGATCGCAACGACCGCGCCGACCGAGATATCGATGCCGCGCGTCGCAATCACCAGGGTCATGCCGAGCGCGGTCAGTATCAAGGGCGCGGCGCGGTTGACGATATCGATCAGGCTGCCGTAGAGATGGCCGTCTTTCCACTCCAGCCGGAAAAACCCCGGGATCACAAAGAAATCCACGGCCAGCAGCAGGGCCAGGGCCGCCATCGGCCGGAACAGAGGATGCCGCACAAAACCAGATAACTGTTCCATGGGAGTGTAAGATGGGGACGCCGCCTGCCCGGCTTCTTTGCCGGCATCCGGGTTCAATGGAATGCTCATCCGCATTCCCCCGCAATCACCTGCAGCACCGAATCGTCGTCCAGCTCGCCGCGCCGGTACTCGCCGCAAGCCTTGCGGTCGCGCAGCACCAGCATGCGGTCGCTGACCCGCAGCACTTCGGAAATTTCGGATGAGATGAACAGAATCGCCATGCCCTTGTGGCACAGAGCAATTACATGGTCCATGATTTCCTGCTTGGCGCGCACATCAATGCCACGGGTAGGTTCGTCGAGAATCAGCATGGCGGGATCGGTAGCCAGCCAGCGCGCCAGCAAGGCTTTCTGCTGGTTGCCGCCGGACAGTGCGCTGATCGGGGTTTCCATATCCGGGGTTTTGATGCCCAGCCATTTGATGTAGTCGCTGGCCAGCGACTGCTGCCGCTTGTACGGAATCACGCGCAGCAAGCCGGCCCTTGCCTGCAAGGCCAGGATGATGTTTTCCCGGACCGACAGTTCCAGTATCGCGCCTTCCTTTTTTCGGTCTTCCGAGCAAAAGCCGATGCCGGCAGCGATCGCATCGCGCGGCGAATGGAATTTTTCGGTTTTCCCTTGTACCTGTATCGTCCCGCTGTCGGGCTTGTCGGCGCCGAACAGCAGGCGCGCCGTTTCGGTTCTCCCGGAACCGAGCAAGCCGCACAGGCCGAGCACCTCGCCGCCGCGCAAATCGAGATCCAGCGGCGCCAGTATGCCGTTCCGCCCCACTCCCCTGGCCTGTAGCACTGCGTGCCGACCGTCCCCAGCCGCTGCTTCAGCGCGCTCGCTGCTGGCGTCCGCATTGGGCAGCGATGAGGCTTGCATGCCGACCATCTTGTTCACCAGATCCAGCCGGCTGAGCTGGCTGGCGAGGTATTCGCCCTCGCGCACGCCGTTGCGCAACACTGTGATGCGGTCAGAGATTTCGTAGGTCTGTTCCAGGAAATGGGTCACGAACAGGATGGCCATGCCCTGTCCGCGCAGCTTGCGCAAAACCTCGAACAGCAGCTTGACCTCGGCGTCGTCGAGGCTGGAGGTAGGCTCATCCAGGATCAGCACTTTGGCTGAGATGCTCAAGGCGCGCGAAATCGCCACCATTTGCTGAATCGCCAGGGGAAACCTGGAAAGCGGCGCCGCCACATCGATCCTGACGTGGAGTTCGCTCAGCAGGCGCTGCGCCTGCAGCTGCATGGATTTCCAGTCGATCGCACCGTATTTTTTCGGATAGCGGCCGATAAAAATGTTTTCAGCCACCGACAGGTTCGGGCAGAGATTGACTTCCTGGTACACGGTGCTGATACCCAGGCCCTGCGCCTCCAGCGTCGAGCGCGGCTGCACCGGCTGGCCATGCAAGAGCATGCGGCCGCTGTCAGGCGCGTAGACGCCGGTCAATACCTTGATGAGCGTCGATTTGCCTGCGCCGTTCTGCCCCATCAAGGTGTGGACTTCACCCGGGTACAACCGCAAGGCCACATCGTTGAGCGCCGTCACGCCGCCGAATGCCTTGCATATGCCGCTCAGGGCCAGGGTTGGGGCGTCGCTGGCCAGCGCCTCGCCGGTAGTGTTTGTTGCCGTTTTAGTCATCCGCCTGCGATCCCCAGGTTCTCATGCAAGATGGCGCGTCCGGCGCACCATCACGATAAACGTGGCGATGCGGAAATCGCATCGCCATCCGGATCGGTCTTCAGTATTTGCGGTTCGGGAATTCCTTGGCGGCGACTTCTGCGGGGAACACGCTCTCCTCGGTCGTAATGCGCTTGGGCACCGTCTCGCCGGCGACCACCTGCTTCGCCACCTTCATCAGCTGCGGTCCGAGCAAGGGACTGCACTCTACCGTGACGTTGAGTTTGCCGGCCATCATCGCTTCAAATGCACCTTTGACGCCATCCACCGAGATCACCAGGATATCCTTGCCGGGTTTCAGGCCGGCTTCTTCGATGGCCTGGATCGCGCCTATCGCCATGTCGTCGTTGTGGGCGTACAGCACATTGATTTTCTTGCCGTCGGTCTTGAGGAAGGCTTCCATCACTTCCTTGCCCTTGGCGCGGGTGAAGTCGCCGGATTGCGAGCGGATGACCTTCAGATGCGGATTGGCGGCGATGGTCTCGGCGAAACCGGTCTTGCGGTCGATCGCCGGCGCCGAGCCGACCGTGCCCTGCAGCTCGACGATATTGATATCGCCGGCAGGCATGCTCTTGGCGCGCTCCAGCAGCCAGCGGCCGGCGCGGCGGCCTTCTTCAACGAAATCGGAACCGATGAACGTCACATACAGCGACTTGTCCTTGGCGTCGACCGCGCGGTCGGTCAGGATTACCGGGATCTTGGCGGCTTTCGCTTCGCCCAGCACGGTATCCCAGCCGGACTCGACCACCGGGGAAAAGGCGATCACGTCGACTTTTTGCGCAATGAAGGAACGGATCGCCTTCACCTGGTTTTCCTGCTTTTGCTGGGCGTCGGCGAACTTCAGGGTGACACCGGCCTGTTTCGCCGCATCCTTGATCGATACGGTATTCGCGGTACGCCATTCGCTCTCTGCGCCTACCTGCGAAAATCCCAGCACCAAGGCCTTTTCGGCATCAGCGCTGGCGGCAATTCCAAAGCCCAATCCCAGGCAAAGAGCCGCGTTCAGTACCGTTCTGCGTGTCATTTTCATTGCTTGTCTCCGTTAATTTATCGGCATTTTTCGCAACGCAGATCGCTGGCCTGACCGGCGCGACAAAGCCATCCCTCCGGTATTATTTTTTTATCATATAAAAGATTTTGGGGGATGTGCGCGCACCATACTAGGAGGGAAGCGGGAGACTATCCAATGAAATTTTTCGCCGCTCAGATACGCATTTCGGTATCTGTTCCACGGCATGTGCCGAGGACTACCGGCAGTCCGGCGCCCTGGTTCGGACAAAAAAAAGCCCGCTAACTTTCGTTGCGGGCTGAATCCAAACCTTATGAGGTGTTGGAGGAGACAGGTGCATCATATCGCGGCGCAACATATCCGTCTGCTTGATTGTTGTGATACCTGATATTCACGATACAAATACTAGGGTTCGGCTATTTGCGCACCGCATCAAGAATCAAGCCGGCCAGGCGTTCGTAGTTGCCGTCGAAATGATGGCCGCCGGTGAGCTTCAACAACTTGACATGGCCGGCATCCAGGCCGGGGCAGGAAGTGTCCGTCTCTTCGCTGCCGTAGATGCACATCCCCAAACCTGCCGGCAACCTGGCGACTTCCGGCGCTATCGGCAGGCCGTCGTTGCTGGAGCTGACCCAGTTGGTCATATGAAACTGGAAATCGGCTTTTTTCCCCAGGCCCATCATGGCGACCAGCGGAACCGATGAGCGCATTGCCGGCGACAGCCGGTTGACCACAAAAGGCAAAACGTCGGCTCCTTGCGAATAGCCGATCAGCAGTACCTTGGTTTTCTTCCAGCGCGCCATATAGAACTGCGCCAGGCGCTCGACATCTCTGGCGGTCGAGGCCGGCGTGCGGGCGCTCCAGAAATAGCGCAGGGAATCGACGCCGACTACCGGCACGCCGCGCTTGGCAAGCGCAGCCGCGACATCGCGATCGATGCCGGCCCAGCCGCCGTCGCCGCTGATCAGGATCGCCATGGTGTCGGCATCTCGCAACGGCTGTGATTGAACGGCGGCGGCGACCTCGATCACCGGCAGGTCCGACACTGCGGCCGGCGGCGCTGGCAGCGCCAGCGGCTGCCTGGCCGCCATGCTGGCGTAGGCGGCAGCCAGCGCCGCCTGGTTTTGTCCGGCGCCGTCGGCATTGATCAGCGTGGCGCCTGCAACGCCGGCGACAAACGCCTGGGTAACGCCGGCGCTGCATAGTCCGTCATTCGGCGCCTGCGTATTTTGCAGGACACGCCATGCAGCAGGTAATTTCGAGACCGGCAGCAACTCGACACCTTCGCCTTTGGCGCGCGCCTTGAAATGGACGCCCTCGCCTTTGCATAGCGGCTTGCGCAAGGCCAGGGCCGGACAGAATCCCAGCGTCAGGGCGCCGCTGAAAGTGTTCGCGGGCGCCTGCGCCAGCATGGCGTACGACAAGGCGGCGCCGGCGCCCTGGCCCACCAGCAGCGGCGGAAAATATCCCGGCACCTTTTCATAGGCTTGCACGAAGCGGCTCAGGTTTTCCAGATCGCCGTCGGGAAAGGCGCAGTCGCCGCCATCGGCGTTGAGGCTGGCAAACAGCTGCGGCGTGCTGATCCCCGCCACCAAAGCGCCTTGTGCCGCCAGCGCCTTCGCCTTTTCGGCCGCGCTCTTGTCCCAGCCCGCATCACCGGACAGCAACAGCACGACACCGTTCACGGCACCGCTCGGCTTATAGATGTCGATACTCTTGAAACGACCGTGGCTCAGGCGCTGGTGCGATTCCTCGGCCGCGACGGCGCTGCCGGCCAACACAGCGCCCGCCAGGCAGACCGCCCACACCGCTGATACTTTTTTCATTTGCTGACCGCCCCCTTGAGACCGCCGCTGATCAGTGCGGCAGTATCGGTAAATGTGAAAATCGGCGCCAGGCCGCCCTTGCTCACCAGGTAGCGCGCTTCCCACACCGGATCGAACTTGTCCTTGAAATTGCGCAGGCCGCGGAAATTGTAAAAGCGCCCGCCATGCATGAACAGGATGCGGCCGAAGCGTTGCCAGCGCGAAGCCAGCTGATGGTCTTTCATGCCCGACATCGGCGCCATGCCCAGCCCGAAACGCTGGAAACCCTGCTCCTTGAAATGCAGCATCAGGCTGGAGAACAGAAAATCCATGGTGCCGGGCGGCGCATCCGGCAGTTGCCGCATGAGGTCGATGGCGGCCTCGACCCGCGACACATCCGGACACATGAGGCTGGCGAAGGCGATGATCTTTTGTGCGCGGCGAATCACCGCGACCGGCTGGCGCAGGATATAAGCCTGGTCAAAGCCGCCCAGCGAAAACCCCTTTTCGCGCGTGTCCTGATCGGCCAGCCAGGCATCCGAGACCGTCTTCAGTTCAGCCATCACGGACGGCAGCTGCGCCGGCGCGACGATTTCGAAGCGCAAGCCTTCGCGCTCGGCGCGGTTGACGCCATGCCGCAGATTGGCGCGGCGCGGTCCTTGCAGGCTGAACTGGTCCAGCGGCACATAGGCTTCTTCGCCCAGCTTATAGACCCGCAGGCCGGCATCGAGATACAGCGGCAAGGATTGCGGCCGCACTTTGTAGAAGGCGGCGCGGCCGCCGTAGCCGTCGGCCAGTTCGATAAAGCGCCAGATCAGCTCCGACCATTCCTGCTGCTCGCCGACCGGATCGGACAGCGCCACCCAGGAGCGGTTGTGCTTGGCGTACATGATGAAGCTGTTGCCAGAGGCTGAAAACAGCAGGCTTTTATCGCCCATCAGCGCCAGGCAGGCGTCCGCCGCCGGCTGCTTGCGCAGGATCGCGGCGGCGCGCTGCAGCTCCTCCTCGCCAGGGCGCTCGGCGACGCCGGTGGAACGGCGGAACAGCTGCCACAAACCGAGGCCGAGCGCCATGATCGCCACCACCATCAGGGTGCGCAGCGAGCGCGGCGCGTAGTCGTCAAAAGCAAATTGCCACCACATGCGGTCGGCAAAATCGATGTCGCGATAGGCGAACAGCAGTATCCAGCCACATGCGGCCAGCACGCAGGCAACCGCAATCAGCCAGCCGGGTTCGAAGGTCTGGGAAAACAGCGAGGAACGGCGGTCAAACTGCTTGCGCGAAATCACCAGCAGCGATGCCAGCAGGAACAGCACAATGAATTCGTTCACCGCGATCCCTTTGGGCAGCGCCAGGATGCCGGCAATGATGGTCAGCACCAGCGACGCCCACCACGCCGCATCGAGCCTGTGCAGCAGGCCGCGCGCCAGGAACAGCATCGCCAGCCCGGCCACGCTGCCGATCAGGTGCGAGGCTTCCACCACGAACAGCGGCACGTGCAGCCGCAGCAATTCCTCGGCATGGCGGGTGGCCGGCGTCACGCCGGATATCAGCAGCATGGTGCCGGTGACCAGGGTCAGCGCGGTCAGCAGCCAGGGCGACAGACGCACCGCCGCGCGCGCCACCGGTGCGCCGCTGCCGGCGCGTATTTCAATCGCGGCGAGCAGGATCGTCGCCAGCAGCAAGGGCAAGAGAAAATAGATGCTGCGGTAGAGCAGCAAGGCCGCGGCGATGGCGCTGGTCGGCGCGTGATTGGCGCAAGCCAGCAGGATCACCGCCTCGAACACGCCGACACCGCCCGGCACATGGCTGATCACGCCAAGCGCCATGGCGATAGCGTAAAAAGCGACGAAGGTCGGCAGATCAATGACGCCGCTCGGCAGCAGGAACCATAAGGTGGCCGCGGCCGCGCTCAGATCGACGGCCGAAATCAGCAGCTGGCGCAGCGCCAACCCGACTTCCGGCAAGCGCAGGTTCCAGCGCCCGAACAACAGCAGCTCGCGGCGCACTTTGCACAAGACCATGAACCCAGCCACGCCAAGCAGCAGCAGGCTCGCCAGCGCACGCAGCAGCCAGCTCGGAATATGCGCCAGCGCCTCGATCTGCGGCGCGCCCCACAAAAGACCGAGAGCGCCGAAGGTGCTCATGCCCAGGCCGAAGGCGCTGGCATTGAAGGCGACCGCCTGCGCCACCTGGGATGCTTCGACGCCGCTCGCCGTGTACAGGCGCATGCGCACCGTGCCGCCGGTCAGCACGCCAAGGCCGACCGTGTTGCCAAGCGCGTAAGCAATGAATGAAGTAAGGCCGATGGTGGTCCCTTTCACCTTGGCGCCGACATAGCGCAAGCTGGAGACATCGTAGCCGGCCAGCGACAGGTAACTGACGGCGGTCGCCAGCACCGCCAGCAGCAGATTGCTCACAGGGGTATGCCTGACCGCGTGGACAATGCTGCGGTAATGCACATCCGCCAGCAAGGCATACAGCGACTTGAACACCAGCGCGCCGAGAATCAGCACCAGCAGCACCGTGGCCCATGCGCGCCAGCTGATGCCGGTCTTTTGCGCGGCGGCGGGATTCACGCCGGCAATTGTCTTGTCTGTTTTTGACGGGGAAGAATGACTTGCCATGTAACCTTAATGTACCCGCCGCGCCTCGGGCACGGAAAGCGGAAGTTGCTTAACCACCTGGTAAGAGCCAGTTTACAAAGCAAGGTTCGTCACGGCAAGTAATAAACTGGCAAAGAACATGCGGGCGGAAACAAAAAAACCGCTCCAGCACAAGGCTGGGAGCGGCTTTTTGTACGTTCCGGAATGAACCGCAACATGTTCTTGGAGGAGGCGGTGGGAGTCGAACCCACGATACAGGTTTAAGCCCGTATGCTTCCTTAGCAGGGAAGTGCCTTCGACCACTCGGCCACGCCTCCAAGCTTAAACGGCTTTTTGCAACGCCGCGTTAAGGACACGAATAATAACTTTTCATAGGGCATCGGTCAATAACGCTATGCCAAATTAACAGTTTTTTTTGAAAATTTTTTGAAAACCCTCTGAAAACCTTCTGCGCCGCCCGGTCCCGGGCCGAATCAGCGCAGCGGGACCGCGGTTTTGAGAGATTTGCGCCGAATCAGGCGCTTTCCAGGCCAAAAGCCTTGTGCAGGGCGCGTACCGCCAGCTCCATGTACTTCTCGTCGATCAGCACCGAGATCTTGATTTCGGAAGTCGAGATCATCTGGATATTGATGCCCTCTTCCGACAAGGTACGGAACATTTGCGAAGCGATGCCGACATGGCTGCGCATGCCGACGCCAACCACCGACACCTTGGACACCTTGGCGTCGCCGGTGATGCTGGCTGCGCCGACATGGGTCTTGACCTTCTCGTTGAGCACATCCATGGCCTTGGTGTATTCGCCGCGCGGCACGGTAAAGGTGAAGTCAGTCTTGCCATCGACCGACTGGTTCTGGATGATCATGTCGACTTCGATATTGGCATCTGCGACAGCGCCCAGGATCTGGTAGGCGATGCCAGGACGGTCAGGGACGCCGAGCACGGTAATCTTGGTCTCGTCGCGATTAAACGCGATGCCGGTAATGGTGGCTTGTTCCATCTTAGTATCTTCCTCAAACGAAATCAGGGTGCCGGAAACTGCTTCTTCTTCCAGCGGCATTAATGGGTCGGTCAGCGACGACAGCACACGGGTCGGCATCTTGTAGTTGCCGGCGAATTCGACCGAGCGAATCTGCAGCACTTTAGAACCCAGCGATGCCATCTCCAGCATTTCTTCAAAGGTCACCGTCTTCAGGCGGCGCGCATCGGAGACCACGCGCGGATCGGTGGTGTAGACGCCGTCGACGTCGGTGTAAATCAGGCATTCCGCCGCCTGCAGCGCAGCCGCCACCGCTACCGCGGAAGTGTCGGAACCGCCACGGCCCAGGGTGGTGATGTTGCCGTGCTCGTCGACGCCCTGGAAACCGGTGATGATCACGACTTTGCCGGCATCCAGGTCTTGCCGCACCTTGGTGTCGTCAATCGAACGGATGCGCGCCTTTGTATGAGCCGAATCGGTCTTGATCGCGACTTGCCAGCCGGCGTAGGACACGGCTTGCTTGCCGATCGCTTGCAAGGCCATCGCCAGCAGGGCTACCGAAGCCTGCTCGCCGGTGGAGGCCAGCATGTCGAGTTCGCGCGGATCGGGCTGGGCGCTGATTTCCTTTGCCAGGCCCAGGAGGCGGTTGGTTTCACCGGACATCGCGGAAGGCACCACGACGATTTGGTGGCCGGCGTCATGCCATTTGGCGACGCGCTTGGCGACATTCTTGATGCGCTCGGTCGAGCCCATCGAAGTGCCGCCGTATTTGTGGACGATTAAAGCCATAGGGTGTGTTTTGGGTGCGGGAAGCGGACTTAGTGCAAGAAAAATAAAAAATCAACCCTTTAATGTACCCGCAACAGCTGATTATGACAAGTGGATTACTGGCTAGAAAATACAGATAACGCTTATGCGTCAAATTGAATATCTTGACTCAGCGGCAACATATCCGATTGCCAGCGCAGTGCGATGCGCGGACCGGCTTCAGTCGCCAGCACGTGGCAATCGAAGCCGATGCCGGCCGCAAACACCAGCTGCTTGCCGCTGCGCACCAGCGGCAGCCGCTCGCGCTCCCAAGGCGGCACATCAAAGGCCTGGTAGTGATATTTCACGCTTTTGGTGGGCCGGTTGAACGCCAGCTTGAGCTTTTCGCCGCCGCTGCGGAACTGGATCTGCAAAGCTTGCTGGCGTAGCCAGTCAGCGCCGACGCCCTGCTCCGCCGGCGCGAAATGCATGACGCCGCCGAACAGCGGAAAGGCGATTTCGGCTTCCCCGTTCCAGCGGAAATCCTGCGGCGCGATGTCGGAACGGTCGACATCGTCGCGCGGCGTCAGGAACACGCGGTTGCGATGGCGCCGGATATGGCAATCCGGATGGGTCACGCACAGCTGGGCATCGGCTTTCGCTTCCAGCAGCTGCTGCCGCATTTCGCTCAGCCAGGCGCTGGAGGGCATGCGCAGATGATGCCGGCCGAACCAGTAGCGCAGCAGGTTATCGATCCGCTCCGGATTGAGCAGGCGCAGCTGATCCATGTTGAGACAGGCGCCGTCGGCACACAGCGCCATATCTTGCGCCGCCAGCGCAACCAGCAGTTTTTGCGTGGTCTGCATATGGCCGGCGCTGCGCGAGAAGCGCTCCTGGAAGCCAGGGAAATATTGCGCCAGCACCGGCATCACCTGCTGGCGCAAGGCATTGCGGGCGTAGCGCGGATCGTGATTGGATTCGTCTTCGACGTAAGTCAGCTGTTGGGCCGCGGCATACTGCTCCATCGCCGCGCGCGATACTTTCAGCAGCGGGCGCACCATCAGCAAGCTGGCGTCGCCGAGCAGGCTGGGCGCCGCATTCCAGCTGTCCATGCCCGACAGGCCGGCCGCGCCGGAGCCGCGCAGCAATTGCAGCAGTACAGTCTCGGCCTGGTCGTCCAGATGATGCGCGGTCAGCAGCAGCGGCACCTGATGCAGGCGGCACAAGTCGCCCAGCGCTGCATAGCGGCTGTTGCGTGCAGCTTCTTCCACGCCGCTTTTTTCAGTGTCGCGCAATTCGATACGCTGCGCATGGAACTCAACGTCCAGCCGCGCGCAGGTCTCGGCGCAATGGACTTGCCAGTGATCCGCATTGGGACTGATGCCGTGATGGATATGAAACGCCAGCAGCTTGACGCCATGGCTGGCGGCATAGCGCGCCGCCGCATGCAGCAAGACTGTGGAATCGAGGCCACCGCTATAAGCGATCGCCAACCGGGCCGGCGCCGACGCCTGCGAAACAGCGGCGGCGGCCAGCGCCGCCAGTGTATTTTCTAAGTACGCATCGATACTTGGTGAGTGAGGATTTGACACGCCTATTCTGTAGCCAGTACTTCCTTGAATTTACCGTAGCTCATCAGCTTTTCATGGCGCGCATTCAGCAAATCCTTGGTCTTGACGCCCTGGAACTGGCGCAAGGTGTCGGCCAGCGCGCGCTTCAGCAGCGAAGCCATCTGCTTCGGATCGCGATGGGCGCCGCCCAGCGGTTCGCTGACGATCTTGTCGATCAGGCCGACCGCTTTCAGGCGGTGCGCCGTCAGGCCCAGCGCGTCGGCGGCATCGGCTGCGCGCTCGGCGGTCTTCCACAGGATGGAGGCGCAGCCTTCCGGCGAAATCACCGAATAGGTTGAGTACTGCAGCATCAGCACCGCATCGCCGACGGCAATCGCCAGCGCGCCGCCGGAACCGCCTTCACCGATGATAGTGGCGATCAGCGGCACTTTCAGTTCCGCCATGGCGTACAGATTGTGGCCGATCGCCTCCGACTGGCCGCGTTCTTCGGCATCGATGCCGGGGAAAGCGCCGGGAGTATCGACAAAAGTAAAAATCGGCAAACCGAATTTTTCCGCGACCTTCATCAGGCGCAGGGCCTTGCGATAGCCTTCCGGTTTCGGCATGCCGAAGTTGCGCAAGGCGCGCTCCTTGGTGTCGCGTCCCTTCTGATGGCCGATCACCATGCAAGACTGGCCGTTGAAGCGGGCCAGGCCGCCAACGATAGACAGGTCATCGGCATAAGTGCGGTCGCCGTGCAGCTCATGGAAGTCCGTGAAAATTTCATTCACGTAATCCATGGTGTAAGGGCGTTGCGGGTGGCGCGAAATCTGCGATACCTGCCATGGCGTCAGCTTGGCGTAGATATCCTTGGTCAGCTGCTGGCTTTTCTTGGACAGGCGGTCGATTTCTTCCGAAATATCCACAGCCGAATCGTCCTGGACGAAACGCAGCTCTTCGATCTTGGCGTCCAGCTCGGCGATCGGTTGCTCGAAACCTAGAAATGTTGTTTTGCTCATATTGTTCCCTTTATTAATTCGTCATTGCCGATTTGTTGTCGGTCAAATCAGAATCAGAATAAGTTATAGCCCGGCCATGACTTGGTCCGATTAGTTGCCTATTTACTCAGTAGTGACTTGATATTCTGTCGATACAGGATCCAGACTACGCCACAAGTACCATGTTGCCACAGTACGCCAGGGCTCCCAATTGGCCGACACTTCGCGCGCATCGCTGCGCGAAACCGGCTCGCCTGAAAAATAATTGACACTGATGCCTTTGAGCAAGCCCGGATCATCCAGGGGCAAGATATTGGGCCGGAGCAAATTAAATATCAAAAACATCTCCGCTGTCCAGCGTCCGATGCCGCGGATTTGCGTCAGATCAGCAATCACGGCCTCGTCTTCCATTTCCTGCCATTGCTCGGCATCGACCCGTTTTGCCTTGAAATGATCGGCCAGGTCAAGAATATAGTCTGCTTTACGTTTCGATAAACCGCAAGCTGCCAATTGTTCGGGGCCGGCTTTCAAAACCTGGGCCGGGGTAGTCTTGGGGCAGACCTGCAGAAGTTTTTGCCAAACCTGCTCCGCTGCCTTGACCGTGATCTGCTGGCCGACTACCGAGCGCGCCAGCGTGGTAAACGCTTCGCCGCGGCCGACCAGGTGCAGATCGCCAAACTGCGGAATCAGCTTACGCATGATACGGTCACGCTTCATCAACTCGCTTTTCGCATCTTCCCAGTACGAAGGCACAAAAAAAGAGGAGTCGACAGCTATCGTTTTTTGCATACGTTTACGCCCTTCGCCATTCGGTTAGACCGCCGGGCTTATCTTCCAGCAAAATGCCTTCGGCCAGCAAATCCTTGCGGATCTGGTCTGCCGCGGAAAAATCCCTGGCTATTTTTGCTGCTTGACGAGCTTGAATTTTGAGTAGGATATCTTGCTCCGACAACGCCGCTTGCGCAATGCCATTTCCGTCAACTTCGCTGCCCAAGAGTGCACGGCCCTTCAAAAAATCTTCCGGTGCGCGCTGCAACAGGCCGAGTGCGCCGGCCAGCTTTTTCAGCTGACGGGCGGCGGCGGCGGATTTACTCTTGTTGACTTCATTGGCCAGGTCGAACAAGCCGGAAATCGCCATCGGCGTGTTGAAGTCGTCATTCATGGCGGCAGCCAGGCGCTGCGCATGCGCCTCGCTCCAGTCCAGCGGCAGGTCGTCCGCCGCCACTTCTTTCAAGGCGGTGTAGAGACGGGTCAGGCTTTGCTTGGCGTCGTCCAGGTTGGTATCGGCATAATTCAGCGGGCTGCGGTAGTGTGCGCGCAGGATGAAAAAGCGCACCACTTCGGCATCGTATTTTTTCAGGACGTCGCGGATCGTGAAAAAATTTCCTAGCGACTTGGACATCTTTTCATTGTCGATGCGGACAAAGCCGTTGTGCATCCAGTAATTGACGAACTGGTGGCCGTGCGCGCCTTCCGATTGCGCGATTTCATTTTCATGATGCGGGAACTGCAGGTCCTGGCCGCCGCCATGAATATCGAACTGCTCGCCCAGCAATTGCTCGGCCATTGCAGAGCATTCTATGTGCCAGCCCGGCCGCCCCTGGCCCCAGCGCGAGGTCCACTTGACTTCTTCAGGCTCGCTGGCCTTGGCGGCCTTCCACAGCACGAAATCGAGCGGATCGCGCTTGCCGACGTTGACGTCGACCCGCTCGCCGGCGCGCAAGTCATCCAGCGACTTGCCCGACAGCTTGCCGTAGCCGCTGAAGTCGCGCACCGAATAATTGACGTCGCCGTCGCTGCCCTGATAGGCCAGGCCTTTGTGTTCCAGTTTTTCGATCAATGCCAGCATCTGCGGCACGAATGCTGTGGCGCGCGGCTCGTGATCCGGCTTCTGCACGCCCAGCGCCGCCGCGTCTTCATCCATGGCCTGGATGAAACGGCCGGTCAGCTGCGAGATGGTCTCGCCGTTTTCCACTGCGCGCTTGATGATCTTGTCGTCGATATCGGTGATATTGCGTACATAAGTGACGTCAAAGCCCGACTGCCGCAACCAGCGCTGCACCATGTCGAACACCACCATCACGCGGCCGTGGCCAAGATGGCAATAGTCGTAGACCGTCATGCCGCATACGTACATGCGGACTTTGCCCTCTTCGATCGGAGAAAACGGCTGCTTCTCACGCGCCAGCGTGTTATATATTTTCAGGTCGCTCATGGGAAGTTACGGCTCAGGTACAGAAATAAGGCAAGGAAATAAGCACAGAAATATTGCACGCCGTTCCACGCATCCACGCACTTTCCATGCGCGACGCCAATACAACAAGGCCGTCAAAACTCTTTTGCAGTGTTTAGTTTGATAAAATGTTGCTTTTCGCCGCAGTATATCATTACTGAAAAGCGAAAATGCAGCACATGGAATACGAAAACGGCACCCTTACATGAAGGATTTTTATGACCGCACCTCTTGGTTTGTCCCGTCGCAAGTTCACCTTGGCATTGGCGTCGGCCTTAACAGCCGTCACTTTTGCAGCTAGCCCGTCGCTTGCCAGCGCTGCCGACAAGCCGCATGTTCTGTTGAAAACCAACATGGGCGACATCGTCATCGAACTGAATCCGGAAAAAGCGCCGAAGACAGTCAAGAACTTTCTGGGTTACGTCAACAGCGGCCATTATAACGGCACGATTTTCCACCGCGTGATCGACAGCTTCATGATCCAGGGCGGCGGCATGAGCAAGGACATGGTCGAGAAACCGGCTCCCAACAAGGTCGAGAACGAAGCCAAGAACGGCCTCAAGAACGTTCCTTACAGCGTCGCCATGGCGCGCACCGCCGACCCGCAGTCGGCCGGCGCGCAGTTCTTCATCAATGTCAACAACAATGAATTCCTCAACTATCCTGGCCGCGACGGCTGGGGCTATGCGGTATTCGGCCAGGTCATCAAGGGCATGAACGTGGTCGACAAGATCAAGAAAGTGAAGACCGCCTACCAGGACGTGCCGACCACGCCGGTGATCATCGAATCCGCCACCGTCACCAAATAATATTCATTCTCCATCAACCCACACACCAACCATTAATAGGAAATACCATGGCTGTCATCCTCACCACCAACCACGGCAAGATCAAGATCGAACTGGACGCTGAAAAAGCACCGAAGAGCGTCGAAAACTTCCTGGCCTATGTCAACGCCGGCCATTACAACGGCACGATTTTCCACCGCGTGATTCCCGGTTTCATGGTGCAAGGCGGCGGCTTCGAGCCAGGCATGAAACAAAAGCCGACTAACGACCCAGTCGAAAACGAAGCCAAGAACGGCCTCAAGAACGAGCCTTATACCCTGGCCATGGCGCGTACTTCGGCGCCCCATTCCGCTTCGGCGCAGTTCTTCATCAACGTCAAGAACAACAGCTTCCTCGACTACCCTGGCCAGGACGGCTGGGGCTATTGCGTTTTCGGCAAAGTCGTTGAAGGCAAGGACATTGTCGATGCCATCGAAAAAGTCAAGACCACGCGCAGCGGCATGTTTGCCGATGTGCCGGAAACCGATGTCATTATCGAAAAAGCTGAAGTAGTCGCTTAATAGCGCTTATTCCAAGCCCAGGCCCTTTCATGACAGCCACAGACTCGAACCAGCCAGCCGCTACCGTTGCACTGTTTATCTCCGACCTGCATTTGCAGGCGGCGCATCCACGCACCACGCAAGCCTTCCTGGATTTCCTGCAAGCCAGGGCGATGCAAGTGCAGCAACTGTATCTGCTGGGCGACCTGTTCGAGTATTGGGCTGGCGACGACGACCTGGAAACGCCCTACAACAGCGAAATCGCCGCCGCGATCCGGCAAGTCAGCGCCAGCGGCGTCGAGGTTTTCTGGATCGCAGGCAACCGCGATTTCCTGGTGGGCGAAGGCTTCGCACAGGCCGCCGGCCTGACCATGCTGCCGGACCCCTCAGTGATTGAGGTGGCGGGCCGGCGCCTGGCGATTGCCCACGGCGACGCCCAATGCACCGACGACCTCGCCTACATGGCGTTCCGGGCGCAGGTGCGGCAACCACAATGGCAAGCGCAATTCCTGGCCTTGCCGCTGGCGCAACGCAAGGCGATCATCGCCGGCGTGCGCAAGGAAAGCCAGGAAGAGCAGCGCCATAAAACAATGGAAATCATGGACGTCAACGCCGAGGCAGTGAATGCCTTGTTTGACGCCACCGCCGCCAGCACGCTGATTCACGGCCATACGCACAGGCCGGCTCGCCATCAGATGCAGCAGGATAACGCCATCCGCACACGCTATGTGCTGCCGGACTGGGAATATGACGTCAAGGCGCAGCGCGGCGGCTGGATTGCCATCGATGCAGCCGGCACGATCCGGCGCTTTGGCCATGACGGTCAGGAAATTCCAGACGATCCGGCCTAGACCGCCCGCTCTAAGCGACCCCGTCTAGGCGACCCCGCCAATCAATCGAATTGCCGCTTGAACTCCGCAAACTGCGCGCTCAAATCATCCATTTGCCGCCGCAAGCCCGACACTTCTTCCTCAAGCTGGGCGATCCTGTCCTGGCTGCCGCCCGTGACCACGGAAGCGCTGCCCGACATCGCATCCGCGATGGCCTGCTGTTCAAGCGCTTCCTCGCCGGCCAGCAGGTGCGCATAACGCGGCTCCTTGGTGCCCGGCGCTTTCGCCAGGCGCGCCACCAGCGGCGGATATTTATCGACCAGGAACTGCAAGGCGGTTTCCACCTCGCCCACGCTGGCGAACTCATGCAGCCGGCCGCAGCGGCTGCGCAACTCGCCGGCAGTCTGGATGCCACGCAGCATCAGGGTCGTCAATACCGCCAGCTTGTCTTGCTCCAGCACCCATTTGATGCGCATCCGGTGCTCGTACTTGGAGACCCTGGCGCCGGCCTGCCTGACCTCGACCACCAGCTTGCGCTGCATCAGGCGCTGCAGAATATCCAGCACGCTGGACTCGCTGATCGACATCACCGGATCGCGGCTGGACAGCTGGTTGCAGCCGTTGGTCAGCGTGTTCAGCGACAAGGGATAGTTATCCGGCGTCAGCGCCTCTTTCTCGGCCAGCACCGCGAGTACGCGGATTTCAAAGGGATCGAGAAAATCGTCTGCGCGGACAGCATCCGCTTGCGGCTGCTCGCCGCCGGCAATGCCGTTGTCGTCTTGATTCATTGACAGTTCTCCTGGTGCACGGACCTATTCAACCAGCTTGTTGAGCTGGTCCGGATCAAATTTTTCCAGCTCGGGCAAGCTCTCGCAAGCGATGCCCGATTTCTTCAGCAGCGCGATGATGCGGTCGATCTGGTGCTCCTGCGCAGCGGCGTTGTCGATCAGGCCATGCAGCGCCTTCGACAAGGGATCGTCGCCGTTCGGCGTAACGCCGTAGGCCGCGAACATGCGCGCCGCCGCTTCGTCCTTGCCGCTGCCGCTTTCCTTCTGCACGATGCGGGCCGGGTTGCCGACAGCCGTTGCGCCCGGCGGCACTTCCTTGACCACCACGGCATTGGAGCCGACCTTGGCGCCCTCGCCGACGGTGAAGCCGCCCAGCACCTTCGCGCCGGCGCCGATGATGGCGCCGCGCGCCAGGGTTGGATGGCGCTTGGCGCCCTTGTTGAGCGAGGTGCCGCCCAGGGTGACGCCCTGGTAGATGGTGCAGTCGTCGCCGACTTCGGCGGTTTCGCCGATCACCACGCCGAAGCCATGGTCGATGAAGACCCGGCGGCCGATAGTGGCGCCAGGATGAATTTCAATCCCGGTGAAAATGCGCGCGATATGCGAAATGAAGCGCCCCGGCCATTTGAAGCCGTTGTGCCAGCAATGGTGCGCCCAGCGGTGCAGGATGATGGCGTGCAGCCCCGGATAGCAGGTCAGCACTTCCCACTGGGTGCGGGCGGCGGGATCGCGTGCCATGATGTTGGCAATGTCTTCACGAATGTTGCTGAACATAGGGATATCGAATGAATGCGGAGGCGTAATGTTATTCCAAATTACGCCGGCCGTCTTTTATCGCGGAACTTCGGGAACGGCCGCAAAAATAGCAACTGAATAGCAACTGAGCAGCAATCGAGCTGCGGCCGGAAAGGTGCCAGGCGCCGGTCCGCCAGCGCATGGCGGACCGGCTCAGCACAGGTAGTGCGGAAGCAGAATCAACAACCCTTGACCATGCGCTGGCGGCGCGCTTCGTACAGGCAGACGCCGGACGCGACCGAGACGTTCAGGCTTTCGACCGAACCGAACATCGGCACATTGACCAGCACATCGCAGGTTTCACGCGTCAGGCGGCGCATGCCCTCGCCTTCGGAGCCCATCACGATCGCAGCCGGGGTCGAGAAATCGGCTTCATACAAGCCCTTTTCGCCATCCTCATCGGTGCCGATCAGCCAGATTTCACGTTCTTTCAACTCTCGCAAAGTGCGCGCCAGGTTGGTGACGGTAATATAAGGGACTGTTTCAGCGGCGCCGCTGGCGACCTTGGCGGCCGTGGCATTGAGGCCCACAGCACGGTCTTTCGGAGCGATCACGGCGTGGGCGCCGGCGCCGTCGGCAACCCGCAGGCAGGCGCCGAGATTGTGCGGATCGGTGATGCCGTCGAGGATCAGCAGCAGCGGCGGACCGACGATCGCATCCAGCAATTCATCCAGGTTACGCGCCAGCGACAGTTCGCCGGCCTTGGCCACCACGCCCTGGTGACGGCGGGTGCCGACAATATTCGACAAGCGCTGGTCATCCACCGGGATGACGCGCACGCCCACGGCTTTCGCTGTCTGCAGCAAATCCTGCATGCGGCGGTCGACGCGGCTGGCATCCACGTAAATCTCTTCCACCGACGACGCTTCATGGCGCAAACGCGCGGTGACGGCGTGAAAGCCGAAAATCATTTTACTTTTCATATTCTATCTATCTGAATCTATCTGGATCTATCTGGTTCAATCTGACTGCTAACTGTTTAAAGCAATCTAGCGCTTGCGCTTGCTGGATTTCGTGAAACCCTTCGGCGCCCGCGCCTTCTCTGCAGGACCGTTGGCCTTCTTGGCTTTGCCTGCCTTGCCGGCTGGTGTGGTCTTGGCGGCCGTCGTTACCCTCGCGGTTTTCTGCGGCGCAGCCTTGCCGCCAGCCTTGGGCTTGGCGCCGCGGCCTTGCTCATTGTCGGCGCGCCGCGCTTCGTTCTTGAGCACTGTCTTGATGCCCGGCTCGTTGACCAGGCGCAGGTCGATCTTGCGGGCGTCCAGGTCGACCCGGCTGACCTGCACCGTGACGCGGTCGGTCAGCTGGTAACGGATGCCGGTGCGCTCGCCGCGCAATTCGTGACGCGCTTCGTCGTACTGGAAATAATCGGCGCCGAGTTCGGTAACGTGCACCAAGCCTTCGATATACAAGGCATCCAGCTGGACAAAGATGCCGAAGGTGGCGACGCCGGAAATCACGCCTGTGAATTCCTCGCCCAGCTTGTCGCGGATGAAATAGCACTTGAGCCAGGCTTCGACATCGCGTGAAGCCTCATCGGCGCGCCGCTCATTAGCCGAACAGTGCACGCCGAGCGCTTCCCAGATCGCCAGGCTGCCTTCGTTTTTCTTCTTGCCTGCCGCCTTGTCTTCCGCCTGCTTCTTGCGGCCGGCCGGCGACAGCATGGTGTTCAGCGCGCTGGTGTCGAGCCCTTTCGGATCGTAGCGCTTGCCTTGCAGGATGGCCTTGATGGTCCGGTGCGTGAGCAGGTCGGGATAGCGCCGGATCGGGCTGGTGAAATGCGCATACGATTCATACGACAAGCCGAAGTGGCCGATGTTTTCCGGGCTGTAGACCGCTTGCTGCATGGAGCGCAGCATCATGGTCTGCAGCAGGATCGCATCCGGCCGCGCCTTGATCTTCGGCATCAGCTCGGCGTAATCCGAAGCCGAAGGCGTATCGCCGCCAGCCAGATTGAGGCCGACCTGTTTCAGGAAGGTGCGCAGGATCGTCAGCTTTTCCTTGGTCGGATGGGCATGAATGCGGAACAGACCCGGATGCTTGTGACGCTCCATCAGGTCGGCAGCGCAAACGTTGGCCGCCAGCATGCATTCTTCGATCACCTTGTGCGCATCGTTGCGGGTGCGCGGCAGGATCTTTTCGATCTTGCCGGCGGCATTGCAGACGATGTAGGTTTCGGTGGTCTCGAAATCGATGGCGCCGCGCGCCTGCCGCGCCTGCAGCAGCGCATGGAACACTTCGTACAGATGCAGCAGGTGCGGCACCAGGCCGGGACGCTTGGCCGCTTCGGGACCCTTGGTGTTGCCCAGGATCGCCGCCACTTCGGTATAGGTCAGGCGGGCGGCGGAATGAATCACCGCCGGATAAAACTGGTAAGCCTTGATCTCGCCCTTGGCGCTGATCACGGCATCGCACACCAGGGTCAGGCGGTCGACATCAGGATTGAGCGAGCACAGGCCGTTGGACAGTTTTTCCGGCAGCATCGGAATCACGCGGCGCGGGAAATACACCGAGGTGCTGCGCTCCAGCGCGTCCACGTCCAGCGCATCGTTCGGCTTGACGTAATGGCTGACGTCGGCAATCGCCACGATCAGGCGATAACCGTTGGCGCGGCCGATCTTGACCGGTTCGCAATAGACGGCATCGTCGAAATCGCGCGCATCTTCGCCATCGATGGTGACCAGCGGCACATCGCGCAAATCGACGCGGTCGGCCAGGTCGGCGGCACGCACTTCGCCCGGCAGCTTGGCGGCCAGTTTTTTTGCGGCTTCGGAAAATTCGTGCGGCACGCCGTACTTGCGTACTGCGATTTCGATTTCCATGCCCGGATCGTCGATATCGCCGAGGATTTCGACAATCTTGCCGACCGGCTGGGTAAACCGCGAAGGCTGTTCGGTCAGTTGCACGCTCACCACCTGCCCGGCCTTGGCCTTGCCCGGCGAGCCTGCCAGGATGATGTCCTGGCCGATGCGCTTGTCTTCGGGCGCAATCACCCACACCCCGTTTTCATTCAGCAGACGGCCGATGACGTGGGTATTGGCGCGCTCCACCACTTCGACAATCGTCCCTTCAGGACGGCCGCGGCGATCGGTGCCGACGATGCGCGCCTGAACGCGGTCGCCATGCAGCACTTTCTGCATTTCCTTTTCGGGCAGGAAGACGTCGTCGCCGCCCTCGTCGGGAATCAGGAAACCGAAACCGTCGCGATGACTGCTGACGCGGCCTTCGATAAAACCGGGGGAATTGGTCAGTTTGTAGATGCCGGCGCGGTCAGGCTTGATCTGTCCGTCGCGTTCCATGGCATTCAGGCGGCGCGTCAAACCTTCCATTTCATCGGGTTTGACACTTAGTGCGGCAGCCAGAGCGGCGGCGTTTTGCGGTTCGGAGGAGGTCCGCAGAAGGCCGAGAATTTCCTCCCGGCTGGGAATTGTGTAGGAATATTGGCTCAAAAGGCTCTTCAACTGGTTGTTATTCATCAACGCTTAGTGTAACGGAGGATTGCGGCATTCTCCTAACCAAGCAGCTTATATCTTCCGCTTTTGCGGCCCTGCTCTATCTTCTTTCAAATGGTAGTTGACATATTCTCGCATTAGCTTATAATCTCGCTCTCTCAAGCCCACGTGGCGGAATTGGTAGACGCGCATGGTTCAGGTCCATGTGCCGCAAGGTGTGGGGGTTCGAGTCCCTCCGTGGGCACCATATACCATAGACCAGACCCTTTTCGGGGTCTGGCTCTCCGCAAGATTCCAGCAACAGCACTTTTCCCTGCAGTACGCGCATTACGACGATCCGGCGAGGACGTGACACGCTGCATCACGCTGCATATTACCAGCTTCAATAATTCCAGACGCAACAAAACCCAGCCTGTGACAACGGCCGGGTCGCTACGCCTATCGAATAGGCATTTTGCCGGGCGGGATGTCAGTCCCGCCCCGGATCATTTCACTTGAAGGGATTGATCATCACTTTCTGCGGATTCACCGTCGTTCCCGCTTGGATCTGGGCATCGATGACCTGATAGAAAGCATTGCCGGTATCGGCGATATTCCAGGTGCTCAGGATCACGTGATAACCGCTGCGGTTGGCCGGAATGGTGCAACGATGCGCGGCATGGCTGTTGCTGGGTGGCGCGAAACCGCCCTTGACGACGCAAAACGGCTGCAAATCAAAAGCGTCCCGGCTCAGCTTCTGGCTCGGATCCCAGCCCTGCTTGGTCATGTAGTAGCGCCAATCCTGCGTCATGTGGCCGGCGGTGAAGTACCAGTTGAAATCGAGAGCGCCGGTCTTCAACGCCACTTTCTTCCAGCGCGTCGGCGTTTGCACATTCAGTTCGGAAAACTGCGCCAGGCCGCCAGCCGCGATCGTACCGTCGGCCGGACCGGCTGCGGGAAAACCCTTCGGACCTTCCACGCTTTGCGGTTCATACTGAATCGCGCCGCAAGCCGAATTCTCTTGCGTCTTGCACATGAAAGCGCGCGATTTAGGGGCATCGATGTAGCCGTGCGCCTGGGCCGCCAGCGGCGCCGCCAGTGCCAGCATTAAAGTCAGACGGGACGATATGCGTTTCATTATTTCTCCTAACGAGTCTGCAGTGAACGAATGCATAGCCGCATCGCTGCGGCGGGCAGGTCGATTCTGCGGCCAAGGACGGAGCTGCGTAACTGGCAACATTTACAGTTGCCTGTCAATTGACCCGGACGCTCCAGGATGCTCAATGCCAGTCTAATAATTATCAGACTTATCCTATAATGTGCAGCACCTCAAGCACCGCCTGGCAAGCGCGCAGAGGGACGAAGCCGCAAACCGACAAGGACATCTATAGTGAAACTGACCAACCAATCTGTCATCGCCCTGCTATGGGGCTTGCTGTATCTGGTCATGGGCTACACCTCGCATCAGCTCAACGGGCCGATCGCCGCTACCGGCTATATCTGGCTGCCGGCCGGCGTCACGGTGGCCGCGTTCATGCTGACCAGGACGGCGCGCTGGCTGCCGGTGATCATCGGTTTCGTGCTGGCGCAACTGCTGCTGGGCTGGATTGAAAATCGCGACCTGTTGCGCGTAACGCTGTTCGCCCTCGATGAAATCGGCGTCGCCGCGATTGCCGTGGCGCTGGTGCGGATGACGCAATTGCCGATGGAAGGCCTGTATTTCGTGCGCGGCCTGCTGATTGCCGGCGTCGCCTGCAGCACCGTCAGCGCAGCGATCGGCGCGGCCTGGTTCCTGATCGTGAAAGACGTGCCGTTCTGGCCGACCGCGTGCATCTGGGCGGCGTCCGACCTGGTCGGGATCCTGATCGTCACGCCGGTGCTGGCAGGCTGGTCGCGTTTCCACGCCATGCGTTCGGGCGGCATGGACCGCAGCGATTTCCTGCTGGGGCTGGCGGCTTTCATTGCACTCGGCGTGACTGCCTACCTGATTTTCGATGGCCACAGCCTGAGCAATTTTTCGGCCGGCGTCAATTTTGCGCTGACCTATGTGCCGCTGTTTTTCGCCGCCGTGGTAACCCTGCTGTGGGGCGGCCGCGGCGGCTCGCTGGCAGTCGCCATGCTGGCCTTCTTTGCGCTCTTGAATACGGTGCAGGGCGAGGGGCCGTTTGCCGCCTTCGCCGATACCTATTCCAAGCATTCGCTGCTGGAAGCCCAGCTCTACCTGGCCGTGGCCGCCCTGCTCTGCCTGCTGATCAGCGCCCTCAAGACCACCCGCGAGCAATTGCACGAAGACGCCGCGCAATGGAAAAGCGACGTCGAACTGGCGCTGACCGTCAGCCGCCAGCTGGTCTACAGCATGGATCCGCATAGCAGGAAGCTGTGCTGGAACGGCGATCTGCAAGGATTGCTGGGCCTGCCGGCAAATGCCTTCAGCGAGCTCGACCAGGTGCTGGCGCATGTCCACCCCGACGATCGCCAGCAGCTGCGCAGCCGCTGGCTGGACGACATGGACGACGATGTCCGTCCCGATTTGCGTTTTCGCCTGCTGCTGCCGGCCGGACACACCACCGAGATGACCGACATGAGCGCGGTGCTGCTGGATGCCGACGAATCGGTCGCCATGGTGGCAGGCGCCTGGCGCCTGCATATCCGGGAAGACGAACCGCAACCGCGCCAGGGGCATTCCGCCCTATGAGCGTTCGTACCGGCGCCCTGCTGATTCACGGCCTGGGCGGCACCCAATTCGATCTGGGCTCCATGCACAAGGTGTTGCAGCGTGCGGGAGTGGAAACCCATGCCGTCACCTTGCCCGGCCATGGCGGCCAGCCGGAGGATCTGGTGGACGTGCGCATGGAAGACTGGCTCGACACGGTCACCGCCGCGTATCAGGAACTGGCGCCGCAGTACGACACTTTCCATGTGCTCGGCATGTGCCTGGGTTCGCTGCTGGCGCTGGCTTTGTGCGAGCGCGTGCGGCATGCCAAGGGCAAGCTGGTGACGCTGGCGCCGCCGGTCTTCATCGATGGCTGGTCGACCCCATGGTATCGCCAGCTGCGGCACCTGGTGTACTGCATCCCCGGCATGCCCGGCAAAATGAAAGTGGAAGAAGACGAGCCCTTCGGCATCAAGAACGCCACGGTGCGGGCGATCGTCAAGGCCAAGTTCGCGCGCGGCGACAATTTCCACTATCGCTGGGTGCCGCTGGCCTGCATCCGCCAGGTCGACCGCCTGCGCCGCCTGGTGCTGGCCGGCGCCCGCGATATTTCCTGCCCGACGCTGGTGGTGCATGCGCGCGAAGATGAACTGACCAGCCTGAAATCGGCCGAATTCCTGCGGGCGGCGTTGCCGGATGTGCGGGTGGTGGTGCTGGAGAACAGCTACCACATGATTTGCGTCGACAACGACCGCGACCTGGTCACCAACAGCGTGCTGGAATTCTTCGGCTATCCGCCGGCGCCGGCGCGGCGAATGCGCGGCGCCGACAAGCTTGACGCTTAGCGCGTCATATCCCTAGAAAACCCGTCCCAGCTGCAGATACAGGTTCCAGACGCCGCGCGGAGCAATCGCCGCACCAAAATACAGAGGTCCGAGGAAGCTGTTGCCGCCCAAGAACATGCTGGCGCTCTTCTTGAACGGCCCTGTGGCAAAAGCATCCTTGCTCTGCCAGACATCGCCCACCTCCAGGCTGGTGCCCAGCACCGTACTGCGCAAGCCAGGCAAATCCAGCCCAGGCATGTCGCGCAAATAGGTCAGGCGCCCATATAACAGATAGTTGCCGGAAAATTGATCGGGTGCGTAAGCAGACAAATGCTGGAATCCGCCCAGCGTGAATCCCAGTCCGCCATTGGCGCCGGCGCCGTTCTGCTCGTTGCCGTAAGTGCCAGCCGCTTCCAGCGCCAGGTTGAGCGTGTTGCCGCCGCGGCTGACCGCCCACAGCGCCTTGCCCTGGGCATCGCTGTAACTGTTGGCGGCGCCGCCGAAAGCCACATTGCTGACCGCGGAAAGATAGTAGCCCTTGCGCGGGAACAGCGGGTCGTCGAGCTGGTCGACAGTGAGTTGCGTACGCACCACCGGCTGCTTTACGCGAAAGCTGTCGAATATCAGCTCCGGCGCGATATCGATGAATTCCATTGGCCAATTGTAGGTAGGCCTCCCCTCCAGCCACTGATAATAGACACCCGTGCGCAACTCCCCGAGCCGGCCGATCGGCATGCCAAGATCGACCCCTACCTTGGTGGTGTCTATCCGGTAGGCTGTCACCGGTACGGTGCTGGAAGTGACCGTGCCCTCGTCCGAATACAGGTCGATGTGCCGGCGCGCGTACTCGGCATAAGGCGCCACATACAGTCCGACCGTGTTCCAGATCGGCTGCCGCAATTCGGTATGCAGGCTGGCTTGTTTGCTGCCCAGTACAAGGTCGTTGCGCCACTCCAGGCCGCTTTCGGTCATCCATGGCAGGCGATGCCCCACCTGCAGATTGAAGTCGCCGCGGCCATTGAAACTATTGGAGACGCCCAGGCCGAACAACAGGAAGTGCGGTCCCCAGGATTTATCGTCGGCGTCCACCTTCAGCACATTGCGGCCATTTTCGGTCACGAGTTCCTGCGTGACGCTCTTGAAATCGCCGTTGGTCGACAAGCTCGCCATATCCTTGTTGAGCGCGATCGGGTTGTAGAAGTCGCCTTCCTTGACATTCAGCGAACGCCGCACCACCGCTGCCGGCACCCGCCCGTTGCTGTTGATTTCTATGGCGTCGATGCGCGTGTTCTGTGCCAGTACCGGCCCGCCGTTGCGAGCGGCCAGATAGGCCTTCCATTGCTGCGGCGGCAAGGCCAGCGGCGCCAGCTTGGCGCGCTGCCGCTCGGCGGCGTCGTAGCCGGCCTTGACGCCGTCGTTGCCGCGTGAAAAATCGGCAAAGCCCAGGTCGCCCATGTCCGGCTCAATCAAGATGTCGTCCTTCTTGAGCGAATCGATCTGCCGCTTGACGTTCTGGCGGATCAGGATGGTCACCATCTGCTGCGCCACCGCGGTGGGCGATTCCAGCGTGGTCGGATCTTGCAGGTCGGCGGCGATATTGACGGCGATGATGATGTCGGCCCCCATTTCGCGCGCCTGATCGACCGGCAGGTTGCGCACCAGGCCGCCGTCCACCAGCGTCCGTCCGTCCAGCTTGAGCGGCGCGAACAAGCCCGGCACCGCCATGCTGGCGCGGATTGCGCGCGGCAAGGAGCCTTGGCTGAGGATCACTTCCTCGCCGCTGCCGAGATCGGTCGCCACCGCGCGGAAAGGCGTCGGCAGCTTGTCAAAGGAAATATTGGCCGGCAGCTGCGGGGTCCAGTTCTGCAGCAACGCCAGCAGATTATTTCCTTGCACCAGGCCCCTAGGCAGTTTCAGCTTGCCGTCGCCATAGCCGGCAGACAGGCCGATCGGATATTGATAGTCATCTTCGCGCTGCGACTGCGGCAGGTCGGCCCGCTCATTGCGGTCAAAGGCGATATCGCTAAGGTTGGTGCCAGAGAGGATATGGCCCAGCTCATCAACCGACAGCCCGCTCGCATACAGCCCGCCGACTACCGCGCCCATGCTGGTGGCGGCGACATAATCGATGGGGATATGCATTTTCTCCAGCGCCTGCAACACGCCCAGATGGGCATAGCCGCGGGCGCCGCCGCCGGACAGCACCAGGCCGATGCGCGGCCGGGCTTGAGGATTGTCGCTTGCTTTTTTAATAGCATCCATTCCCAGCTCGGGCGCCGCGCTTGCAGCGCCGGCATGGGCAAGGCCCAGCAGCAGGCAGCCGAAATAGACGCAGATGCTGCGTAACGGACGGAAATTCACAATATTTCGCTTCAAAAGGGGCATGACTGGCAGGAAAACACCTGATATCGGTATTGTTAAACAATGATCCGCACGATTATATTTGAATAAGCCCTTGGCACTGCCACTACATCCGATGTTTTATCCAGGGCGCGCGCTCTTGAAGCCGTGGCGTGCGCCCTGATATGGGTAAGAAGCGCGGCGCCCGCTTTGCCGCCAATCACACTCCGACTCTCTTTTCACGGGTTTCCACATGCCATCCCGCTCCGCTATCTTGATCGTCCTGTTTTTGCTGGGCGGCTTGCACGCCCTGATCGGCTGGCTGCTGATGCCCTCGCTGGCCGCAATGCCTCTGCTGCAAACCCTGCTCGGTCTGTGGCTGCTGTTATCGTTCTTGCTGATTCCGGCCGGCATGCTGGGCCGCGTCATCAAACGGCAACCGCTGTCCGACCGGCTGGCATGGGCCGGCATGCTGGCCATGGGCGTATTTTCATCGCTGCTGGTCAGCACCCTGCTGCGCGAACTGTGCTTGCTGGCATTGCCCTGGTTCGGCCTGCACGATGCGCGCCTGCCGGCCTGGACTGCGCTGGCGGTATTGCTGCTTGCCACGGTTTCCAGCCTGGTCGGCTATGTCAATGCGCGCCGGCTGGCCGCCGTGGTGGACATCGATATCCCCATTAGCGGCCTGCCGCCCGCCTTGCAAGGCTTCACCATCGCGCAGATCAGCGATATCCATGTCGGCCCGACCATCAAGCGCGGCTACCTGGATGCCATCGTCAACAAGGTCAACAGCCTGAAAGCGGACCTGATCGCCATTACCGGCGACCTGGTGGATGGCAGCGTGCAGGAACTGGCGCCGCACACAGCGCCGCTGGCCAACTTGCAATCGCGCCACGGAACTTATTTTGTCACCGGCAATCATGAGTATTACTCGAACGCGCCGGAATGGGTGGCCGAGGTGCGCCGGTTGGGATTGACGGTCTTGATGAACGAGCACGTGGTCCTCAAGCATCAGGGGGCTTCGTTGCTGGTGGCCGGGGTTACCGACTATAGCGCCCACCATTTCGATGAAGCCGAGCGCAGCGATCCGCGCGCGGCGCTGGCAGGAAGTCCGCAGCATGTCGCCGTCAAGCTGCTGCTGGCGCACCAGCCACGCTCCGCCACGGCGGCGGCCGACGCCGGCTTCGATCTGCAGCTGTCCGGCCATACCCATGGCGGCCAGTTCTTTCCCTGGAACCTGTTCGTGCCTTTGCAGCAACCGTACACGGCAGGCTTGAACCGCTTGCGCAATCTGTGGGTGTACACCAGCCGCGGCACCGGCTACTGGGGGCCGCCCAAGCGTCTTTTCGCACCATCTGAAATTACCCGCCTGCGGCTGGTCCTGGCGTAAAACTAAAGCACAACCTTGCCACGCATGGCTTTATCCTTGCCGCGCCGCGTCTTGCTGTCGACGCGCTTCAGCTGAGAACTGCGGCTGGGCGCGGTGGGCCGCCTTTTTTTCTGGATCACGGTCACGCTCAGCAACAGTTCCTGCAGCCTGAGCATGGCCTCGCTCTTGTTCTTTTCCTGGCTGCGCGATTGCTGCGCCTTGAGGATCAGCACGCCGTCCTTGGTGATGCGCTGGTCGTTCAGGGCCAGCAGCTTTTCCTTGTAGAACTCGGAGAGCGACGATGCCGGGATATCGAAACGCAGATGGATGGCGGAAGACACCTTGTTGACATTCTGGCCGCCCGGCCCCTGGGCGCGGACGGCGCTGATCTCGATCTCGCTCAGCGGGATGGCGAGCGAGTCGGTAATGCGCAGCAGCTTGTCGTCGTTAGGAGGAAACATGCGCATCATTATAGGGGCAATGTCACCCCTGGCTGCGCAGATCCTCCAGCAAGCTGCCAGCCGCCGCGGCTTCCGCTTCATGGCCCGGCTCGCGCCAGGTTTCGGTCAGGGCCTCCGCCTGCCATTGCTGCATGGCCGGCAGGTTCAGCAATTGCGCGGCGTAGGCTTGCGCCGCCGGGCTCAGTTGCAAGCCGTAAGTCTGCACCCGGAAGGCGACCGGTGCAAAGAACGCATCGACGGCGCTGAAGCCGGCGCCGGCCAGGAAGGGACCGCCGAAGCGCTGCAGACCCTCGCTCCACAATTCATCCAGCCGGGCAATATCGCGCGCCAACGCCGCAGGCACCTGCGCCAGCCTGACCCGGATGCCGCAGTTCATGGTGCAGTATTCGCGCAAGGCGCCAAAGCCGGAATGCATCTCGGCGGCGGCGCAACGGGCCCAGGTCCTGGCTTGCGCATCGGCTGGCCAGACGCCGGCATGGCGCTCGGCCAGGTATTCGACTATGGCCAGCGAATCCCAGACCGCGGTTGCGCCGTCTTTCAGGGCCGGCACTTTGCCGGTCGGTGAAAAACTGCGGAAGGCGTCCCAGTTGGCGCCAATGCCATCGTCGGAAAACGGCACCAGGTGTTCCTTGAATCCCAGCCCCAGAGCACGCATCAGCACCCATGGACGCAATGACCACGACGAATAATTTTTATTGGCGATATACAGCTCATACATGGTGGCAAACACTCCGTTTTGAATTGTTATGGTTAAACGTAAATAGGTGCACGGGATCCGACTGGCATGCAGGCGAGCTTGCATGACAGTGCGGAATGGGATTTTATATGTTTCCAGGAAAGAATACCCGTGCGGCTATGGCATAACCATGCCGGCTAAGGCATGATGGCTATTGCAGCCGCCCATTTACCCAAGAAGATGAAACCATTCAGCACCAGTCCCCATGCAGCGACAAGGACAGCCAGCTTGCTGCTGCGCGCTGCGCTATTGCTGCTGGCGCTTGGCGGCAACGCCAGCAGCGCCGCCGAACGCTATCAGATCGATAGCGAACACACTTATACCTACTTCGAGTACAGCCACTGGGGCTTGTCGATGCAGCGCAGCCGCTTCGATATCACTACCGGCACGATCGAGCTTGACCGCGACAGCCAGAGCGGCAGCATCGAAATCGACATCGACGCTGCATCGGTCAGCACCGGCAGCGACGGCTTCAACCAGATCATGCGTTCCGGCGAATTCTTCGACAGCGCCAATTATCCGAAGATCAGCTTCAAATCTTCCGCCCTGCACTTTGAAGGACCGCAGCTGACGCAGGTAGACGGCGACCTGACCATCAAGGGCATCAGCCATCCCGTCACGCTGCAGATCAGCAATTTCAACTGCCGCTTCATGCTTATCTATGGCAAGCAAGCCTGCGGCGCCAACGGCTCCGCCAATATCCTGCGCAGCGACTACAAACTGGGACGCTATGTGCCGTTTGTCAGCGATGCCGTCACGCTGCACATCAGCGTAGAAGCGATCAAGGAATATTGAAACGCCCCCTGGCCGGCGCAGTCGATATCTGCTTGACGAATGCTCACGCGCATCTCGCTCAAAAAAATTAACCAACAGACAAGTTCTTCATGTTGTATTGATATTTTTATAAATTCAATAAAAGGATATTTTTAAGAAACCCCTTATTCCAACCACCCGCCTTTGTCACTTGCCGAGAGGTTTACTCATATGATATTAATCAATTAACATTCATTGAAATATATTTTTATCAACTACTCTGCGGCGAGAGAATGCGCAAACCCACATACCCCAGCCGCCCCAGTCCATTGCAACTCGATCTGGCCAATCGCTTGATCCAGCAAATCGCTGCTGGTGAATTCCCGGCCGGAACCCACCTGACCGAAGAGAGCCTGGCCAGCCATTTCGACGTCTCCCGCACGCCGATCAAAGCCGCACTGCGTCTGGTGGCGCAGCAGGAATTGCTGGATTACCACGTCAACAGCGGTTATTTCGTCAGCACCGGCATCAGTCCGAAACCGGTCCCGGACCGGCTTGTCGCCGGCGTCAGCGGCGACGCCCTGTACCAGCAGATGATCCGCGACCGCCGGCACAATCTGCTGGCCGACACCATGACGGAAACCGACTTCCTGGAGCAATACGCGGTGTCGCGCAGCCTGCTCAGAGGGACGCTGGTGCGCATGGCGGCAGATGGCCTGATCGAGAAAAGGCGCGGCCAGGGCTGGAGCTTCCCGCCCATCGTCAGCACGCAAGAACTGATGAGCGAGAGCTATCAGTTCCGTATCGCCGTGGAATGCGCCGGCCTGCTGGAAAACAGTTTCAAGGCCGATGCCGAGCAGTTGCGGAACAGCCGCCTGGCGCATGAGAAGCTGCTGCACCAGGCGGAAGCCGATGATTCCGCCACCGCCTTTTTTGCCGTCAATGCAGCGTTTCACGAAATGCTGGCCCGCTTCTCCAACAATCGCTTCCTGCTTCAGGCAATACAGCAGCAAAACCAGTTAAGGCGGCTCGATGACCGTATCGCGCATTACCGGGCGCCGCGCCAGATCGATTCCTGCAAAGAGCATTTGCAAATCATCGAAGCGCTGGAAAACGACAACAGGGAATGGGCATCCGCCTTGATGCGGCGTCATTTAACCGTCGCTCGGGACATGAAATAACGGTGCATTTATAGACGTAAAAGAACCGACGAGGGCGATTGCCTTGCGGACCAGACCGGCTACCTGAAAGGCATTCCATTGCAACGCAACGCAGCCCGTGGCGGACCTGCCATTGACTGAGCGGCCCGCAAAGATTCTGCTCCGCCAGAAGACAGGCATGGAATAATGCGCAGGAACGCATTTCCTGACCCACCATTTTGACTGGCTCGCCCATGCCCCCTACGCCCAACCCCGATACGCTGCGCACGCCAACCATCACCGATGTTGCGCGCGAAGCCAAAGTAGGTAAAACCAGCGTTTCGCGCTACCTCAACGGCGAATTCGACAGCCTTTCCGACGCATTGCGGCTACGCATCCAGCAGGCCATCAGCACGCTCGGCTTCCGCCCCAACCAGATGGCGCGCGGACTCAAGCGCGGCCGCACGCGCATGGTCGGCATGGTGGTCGCCGACATCAGCAACCCCTACTCGGTCGAGGTCATGCGCGGCGTCGAAGCGGCCTGTCAAAAACGGGGATTCATGCTGATGGTGTGCAATTCGGACAACCAGCTGGAGCTGGAAAAGCGCTACCTGGATTTGCTGACCAACTACCGTGTCGAAGGCCTGGTGATCAATCCGATCGGCTTGCCGGAGGAAGACCTGGCATCCATCAGCAACACCGGCCTGCCGCTGGTCATCATTGACCGCCGCGCCGTCCGCCTGCAGTGCGACATGGTCGGCCTGGACAACCTGCAAGCCGCCACCCTGGCGACACAGCACTTGCTGCAGCAGGGATTTCAATCGATTCATTTTTTTACCGAACCGATCGGCCAGATCAGCAGCCGCAGCGAGCGCGAGCAGGCGCTGCGCCAGGTGGTGGCGGCAGCCGGCAAGGGCTATTCGGCCACCACCTCGGAACTCGACATGGCGGACACCGCCGGCCTTGCCCGTGCCCTGCAGAAAGCCTTGAAAAGCAAGAAGCGCACCGCGATTTTTGCCGGCAACGGCCGCATGCTGCTGAACGTGGCGCTCGGCCTGCAGCAGCTTGGCGCGCGCTGGCCCGAGGATATCGGCTTGCTGGGTTTTGACGACCCCAGCTGGGCGGCGCTGGCCGGCAGCGGCATCACCGGCATTCGCCAGCCGACTTTCGACATCGGCCATGCCGCGCTGGACTTTCTGGTGCAGCGCATCGACGGCATCGCCAGCCCGGCGCGCATGCAAGCCTTTCCGGGCGAATTGAAGATACGCGGCTCCACCCTGCTGAAAAGTGTAACGGAGGCTTGACGGCCGATTTTTTATGGATTACTTTGGAACCGGTTCCATAAATAGCTTCACAAATACCGCCCAACTGCCTGACATTGCGCATCGGGCAAATTTTTAAATCTTTTATGGAACCGGTTCCATAACATAATCGCATCCCAGAAATGCGAAGCAGAACGTTATCCAGGAGACAGATTTGCAAGCAACGCAATCAACCCAACCACCGTCAGGCATCTTCATCGTGGCGTCCGCCTATGGTGTCGATTTTGTGCAGAAACAAGGCCATGCGGCGATCCTGCCGCTGGCGGCAAATGCCGGCGCCGACGGACTCGAAGTCCGCCGCGAACTGTTCCTCGGCTCGGAGGCGGAAATCGCGCTGCAGCTTGCCGGTTTAAAAAACCTCTTTGGCGCGCATGGCTTGCAAGCGCTGTATTCCGCGCCGGAATCCCTGTTCCGCCCAGGCGGCGAGCTCGATCTGACGCTATTGGCGTCGCGTCTACATGAAGCGGAAATCCTCGGCGCTGCCACGCTCAAGCTGCAAATGCACGATTATGCCGGCCGCGTCGACGCGGCTGCCCTGCAGTGCACGCTCAATCAATCGCCGGTAACGCTGTTGCTGGAAAACGGCCAGCAGAAAAGCGGTTGCCGCATAAACGAATTCGCCAGTTTTTTTGCTGCCTGCAGCGCCAACTCCCCGGCCATCGCGGTGGCAATGACTTTCGATATCGGCAACTGGCGCTGGGCCGGCGAGGATCCTGTCGCTGCAGTCCAGGCGCTGGCGCCGCACGTGCGCTATATTCATTGCAAGGACGTGCAAGGCAGCGGCATGCGGCGCTTTGCGGTAGCGCTTGACGAAGGCAGCATCGACTGGCGCGCTTGCCTGAGCCGGCTTCCCGGCGCCCTGCCGCGCGCAATCGAATATCCCCTGCCCGCCGATCCGGCAGTCCAGGCGCACCATGTCCGGCAACTGCGTGCGGCGGCGGCATCCCTTTCTTGCGGAGCAAGCACATGCCAGTAAAATCCCTTGACGTCGTCACCTACGGCGAAGCCATGGCGATGTTTGTCGCCAGCGAAAGCGGCGATCTGGCCAAGGCAAAAAGCTTTGTCAAGCGTGCCGCGGGAGCGGAGCTGAATGTCGCCACCGGCCTGGCGCGGCTGGGATTCCGGGTCGGCTGGGTGAGCCGGGTCGGGCGCGATTCCTTCGGCCGCTTCGTGCTGGAGACCCTAGCCAGCGAGGGCATCGACAGCGCAGCCGTCACCATCGATGAACGCTATCCCACTGCATTTCAGCTCAAATCGCGCAACGACGACGGCAGCGACCCGGAAATCGAATACTTCCGCCAAGGATCCGCCGCCAGCCAGCTGTCGATCGCCGACTACCGCTCGGAATACTTCCAGGCGGCGCGCCATCTGCATTTGTCCGGCGTAGCGCCGGCCATTTCCGCCTCGTCGCTGGAACTGGCCTTCCACATCGCCGGCGAGATGCGCGCCGCCGGCAAAAGCATCAGCTTCGATCCCAATCTGCGCCCCACCCTGTGGCGTTCGCGGGAAATCATGGCGGACCGGCTCAATGCACTGGCCTCCTATGCCGACTGGGTGCTGCCGGGCCTGGAAGAAGGCCGCATCCTGACCGGCCTGGCCAGCCCGCATGACATCGCTGGCTTCTACCTTGCACGCGGCGCCAGCGGCGTCATCGTCAAGCTCGGCAGCGCCGGCGCCTACCTGCGCACGGCGCGCCTGGAAGCCACCATCCCTGCCGCGCCGGTCGCCAAGGTGGTCGACACCGTGGGCGCCGGCGACGGCTTTGCCGTCGGCGTCATCAGTGCCTTGCTGGAGGGACGCGACGCGCATTTTGCGGCAACCCGCGGCAACCTGATCGGCGCGATGGCGATCCAGGTCAGCGGCGACAGCGAGGGATTGCCGACACGAAAACAGCTAGTGGACTGTAACGGTCCACTAAAACAACACCGCTAAAAAACAACAGGCTGGCAGCAGACCTGAAGAGCGGATCATCAAAACGAGGAGACAAGCAATGGAAACAAGAAAACTGGCGATGCGGCGGTGGTGGTTCATCATTCCCATCGTCTTCATCACTTACAGCCTGGCTTACCTGGACCGCGCCAATTTCGGCTTCGCCAGCGCTGCCGGCATCAACCACGATCTCGGCATCACGCAAAGCACTTCGTCGCTGATCGGCGCCCTGTTCTTCCTCGGCTATTTCTTCTTCCAGATCCCCGGCGCCATCTATGCGGAGCGGCGCAGCGTCAAGAAGATGATCTTCTGGAGCCTGGTGCTGTGGGGCAGCTGCGCCGCCCTGACCGGCGTGATCAGCAATATCCCGATGCTGATGGTGATCCGCTTTTCGCTGGGCGTGGTGGAAGCGGCGGTGATGCCGGCCATGCTGATCTACATCAGCAACTGGTTTACCAAGACCGAACGCTCGCGCGCCAACACCTTCCTGATCCTGGGCAATCCGGTCACGGTGCTGTGGATGTCGGTGCTGTCCGGCTACCTGGTCAACAGCTTCGGCTGGCGTCACATGATGATCGCCGAAGGGGCGCCGGCGATTGTGTGGGCCTGCATCTGGTGGTTCGTGGTGCAGGACAAGCCGGCTGAATCGACCTGGCTGAAGCCGCAGGAAAAGGCAGACCTCAAGGCGGCGCTTGATCTGGAGCAGGCCGGCATGAAGCCGATGCGCAACTATGCCGAAGCCTTCAAGTCGCCGGCGGTGATCAAGCTGTGCGCGCAGTATTTTTGCTGGAGCATCGGCGTCTACGGCTTCGTGCTGTGGCTGCCGTCCATCCTGAAGAACGCCGCCAACATCAGCATGGTGGAAACCGGCTGGCTCTCTTCCCTGCCCTACCTGGCGGCGGTGATCGCCATGCTGCTGACATCCTGGGCTTCCGACAAGATGCAGAACCGCAAGTTGTTTGTCTGGCCGGCGCTGCTGATAGCCGCCCTGGCATTCCTCGGTTCCTACCTGCTGGGCAGCAGCAATTTCTGGCTGTCCTACAGTTTGCTGGTGATTGCCGGCGCCGCCATGTACGCCCCTTACGGACCGTTCTTCGCCATCGTTCCCGAGCTGCTGCCGAAGAATGTCGCCGGCGGCGCCATGGCGCTGATCAACAGCATGGGCGCGCTCGGTTCTTTCCTCGGCTCCTACGTGGTCGGCTACCTGAACGGCGCTACCGGCAGCCCGTTCGCCTCTTATCTGTTCATGGCCGGCGGCTTGCTCGCTGCGGTGGTGCTGACCATTTCAGTCAAGCCGGAAGCGCAAGCCCTGCCGCTGGCGCAGCCGGTCACGCAATGAGCAATCGATCAGGAACAATGATGCAAGCGAAAATCGTACTCTACAAAAAGGTCGCCGACGATGTATTGGCGATGCTGCGGCAGGACTACCAAGTGGTGCAATTCGACGGCGTCGACGCCGGCAACCGTGCCGCCTTCATGGCGGCCGTCAAGGATGCCGTCGGCCTGATCGGCGCCAGCCTCAAGATCGATGCCGAAATCCTCGACCACGCGCCGCAGCTAAAGGCGATCTCGACCATTTCCGTCGGCGTCGACCAGTTCGACCCGGCCGACCTGCGACGGCGCGGCATCGTGCTGCTGAACACGCCCGATGTCTTGACGGAGACCACGGCGGATACCGGCTTTGCGCTGATACTGGCCGCCGCCAGGCGGGTAGTGGAAATGGCCGACTACGTGAAGCAAGGGCGCTGGACCCACAGCATAGGCGAAGATTGCTTCGGCACCGATGTCCAGGGCAAAACCCTGGGCATCGTCGGCATGGGCCGCATCGGCGGCGCCATTGCCCGGCGCGCGTCGCTGGGTTTCGGCATGCAGGTTTTATACAACAACCGCAGCCCCGATCCTGCCGCTGAAGCCGCCTATGCGGCGCGCTTCTGTCCGCTCGGCCAGTTGTTGCAGAATGCCGACTTCATCTGCATCACGGCGCCGCTGACGCCGCAGACCCGCGGCATGATAGGCAAGGCTGAGCTGGCGCAAATGCGTTCCAGCGCGATTCTCGTGAATATCTCGCGCGGCAGCATCATCGATGAAACAGCGCTGATCGAGGCGCTGGAAAGCGGCCGCCTGCGCGCCGCCGGACTGGATGTGTTCGAGCGCGAACCGCTGCCCGCGGATTCACGCTTGCTGAGCTTGCCGAATGTGGTCGCGCTGCCGCATATCGGCTCCGCCACGCATGAAACGCGCCAGCGCATGGCGCTGTGCGCGGCGCAGAACCTGCTGGATGCATTAAGCGGAAAACCGACGCCGAACGTGGCGAATCGGGCCTGAGAAGGCCCATAGGCTGGCACTAACGCTCAGACCGGATGCGGCAAACGGGCGTCCGCCGCTGCCAGCCGCGCTTCCAGCGCCTGGATCCGTTGCAGCAGGTTAAGCGCCATCGCCAGGCCCTGGGTGTCGAGCTCAAAATCGTCGCGCAGGCGGCGCGCGGTCCTGGCCACCACAATGGTCTGCGACCGGAATACATATCCGGCCGCCGGGTCGCGGTCCGGCTCGATGGCGCCCAGCGCCACCAGCTCCGCCAGCTCGGCATGGCTGAGTCCGGAATACTCGGCCAGCTCGTCCAGCGAGCAGGCATCGGCGTCGTTCAGCCAGACCGCTTCTACCAACAGACTAGTCATTCCCGCTCTCCTCAATGCAAATGCTGACGTGGGTCGAAAGCCGATTCCGCGGCGAGTTGCTCAAACAGTTCGCGCTCGCGCGCCGTAGGGGCCTTCGGCACTTCTATCCTGACCACCGCATACAGATTGCCCTGTTCGCCATTGGCGGACGGCAGCCCGCGCTTGGCCAGCCGGAACTGGCGGTTGGCGGCGGTGCCTGCGGGGATGTTCAGTTCCACCTTGCCGCCCAGGGTAGGCACCTGGACCACCGCCCCCAGCACCGCTTCCCACGGCGCCAGCGGCAAATCGAAATACAGGTCCTTGCCGGTGACCCGGTACAGCGGGTGCGGGATCAGCTTCATCATCACATACAGGTCGCCGTGCTTGCCGCCGTCGCTGCCCTGCCCGCCCTTGCCTGACAAACGCAGGCGCTGGCCGTCTTCCGCGCCTTTCGGAATGCGCACCCGGAAGGTGCGCGGCACCCGGTGCAATTTGCCGTGTTCGTCGTACTCCGGCATGCTCAGCCGGACATCGGTTTCGCCGCCTTCGTAAATCTGCTCCAGCGTGATGGGCGTGTTGACTTCGTAGTCCTCGCCCCTGCTCGGGCGCGGCCGGCCGCCCTGGCGCGATGCCGCAAAAGCCGCCAGGATGTCGGCCATGTCGACATCGCCGAAGGAGGCGCCGCCATCGCTGAAACCCTGCTGCCAGGCATGCGGCGGCTCAACGTTTTCGCCAGGCTGGTGGCTGCCCAGCTGGTCATAGGCGGAGCGCTTCTCAGCATCCTTCAGGGTCGAATAGGCTTCAGCGATTTCCTTGAATTTTTCTTCCCCGGTCGGATCCTTGGAAACGTCCGGATGGTATTTGTGCGCCAGCTTGCGATACGCTTGCTTGATTTCAGCCGCGCTAGCAGTCCGCTCGACGCCCAGGGCGCTGTAGTAGTCTTTGAATTTCATTTCATCCTTCGTTCAATTTTTCAAAAACTCAACGAAATTCCGATTGAATTCCCGCAACTGGTCGCGCACCTGCTCATCCACCAGTTCGCCGTTCTCATTGAACGCCTTGCCGGCGCGCGACACCATCAGGCGGCCGCCAAACCAGGGCTGCATGCCTAGCGTGCGCAACACCGGCAGCCAGGCATTCTGCGACAGGATAGTGCCGAAGCCTCCCGGCGAGGCGCCGATCACCGCCACCCGCCGCCCGTTGAAGATACGGGCGCTGTCGGCCGGCGGCCGCGACAGCCAGTCGAGCGCATTCTTGAACACGCCCGGCATGGAATTATTATATTCCGGCGTCACCAACAGTAGCGCGTCGGCCACCGCGATCTGCTCTTTCAGCAGCGTTACCGCCGCCGGGATTCCTTCCGCCTGTTCAAGATCGCCGTCATACAAAGGGATACCCTTGATGGTGCCGATTTCCAGCGTCGCGCCGGCCGGCATCAGCTCCACCGCCGCCCGCAACAAGGCGGCATTCAGCGAGCCGCTGCGCAAACTTCCTGCTACTCCGACGATTTTCGTCATGTGCTTCTCCTCAACGGTTGGCTGGGCGTAAACGGTTAGCTGGGTGTGGGTGCATCAAGCCTGGTCTGCTGCAAGACGGTGGCAATCGGCGTGCCCTGGCGGATGGTCTTGGTGACCGGCGTCTTCTCGCAGATTTCAGCCAGCCTGGCGATCTGCGCCTCGCTCAGCTGGGCGCCGAAAGCGATGGTGCGATCGATCTTTTCCTGGCCCTGCTCATCGCGCGAGAAGCGCAGGCGGACATCGATCAGGCCCAGATCCCATTGCTTGCGGTCGGCGTACATGCGTAAAGTCAGCGAAGTGCAGGCAGCCAGTCCGGCCAGCAGCAATTCATAAGGGGCGGGACCGCTATCGGTGCCGCCGTTGTCCAGCGGCTCGTCGGCTTGCAACTGATGCGTCCTGGCCTGGATTTGCTGGGCAAAGCCGGTAACGCTTTGCAGGTGAACAGACGCCATACATTCTCCATATCAGTTTCAGATTTCCGGACGGGCCATATTGCATGGCCGGATTTGATATAGAGACTATAGCCGTTTTGGCGGACGAGGATAAGTGCGATGCAGGAATCAGACGGCGCCGTCCATCGGGCGCCGCTGAGACCAGGTTATCGAAGCGGCATGCTCAAGCCGCCGCCAGCCGCCACAGGGAAGTCAGCTCGGCGGCGCGCGCGGCATGCAAGGGGTCGGACGCATCGGAGACCTTCGGGTGCTGCGGCCGCACGTCGATTTTCCCCACGACTTTCAGCCCGGCTGCAGCGATTGCCGCCAGCAGCTCGGCGCGGCTGCGCAGCGCCAGGTGTTCGGCCAGGTCGGACAGGATCAGCCAGCCTTCGCCGCCTGGCTCCAGATGCTGCGTCAGGCCGCTCAGGAAACCGCGCAGCATGCGGCTTTCAGGATCATATACAGCGTGTTCGATCGGCGAGCTGGGGCGTGCCGGAATCCACGGCGGATTGCAGACCACCAGCGGCGCCCGCCCCTCGGGAAACAGATCGGCCTGCACCAGTTTCACCTGGCCGTCCAGGTTCAGGCGCAGCAGGTTTTCCTTGGCGCAGGACAGCGCGCGCGGGTCCATGTCGGTCGCCACGATCTTGGCCACGCCGCGCTTGGCCAGCAAGGCCGCCAGCACGCCGGTGCCGGTGCCGATGTCGAAAGCCAGTTTGGTGGACGGCAGCGGCGCATCAGCCACCAGTGCGATGTATTCGCCGCGCACCGGAGAGTAGACCCCGTAGTGCGGATGGATGCGCTCGCCCAGCGCCGGGATCTCGACGCCTTTCTTGCGCCACTCGTGGGCGCCGATCAGGCCCAGCAACTCACGCAGCGAAGCGACGAAAGGTTCCTTCGCCGCGCCGTACGCTTCGTTGCAGGCCTGCTGCACGTCAGGCGCGCGCCGCAAGGGGATGCTGTAGTCCGCCTCGAACGGCAGCAGCAGCATGCCGAGCGTACGGGCGCGCTGCGATTGCGCCTGGCGATGCAGGTTGAAGGCGTCGGTCGGCGAGGCCGGCAGCTTGGGACGCCTCTTGGGCTTGGGTTCGGCTCGCCGCGCCAGCGCCTGCAGCAACTGCCTGGCGTTCTGGAAATCGCCGCGCCACAGCATGCCGGTGCCTTCGCAAGCAAGGCGGTAGGCGCTGTCGGCAGTCATGCGGTCGTCCGCAATCACCACCCGCTTCGGCGCCGGATTGCCGCTTTCCGAGCGCCAGTGCGCCGAGCATTCCTGATCGTTCTCGATCCAGTGGATCAACGGCTGTTCGGCGGCGGTCATACGGCGGGCAGCGACGGCAACGCTGGCAAGGTGGAATTCTGGTGCATGAGGAGATCTCGATCTGTGCATAGGAGGGAGGCAGGGAGCGATGTTTGCAAAACATCATCTGCAGGCTCGCCTGACGAAGCAGGCGAGATATTTCCCGCAAGTATACCTCCTGGCCGCGGCGCCTGATCTTTTCTTTCGGCCGGAATGTCAGAGCATCCGGCCCGGCCTTCGGTTTTAAAACGTTTCCCAGTCATCGCTGCCGGAACCAAATGTTAACTCCATGGCGATTTGACAGATTGCGCAGCCAACGCCACACACAGTAACTGTTACCCGAATCATTTAACAATCTGCCACAAACCTGCAGCTGAAAACCTGCAATAATCCCGCGCTGCCTAGGCTCGCCGGCGCCGAATTTTCCCCCGCATTCGATCCGCCTGGTTTATTGTATCCGCTTAGAAAGATAGCATTTCGGCGCAGTTGTTACATGAGCAATCTCCAGACATTCTCCCGGCCGCAAAAAGAGAATGCGGCGAACATCAATCAACGACAGGAGTAATGACACGTGAAGCAATGGACTATTCGACAACGGATGCTGGTCAGTTTTGGCGTGATCCTGCTGCTGATGGGCTTCATGGCCGGCATCAGTTACGTGAAACTCCAGGCGATCGAACACGAAACCAACAGCTTCCAGACTGACTCCATGCCCGGCCTGGAACTGAGCACGGGGATCCGTTCAACCTGGTTCCAAAGCTATCTGCTGGTGCTGCAGTCGATTACGGTCGACATCCAGCCGGAGCAGCGCAAGCGGGATCTGGCGACACTGCTCGCCGATAACGAGAAAATGGACAAGCTGGTCGCCGACTATGAGAAAACCATTTTCGAAGCGCAGGACCGGCTCAATTTCGACGCCTTCAAGCAAGCGCGCGTTGGATACGTCCGCCTGATGGCGGAAGTGCTGCGGCTGGACGATACCCAGAAGAACGCCCAGGCGCGCAGCCTGCTGATCGAACAGCTGGAGCCGGCCTGGCAGCGCGGCCGCACTGCCGCCACCGTATTGCGCGACTTCAACCAGCAGTCCGAGGTGCGTTCAGTCGACAAGATCGAAACTGCCGTGGTTGTGGCCAAGAGCACGCTGCTGGCAGCGCTGGCGATCGCCCTGATAGTGGCGTTGATTTGCGGCTTCTTCCTGTTGCGCGCCATCACGCGGCCGATGGAAGAACTGGTCGCGGCACTGGAGGTGATCCGTTCAGGCGACTTGTCGCAACGCCTCAACCTGAATCGCCACGACGAATTCCAGGCGCTGGAAGTCGGCCTCAACCGCATGTCGGACGAACTGACCGGCCTGGTGGGCCAGGCGCAGAAATCAGCGATCCAGGTCACCACCTCGGTGGTCGAGATCGCCGCTACCGCCAAGCAGCAGCAGGCCACCGCCAACGAAACCGCCGCCACCACCACCGAGATCGGCGCCACCTCGCGCGAAATCTATTCGACCTCGCGCGAACTGGTGAGCACCATGAATGAAGTTTCATCCGGCGCGGAAGAAGCCGCGCGCCTGGGCGGGGCCGGCCAGGCCGGCCTGACGCAGATGGAAGACACCATGCACCACGTGATGGATGCAGCCGGCTCGGTCAACGCCAAGCTGGCCATCCTCAACGAGAAAGCCAGCAACATCAACCAGGTGGTCACCACCATCACCAAGGTAGCGGGTCAAACCAACCTGCTGTCGCTGAACGCTGCCATCGAGGCGGAAAAAGCCGGCGAATACGGCCGCGGATTTTCCGTGGTGGCGATCGAAATCCGCCGCCTGGCCGACCAGACCGCCGTCGCCACCTACGACATCGAGCAGATGGTCAAGGAAATCCAGTCGGCGGTCTCGGCCGGCGTGATGGGCATGGACAAGTTTTCCGAAGAAGTCCGGCGCGGCATCGCCGACGTGCAGAACGTCGGCGCCCAGCTGTCGCAGATCATCCACCAGGTGCAGGCGCTGACGCCGCGCTTCCAGTCTGTGCATGAAGGCGTGCAGGCGCAGGCAGTCGGCGCCGAACAGATCAGCCAGGCGCTGAGCCAATTGAGCGAAGCCGCCCAGCAAAGCGTCGAATCGCTGCGGCAGTCCAGCCAGGCGATCGACGAATTGACGCTGACTGCGAACGGCTTGCGCAACGGCGTATCGCGTTTCAAGCTGAAACCGGCCTGAAGCAGAACGCGGCCGGGCTCATCTCGTGCGGGCCCGGGCTGCGAACGACCATGGTCATTTTGTGCACGCGTACCCAAGAAAAGATATCCAGCCACATGCTTTTTTTATTGTTCCAAATCGGCCAGGACCACTACGCACTGGATACCCGCCAGGTCGCGGTAGTGCTGTCGCTGGTCAAGCTGAAACAGATGCCGGCGACGGCGCCGTGGGTGGCTGGCGTGTTCACTTATCGCGGCCAGTCGGTGCCGGTCATCGACCTGAGCCGGCTGGCGATCGGCAAGCCGTCGCAGCAGCGCCTCAGCACCCGCATCGTGCTGGTGCACTATCCGGCGCCGGGACCGGATAGCCGCCTGCTAGGCCTGGTGCTGGAAAAAGCCAGCGAGATCATGCGCCGCGCCCCGTCGGAATTTCGCGACAGCGGCCTGGATCATGGCGATGCCCCCTATCTGGGGCCGGTCACGGACGATGCGCGCGGCCTGATCCAGTCGGTGCAGGTGCAGGATCTGCTGCCGCCGGAAGTGCGCGCGCAATTGTTTCCGGGCGTGGAGAAATAATGCCGCTGGCAAAATTCGAAACCATGCTGAAACGCACCATGGGCCTGGATATCCAATCCATAGGCCGGCCCATGCTCGAACGCGCCTTGCAGGAGCGACAGGGCAGCTGCGGCGTGGCGGATCTTGACGCCTACTGGCTGCTGCTGCAGATGTCTGAACCCGAGCAGCTGCAGCTGATCGAATCGGTGATCGTGCCGGAGACCTGGTTCTTCCGCAATCGCGAAGCGTTCCAGGAAATGGTCCAGCTGCAGCAGCGCTGGCCGCGCCTGATCAGCGCCAGCCAGCCGCTGCGCATCCTCAGCCTGCCCTGCTCCACCGGCGAAGAACCGTATTCGATCGCCATGGCCCTGCTGGATGCAGGCGTGCCGCCGCAGCATTTCCAGATCGATGCGATCGACATCAGCCCGCAATCGCTGCATGTGGCGCGCCAGGCGGTGTACGGCAAGAATTCGTTCCGCGGCGACTACCTGAGTTTCCGCGACCGCTACTTTGCGCTCAATGAACAAGGCTATGCACTGTCCGAGACGGTGCGGCAGCAGGTCCGGTTCGCGCAAAGCAATCTGTTCGCAGCCGACCTGCTGGCCGGGCAAGCGCCGTACGACATCGTCTTTTGCCGCAATCTGCTGATCTATTTCGATCGCGCCACCCAGCATCAGGCGGTGACCATCCTGATCCGGCGGCTCGCGCCAGAAGGCCTGGTATTCGTCGGCCCGGCTGAAAGCGCCTTGATGATGCAGCATGAACTGACGCCGATCAAGGCGCCGATGGCCTTCGCTTTCCGGCAAGGAGCGCCGAAATTGGAAGTCGCCAGGACGGCAGCACCGCCCGCTGCCGCCTATGTTCCGCAAACGCCGGTGCGGGCGCCCAGGACAGCGCTGACGCGGACCGACCAGGCCAAGGCAAGGCCAGCCGCCGGCAGCGCCGCCCAGCCGCAATCGTCAGTGAGCCTGGCGGCAGCGCAGCTGCTGGCTGACCAAGGCAAGCTGAGCGCAGCCGCCGCCCTGTGCGAACAATTCATCCGGCAGCACGGCGCTTCGGCCGCCGCTTACTATCTGATGGCCGTCATCCATGACGCCGCGGACCGCAAACAGGCAGCCGCCGACTGCTATCGCAAGGCCTTGTACCTGGAACCGAGCCACGCCGATGCCATGACGCACCTGGCAGCCCTGCTGCAAACCATGGGCGACCACGCCGGCGCCAAGCTGCTGCAGCAGCGCGCACGGCGCTCGACCGAAAACAATCCGTCCTGACATGAACCCAGCCCTGAAACCCTACTCGCCGCACAGCTGCCATTCCATGACGCCAGCCGCTAGCCGCAGCGGCTACCATTGGCGCTGCCTGTCATGAACAACGCCGCAAAGCGCCCTGCCGGCGATATCGCCATGCCAGTGATCGACGATTGCTGGAACCGCATCGGCGTGCGCGGCGACGGTTCCTGCGAAAAACTGGCGCAGCATATCGATTGCCGCAATTGTCCGGTGCATGCGCGCGCCGCGGCCGAGCTGCTGGATCGCTTGCAGGTGGAACAGATGACGGACGGCTGGAGCGAACAGGCCGAGCCGGCGCAGGAGCAAAGAGCCGATCTCAGTTCCTGGCTGCTGTTCCGCATCGGCGAAGAATGGCTTGCGCTACCCACCGCATTGCTGGAGGAAATCACGGAATTGCGCGGCATACATGGCCTGCCCCATCGTAAAAATGCCGTCGTGCTCGGCATTACCAATATCCGCGGCGCGCTGGTGACCTGCATCTCGCTGGCAGCCATGCTGGGCGTCGCCGCCGACGGCACGACAGCGGCGCGCCAGGAACTGCTGCGGCGCATGCTGATCGTCAGGCGCAACGGCCAGACCACCGCCTTCACTGCCGACGAAGTGCATGGCACCTTGCGCGTCGCCGTCTCCGAGCAGCAACCGGTGCCGACCACGCTGACCCGTGCCGCCGGCCATTTCACCTACGCAGTGATCCAATGGAACGGCCATAGCGTCGGCCTGCTGGACCAGGAACTGCTGTTCCACACGCTGGATCGGAGCCTGGCATGAACGCCGACGACATGCGCGATGCCTCGATGCTGGACCTGTTCCGGCTGGAGGTAGAAACCCAGGCGCAAGTGATGAGCAGCGGCCTGCTGGCGATCGAACGCAGCGCTTCGCCGCAGGAGCTGGAGGCTTGCATGCGCGCCGCCCACTCGATCAAGGGCGCGGCGCGGATTGTCGGCATCCAGGCCGGCGTCGACGTCACCCACGTGATGGAAGATTGTTTCGTTTCGGCGCAACAAGGCAAGATCCAGCTCGGCCCGCGCCGCATCGACCAATTGCTGCGCGGCGTCGATCTGCTGCAACGGATTGCCGTGAGCGCGGAAGACCTGCCGTTGTGGCAAGCCGGCGATGGCCGCAAGGAAATCGACGCCTTTCTGCAGGGCTTGCAAAACAGCCTGCTGCAAGCCGACGACAGCGTCCGCGCAACGCCAAGCGCGCCGGCGGCCGCGCTCGGCGAGCTGCCGCTTGCCGGTGATCTGCCGCAGCAACAGCAACAAGACAAGGCCGAAAGCGCCGACCGCATGCTGCGGGTCACCGCCGCGCACCTGAACCAGCTGGTCAGCCTGTCCGGCGAATCGCTGGTGGAGTCGCGCTGGCTGCCGGCCTTCAACGAATCCTTGCTGCGCCTCAAGCGCCAGCAGCAAGGCGCAGCGCAAGCGCTGGAAGCATTGCATGACACGCTGCGCGAAAACGGCCTGGCTGCCGCGCAATTCGCGACCTTGCAAGATTCCCGGCAGCAGGTCGACGCCTGCCAGAAAATGCTGACGGAGCGGCTGGCCGAACTGGAATCCTTTGAGCGCCGCAACAGCAGCCGCGCGCAACGGCTGTACGACCAGGCGCTGGCCTGCCGCATGCGGCCGTTCGCCGATCGCGTGGTCGGCTACGACCGCATGGTGCGCGACCTCGGGCGCAGTCTCGGCAAGCAGGTCAGGCTGGAAATCAGCGGCGAGACCACCCAGGTCGACCGCGATATCCTGGAACAACTCGATGCGCCGCTGGTGCATTTGCTGCGCAATGCGCTCGATCACGGCATCGAGCCGGCGCCGCAGCGACGTGCGGCCGGCAAGGCCGAAGAAGGCGTGATCAGCCTGACCGCGCGCCACCATGCCGGCCTGCTGCAGATCACCGTCAGCGACGACGGCGGCGGCATCGATCTTGAACGGCTGCGCGCCAGCATCGTGGCGCGCAGCCTGGTCGACCACGCCACCTCGGCGCGCCTGAGCGACGCCGAATTGCTGCACTTCCTGCTGCTGCCCGGCTTCAGCATGCGCGACACGGTGACCGAAATCTCGGGACGCGGGGTCGGCCTGGATGTGGTGCACAACATGCTCAAGCGCATGCGCGGCACCATCCAGATTTTCAGCGAAAGCGGCCGCGGCATGCGTTTCCAGCTGCAGCTGCCGCTGACCTTGTCGCTGGTGCGCAGCCTGCTGGTCAGCATCGGCGGCGAACCCTACGCCTTCCCGCTGGCCTATGTGAACCGCACCATGGTGCTGGACAAGACGCAGATCGAATTGCTCGAAGGCCGCCAGCATTTCAGCTTTGAAGAGCGGCAGATCGGCCTGGTTGCCGCCAGCCAGCTCTTGCAAAGCGGCGACAGCGCTACTAGCGATGACGGCATCGCGCTGGTGGTGATCGGCGACATGAGCCAGACTTACGGCCTGCAGGTCGACCGCCTGCTGGGGGAGCACATGCTGGTGGTGCAGCCGCTGGACTCGCGGCTGGGCAAGATCAAGGATGTCGCGGCGGCGGCGCTGATGGAAGACGGCACGCCGGTATTGATACTGGATGTCGAGGACATGCTGCATTCGGTCGACAAGCTGATCGCCCACGGCCAGCTCGACAAAATCCACGATGGCGGCAGCCAGCAGCAGCTGCAGACCAGCAAGCGGGTGCTGGTGGTCGACGACTCGCTCACCGTGCGCGAACTGGAGCGCAAGCTGCTCAGCAGCCGCGGCTATACGGTCAGGATCGCGGTGGACGGCATGGATGGCTGGAACGCCTTGCGCAGCGAACCGTTCGACCTGGTGATCACCGATATCGACATGCCGCGCATGGACGGCATCGAATTGGTAACATTGATCAAGAGCAACCTGCAGCTGAAAGCGATTCCGGTGATGATCGTCTCCTACAAGGACCGCCAGGAAGATCGCCAGCGCGGACTGGAAGCCGGCGCCGACTACTATCTGGCCAAGGCCAGCTTCCATGACGAGACCTTGCTGGAGGCGGTCGAAGACCTGATCGGCGAGGCCCATGGCTCCTAGTTTTCGGTACTGAGCGCCTATTTTTCTCCAAAGAACCTGATGAACGCGTGTATATTTTCAGTCATTCAATGTTACCTGTTGAGTAGCAAGCCTTACCGGCGCGATGACACACGTTTTTAGCAAAGGAATCCTGGATAATGAAAATAGGTATCGTCAACGATGCCCCGATTGCGGTGGAAGCGCTGCGCCGCACGCTGGCGCTGCGCCAGGACCACGAAATCATCTGGATTGCGGAGGACGGCAGGCGCGCCATCGAGTTGTGCGCCTGGCAAGTGCCGGATCTGATTCTGATGGACCTGATGATGCCGGTGCTCGATGGCGTGGGCGCCACCCGCCACATCATGGCGCACACGCCGTGCGCGATCCTGGTGGTCACCGGCGACGTCGGCGCCAATGTCTCGGCGGTGTACGACGCCATGGCCTACGGCGCGCTGGATGCGATCGACACCCCGAGCACCCTGGCCGGCCATCCGCGCAACGGCGTCAATTCCCTGCTGGCCAAGATCGATTCGATCGAAAAGCTGATCAACCAGCGCCAGGCCGCACCCGAGACTGCGGCGGCCCAGGAGACATCGGCGCCAGCCCCGGCCAGGTCTGCCGCTGCGCCGCGCAAGCCGTCGCCGCAGGCGCCCAATTCCAAATATCTGGTCGCCATCGGCGCCTCCGCCGGCGGCCCGGCGGCGCTGGCAACCCTGCTGTCGCAGCTGCCGGCGGATTTTCCGGCGGCGCTGGTGGTGGTGCAGCACGTCGACGCCCAGTTCGCGGCCGGCATGGCCGACTGGCTGGGCAGCCAGTCGAAACTGCCGGTGCGGCTGGCGCTGGCGGGAGACAGCCCTACCCCCGGCACCGTATTATTGGCCGGCACCGACGACCATTTGCGCCTGACCCGGCCGTTTCAGCTGGGTTACACCGAACAGCCGAGCGGCTATCCGTACCGGCCTTCGATCGATGTGTTTTTCCAGAGCGTGGTGGAGTCATGGGCCGGCAAGGCGATCGGCATCCTGCTGACCGGCATGGGCCGGGATGGCGCGCTGGGCTTGAAAGCCATGCGCGACAAGGGTTACTACACGATCGCCCAGGATCGCGATTCGAGCGCAGTATATGGCATGCCGAAGGCGGCGGCGCAGCTCAATGCCGCCGACGCCATCCTGCCGGTCAACCGAATTGCAGATAAGCTGGTCAGTCTCGTCAGCAAGCAGTAGCGGCAAATAGTCGCCGTAAGCAACGACAGCAAACAATAGCAACACTGAGTTCAGATACGGAGCAAGTCATGTATAACGAATTAAATCTCGACACCGACCAGCCGCCAGACGACTATCCGGTGATGGTGCTGCTGGTAGATGACCAGGCCATGGTGGGCGAAGCCGTGCGGCGCGCGCTGGCCAACCAGATCAACATCGACTTCCATTATTGCGCCCATCCCGACGAAGCCATCGAAGCGGCGCAAAGAACCCGGCCCACGGTGATCCTGCAGGACCTGGTGATGCCCGGCATCGACGGCCTGACCCTGGTGCGCCAGTATCGCGCCAATGCGGCCACCCGCAACGTCCCTATCATCGTGCTCTCGACCCGCGAAGACCCGGCGGTCAAGAGCGCAGCGTTCACCGCCGGCGCCAACGACTATCTGGTGAAACTGCCCGACACCATCGAACTGGTGGCGCGCATCCGCTATCACTCGCGCTCCTATGTCAATCTGCTGCAACGCGACGAAGCCTACCGCGCGCTGCGGCAGAGCCAGCAGCAGCTGCTGGAAACCAATCTGGAGCTGCAGCGCCTGACCAATTCCGACGGCCTCACCGGGCTCGCCAACCGCCGCTATTTCGACGAATATTTCGGCGCCGAATGGAAGCGCGCCGAACGCGAGCAAAGCCCGTTGTCGCTGCTGATGATCGACGTTGACGATTTCAAGCTGTACAACGATACCTACGGCCACCTGGCAGGCGACACCGCGCTCAAACAGGTAGCGGAAAGCATAGGCACTTTCGCCAGGCGGCCAACCGACCTGGCGGCGCGCATCGGCGGCGAAGAATTTGTGCTGGTGCTGCCATCCATGTCGCGCGAGAACATGGAGGCTCAGGCAGACAAGCTGCAAGCGGCGGTGCACGCACTGGGCATTGCGCACGCCACTTCCAACAACGATGGCCGTGTCACCATCAGCATCGGCGGCGCCAGCATGGTGCCGCAACGCGGCAGTTCGCAGGAAAAACTGGTGGAGGCGGCCGACCAGGCACTCTATCGCGCCAAGCGCGGCGGCAAGAACCGGGTCGAGATCGCCCAGGAGTAAATCCGGCAAGAGCGGGCGACCTGCGCTGCCGGCATGCATGCACGGCGCTAGCCATGCGCATGTTCATGCGATTCATCATGCTGCCCTGCCGGCGCACTGTAGTTGCAGCCGTCCTCCGTATGGGCGCACGGCAGCGTCTCGAACTGCAAGGTGGTGTGATACACCGCAAACTGCGAGGCCAGGATTTCCTTGAGCGCCGGCAGCAACTGCTGCTCCGCTGAATAGGCCGCATCGTAAACTACGTGCGCGGTCAGGCTGGCCTTGCCGCTGGTGACGGCCCACAGGTGGAAGTCATGCACGCTCACCACGCCCGGCACGGCGCGCATCGCCGCCTGCACCTGTTCTATGTCCATGCCCTCCGGCACGCCTTCCAGCAGGATGTTGACGCTTTCCTTCAACAGCACCCAGGTGCGCGGCAGCACCCAGACGCCGATCAGGACTGCGACCGCCGAATCCACCCAGGTCCAGCCGGTATAGCGGATCAGCAAGGCGCCGGCGATGACGCCGACCGAACCCAGCATGTCGCTCCAGACTTCCAGATAAGCGCCTTTGACGTTAAGGCTGGCATCCTTGCCGCTGCTGAGCAGGCGCATGCTGATCAGGTTGACGACCAGGCCGACGGTGGCGATGACCAGCATGCCGGTGGACTGGATCTCGGCCGGGCTGCGAAAGCGCTGGTAGGCCTCGTACAGAATGTATAGCGCCACCAGGAACAGTAGCACCGCATTGAAAGCCGCCGCCAGGATTTCGAAACGGTGATAGCCAAAGGTACGGCGCGCATCGGCCGCCCTTTTGGCGATGCGGATCGCCGCCAGCGCAATCGCCAGCGCCATGGTGTCGGTCAGCATGTGGGCGGCATCGGATATCAGCGCCAGGCTGCCGGTGACCAGGCCGCCGATCACTTCGACCACCAGGAAGGTGGAGGTCAGGCCGAGCGCAATCCAGATATATCTTTCATTGCCGCCGCTGGGTAAGGCATGTGTATGGCCTGCGCTCATGGGTACCGTCCTTGAAAGTTGGCATTGATGTAATGTACAGCCTTATTGCGGCGTACCGCAATTGGCGCAGAATTTCGCCCCGGCTGCTTTCGCGGCGCCGCAGCCGCTGCAGTTTTTCAATGGCAGCGGATTGCCGCATTGCTGGCAAAAACGCGCGCCGGACGGATTGACTGTGCTGCAGCCGGCGCAGTTATTCTGATCTGCCGGAGCATTTCCCCAGGCATTCTGCCGGCTGCCGCCATGCGACTGCGAAGCGCCATGATGCTTGTTGCGCTGCTGGTGCGGGGTGTTGCCGCTGCCGTGGTTGCCGCCGCCGTGATGTCCCATGCCTAGCAAATTCTTGAGAAAACTCATTTGATACTCCTTCGCATTGAGATGCTGCATTGAGGTACTGCATTGAGGTACTGCATTGAGGTGCTGCATTGATATGGCCTCATTAAAAACCCTGTAGTTACTTTAGGGTCAAGCAGATGCATAAAATATTTCACAGCGCCAAAAGCGGACTACACTAATAGTTGCTTCTCCCCAAAACAAAACCAAGGAAAAAAAATGACCAAGCTGCTAAAAGCCCTAAGGCTGTCGTTGTTCGCTTCTATCACTCTGGCTTTGTTGCTGGGAGCGTGTTCGAGCATGTCGACGGATCAAAGCCACATCAGCGAAGTGACCCTGGATGGCGGACACGAAGTACCGCCGACCAATTCGGCGGCGAGCGGCAGCGCCACCATCAAGGTCGCAGCGGATAAATCTGTCAGCGGCACCGTCAACACCCGCGGCATACAAGGAAAGATGGCGCATATCCACGAGGGCGCGCTGGGCAAGAACGGCCCCGTGCTGGTGCCCCTGACCAAGGTCGGCGACGACACCTGGGAAGTCCCGGCCGGCGCCAAGTTCACCGACGCCCAGTACGCCAGCTACCTGGCAGGCAACCTGTACATCAACGTCCACAGCGCCACCAATCCCGGCGGCGAGATCCGCGGCCAGCTGCTGCCTTGATCCTGGCGCCTGAGCGCACGACCCGCCACGCGCTTGCTGCCGGCGCCACATGGCAGCAAGCGCGGCCCAATTAATTCTTTGAACCAAGCCATGCATCCAATCGCCAGGATTTTTGCTGTATTCCTGTTTGCCATCGCCCTGCTCAGCGCCGCCTTGTACGCAATCGACCGCTCGCGCGCGCCAGTCGGCGGCAAGCCCCCTGCCGCCAGTCGGTCCAGCGCAAGCGGCACCGCCGACACCACGGCGCAGGCAGCCGCGCCGACAGCGCCGGCGGCAGCACCCCTTGCCGCCAGCGCTCCATCGCCATTGCCGTTGATCGCCGCCGCGCCGCCGGCGGAAAGCGGCAACACTATCGCCAAATGCAATGTCGACGGCAAGATCGTCTACACCGACAAAGGCTGCCCCCAAGGCAGCAAGGCCAAGCCGCTGCAGATTACCGATAACGCGGTGATTCCCGGCTACGACCGGGCCACGGTTGAAAAGACTTTTCGCCAGCCGCCGCCGGCACTGGCGCAGGCTGCGCCGGCGGGCGGCGTGATCGAACCCGTCACTTCTATCAGCACCGAACCGACCGTCGACTGCCCGGCCCTGGGACGCCGCCTCGACTGGCTGAACGGCATGCTCCATCGGCGCCAGCTGTACTACGTGCACGACCGCATGCGGCGTGAACGCGACGACCTGCAAACCAGGATGTTCTGGGCGCATTGCTAACGGCGCCTAAGCCGCTTGTCATACGTGCTGGAAGTGATGCACTATTCCAGCCTATGAATCGAACCGAACAATATCAATGCTGCATGGTGATGGCAGGCGGCGGCTTTCGCTTTGGCTACTACCTGGGCATGTACGCAGCAGCAGTTGAAACCGATAACAAGCCGGACATCCTGCTGGCCAGCTGCGGCGGCGCCATCGCGGCCGCTGTCATCCAAGCCCTGCCTGACGACGCGCAACGCAAGGCCTGGATCAGTTCGCCGGCGATGTACCAGTTCCTGTGCGGCTTGCGAACCACGCCCAAGGCTGCTATCGGACGCGCATTCATCCATGCGGCGAAACGCCGTCTGGATAGCAGGCGAGCACCCGTGATCCCGGATCTGTTCAACGATTATTTTTTCGACATACCACCCGAACTACCCTTGCCCGCACAGCAGTCCGGACATGCCGTCGCGGTCGCCATCGTCGGCGGCAAGATCCTGTTTTCAAAGGATCAGGTCGGGCAGCCCAGGAACAAGCGAAAGTTATTTTCAGAGGTGGTATTCGGCGAGCCGCGCACTGCGGCGCTGCTGCGCGGCATGGATTCGCCCTTAAGCGATCCGATGTGGGGCGAAAACGCCATTGCCCGGGAGTTGCTCACCGACGTTGCCATGCCGATTGGCGATGCGGTGCGCATATCCATTTCCGACATGTTTTACTTCCCCTGCCACGCGCACGAAAGCGGGCACTATACGGGCGGCGTGGTGGATCTGTTTCCTATCGAACTGGCGCAGCGGCTGGGGCAGCGCGTGATCATGGAATTGAAAGCGCCGTTCAACCAGGCGCTCGCCATCCCGGCCTGGCGCGCCGTACTGGGTGTCGATGGCAATCACAGATTGCGTCACATGCATGGCCAATACGCCGACGCCTGGATCGATGCTTCCGATGTCGACAGCCGGTTCGACAAGCGCGGCATGCAAATGAAGATATCCTGGACCAAGAACCGTTTCAGCCTGCTGATGCCGGCCCGCTACGAAACCTACCTGGAAGATGTGGAAGCCCAATGGCAGTATGGTTACCAGCGCGGCATGGAAGCTTTTGCAAATCCTTCAGCCAACTACCGGCAGCATATGCGCCATGCCACCAGGCATAACAGGGATCGTCCTGCCCCATGAGGGCCGGCGCTGATCCGTTGATCCACCAATTGACTAGTTGGCGAACAGCCCCGCCACCGCCATGCGGCGCGGCAAGCCGTCGAAATCAGCCCGCACCAGCACGGCCGAACGGGCTTCGATATAAGCGCGCATGCCCGGCTCGGCCAGCAGCGGCTGCAACTGGCGCAATGAAGCAATCAGCTGCGGCGTCAGCCGGTCCAGCAGCGGCCGCACATCGCGTCCAAGGTCGGGAGCATCGCTGAACTTGCCCACGCCCTGCTGCCGCCATTGGGCATGCAAGCCGAGCTGCAAGGCCTTGCTGGCATCGAACTGGGCCTGGAAGAACCTCCGCACGAAAACCGCATCCAAGCCGCTGGCTTGCGCAGTCACGGCGTCCAGGATCAGTTGCTCGCGCGGCGGGTCGTTGATGGCGCCGCCGGAATTCCATTTAGCCTTGGCCACCATGGGAGCGGCATCCAGGCGCTGGTCGATCAGCCGCAGCAGGTGGTCGGCGGCCGCGGCATCGGCTGGATTCGGCGCCGGCGGCAGGCTCTGACAGGCCGCCAGCAGCAACAAGAATGACAGGCAGGCAAGGAATTTGCCGTGAAACTTCCAAACAATGACTCTCATATTTCCTTTTTCAACATTCAAAAACATAATATTCGAATAACATTCGCGCACATCAAAAGCCGGTTTAACCAAACTGAACGTACACTATCGACTTCGTATTCTATAAAACCTTACATGCTGTCAACACTAAAACTCATCGCCGCCGACCCCAACACTGACGATATAGGTCATCTGGCAGCCTTGATCAAGACCCTGCGTCCGCGCAAACCTGAACTGGCGGCGGAAGCTGCCGAAAATGTGCGGATACTGGTGCAACTGCTGCAGGGCGAACCGGACCAGGCGAGCGCCTTGCGCCATTATGTACTACGGCTGTTTTCGACGCGGCGCCAGATCAGCCTGTATACCGACACCGGCATCTTGCCGAACGCCGGCTTTTTCACCGAACTGTTCCAGCGCCTGTCGTTTCGCATGCTGCCGCCGGCGCTGGACGAAAATTATCTGCGCGACTGCCTGGACCGCCTGCTGCCGGCCGACACCGACTATCTCTGGATCAATGCCGTCCCCAGCGAGGACTGGTTCAGCCTGTTCGACCTGCTGAGCCAGGCCGCGCCCTATACCGACGCCGACAACAATGCCGCCAGCGACGCCATCGAGCGCCATAAGACCGTCGGCGAATTGCTGGAAGCGATCCAGACCTTGTCTTACCGCATCAGCGCCATGGGCCTGGAGCCGGCGCTGCTCAGGCTGTATCCCAGCATCGACGAATTCGAATCGCCGTTCCTGATGCAGAATGTCGAGCTGCATCTGTACCTGAACAGTTACCGCCAGCATCTGGCTGCCGCCGATTCCACCGTGCCGCTGGCTGAATTGCCGCCGCTGGAAGATGCCCGGCACCTGTCGGTGATGCTGGACCAGTGCGACACCATCGTCCTCAAGATCCGCAAAAATGCGCTGCGCATGGGCAGCAGCGTCTCGCTCACCTACCTGCTGGTGCGGCTGGAGCAAAGCATCGCCCGCCTGCGCAAGCTGCTCAACCTGGTCGACGTCGGCGAAGTCAGCATCAGCGCGCCGAATACCGAAAAGCCGGAAGGTCCGGTGCCGCGCGATGAAGCGGAAGCACAGGCCAGCGCGAAACGCGTGGCCAAGCGCAGCCAGGCGCTGGCCTTGGGACGGGAGCTGATCGAAGGACATAACCGCAAGTACGCGGTGCGCGAACTGTTCGCCGACAATATCAACCTGCTGGCGCGCAACGTCACCGAAAACGCCAGCCGCACCGGCGAACACTATATCGCCGAAGACCGCGGCGAATACGGCGCCATGTTCCGCTCCGCCGCCGGCGCCGGCTTCATCATCGGCTTCATGTCGATGCTGAAAATCCTGGCCTCCTACCTGCGCGCGGCGCCGCTGGTGGAAGCCTTCCTGTTCAGCGTGAATTACTCAGTCGGCTTCATGCTGATCCACGTGCTGCACTTCACGGTCGCCACCAAGCAGCCGGCCATGACCGCCTCGCGCATCGCCTCCGGCCTGCACAGCCGGGATGGGCGCAATATCGACATCGACAGCCTGGTGGAACTGATCGTCAAGGTGCTACGCACCCAGTTCATCGCCGTGGCCGGCAACCTGATGCTGGCCTTCCCGGTGGCCTACCTGATCGCGCTCGGCTACCATGCGCTGTTCGGCCACCACCTGGTGAACCCGGACAAGGCGGCCCACCTGCTGCACGACATCGATCCGTTCGCCAGCCTGGCCCTGTTCCATGCGGCGATCGCCGGCGTCTGCCTGTTCCTGGCCGGCCTGATTTCCGGCTACTACGACAACAAGGCGCTCTACACCCATATGGCGCAGCGGGTGGCGCGCGCGCGCTGGCTGGGCAAGCTGATGGGCCAGCCGCGCCTGGCCAGGTTCGGCGAATACCTGGAGCGCAACCTGGGCGGCCTGATGGGGAATTTCTACTTCGGCATCCTGCTCGGCACCATCGGCACTATCGGCTTCATGCTCGGCCTGCCTATCGATATCCGCCACATCACGTTTTCGGCGACCAACTTCGCCACCGCGCTGGTCGGCCTCGACAATCACATGAGCTGGCATACGGCGGTCGCTTCCGTGCTCGGCGTGCTTGGCATCGGCACCGTCAACCTGTGGGTCAGCTTTTCGCTGGCGCTGTTCGTCGCCTTGCGCGCGCGCCAGGTGCATTTTCGCCATGGCTGGACCCTGGCCAAGGCGGTGTTCTCGCGCTTTTTGAAAAATCCCAAGGATTTCTTCATTGCGCCAAAGAGAATGCCCATCTCGGAGGACAGCGAGAAAAGCCCCAACGCCTGAGGATGTACTCAAGCAAAAAGCGAAGCAACAAGGTAGTATCCGAACGGCAATAACGATGAATACGCCGCGAGAGATGAATTTACATGTTGAATGATCTGCCCTTGCTGCGCCCTTTCCGGTTTTGTGCAATCGCGCTGCTGTGCCTCCTGGCCGCAGCCTGCTCGACCCTGCCCGACGTCAGCAAGCTTAGCGCTTCGCTGCCGCCGCTCGCCACGCCGGCTGCCGGCCACGCCAATGGCTCGGCGCGCCTGGACACGCTGGCGGCGATGGAAGAAGCGGTCACCGGCAGTCCGCTTATCAAGGGCAACAAGGTCAGCCTGCTGTTCGACGGCCCGCAGACCATGACGGCAATGATCGCCGCCATCGGCCAGGCCAGGAGCACCATCAATTTTGAAACTTATATTTTCGACCAGGACCAGCTCGGCCAGCGCTTTGCCGACATCTTGATTGAGAAGCAGCGCGCCGGCGTGCAGGTCAACATCATCTATGACAGCGTCGGCAGCATAGGCACTCCGACCGAATTCTTTGAACGCATGCGCGCCGCCGGCATCCGCCTGGTCGAATTCAATCCGGTCAATCCCTTGAAACGCTTCGGCCGCTGGCAGCTGAATCATCGCGACCATCGCAAGATCCTGGTGGTGGATGGCAAGATCGGCTTCACCGGCGGCGTCAATATCAGCGCGGCGTATGCCAACAGCTCGCTGTTCCGGTCACGGATGCGGAACAGCGCCGACCCGGTCGGCTGGCGCGACACCCATGTGCAGATAGAAGGCCCGGCGGTGGCGTCGCTGCAATTGCTGTTCCTGCAAACCTGGAGCAACCAGCATGCGGAGGATTTGCCGGACCTGGATTATTTTCCCACACTGGAGCAGGCCGGCGACAAGACCGTGCATGTGCTGGGCAGCCAGCCCGACGGCGACTACAGCCTGTACAAAGCCTATATCCTGGCGATACAGCAGGCCCGCAACAGCATCCATATCACCACGCCCTACTTCGCGCCCGACCGCCAGCTGGCGGAGGCGCTGATCGCCGCCGCCAGACGCGGCGTCGATGTCAGCCTGATCCTGCCCAGCGTGATCGACAGCGGCCTGGTATTTCATGCCGGCCAGTCCTTCTATACCCAGCTGCTGAGCGCCGGCATCCGCATCTACCAGCTGCAGGGCTCGGTGCTGCACGCCAAGACCGCGGTCATCGACGGCAGTTGGTCCACGGTCGGCTCCGCCAACATGGATATCCGCAGCTTCCTGCACAACTACGAAGCCAACGTGATTGTCATCGACGATCAGTTCGGGCATGAAATGGAAAGAGCCTTCCGCGAGGACGTGCGCGGCTCGCAGCAAATCACGCTGGAACAATGGCGGCAGCGGCCGTTTTCCGACCGCGTCAAGGAATGGGCGGCGCGCTCGCTGGGCTACTGGCTGTAGATCAGCTTAGACGCTAGTTTAGACGCCGGTTTAGACGCGACTCAGGCGCGATGCGTGGCGGCCCATGCCAGCATCACGTCCATGAAACGGCGCAACACGGGTTGCACCTGGGCCGCCCGCTGCGGGTCGAAGGCAAACGGCAGCTGCTCTTCCATATAAGTGATTTGCGCCTGCTCCAGCTGGACCGCATGGATGTTGTCTTGCGGCTTGCCGTAATGGCGCGTGATATGGCCGCCCTTGAAACGGCCGTTCAAGGCATGGCTATAGCCATCTGCCCGGGCCGCAACCTGCAGCAGCTGCTGCTCCAGTTCCGGCGCACAGGAAGTGCCTGAGGCCGTGCCCAGGTTCAGGTCCGGCAGCCGTCCCTCGAAAAAGCGCGGCACCACCGAAGCGATGGAATGCGCATCCCACAGCATGGCGATGCCGTGTTCGGCGCGCATGCGCTGCAGTTCCTGCTCCAGCTGCTGATGATAAGGCTGCCAGTAGAGCTCGATGCGGCGCTGTATTTCTGCGTCGCCGGGATTCTTGCCCGGCTGGTACAAGGGCTCTTTGTGGAAGGTATCGACCGGACACAAGCCGGTCGTATCCTGACCGGGATAGAGATTCACATTGTCGCGCGGGCGGTTGAGATCGATCACATAGCGCGAATGGGTGGCCACCAGCACCGAGGCGCCGAGTTCCTGCAGGAAGCTGTACAGCTGCGGCAGGTGCCAGTCGGTGTCGGCGAGATCCTGCGCCGGCGCGCTCATGCCGGCCCGGATATCGTCCGGAATATGCTCCCCCGCATGCGGCATCGAGACCAGCAGCGGCAGGCTGCCGCGATGAAACAGGAATTTTTCCATCATTGAACTCGGTAGAATTTTTCAGGTTAAAGCCAACAATCTCTTCATGCTTCCCGCATAAGCAGCAAGGCTGGCGTCTTGCAGGCGATGCTTGCGGTCATTGATGACCCAATGGCCGCCCACCATGACATCCCGCACCGGCGTTTGCCCATGATGGGAAAACACGAAGCTGTCGAGCAGCTGGTCGCCATGCTTGCCTTCCAGGTCCGCATGCTGCTGGTCCAGCACCAGCAGGTCTGCGCGCTGCCCCACCTGCAGCCCCGCCACCTGGCGGCCGCTGGCGGCAGCGCCGCCGTGCAAGGCCTTGCGGTACAAATACGAGCCGACCGAAGCGCCCTGGTCATCGGCCAGCATATTGCGCTGGCGATGCTGCAGGCGCTGGCTGTATTCGTACAGGCGCAGTTCTTCGCTCAGGCTGGTGCTGACATGGCTGTCCGAACCGACGCCCCAGGCGCCATGCGCAGCCGCATACTCGACGCCGTTGAAAATGCCGTCGCCCAGGTTGGCCTCGGTCGTCGGGCAAATCCCGGCGACAGCACCGCTGCGCGCCAATCCAAGGGTTTCCGCCGCCGTCATGTGCGTAGCATGCACCAGGCACCAGTGACGATCGACCTCCATGTTATCCAGCAGCCAGGCCACCGGCGGCGCGCCCAGGGCGGCGCTGCAATCCTCCACCTCCTTGCGCTGCTCGGCGATGTGGATATGCACCGGCGCCTGCGCATCCCATTGCCTGAGTTCAGCCAGCAGCTGCTGCAACGATTGCGGCGACACCGCGCGCAGCGAATGCGGCGCGACGCCGTAGCGCAAGCCGGCATGCTGCGGATGGTCGGCCTGCAGCCGCTGCAGGGCCGCCATCATCCATTGCGGCGAATTGATGAAACGCGCCTGTCCGGCATGCGGCGCCTGGGCGCCGAAGCCGCTGTACTGGTACATCACCGGCAGCAAGGTCAGGCCGATGCCGGCTTCCTGCGCGGCCTCGATCAGGCACGCCAGGTTTTCGGTCGGATTGGCGTACGGCTTGCCGTCGCGGTCGTGATGCAGGTAGTGGAATTCGCATACCGAGGTATAGCCGGCCTGCAGCATTTCAATATACAGTTGCAGCGCCACCGCCTTCAGGTCGGCCGGCGACAGCTTGCCGGCAAACTGGTACATCAAGGTGCGCCAGCTCCAGAAACTGTCGCTCGGATCGGAGCGGTATTCGGTGAGTCCGGCCATGGCGCGCTGGAACGCATGCGAGTGCAGGTTGACGATGCCGGGCAGTACCGTGGCGGCGGCGCGCGGCGCCAGCGCCAGGGTTTCGGCGTCAGGGCGCACCGCCGTGAGGATGCCCTGCTCGTCCCATTCCAGCAAGACGTTGCTGCGCCAGCCGTCCGGCAGCAAGGCGCGGTCGGCGATCAATTCTCTGATGACGGGTTTCATGGATAAGCTCCTTGATCTACTCCCTGCGGCGCAGCCGGACTGAAGCGGCCGCCGCGAACGATGGTGTGACACGGATTCAGTCCCGACCAGTAGGCCAGTTCGGCCAATGATGCCACGTCCCACAGCACAAAGTCGGCGCTGCGCCCTGCCGCCAGCAAGCCGTGCCTGCCGGCCTGGCCCAGCGCCAGCGCGGCGTGGCTGGTGACGCCCAGCAAGGCTTCCGCCGTGGTCATGCGGAACAGCGTGCATGCCATGTTCAGCATCAGCAGCAAGGAGGTGGTCGGCGAAGTGCCGGGGTTGCTGTCGGTGGAAATCGCCATCGGTATGCCGTGACGGCGCAGCAGCTCCAGCGGCGGCTGTCTGGTTTCGCGGATGAAGTAATAGGCGCCGGGCAGCAGCACGGCCACCGTGCCGCTTTCCTTCATCGCCAGCACATCGGCTTCGTTCAGATGTTCCAGGTGGTCCGCCGACAAGGCCTTGAAGCGCGTCGCCAGTCGGGTGGCGCCGATATTCGAGAGCTGGTCGGCATGCATTTTTACCGGCAGCCCAAGCCTGGCGGCGGCTGCGAACACGCGTTCGCTCTGCGCCACTGAAAAGCCGATATTTTCGCAAAATACGTCGACCGCATCGACCAGGCCTTCGGCATGCAGGGCCGGCAGCATTTCTTCGCACACCAGCGTGATGTAGTCGTCGGCGCGGCCCTGGTATTCCGGCGGCAGGGCATGGGCGCCGAGAAAAGTGGTGTACACCGTGACCGGATAGCGCTCGCCGAGACGGCGCGCCACGCGCAGCATCTTGCGCTCGCTGGCCAGGTCCAGGCCATAGCCGGATTTAATTTCAACTGTGGTCACGCCCTCCGCCAGCAAGGCTTCCAGCCGTCGTGCGGACTGCAGGAACAGACTGTCCTCGTCCGCCGCCCGCGTCGCCCGCACGGTCGAGACGATGCCGCCGCCGCTGCGCGCGATTTCCTCATAGCTGGCGCCTGCCAGCCGCAAGGCGAATTCATCGGCGCGGTTGCCGCCATACACCAGATGGGTATGGCAATCGATCAGACCGGGCGTGATCCAGCGGTTGCCGGCGTCGTGCCGCGCCAGATTTTCGTTACTGTATGCGGCCGGCAATTCGGCCGCCTTGCCGAGCCAGGCAATCAAACCGCCGCGCACTACCATGGCGCCGTCCAGGATGACTTGCGCCGGATCGCCGGCGGGCGCGATCCTGGCGTTGGTCCAGATGCCATCGGCTTGCTCGTATTGACTATGCGCCATGCTATTTTCCTATTGCACTATTTCAGATTGACGTTGACGCCGATCAGGACGCTGCCGGCGCTCAGGGAACGCAGCGCCATCTTGCCCGGCCGGTCATCCCATGCCAGACTCTGGCGCGGCTCCAGGGTGCCGTGCTCGCCATCCTGCGTCAGCACATCCCAGCGGCCTTGCACGCAAAACAGCAGGTTGCAGCCCTGCTCCAGGTCCTGGTCGACGGACCACGCCTGCACTTCGCCGGCGGCCGCGCCACGCCTCAGCATCAGGTTGAAATCGCGGCAGGCGCCGCCGGCCAGCTGCGCGCTGATCTTGTCTTCGCCACGAAAGCGATGCGGCTGCAGGCGCGACAGCAACACGTGATTGCCGCTGTCGGACACCAGGTTCATGCCTTCGCCGTCCAGCAGGGTGATTATCCGGTCGACGCCGGCAAAGCTGGAAAAGGCGCCTGACTGGCTGACGTCGGCGATGCTCACCCGCCACAAGAAGTTGTCGAACGACGCTCCCGGCGGCTGGCAATACAGCTCACGCGTCACGCCGCCGCCGTTTTTCCACGGCGTGGCCGGCAAGTCTTCAAACTCAATCAGTTTCATTGGCTCGCTCTACAAACTCATTGACACATTCCGGGGCGGATTAAAGCTGCCCGGCCCAGACCGGGTCTTGCTTAACGGCTGTACAACTCGGCAAACAAGCTCTTGCAGCTATCGCTCACCGCGCCTTGCAGCACCAGCTGCTTGGCGGCTTCGATATCCGGCGCGAAGAAACGGTCCTTATCGTAAAACGCGACCTGCTGGCGCAAACGCTGGTGCACCTGGGTCAGCATGGGCGAGGTGGCCAGCGGCTGATGGCAGTCGACGCCCTGCGCTGCCGCCAGCAACTCAATCGCCACGATGGTAGCTGTATTGTGCGCCATTTCATGCAGGCGGCGGCCGGCGAAGGTCGCCATGCTGACGTGGTCTTCCTGGTTGGCGGAAGTCGGCAGGCTGTCGACGCTGGCCGGATGCGCCAGCGCCTTGTTCTCGGACGCCAGCGCGGCTGCCGTCACGTGGGCGATCATGAAGCCGGAATTGAGGCCTGAAGACTGCACCAGGAACGGTGGCAGGCCGGATAGCGAAGAATCGATCAGCAGTGCGATGCGGCGCTCCGACAAGGCGCCGATCTCGGCAATCGCCAGCGCCAGCGTATCGGCCGCGAAGGCCACCGGCTCGGCGTGGAAATTGCCGCCGGAGATGACCTCATCGCGCTCGGCATAGATCAGCGGATTGTCGGTCACGGCATTGGCTTCGATCAGCAAAGTGCGCGCGGCGTTGCTGATGATGTCGACGCAAGCGCCCATCACCTGCGGCTGGCAACGCAAGCTGTACGGATCTTGCACGCGCTCGTCGTTGACCAGATGCGATTGCCGGATCGCGCTGCCGCTCAGCAGCTGGCGATAGATCTTGGCCGTGGCGATCTGGCCCGGCTGGCCGCGCACTTCATGCACGCGCGGATCAAACGGGGCATCGCTGCCGCGCGCCGCATCCACTGCCAGCGCGCCGGTGACGGTGGCTGCTTCCAGCACGCGCTCGGCCAGGAACAGGCCGTTCAGGGTCAGCGCGGTCGACACCTGGGTGCCGTTGATCAGCGCCAGGCCTTCCTTGGCCGCCAGCACGATAGGCGCGATGCCGGCCTTGGCCAGCGCTTCCTTGGCGTCAACCAGTTTGCCATCGACCCTTACCTGGCCTTCGCCCAGGATCGCCAGTGTCATGTGCGACAGCGGCGCCAGGTCGCCTGAGGCGCCGACCGAACCCTTGACCGGGATGCAAGGCATGATGCCGGCGTTGTAGATCGCCAGCAAGGTATCGATGACTTGCGCGCGGATGCCGGAAAAGCCGCGCGCCAGGCTGGCGATTTTCATGGCCAGGATCAGGCGCACGGCGCCGTCGTCGATGAGGTCGCCGGTGCCGACCGAATGCGAGAGGATCAGGTTACGCTGCAGCAGTTCCAGCTGTTCGTCCGGAATACGGGTCTTGGCCAGTTTGCCGAAACCGGTATTGATGCCGTAGGCGGCATCGCCGCGCTCGACGATGCGCGCCACGGTAGCGGCGGAGGCATTGATGGCGTCGTAAGCGGATGGCGGCAAGGCCAGCGGCACGGCCGCGGCCCAGATGCTGCGGATCTCTGCCAGAGTCATTTTTCCTGGTTGCAGAGTCAACGATGTTTTCATATTCATTTCTTTCAGATTAGCGTATTGCAGAAGTCGATTTTATGGCAAAGCCAGTCACTTGATCATCGGCAGGTTCAGATTGTGGCGCTTGGCGCATTCGATCGCCGCTTCATAGCCGGCATCGGCATGGCGCATGACGCCGGACGCGCAATCGTTGACCAGCACGCGCGCCAGGCGCTTGGCGGCGGCGTCGGTGCCGTCGGCCACGATCACCATGCCGGAGTGCTGCGAATAGCCCATGCCGACGCCGCCGCCGTGGTGCAGCGAGACCCAGGTGGCGCCGCCGGAGGTGTTCAGCAAGGCGTTCAGCAGCGGCCAGTCGGAGACCGCATCGGTGCCGTCCTTCATGCTTTCGGTTTCGCGGTTGGGGCTGGCGACCGAGCCGGTGTCCAAGTGATCGCGGCCGATCACGATCGGCGCTTTCAGTTCGCCGGTGCGCACCATTTCGTTGAAAGCGAGGCCGGCGATGTGCCGCTCGCCCAGGCCCAGCCAGCAAATCCGCGCTGGCAAGCCCTGGAAGGAAATGCGTTCGCGCGCCATGTCCAGCCAGCGGTGCACGTGCTTGTTGTGCGGGAACAGTTCCTTGATCTTGGCGTCGGTCTTGTAGATATCTTCCGGATCGCCGGACAGCGCGACCCAGCGGAACGGCCCCTTGCCTTCGCAGAACAGCGGCCGGATGTAAGCCGGCACAAAGCCGGGGAAATCAAAGGCGTTCTTGACGCCTTGGTCGAACGCCACCTGACGGATGTTGTTGCCGTAGTCGACAGTCTTGATGCCCATCGCGTGGAAGTCCAGCATCGCCTGCACATGCTGGGCGCAGGAATGGGCAGCATCGGCAGTCAGCCGCGCCTGTTGCGACGGATCGTTTTGCGCCGCCACCCATTGCTCGACGCTCCAGCCGATCGGCAGGTAGCCGTTGATCAGGTCATGCGCCGAAGTCTGGTCGGTCACCAGGTCGGGCTTGATGCCTCCGGCCTTGGCGCGCTTGACCAGTTCCGGCAGCACTTCCGCGGCATTGCCGAGCAGGCCGATGGAAATCGCTTCCTTGCGTTCGGTGTGGTACTTGATCAGCTCCAGCGCATCGTCCAGGTTCTTGGCCTGCTTGTCGAGATAGCGCGTGCGCAGGCGGAAATCGATGCTGGACTGCTTGCACTCGATGGTCAGCGAAGCGGCGCCAGCCAGGGTGGCCGCCAGCGGCTGCGCACCGCCCATGCCGCCCAGGCCGGCGGTCAGGATCCAGCGCCCGGAGAGGTCGCCGCCGAAATGCTGGCGGCCGGCTTCGGCAAAGGTTTCAAAGGTGCCCTGGACGATGCCCTGGCTGCCGATGTAGATCCAGCTGCCGGCGGTCATCTGGCCGTACATGAACAAGCCCTTGCGGTCGAGTTCGTTGAAGTGCTCCCAGCTGGCCCATTTCGGCACCAGGTTGGAATTGGCCAGCAATACGCGCGGCGCATCGGCATGGGTCTGGAACACGCCGACCGGCTTGCCGGACTGGATCAGCAGGGTTTCGTTGTCATTCAGATTAGTCAGGGCTTCGACGATCTTGTCGAAACAGGCCCAGTCGCGCGCCGCCCGGCCGATGCCGCCGTACACCACCAGGTCGTTCGGGCGCTCGGCCACTTCCGGGTCGAGATTGTTCATCAGCATGCGCAGCGGCGCTTCGGTCAGCCAGCTCTTGGCGGTCAGGGTAGTGCCGCGGGCGGCGCGGATGGTGCGGCTAGGGTCGCGCCGTGGATCGGTATTGACGATGTTGGCGATGTTGTTAGTCATGCTGGCTAATCTCCTTAAAAATATCGGTGCGCCGATTTACTATCCTGACCGCCCGAAAATAAACAACAAGTTGTATAGTCCAGTAAAATATAATGCCTATACAACTTAGTCAATCGAATTTATGCAGAATCGTTAGATAATTTGAGCTATCCCGAATGGGCCGCTATCCCTTACCCTGCAAAAAAGATGTTGACTTCAAGTCCACTTGAGCTTGCATACTTGCCTCGTCGGCAACTGCGCTGGTAACTGAGTTAGTATCCGTGATGAAATTTATTGAGTAGGAGCCGGCATATGCATGGCGCAATAGCAAAAAAAGCAATTCCCGCATTCCAGCAGGTAAAAGACCACGTACTGCAGCAGATCCGCGGCGGCGAATGGAAGCCGGGCGACCTGATTCCGTCCGAGCGCGAACTGATGGTGCAGTTCAACCTGTCGCGCATGACCGTCAACCGCGCCCTGCGCGAATTGACCGACAACCAGATGCTGGTGCGGATCCAGGGCTCCGGCACCTATGTCGCGCCGGGCAAATACCAGTCTACACTGGTGGAAATCCGCAGTATCGATGACGAACTCGTTGCCCGCGGCCACCGCTACCGCAGCCAGGTGCTGACGCTGGAAGCCAGCACCACGCCGGTCGCGCTGAAAGCGCTGGGACTGGATGCCGGACCGGCATTCCACTCGGTGATCGTGCATTTCGCCGACGACATCCCGATCCAGCTGGAAGACCGCTACACCAATCCGCAGCTGTTTCCCGACTACCTGCGACAAGATTTCCACCTGGTGACGCCGAACCACTACATGGTGCAGATCGCGCCGCTCGACCGCGCCGAATACAGCATCGAATCGAAGATGCCGGAGGCGGCGATGCGCAAGCAGCTGCAGATGGAAGCCGGCGAACCCTGTCTGCTGCTGTCGCGCCGCACCTGGGTGCACGATACCGTGGCGACTTCGGTGACGCTGTGGCATCCCGGCTCAAGGTATCAGTTTACCGGCGGCTTCTAATACCAGGCGGAGCGCGTGGCATCGGCGCCTGGCGCCGACAGAGGCTGCGCACGCCCATTTCGACTTATCAGCATCAATCTGGACAGACTCAACCATGTCGCCTGCACCTACCGCTATCAACACCGATCCGCCGGCCAACTGGGCCGACCTGCTGTCGGGACGCAACGCCCTGCGCTCGCTGACGCTGGCCGGCGGCATCGGCATGCATGCCACCAACGTCTATATCGTCACCACCATCCTGCCGTCGGTAGTGAAAGATATCGGCGGCCTGGAATACTATGCCTGGGCCACCTCGCTGTTCGTGGTGGCTTCCATCATCGCCGCCGGCCTGGCCTCGCGCCTGACGGAATGGCTGGGCTACCGTGCCGCCTGCCTGCTGGCCTTGCTGGTGTTTTCCATCGGCTCGGCCGGCTGCGCGCTGGCGCCGCACATGGTGTGGCTGCTGCTGGCGCGCACCATCCAGGGCTTCGGCGGCGGCGTGCTGGTGGCGCTGTCCTACGCCATGATACGGGTGGTGTTCGCAGCGCCGCTGTGGTCTCGTGCGATGGCCTTGATGTCGGGCATGTGGGGCATATCCACCCTGTCCGGCCCGGCCATCGGCGGCATGTTTGCCCAGGCCGGCAGCTGGCGCGGCGCGTTCTGGTCGCTGTTGCCGGCGGCTGTCATACTCGCGCTGCTGGTGCAGTTCACGCTGAAAATTCCGGCGGAAACACGTTCGGAAGACAAGCCGGGCAGCGTTCCCATCGCCAAGATATTGCTGCTGGCGGCAGCGGTGCTGTCGGTGTCGGCGGCCAGCCTGTTCCGCAGCACTGCATTGAATATCGGCGGCATCGTCTTTGGCATTGCCTTGATCGGGCTGATCGCGTGGCTGGAACGACGCGGCGGTGCAGGAAAAACGCGCTTGCTGCCCAGCGGCGCATTTTCCCTGCGCAGCCGCATCGGCGCCCTGTACGCCACCATGATATTGATGATCCTGGGACTGACCACCGAGATCTACGTGCCGTATTTCCTGCAGGTGATCCAAGGCCACTCGCCGCTGCTGGCCGGCTATCTGACCGGCATCATGTCCTGCGGCTGGACCCTGGCGGCGCTGCTGTTCTCCAGCTACAGCGGCGCTCGTGCGCAATTCGTCATGAAGGCCGGGCCGCTGGTGGTGATTGCCGCCCTCCTGGCGTTGTCGCTCATGCTGCCGTCGACCGCCGCGCTGGACAGCTACGGCCTGCTGCCGCTGTGCATCGCACTGATACTGGTCGGCTTCGGCATCGGCATGGGCATGCCGCATCTGATGGCCAGCATATTGAGCAGCGCCCATCCCGGCGAAGGCAGCCTGGCTGCGTATTCGCTGACCACAGTGCAACTGTTTGCGACCGCCATCGGCGCTGCCCTCGCCGGCATGGCGACTTCGCTGGCCGGCCTGGCCGACCCGGGCGGTTTGCCGGGAGCGGCAAATGCGGCACAATGGCTATTCATCTGTTTTGCGGCAGCGCCATTGCTGGCGTTTTTCACGGTGCGCCAGGCCTTGCGCCTGAAAGCGCCGGCAACTGCGGCGCCGGGCGCCATCGGCGACGATCAACCCGGCCAGCACAATCAACACGATCGGCCACTACAGGAACCTCTGCCATGAGCAGCACGCCCCCAAAACCAGCGGTCTCGCCGCTCAAGGCCAGCACCGAAACCGTCACCAGCGTGCGCAACTGGACCGACAAGCTGTTTTCCTTCCGCACCACGCGCCCGGCCGGCTATCAGTTCACGCCGGGCCAGTTCGCCCGCCTCGGCGTGACGGCCGGTGCAGAAACCCTGTGGCGCGCCTATTCGGTCACCTCAGCCGCCGGCGAAAACGAACTGGAGTATTTCCTGGTGCAGGTGCCTGGCGGCCAGTTCACCGAACAGCTGAAAAGCCTGAAACCGGGCGATCCGGTGCTGGTGGAGAAATTCAGCTACGGCTTCATGACCGCTGACCGCTTCGTCGACGGCGAGGATCTGTGGATGCTGGCCACCGGCACCGGGCTCGGCCCCTTCATCTCGATCCTGCAGGACCCGACGGTGTGGCAGAAATTCCGCAACCTGATCCTGGTGCATTGCGTGCGCAACGTCGAAGAACTGGCCTATCAGGAATTGTTGGCATCCTTGCCGCAACGGCCCGAACTGGCCGCAGGCGGCGCCCGCCTGCAACTGATCCGCGCCACCACGCGCGACGCGGCGGCCGCCCCCGGCAACCTGCAGGGACGCATCACCACCCTGCTGACCAGCGGCGCGCTGGAAGCCGCGGCCGGCCTGGCGATCACCGTGGAAGCATCGCGCGTCATGATGTGCGGCAATCCGGAAATGATCACCGAAACGCGCGACATCCTGCACCAGCGCGGCTTGCGGCCTTGCCGGCGGGCGGTGCCGGGGCAGTTTGTAACGGAAGATTATTGGTAATGCAAAGCGTGCGCTAGACTTCCAGCCACTTACGCCGCACCGCCGGATCGGCGCGCAGTTCCGCCGGCGTCCCGGCGAACACAATCCGCCCGTGTCCCATCACCAGCACGCGGTCGGAAATCTCCAGCGCAATGCTGAGTTTTTGCTCGACCAGCAATACGCCTAGCCCCTGCGTCCGCAGCGCCGACAAATGCTGCGCCACCGCCCTCACCGTCTCCGGCGCCAGTCCTTCGGTCGGCTCATCCACCATGAGCAGCCGCGGCTTGCCCATCAGGCTGCGGCACAGGCTGAGCATCTGCTGCTCGCCGCCGGACAGCAGGCCGGCGGCGACATGCTTGCGCGCGGCCAGCTGCGGCATCAGGCGCCACACTTGGTCCAAGGCCGCCGGCTCTGGCCGCAGCTGCCCCAGCAGCAGGTTCTGCTGTACCGTCAACGTCGGAAATACGGCCCGCTCTTCCGGCACATAGGCCAGCCCCTGGCGAGCGATCTGGAATGTTTTCAGGCCGGCCAGCTGGACGCCATCCAGCCGCACCGAGCCGCTACAGCGCAGCATGCCCATGACCGCTTTCAATGCGGTGGAGCGGCCGGCGCCGTTGCGGCCCAGCAGGCTGACGATTTCTCCGGCGCCGACATCGATATCGACGCCATGCAGCACGTGGCTTTGCTCATAAAAAGCATGCAGGTCGCGGATCTCAAGCAAGACGCTCATGACTGCGGCTCCCCCAGGCTGCCGAGATAGGCCGCCTGCACAGCGCCATTGGCGCGGATCGCCGCCGGCGTATCGCAGGCGATGATGCGGCCGTCGACCAGCACCGCGATGCGGTCCACCAAGCCGAACACGACGTCCATATCGTGCTCGATCAGCAGCAGGGTCTTGCCGGTGCTGACGCGCCGGATCAGCTCGGTTGCGGCAGCAGCCTCCTCGCGGTTCATGCCGGCGGTCGGCTCATCCAGCAAGATCACGTCGGCGTCGCCGGCAATCGTGATGCCGATTTCCAGCGCGCGCTGGCCGGCGTAGCTGAGATCGCCGGCCGGCGTGGCGCTGCTAGCCTGCAAGCCGCATTGCTGCAGCAGTTCCTGGATCCGATGATTGACTTCCTTCATCCCGGACAGGCGCCGCCAGAAGGTATAGCGGTAGCCATGCGCGGCCAATACCGCCGCCCGCAGGTTATCCGCCACGCTCAGGCGCGGGAAAATGCTGGTGATCTGGAAGCTGCGCGCAAGGCCCAGCCGGCTGATCTGGCACGGAAGCATGCCGCCTATCTCGCGCCCGTGCAGCAGAATCTCGCCGCTGCTGGCGGCCATGCCTCCCGAGATCAGGTTGAACAAGGTCGATTTTCCGGCGCCGTTGGGACCGATCAGGGCTAACCTCTCCCCTTGCCGCAACTGCAAATCGGCGCCCTTGATGATGCGCGCGGCGCCGAACTGCCTGTGCAGATTGCGCAGCTCCAGAACGGCAGGATGCATTTTTCCGTTCATAGGACCGTCGCGCGCCGGTACAGCATTTCAATCAGGAACACGGCGGCGCCGGCCATCAGCAGCGCACCGGCCAGGCGCAGCAGAAATCGCATTGTCATCCGGCGCCAGCCGGCCAGCAAACTCATCCAGATGCCAGCGATGCCGCCCGGCGCAAACAGCACGACAAGCACAAACAGCAAACCCAGATACAGCTGCCAGCCGCGGGTATAAGCCGATAGCAAAGAAGAAAACAGCACGCCGACAAGCGCGCCTATCATCGGCCCGAAGAAATAGCCGATGCCGCCGATGAAAGTGAACAGCAGGATTTGCGCGGAGCGCAGCAGACCGAGGTTTTCGGCGCTGACGATTTCAAAATTGATCGCGGTCAGCGCACCGCCGACGCCGGCGAAGAAGGCCGACAGCATGAACATCAGATAACGCACCCGGCGCGGGTCGTGGCCGATGAAGGCAGCGCGCTGCGGATTGTCGCGCACGGCATTGGCGATACGGCCCAGCGGTGTCTGCGTCAAGCCGTACATGGCCGCGGCGCAGATGAAAAGCCAGAACGCGATCAGGTAGTAGACCTGCAGCTGCGAGGAAAAATCGATGCCGAGCAAGGGCGCGCCCAGCACGCGGTCAGTGCTGACGCCGCTCTCGCCGCCGAACCAGCCGGGAAACATCAGCGCCGCGGCAGCCATCAATTCGACCAGCGCCAGGCTGATCATCGACAATGCCGTGCCCGCCCGGCGCGTAGTGATATAGCCGAATAGCGCACCTGCCAGCATGCCGGCCACGCCGCCCGCCAAAGGCACCAGCAACAGTGCGGCCACACTGCTGCCGGCCAGCCGGTTCATCAGGTGCACGCTGGCGAAAGCCGCCAGGCCGGCATACAGGGCATGGCCGAAAGACAGCATGCCGCTCTGCCCCAGCAGCATATTGAAGGACAACGCCAGGAGCATCATGCAGCCGCATTGCGACAGAATGGAGAGCGCGCCGCTTTGGCGGAATGCCAGCGGCGCCGCCAGCAAGACCACGGCGAACGCCAGCCACACCGATTTGCCGCGCCAGGAAGAAAGCATCAATCCCGCACCCCGAACAAGCCGCGCGGACGCAGCAGCATGACCAGCACCAGCAGCAGATAGGGCAGGACCGGCGCCACCTGGGCCAGCGTCAGCCGCAGCAAGGGATGGCCGACGGCGTCGGACGCCAGCCGGATGCCCCAGTGCGCCAGGCTGCTCAACAGGGAAACATCCAGCGCCACTGCATAGGTCTGCAAAATGCCGATCAGCAGCGACGCAATGAAAGCGCCCTTCAGCGAACCCAGGCCGCCGACCACCACCACCACGAAAATGATGCTGCCCACCCCCGCCGCCATGCCCGGCTCGGTGACGAAGGCATTGCCGCCGACCACGCCGGCCAGGCCGGCCATGGCGCAACCGGCGGCAAACACCAGGGTAAACAGCCGCGGCACATTGTGGCCGAGCGCTTCCAGCATCTGCGGATGGGTCAGCGCGGCCTGGATCAGCAAGCCGATGCGGGAGCGCTTCAGCAGCCAGCTCGCCGCCAGCAATATCAGCAGCGCGAGCAGCATCATGAAGCCGCGATAGGCCGGAAATGCGGTGGAATACAAGGTAAACAAAGGACCATCAAGCTGCGCCGGAATCGCGTACGGCAGCGCCGACTTGCCCCACGCCAGCTGCACCAGCTCGACCACCACATAGGACAGACCGAAAGTGAATAGCAGTTCGGCCACCTGGCCATGGCGCCGCACATGGCGCAGCCCGAACCGCTCGACCAGCGCCCCCAGCAGGCCGGCCAGCAACGGCGCCAGCAGCAGCGCCGGCCAGAATCCCAGCTGGATGCTGATGGCATAGGCGAAATAGGCGCCCAGCATATAGAAACTGGCATGGGCAAAATTCAGCACGCCCAGCATGCTGAAAATCAAGGTCAGTCCTGACGACAGCAGGAACAGCAGCAAGCCATAACTGAGGCCGTTCAGCAGAGTGATAAGGGTAAATTCCATTGTGCGATATGTGATGCTCAGGCAATGCTCAGGTCCGGCATTCTACCGCTTTGTCCTGGAGCCGATTTTCAGTTCGCCAGATGCGCCGGCCCCGCTCTCTTTCAAGACGGCTAGCTATTCCGGCATCTTCACCCTCAGCGGCGAAGGCCGCCTGCACCATGGCGGCATCTTGCGCGACGCGACGAAGCTGGCTGAAAGCGGAAAAATCAAGCCGCAGCTGGACTCGCCCCGCTTCAATCTCGGCTCCGTAGGCGAAGCCTATGCATTGATGGAGTGCCGGCAGGCTGCCGGCAAACTGGTGATCGATATTGCCGGATAAGCCTGCGGAGTCAAGGCGGCCTGAGAAATCCGGCCGCCGTCGGAAAATTGCATCGCATAAGCAAGTATTTTTACCAAGGTAATATTGACCACACAATTAAACCCGGGTAATATTGCATCACTTATCCAACTTAAGAGAGTGATTGCGCCATGAGCACTTCCACCAATCCGGTCATCGCCTTTGCCGGATCACACCGTATCGCCGCCGGCCAGCTCGCGCTGGTGGCCCTGAAAGCAAAAGAACTGATAGACCGCAACGACAGCGCCGCCGTCCTGATTTTCGACGACGTCACCAGCGAACAGGTCGAAGTGGATTTCCGCGGCAGCGCAGAGCAAGTGCTGCAACGCCTGGCGGCCAACGACACCCCTGCCGCCACGCCTAAAGAAAACTCCGGCAACCAAGAACCCGCGCGCGGTCCTGGCCGCCCCAAACTGGGCGTCATCGGCCGCGAAGTCACCCTGCTGCCGCGCCACTGGGACTGGCTCAACGCCCAGTCAGGCGGGGCTTCGGTAGCCCTGCGCAAGCTCGTGGAGGAAGCGCGGCGGCACGGCGAGCAGCGCGACCAGCTGCGCCGCGCCCAGGAATATGCGTATCGCTTCATGTCTGCCATGGCTGGCAACAGCGTGAATTTCGACGAAGCGACGCGCGCCTTGTTTGCCGGCGACCAGGCCGGGTTCGAGCTGCTGATCGAGACGTGGGCAGCGGATGTGCGCGACCATGTGAGAATATTGGCAAGCCGCGCCTTCGCTGCACGGCCATGAGCGCGCGTCTGCCGGCATTCACGGCCGTCCTAGCCATGCGATACTTGGGGACTGTCACTATTCTTTACTGCAACCAATGAGCATCCCTTTGGCTATCTCGGAAACGCCCGCGCCGGAACACTTGCCGTTTGCCAATGCATTTGCAAATTTACCCGCTGCCTTTTATACACGGCTGGCGCCGACGCCGCTGCCATCTCCCTATCTGGTGGATGCCAGCCGTTCAGCGGCGCAGCTGATCGGACTAGATCCTGCCGCATTTGAAAGCACGGACCTGATCCAGACACTCAGCGGCAATCGCATCGCAGCCAGCTCGCAACCGCTGGCTGCGGTTTACTCCGGCCACCAGTTCGGCGTCTGGGCGGGACAATTAGGCGATGGCCGCGCCATCCTGCTGGGCGATGTCGCCGCCAATCATGGCGGCCGCATGGAATTGCAGCTCAAGGGTGCCGGCGCCACGCCCTACTCGCGCATGGGCGACGGCCGCGCCGTGCTGCGCTCCTCGATCCGTGAATATCTGTGCTCGGAAGCGATGGCCGCGCTTGGCATTCCTACTTCGCGCGCGCTGGCGATCGTCGGCTCCGACCAGCTGGCGATGCGTGAACGCCCCGAGACGACCGCAGTGGTGACGCGCATGGCGCCCAGCTTTGTGCGCTTCGGCTCCTTCGAGCACTGGTATTACAACAATCGGCACGACGCCCTGAAAATCCTGGCCGACTATGTCATCGCCGGCTTTTATCCGGAATTGCTGGCGGCCGCCAACCCTTACCAGGCGCTGCTGGCCGAAGTCACCCGCCGCACCGCCCATCTGATGGCGCAATGGCAGGCGGTCGGCTTCATGCATGGGGTCATGAATACCGACAATATGTCGATCCTGGGGTTGACGCTGGACTACGGCCCGTTCGGCTTCATGGAAGCCTACGACCCCAGCCATATCTGCAACCATACCGACCAGCAGGGCCGCTACGCCTACAACAAGCAGCCGCAGATCGGCCACTGGAACTGCTTTGCGCTGGGCCAGGCCTTGCTGCCGCTGATCGGCAGCGTCGAGGCGACCGAAGCGGCGCTGAGCAGCTATCAGGCGCAATACGGAGCAAAGCTGGACCAATTGCTGCATGCCAAGCTGGGATTGGCGTCGCACCAGCCGGACGACGATAAATTGCTGGATGCCATGTTTGCGCTGATGCAAGCCAGCCATGTCGATTTCACGCTGTTTTTCCGCCGCCTGGGCAATCTGCGGCTGGACGATGCCGGCGCCGATGCCCCTTTGCGCGACTTGTTCATAGACCGTGCGGCATTCGACGCCTGGGCGTTACAATACCGGGCGCGCCTGAAACTGGAAAATAGCCGGGACGACAGCCGCAAGCTTGCAATGGATGGCTGCAACCCCAAATATGTATTACGAAACTATTTGGCGCAAACCGCCATCGAACAGGCGCAAAATAAGGACTTCTCGGAAGTCAGGAAACTGCTGGAAATTCTCGAAAACCCGTTTGACGAACAGCCGCAGCACGCAAAGTACGCCGAATTGCCCCCTGACTGGGCGCGCGGACTGGAAGTCAGCTGTTCGTCCTAGTGGCGTGATACGACACTATATTGGAACTTAAAACATGAGCAGCAGAAAAATCGTCAAAACCGACGCCGAATGGCGCGCCGAGCTTGATCCCATGGAATACGAAGTGACCCGCCATGCAGCGACCGAACGGGCATTCACCGGCCGCTTCTGGGACCATCACGAACATGGTGTTTACACCTGCGTGTGCTGCAACACGCCCTTGTTCGAATCGGACGCCAAATTCGATTCCGGCTGCGGCTGGCCGAGCTACTTCAAAGCCATCAATCCCGACAATGTAGAAGAGCGCATTGACCGTACTCATGGCATGATGCGCACTGAAATTTTATGCAAGGTGTGCGACGCCCATCTCGGCCACGTGTTTCCGGACGGGCCGCCGCCTACCGGCCTGCGCTACTGCATCAACTCGGCCTCGCTGCGGTTCGACCCGGCGGGCTGATCCATCAACCTATCTTATCCTGACTGAAAGCACGGCAAACACATGAAGTTCCTGTTCGACCTTTTCCCGGTAATACTTTTCTTCGGCATCTTCAAGTGGGGCGAAGGAAGTCCCGAGGCCGCGCAATCGCTGGTCAGCCACTATCTGTCAGGCTTCGTTTCCGGCGGCGTCGTCACCGCCGCGCAGGCGCCGGTGCTGCTGGCGACCGCGGTGGCGATAGTCGCTACCGTGGCCCAGATCGGCTACCTGCTGCTGCGCCGCAAGAAAGTCGACGCCATGTTGTGGGTTTCGCTGCTGATCATCACCGTGTTCGGCGGCGCCACCATCTATTTCCATAACGAGACTTTCATCAAATGGAAGCCGACCGTGCTGTACTGGGCCTTTGCGGTGGCATTGATGGTCAGCCAGCTGCTGCTGAAAAAAAACCTGGTCCGCACCATGATGGAAAAGCAGTTGGCCCTGCCCGAGCCGATCTGGACGCGCGTCGGCTTTGCCTGGATCGCTTTCTTTGCCCTCATGGGTTGCCTGAACCTGTACATCGCCTTCAATTATCCGACCGCGACCTGGGTCAACTTCAAGCTGTTCGGCGGCATGGGACTGATGTTCGCCTTCGTGATCGGCCAAAGCATCCTGCTCTCCAAATACATCAAGGACCCCGATGAACCCAAGGCTTGATACCATTCGTAACAAATTGACAGCTGCGCTGGACCCACTGGAATGTATAGTGGAGGATGAATCGGCGCTGCATGTGGGACACGCCGGCGCCGCCTCAGGCGGCGGACACTACCGGGTGCGAATAGTTTGCGCGCTTTTTGAGGGACAAAACCGCTTAAAACGCCATAGGCTGGTGTATGATTGCCTGGCTGAAATGATGCACGCCGAAATTCATGCACTGGCTATCACTGCACTGGCACCATCTGAAACAAAAGCTGCGTAGAACATATTTATATATGTAATCGGAAAGAATAATTTAATTGTCCTTCAAATATACTTCGGTTATTCTGCCCTGGTTTCGCATTAATTTATTAACAACCTCCCCAATTTAGGATTTGATAATGACATTTAAACCTTCACGTTTACTGGTGGTACTTTTTGCAGCTGCTGCATTGCCTGTTATGGCCCAAAACCTGGCAGTCGTGAACGGTAAGGCTATTCCTTCGTCGCGCGCTGACATGATGGTCAAGCAATTGTCCGCACAAGGCGGCCAGGCTGATACCCCAGAGCTGCGCAACATGGTCAAGGATGAACTGATCAACCGTGAAGTGCTGATCCAGGAAGCCGACAAGCTGGGCCTGGGCAACAACGCTGACGTCAAGGCGCAAGCCGACATCGCTCGTCAATCGATCCTGATCCGCGCCCTGGTCGCCGACTTCATCAAGAAGAACCCGATCAAGGATGCCGACATCCAGGCTGAGTACGACAAGTTCAAGGCACAGGCCGGCGACAAGGAATACCACGCACAGCATATCCTGGTTGAAAACGAAGCCGATGCCAAAGCCATCATCGTCAAGCTGAAAGCCGGCGGCAAGTTTGAAGACCTGGCCAAGCAATCGAAGGATCCAGGTTCGGCAGCCAACGGCGGCGATCTGGGCTGGGCAACGCCAGCTTCGTTCGTGAAGCCATTCTCCGATGCACTGGTGGCGCTGAAGCCAGGCCAACTGACTGAAACACCGGTCAAGACACAGTTCGGCTACCACGTCATCAAGCTGGACGAAGTCCGCGCCGCCAAGATCCCTACCCTGGCTGAAGTAAAGCCGCAAATCACTGAAGCTCTGCAACAGAAGAAACTGCAGGCTTACCAGCAAGATCTGCGCGCCAAAGCCAAGGTGCAATAAGACCTGCGCAGCATAGCCGGCAAAACACCCGCTGGAAAAAAGCGCTCTTCGGAGCGCTTTTTTTACGCCCTCGCACTTATCGATCGGCGCTGAGAATCAAGCGCCAAGGCCGTTCACTGATCTACACCAGCCACTACATGGAAGAAATCGAAAGACCGGCCGACCACATCGTCGTCATCGATCACGGCAAAGTACTGGCCGATGAAACCCCGGCTGCGCTGTACCGGCGGCTGCCGGCGCAAGCAGCGCTGCGAGTCGACCTGGCGTTGCCTGCCGACGCCATTCTGCTCGATCAGATCCGCCTTCAGCCGGGCGTCATCGATATCGCCGGCAATGACAGCAGCCTGGAGATCGGACTGCGCGCCGTGCTGGGCGCTTTTTTCGGCTATCTGTTCGGCGGCCTGGCCGTATGGCGCTTCCGGCGCGATGCGCTCAAAGAATAGGGAGCAAGCCGGCTTGGGTCAAAATAAAAACGCAGCCCTGTATCAGCGGCTGCGTTTTTATTTGAAGATCATATTCCTACAAGGCGGCCGATGGCGCTTCATGGTGAAGCGCCAGCCCGCTGCCGGCCGGGCTTAGCCGACCCACTTGCGCGCATTGCGGAACATGCGCATCCAAGGTGAATCCTCGCCCCACGACTCGGGATGCCACGACTGCTGAACGGTGCGGAATACCCGTTCGGCGTGCGGCATGCAGACCGTGAAACGGCCGTCCGGCGTCGTCACCGAGGTGATCCCTTGCGGCGATCCGTTCGGATTATAAGGATAGCCTTCGCTGACCTGGCCCTTGTTATCGACGAAACGCATGGCGACCAGCGCTTCCTTGATATCGCCGGTTTGGGAAAAATCGGCAAAGCCTTCGCCGTGGGCGATGGCAATCGCGCTCTGGGTGCCGGCCATGTCCTGGAAGAAAATCGAAGGCGACGATTCAACCTGCACCATCGAGAAGCGCGCTTCGAACTTCTCCGACTTGTTGCGGGTGAATTTAGGCCATGCCTGGGCGCCGGGGATGATGGCTTTCAGGTTGCTCATCATCTGGCAGCCGTTGCAGACGCCCAGCGCAAAGGTGTCGCCGCGCTGGAAGAACAGCGAGAACTGCTCGGCCAGCTTGGCGTTGAACAGGATGGTCTTGGCCCAGCCCTCGCCCGCGCCCAGCACGTCGCCGTAGGAGAAGCCGCCGACGGCGATGAAGCCCTTGAAGTCGTCCAGGCGGGCGCGGCCGGCGATCAGGTCGCTCATGTGGACGTCGACCGCGGTGAAGCCGGCCTGGTGCATCACATAGGCGGTTTCCACATGCGAGTTGACGCCTTGCTCGCGCAGGATCGCTACCCGTGGCTTGGCAGCCAGGTTGAGGAAAGGCGCGGCGATATTCTCTTGCATGTCGAACGGGATCTTCGGCGTGATGCCGGGATCGGCCGCATCCAGGATGCGATCGTATTCGGCATCGGCGCTGGCCGGATTGTCGCGCAGGCGGGCGATGCGCCAGCTGGTTTCGCTCCACAGGCGCTGCAGGTCGATGCGGGTCTGGCTGTAGATGGTCTTGGCGTCGCGGCTGAATTCAATGACGTCGCGCGTGTTCGGCTTGCCGATGATGTGGCTGCAGGCGCCCAGATTGAAGCTGCGCAGCACATTCATGACTTCCGATTTCTGCTCGGCGCGCACTTGCAGCACGGCGCCCAGTTCTTCGCTGAACAGCGCGCGCAAGGTCAGTTCGTTGCGGCGCTCTGCCACCTGCCCGGTCCAGTTCTTGGAATCGCCCCAGTCGGCTGCATGCTCGCTTTCCATGGTCAGGATATCGAGATTGATCGACAGCCCGCTGTGGCCGGCGAAGGCCATTTCGCACAAGGTGGTGAACAGGCCGCCGTCGGAACGGTCGTGGTAGGCCAGCAGTTTCTGTTCGCGGTTGAGTTGCTGGATCGCTGCGAAGAAGCCTTTCAGGTCTTCCGCGCTGTCGACGTCCGGCGTTTCATTGCCGATCTGCTGCATGACTTGCGTCAGTGCCGAAGCGCCCATGCGGTTCTTGCCGCGGCCGAGGTCGATCAGGATGATCGCGGTCTCGCCCGCGTCGGTGCGAATCTGCGGCGTCAGCGAACGGCGCACGTCGCTGACCGGCGCGAAGGCGGAGACGATCAGCGACACCGGCGAAGTCACGGCCTTGGCCTGGTCCTGGTCTTTCCAGGTAGTGCGCATCGACAGCGAATCCTTGCCGACCGGGATGCTGATGCCAAGCGCAGGACACAGTTCCATGCCGACCGCTTTCACGGTGTCGAACAAGGCGGCGTCCTGGCCAGGCTGGCCGCAGGCAGCCATCCAGTTGGCGGACAGCTTGACGTCGGAGATATCGGCAATCGCTGCTGCCGCAATGTTGGTCAGCGCTTCGCCCACCGCCATGCGGCCGGACGCCGGCGCGTTGATCACGGCCAGCGGCGTGCGCTCGCCCATCGCCATCGCCTCGCCCAGGTAGCCTTCGAAGCTCATGCTGGTGACGGCGCAATCGGCCACCGGAATCTGCCATGGGCCGACCATCTGGTCGCGCACCGAAGTGGCGCCGACGGTGCGGTCGCCGATGGTGATCAGGAAGGACTTGTCAGCGACTGTCGGCAGCTTCAGCACGCGCTGCGACACTTCCAGCAGGTTCATGCCGGTCAGGTCGACCGCCGGCAGCACCGGATTGAGGTGCTTGACGTCGCGCAGCATTTTCGGCGGCTTGCCGAGCAAGACATCCATCGGCATGTCGACCGGGTTATTGTCGTGTTCCGGATCGATCACCTTCAGCTGGCGTTCTTCGGTTGCGGTACCGACCACAGCGAACAGGCAGCGCTCGCGCTGGCAGAAGTATTCGAACAGCGGCAGGCTTTCCGGCGCGATCGCCAGCACATAGCGCTCCTGCGATTCGTTGCTCCAGATTTCCTTGGGCGCCATGCCGCTCTCTTCCAGCGGCACCTTGCGCAAGTCGAAAATCGCGCCGCGCTTGGCGTCGTTGGTGATTTCCGGGAAGGCGTTGGAGAGGCCGCCGGCGCCGACGTCATGGATAGACAGGATAGGATTCTTGTCATCCATCGCCCAGCAGGCGTTGATGACTTCCTGCGCGCGCCGTTCCATTTCCGGATTGCCGCGCTGGACCGAATCGAAATCCAGGTCCGCCGTGTTGGAACCGGTCGCCATCGACGACGCCGCGCTGCCGCCCATGCCGATGCGCATGCCGGGGCCGCCCAGCTGCACCAGCAGGCTGCCGACCGGCAGTTCGTTCTTCTTGGTGTGCTTGTCCGAGATGCTGCCGATGCCGCCGGCGATCATGATCGGCTTGTGATAGCCCTGCACATTGCCGCCGACGTTTTGTTCGTAGGTGCGGAAGTAGCCGCCCAGGTTGGGACGGCCGAATTCGTTGTTGAAGGCAGCGCCGCCGAGCGGGCCGTCGATCATGATCTGCAGGGCCGAAGCGATGCGCTCTGGCTTGCCGTAAGCTGCGGCACTGCCCTCGCCGGCAATGGTGACGTCGGTGGAGTTTTCCCAGGCTTGCTGCGCTTCCGGCAGCAACAGGTTCGATACAGTGAAGCCAGTCAGGCCAGCCTTCGGCTTGGCGCCGCGGCCGGTCGCGCCTTCGTCGCGGATCTCGCCGCCGGCGCCGGTGGAGGCGCCAGGGAATGGCGAAATCGCGGTCGGATGGTTGTGCGTTTCGACCTTCATCAGGATGTGGGTCAGCTCTTCCGAAGCGCGGTAGGTATTGCCTTCCGCCGCGCCGCGCGCATAGAAGCGCGACACGGTGGCGCCTTCGATGATGGACGAGTTGTCGCTATAGGCGACGATGGTGCCCTTGGGCGCCAGCTGGTGGGTGTTCTTGATCATGGCGAACAAGGACTTGTCCTGCGCTTCGCCGTCGATCACCCAGTCGGCGTTGAAAATCTTGTGGCGGCAATGTTCGCTGTTGGCTTGCGCGAACATCATCAGTTCGACGTCGGTCGGATTGCGCTTGGCGCTGGTGAAAGCGTTCAGCAGATAATCGATTTCGTCGTCCGAAAGCGCCAGGCCCAGCTCGCTGTTGGCGTGTTCCAGCGCAGCCTTGCCGCCTGCCAGCAGATCGACAAAGGCTAGCGGCTTGGCGTCCAGTTCGCGGAACAGGCCGGCAGCCTGCTCGGCGCTGCGCAGCACTGTTTCGGTCATGCGGTCGTGCAGTACGTCGGCGATGGCGCGCACACTGTCTTCGCTCAGCTTCTTGGCGCCGCCCAGCAAGCCGCTCTTCAGCTTGACCTGATAGGCAATCCCGCGTTCGATGCGCTTGATATGCGCCATGCCGCAGTTGTGGGCGATGTCGGTGGCCTTGCTGGCCCACGGCGAAATGGTGCCGAAACGAGGGATCACGATGAATTCTTCGCCACCTTCGGTAGCGCTGAACGGGTCGCCATAGGTCAGCAAGGCGTTCAGGCGGCCGATATCGTCCTGGCTGAGCGGAGTCGAGGCGTCGACAAAATGATCGAAACGGCCGCTGACTTCGACGACATTGCTGTCGATCGCTTGCAGCTGGGCCAGAAGGCGTTGGGAACGGAAGGCAGGGAGAGCGTTGGAACCGGGCAAAATCAACATGGCGAGGGGGGAGTTGATGCAGCGTGGCTGCGGGTTAAATCAGAAGCCGTCATTATACAGTGATGCCCTGCCCCTGGCCCCTGCCAGTGATGACAAAATCACCCTTTCTGCGCACGCAAAAGCCTTGCGGGCCGGAAAAGCTGGAAAGCTCCGGCCCGCAATTGCATTTAAAGCAATTTGCGCCTTGGAAGTCTTCTTAGAAATCCTTCAAGACGATCTTGCCGATCACGCGCCCGGTTTCCAGCATGGCATGGGCCTGGCGCAGATTGGCGGCGCTGATCGGCGACAAGACCTGGTTCAGCGTGGTAACCAGCGCCTTCTGGTCGATCAGGCGCGCCACCTGGTCCAGCAGCTTGCCCTGCTCCAGCATGTCGGCGGTCTGGAACATCGAGCGCGTAAACATGAACTCCCAGACAAAGCCGGCGCTTTTGGCCTTCAGCAGGCTGACATCCAGCGCCGCGGCGTTCTCGACGATGGTGCAGATCATGCCTTGCGGCGCCACTGCCGCGGCGGCAGCCGGGAAATGGCGGTCGGTGTCATTCAGGATCAGCACGTAGTCGACGCTGTCGAAACCTTGCTCCTTGAGCTGCGCCGGCAGGTCGCCGAAATGGTTGATCACGTGCTTCGCGCCCAGTTCGCGCACCCATTGTTCCGACTCGGGACGCGATGCGGTCGCAATCACGTTCAGGCCGGCGACCTTGACCGCCAGCTGGATCGCGATCGAGCCGACGCCGCCGGCGCCGCCGATGATCAGCAACGACTTGGCCGACGCGCTTGAGCGCGGTGGCACTTTGAGGCGGTCGAACAGCGCTTCCCAGGCCGTAATCGCGGTCAACGGCAAGGCCGCCGCCTGTTCGAACGAGAGCGTCTGCGGCATGTTGCCGGCGATGCGTTCATCGACCAGCTGGAATTCGCTGTTGCTGCCCGGGCGGGTAATGTCGCCGGCATAGAACACGCGGTCGCCGACCTTGAAACGGCTGACTTCCGGGCCCACCGCCTGCACCACGCCGGCGGCGTCCCAGCCCAGCACGCGCGGCGATTTTTCGACGGTGTCTTTCGTCGCGCGCACCTTGACGTCGACCGGATTGACAGCGATGGCCTTGATAGCGATCAGCAGGTCGCGCCCTTTTGGAACCGGCTGGTCAAGCTGGACGTCGAGCAGCGATTCCGGGTTGTCGATGGGCAGATACCGGGTTAAAGCGATGGCTTTCATGTTCAAACTCCTGGAGTAGAGACCGTTTCAATCTGAATCCGGCCTTGGATTGGCTTAGCTGAGTGGATTACCTGAACGCCATTATGATAATGTTGAATTATTTTATAAACATGGCAGTATTTGATTCACTTTCAACTGAAATTTGATAATGTATTCAACTACCGATCTCCAGCTTTTTATCTACACCGCAGACTTGGGCAGCCTGTCGAATGCAGCGCGCCAGCTCGATCTGCTGCCGGCCACTGCCAGCGCCAGCCTGAAGCGGCTGGAACAGCAGCTCAACGCCCGTTTGTTCGTGCGCTCCACCCGCAGCATGCGCCTCACGCCAGAGGGCAGCGTGTTCCTGGAATATAGCCGCCAGGCCCTGGCCCTGTTGAATGAAGGACAGGCGCTATTGAATGCCGGCGGGCCGGTGAGCGGCCATTTGCGCTTGTCGATGCCGTCCGATGTCGGCCGCAATGTGCTGCTGCCCTGGCTCGACGCCTTCCAGGCGCGCCACCCGCAAGTCACGCTGTCGCTGCAGTTTTCCGACCGCGTCATCGACCTGTTCCGCGATCCGGTCGACGTCGCCTTCCGCTACGGTCCGCTGGACGATTCGACGCTGGTGTCGCAAGTCCTGGCCGCCAGCCGCCGCGTCGTCGTGGCGGCGCCGTCCTATCTGGCAAAGCATGGCCGGCCGCAAACGCCCAAGGACTTGTCCAGCCACAACTGCCTGCTGTATTACCTGCAGCACGGCCTGTTCAACAACTGGCGCTTCTATTCGGGCAAGACGGCGATCGACGTCAAGGTGCGCGGCGACCGCATGAGCGACGATGCCGCGATTGCGCGGGCCTGGGCCATCGCCGGCATCGGCATCGCCTACAAATCCTGGCTTGACGTGCGGCAGGACGTGGTGGAAGGCCGGCTGGAAATCCTGCTGGAGCAGTTCGGCGGCGAAGACACGCCGCTGAATATGGTGTATCCGCACCGCAGCAGCATGTCGCCGTCGCTGCGCGCCTTGCTGGCGTTCCTGCGCGAGCGTTTTGCCGCGCTGGACGACGCATCTGGAATCGCAATTCCCGGCTGAGCGTCCGATGCGCGCAACCATGCCGCTGTAAAAGATTTTCCGCCAAAATGTGTCGAATATTGTGGAGCAAACAGTACACAAAAGCAGTTGGGCGGATCTGCGGAATTGACATGTATTGACGGCAATCCAAGCTTGGGACTATATTAAAAAAAATCCACATGGAAATATTCAACCTTCATATCGGATAATCAATCCTTAGAAGTGAATTCGTCGCATCAGAGCCGAGGGACATCAAGATGAAACTCAAAGCCGTTTTGTTATTGTTAGCAAGTACGATGCTATGCGCGACGTTCGCCAGCCCGTCCTGGGCCGCCAGCGCAAATGTGGTGGTAAAAGCGTCGATTGCCGGCGGCTGCACAATAGCTGGTATCGGAGAGCTGGATTTTGGCGGTCTGGACCAGGCCAGCAACAGCCCCGCCACCGCCGATGGCCTGATAACTTATTGGTGCACAAAAGATACGCCTTACACGATCACCTTGGGCAATGGTGAAAATTACGACTCGGGCAGCGCAACCCGACAAATGAAACAAAGCGGGGGCGCAGCGCTGCTTCCGTATCAGCTCGCCGCGGACAAGAGCAGCGGCAGCGGCCTTGGCCCGGCAAGCAATGAACGGCTGTCGCTGACAGGAACCATACTGAGCGCCGATGTCAAAAATGCCGCCGCCGCGAACTACCTGGACAATGTCATTGTGACCATCGAGCCATAGCGACGCCATGGCGCCATGCAGCCACCCACACTCGCTAGCGGTTTGGCCCGCTGCACGCCACCGCCGCCTTGCCCTGTGCATTTTCCTGCTCCTGCTGCAACTCGCCACGCGCGACGGACGGGCCGATACCGGCGACATACTGGTGCGCGTGATTGTCGAAGGCGGATGCACCATCGTCGATTCCGGCGAACTCGACTTTGGTGTGCTCAATCCCGCCAGCGGCAACCCGGCAACGGCGACGGGCACAGTGAGCTATTGGTGCGCGAAAGGCACGCCATACAGCATTCAGCTCGGCAACGGCGAGAACTATGATGCGGGCAAAGGTTTGCGGCAAATGGTGCAGGAAGGAGGCAGCGGCACTCTTCCCTACGCCTTGCAGGAACCGCCAGGCAATCCTTACATCGGCAACGGACCGACGCCGCCCGACACCTTCCAGATGGTTGCCACGGTCCGCGCAGAAGATGTCAGAAACGCAGCAGCAGCGGCTTACCGCGACAATCTGGTGATTACCATCGAACCATAATCCATCGTCAAGACAGGGGCGTATCGTGCATAAAAAAATTAGGGCCGCAACGGCTGGGATTGTTGGCTTGCTGATCTCCTGCGCAGGGTCGGGCATGGCGGCGAACATGAGTGTGACGCCGCTGCGGCTGGACCTGGCGGCAAATAAATCCGCGGTTGTCACTATCAGCAACGACAGCGACAACACACTTGACCTGGCCGTGAATGCGATGACCTGGACGCAAGACGAGAGCGCGGCCGATCAACACCAGAAAACCGATGCGCTGGCGTTTTATCCCGCGGCGTTCAGCCTGGCGCCGCATGCGAAACGCAGCATCCGGGTCAGCGCCAAGCCCGGTACACCGCGGCCAGCCGTCGAAGCCGCCTACCGTCTCTACATCACCGAGTTGCCGCCGGCGCAGCACGCGCAGCATGGCGAAGCCATCCAGTTGGAAGTCCGTTTCGGCTTGCCGGTTTTCATACGTCAAGACCATGCCGCGCCGGCGCTTAGCGCCGTAGCGGTCAATGGCAGTCCCGGCACGGTGGACGTCAAGCTGAAAAACACGGGCAGCGCGCACGCGCGCATCGAAACCATCCGCTCCAAGCCGGAAGGCATCGATGAGAATCAATTCAAGCAATGGTATCTGTTACCCGCTGCGGAGCGTACTTACCGCCTCCAGGTGACGCCGGCCTTGTGCCAGGCAAGCGATCGCAAGGTCACGCTGCAGGTACGCGCCGACAGCCGCGTCATCCCGGTCGGCATCGCCCTGCCCGCCGAGACTTGCAGCGGTAAATAGCCAGCCGCGGCATCCAAGGGACATGCCGCCGCAATGGCAAGATATGACTTCACGATGGCAAGCAGCGTGCTGCTTGCAGCTTGCATTTCTCACTCGATCCCCGCCGCCGGCTGGGCCGCCTCCGCCACGCCCCAAACCGGCGAGCCGACGGTCTGGCTGGTTGACATCAACGGCCGCCCCGATATTGAAGTCTTTGCCCGCACCAACGGCAAGCTGGTGTACCTGCCCCAGGCGCTATTGCAGGAGGCCGGCATCGTCACGCAAGCGCCCTTCCCCGCCTTGCTGCCTTTCGACGATGGCATGTATTTCTTGCCGGATCAGATTGAGGGGGCGAAAGTCAACGCCGACTTCGATCAGCAAAAATATCACTTGCATGTGCCGCCGGAACGGCTCAAGGCGCAAACCATCGATCTTTCGCCCGCAAAAATATTGCCGCTGTCGCCAGAACCGCCATGGTCGGCCTATGTCGACTACAGCTACAGCGAGACCCGCGCCGGCGGCAATCTCGCGCGCCAGGGCAGCCTGTCGTCGCATCTGCGGCTGTTCGGCTGGTCGCTGTACGACGATCACGTTTTCCAAAACAGCGGCAGCGGCTTTCTCAAGCAACGCATACAAACCGCGGCCTTTCATGACTGGCCGGCGCAAGCGCTGCGGCTGTCGCTCGGCGACAACACCATCGATACGGCCGAGCTGGGGCGCGCCACGCCATTTTTCGGCATGCGCCTGCAACGCAATTACAATCTGCAGCCGGGCTTCATCAGCGACCAGACAGCCGCCTTGTCCGGCGTCGCCGCAACCCCATCGACAGCCGACATCTATATGGACGGGGTATTGACCGCCACCACGAACCTGGGCGCGGGCCCCTTCAATTTACAGAATCTGCGCGATTACGGCGGCTTGCGCAACATCCAGGTTGTCGTGCGCGACGCCTCGGGCGCGCAGCAAACCTATTCCTTGCCGTTTTATTTCACCAACAATCTGCTGCGCAAGGGTATCGACGATTTCGACATCGGTGTCGGCCGGCAGCGCCAGACCTACGGTTTCGGCAGCTACAGCGGCTTGGCGGCGAGTGGCCAGTATCGCTACGGACTGAGCGAAGATCTCACCGTCGGCTTGCGCGGCAATTCCGTGCCGGGCGACCAGCGGCTATCGCCGTTGCTGACAGCACGGCTGGGGACGGTCGCCGTTGCGACAATGATCGCCGCCACGCGCTGGCATGACGGGCAGCGCTATTCCGCCCAGGAACTGAATTTCAGCGCACAACAACGCGGCACCACCCTGCGTGCCCAATGGCGCGCCACTTCTAACGGCTTTGACGATGCTCCGCCGGCATCGCTTGGCGTCCAGCTGCTGCCCGATATCCGCGCGCATGACGCGCTGTCGCTGGGCTGGGACCAGAATTTGGGAGCGCTAGGCTACTTCTCCACGGTAGCGACGCGCCGCTGGCGCTTTGACGGCAAGATGGAAGCCGACGCCTCGATCTCCTGGTCGCACAAACTGCCGGGGCGCGGCACCTTGCAAGTCGGCGCGCTGACCACGTTTGGCGACACCACGCGGCAGCGCTCCTTGTTCATCTCGGCCAGCTTTGCACTCGGCGAACGCTCTTACATCAACAGCGGCCTCCGAAAAAACCAGGACAGCCCGCCGCAGTACTATCTGCAGGCGGCGCAGAATATCGCCTCCGACGGCGGTTTCGGCTATCGCTTGTACGGCAGCGAGCAAGCCGGCAACAAAGACCAAGAGGCCGAGTTCAACTGGCAGGCGAAATGGCTGGAACTGAGCGGCAGCGCGCGCAGCGCCAACACCGGCTCTACCAGCTACGAAGCCCAGCGGCTGCAGGTCTCCGGAGCGCTAGCGACGGTCGGGGGAGAGATCCGCGCGGCGCCATTCATACGTGAGGCGTTTGCGGTTGCCTCGGTCGGATATCCCGATGTCCGGGTCTATCGCTCGGGCCAGATGATCGGACGCACGGATGCCGGCGGATCGATCCTGATCCCGCAACTGGCGCCCTATGCGGACACCACGATCGCGATCGAAGCGGACGACTTGCCGCTGGATGTCGATTTGCTCGCGCCGCAGCTGGAAGTCGTGCCCGCCGATGGTGCTGGACTATTGCTGAAATTTGCATTGCCGAAAATTGCCGCCATGAGCGGCAATTTACGCAGAACCGATGGTCCTGTGAAAAATCGCAGCATTGAAATCACCGGCCCGGATGGCAAGACAAGCACGTCCCGCACCGGCAGCGACGGCTTCTTTGAACTTGACGGCATTAGCGCCGGCAGTTATCGCTTGCGCGTCGCCGGCAGCTGCCACGCCACCGTGGCGGTGCCGCCTGACGCGCCAGCGATATTCCAGATGGGGGATGTGCATTGTGAAGATGAATGATGCCTGCGCCAAAAAAACGTCATGCCGGCATCTGCCGCCTGCCTTGCTGGCTGCACTGGCGCTGCATCTCAGCGTCTTGCCGATGGCGCAGGCGCAACTGAGCGGCGGCGCGGCGCCGCTCGGATCAGGGCCGTCATTATCGATTCCCCAGCCAAAGGCAAGAAATGGGCGTGCGGTCAATGCCAGTCAGGCGCCGGCAATCGCCGGCGCCTGCACGCTGATCATCAATAATTTTACGTTTGGCAGGTATGTATCCGGCCAGGCCACGTCGCTGAATGGCTCATGGGGCATGACAGTCAATTGCGACAGTTTCCAGACCATTACGGCCACCGTCACTCCCAGCGACGGAACCGGAAACTTTTTCTTGCGCCGGATGAACCAGGTCGGCGGCGACGACACGCTCGGCTACCAGCTGTATACAGACTGGAACCATACGACGATCTGGGGCGACGGCACACAGGCGACCTCGCCTATCACAAACTCTGGCGCAGGGATTGTGGTGCTGGACGTGTTTGGCAAGGTTGGCGCCAGCCAGAACATACGGCCGGGCAGCTACGAAGAAAGCATCGTTGTTACAGTGGAGCCGTGACTGCGTCATCCGGAATGCGGTCGCGCCCAAAATGCGCCAGCACGAAATCGACAAACGATTTCAGCTTGGGCGTCATCTTGCGGTTCGACGCCACTACCAGGTGCATCGGCCGGTGCTGCAGTTCGTAATCGGCCAGCAGGCGCTGCAGCCGCCCGGCAGCCACCTCGTCGCGCAGCAGGGCTTCCGGCTGCATGATGATGCCGATGCCTTGCAAGGCCGCGGTGCGCAAGGCGAGGCCGTTATTCGCGCGGAAATTGCCGTGCACCTCGATCTCATGCTGTACGCCGCCAAGGGAAAACTGCCACAGGTTATAGCGGCTGCCATGGACGAAGCTGAGGCAATTGTGCTCAGGCAGCTGCTGCGGCGTTTGCGGCGCGCCATGCCGCGCCAGGTAATCCGGAGAAGCGCAAACCATGGCTCGATACGGCTGCAAAGGCCGCGCGATCAGGCTCGAATCCGGCAAGGGGCCGATCCGCAGCCCGACCTCGAACCCCTCTTCGACCAGGTCGACCACGCGGTCGTTCAGGGACAGGTCCAGTTCGACGTCGGGATAACGCTCCAGGTATTCTCGTATCACCGCGGTCAGCATCAAGCCGCCGAACGTCGCCGGCGCGGTCACCCGCAGCACGCCGCGCGGCAGCAGCTGCATCTGCTTGACCGAGGCGTCGGCCGCCGCGATTTCCAGCAGCGCCTGCTTGCAGCGCTCGAAATACAGCTGGCCGATCTCGGTCAGGCTCTGGCGCCGCGTGGTGCGGTTGAGCAGCCGCACCCCAAGCTGCTCCTCCAGCTGGCGCACATGCTTGCCGACCATGGTGGGCGAAATCCCCGCTTCCTCGGCGGCGGCGGAAAACCCGCCCTTCTCTACCACGCGGACGAAAATCTGCATGCTGGTCAGTCTGTCCATGATTTGCCACTCACCCTCGATTAAACACCAACAGTTCCAAGTGATAGTAATAATAAGATATTTATCCACCAATGAGAAGCAATCATAATCAGCTTCTGATCTCACCTGTTAAGGAGCGCAACATGAAAATAGCGGTTATCGGTGCCACAGGCACAGTCGGCAAGGCAGTCGTCCAGCAACTGGCGGCGCGCCACGACATCATCGAAGTCGGCAACAGCAGCGGCCAGTACCAGGTCGACATCACCGACATTCACAGCGTCGAACGCCTGTTCGAGCAGATCGGCAAGGTCGACGCCATCGTCTCGACCGCCGGCAAACTGCATTTCGGCCCGCTGCAGGAACTGACCCCGGAAAAATTCCAGGTCGGACTGCGCGACAAGCTGATGGGCCAGATCAACCTGGCGCTGGTGGCCCAGCACCACCTCAACGACGGCGGCTCGATCACCCTCACCAGCGGCATCCTGAGCCATGAACCAATCCTGCAAGGGGTCAACGCCAGCACGGTCAACGCTGCCCTCGACGGTTTCGTGCGCGCCGCCGCCATCGAACTCAAGCGCGGCATCCGCATCAACATCGTCAGCCCGACCGTGCTGCAGGAATCGCTGCCCAGCTACGGTCCGTTCTTCTACGGCTTTGAAGCAGCGCCGGCCAGCCGCGTGGCGCTGGCCTACAGCCGCAGCGTCGAAGGCGCACAGACCGGCCAGGTTTACCGGGTCTGGTAATTCACCGCCGCCTCAGGGCAGGCTGCGTCATCGCTGACAGCGATTTTGTCGAGAGATGTCAGGATTTTGTCAAGATGATGCAGTAAGATTGGCTGCATAGTTAAGCGCAGCCAATCCTTCCCTTTCAAGAGGCCTCTCATGGTGAATGTAGTAAAGCGCATCCAGGAATACAACGCCGGCCGCGATCCGCAGCGCCTGCAGCTCAAATACAAGAACATCCGCAACGATCCTTTCACCTTCCTGCGCGGCACCTGCCATCTGTTCTATGAGCGCCTGCCATACAGTGGCTTGATGCGCAGTGCGCCGCTGGCGTGGATCTGCGGCGACATGCATCTGGAAAACTTCGGCAGCTACAAGGGCGACAACCGCCTGGCCTACTTCGACATGAACGATTTCGACGAGGCCGTACTGGCGCCGGCGAGCTGGGAACTGGTCAGGCTCCTGACCAGCGTGCTGATCGCGGCCGACGGCTCGTCCGCCAAGCCTGCCGATACGCGTCTGCTATGCCGCAGCTTTATCGACGCCTATGCCAATGCGCTGAGCCTGGGCAAGCCGCGCTGGATCGAACGCGACACCGCCACCGGCATGGTGGGCAACTTGCTGAACAGCCTGCGCGGCCGCCAGCGCTCGGTTTATCTCGATAGCCGCAGCCTGCGCAAGGGCAAGCAGCGCGCACTGCGGGTGGACGGCAAGAAAGCGCTGCCGGTATCCGACAAGCAGCGCGCCAAAGTCACCAGGTTCATGCAGAAATTCGCCAGTAAACAAGCCAATCCGGCGTTCTACAAGGTGCTGGACGTGGCGCGCCGCATCGCCGGCACCGGCAGCCTGGGCGTCGACCGCTATGTGATCCTGGTCGAGGGCAAGGGTTCTCCCAACGGCAACTACCTGCTGGACCTGAAGCAGGCGCTACCTTCTTCATTGACGCCCTACCTGAAAGTGGCGCAACCCAAATGGAAAAGCGAGGCACAGCGCGTAGTAGCCCTGCAACGGCGCTGCCAAGCGGTTTCCATGGCCTTCCTGCAGCCGGTCATGCTAGGCAAGACCTCGTATGTGCTGCGCGGCCTGCAACCCAGCGAAGACCGGGTGGCGCTGAAGCGGCCGCGTCACAGCACCGCCGAAATCCAGCAAGTCATGACTGTCATGGGCGACATCGTCGCCTGGGCGCAGCTGCGCAGCGCCGGCCGCCAGGGTTCGGCGATCGCCGACGAGCTGATCGCCTTCGGCCAGGGCAAGAAGTGGAAAAAGCAATTGCTGGACGCCGCCCAGAGTTGCGCGGTGCAGGTGCGCAAGGATTGGCAGGCCTACTGCAAGGCTTATGACGCCGGCGCCTTTGATTTGTAATCGCGGCAATCGGCAATCCCTCGGCCGCTCGCTGCGGAAAGACTAAATGCTTGCGGTGCTGTCCTATTATCAAGTAATTCAAGGTATGATTCTGATCGCTGCATCCAGTACGCAGACCAGAAAAACATCCGGGAGCAATTGCGCCACCTGCCCGGATATCTGCGCAAAACCCCTTGAGAACAATAGTGATACAGCAACAGACACAGAAACAAATCGTGGTGATCGGCGGCGGCGTGATGGGAGTCTGCAGCGCCTACTTCCTCGCCGAAGCCGGACACCAGGTCGCCGTAGTCGAACAACGCAGCAATGTAGCCGAACAATCGACGCTAGGCAATTCCGGCATCTTGTCGGCCGGTTCGGCCCTGCCCTGGTCCGCGCCCGGCATGCGCAAGAAAATCCTGGCCGGCATGTTCAACCAGGAAGCCGCCAACGTCCTCAACGCCCGTTTCAGCCCTTCCCTGTGGCGCTGGATGCGGCGCTGGATGGCGGAATCAGAAATCCAGCGCTTTCGCTCCCATACCCACCAGATGCAGCGCCTGGCGTCCTATAGCCAGGATTTGCTGGATCAGATACAACAGCATTTCCAGCTCGATTTCGAGCAAAGCCCGGGCATGCTGCGCCTGTTCCGCAGCGAAGCCGAACTGGCGGCGCTGCAGCCCACGCGGGAGCTGCTGAGCGAATGCGGGGTTGCCCACCAGTTGCTGGACCAAGCCGCGGTACGGGCGCTGGAGCCGGCTCTGGCCAGCGCCGGCAAGCTGGCCGGCGGCCTGCATTTTCCAGATCTCGGCTCCGGCAACTGCACCCTGTTCACCAAGCAGCTGAAAGCCATCCTGCAGGGCCTGGGAGTGCAGTTCCATTTCGACAGCACGGTCACCGCCATCGATCCGCAAGGCGCCCGGGTCGGCCTGCACATAGGCGGCGAAATCCTGAACGCCGATGCCGTGGTGTGCGCCGCCGGCAGCGCCAGCGCCCAGCTGCTGCGGCCGCTGGGACTGCGCTTGCCGCTGCACGCGATCAAGACCTATACCGCCACCGCCAGCGTCAAGAACTATGAGGTGGCGCCGCAGATGGCGGTGCTGGACGACAGCTACAAGATCACCATGGCGCGCATCGGCGCTCGCATGCGCCTGGCCGGGATCGCCGAATTCGGCGCCAAGGACATGGCCTTCGACGACAAGGCCCTGCGCACCCTGCTGAAAGTGGCGCACGACTGGTTCCCCGACGCCGCCAATTTCAACAGCGCCAGCTTCTGGTGCGGCCACACGCCGATGCTGGCCGACGAAGTGCCGCTGGTCGGACCGACCGGCGCCAGCAATGTGTTCGTCAACATCGCCCACGGCGGTTCCGGCTGGAGCATGGCCCTGGGCGCCGCCAAGGTCCTGGCCGACCAGGTCTCCGGCCGCGTGCCGGAAGTAGACCTGGACGGCCTGACCGTTGCGCGTTACCGTTAAAACACGCCGCGACGGATGTCCGGCTGGCGCAGCCACGCAGAATCAGAGTTTTTTTACGGCCGGCCGTATCGTCGTAAAATGGCTCTGTCCCCACTGAATGGACAAGGTCCCAACATGAGCGCCATCTACTCCATCGCCGACATCCGGAAAATCGAGCAGGCAGCCTTGCGCAACCTGCCCTCCTATACCCTGATGCAACGCGCCGGCCAAGCCGCTGCCCAAGCCGCCCTGCGCCTGCTCCCCTGCCCGCCTCACAGCGCCGCCATCCTGGTGCTGGCCGGTCCCGGCAACAATGGCGGCGACGCCATGGAAGCGGCGGCCGGCCTGGCCGAAGCCGGCGCCGAAGTGCTGGTTTTGCTGACAGCTCCGCCCTCCCAATTGCCGCCGGACGCCTCCCAGGCGCTGGTCCGCGCCCAGCAACAAGGCGTGCACCTGATGCCGCCTGAACAGTTTGCCGACATTGACGGCGCGCAATGGACGCTGGTCATCGATGGCTTGTTCGGCATCGGCCTCAGCCGCCCGCTCGACGGCGACTGGCGCAGCCTGGTGCAGGCAGTGAACGCCATGCCCTGCCCGCTGCTGGCGCTGGATGTGCCGAGCGGCCTGGATGCCGATACCGGCGCCGTGCTTGGCGGCGCCAGCGGCATCGCCGTCGCCGCCAGCCACACCATCACCTTCATCGCCGACAAAGCCGGCCTGCATACCGGCGACGGTCCCGATTATGCCGGCAGCGTCGAACTGGCGACGCTGGAGATTGCAGAGCAGCACCTGCCGGCGCCGGGCATGTGGCTGAATCATCCGGATCTGTTCCGCGACTACCTGCTGCCGCGCAGACGCAATTCGCACAAGGGCAGTTTCGGCAATGTCGCCGTGATCGGCGGCGCGCCCGGCATGACCGGCGCGCCGATCCTGGCAGCGCGCACCGCCATCAAGTGCGGCGCCGGCCGTGTGCTGGTCGGCTTTGCGGACAATCCGCCGGCATATGACAGCATGCAGCCGGAACTGATGTGCCGCCACGCCGACGATCTGGATTTTTCCGCCGCCGTGCTGGTGCTCGGTCCCGGCATGGGTATGGCCGACAGCGCGCAGGCCTTGCTGACGCGCGCCCTGGATGCGCTCAGCTGGCTGGTGCTGGATGCCGACGCTCTCAATCTGCTGGCGCGCCAGCCGCAGCTGCAGATCCAGGCAGCGCAGCGCCAGCACGCCATACTGATGACGCCGCATCCGCTGGAAGCCGCGCGCCTGCTCGGCCTCAGCACCAGCGAAATCCAGGCCGACCGGGTGACGGCGGCGCGCAAGCTGGCTTGCCGCTTCAATGCGGTAGTGGTGCTGAAGGGCGCCGGCAGCATCATCGCCCGCGCCGACGGCGCAGTGGCGGTCAACCCCACCGGCAATCCGGCGCTGGCTACCGCCGGCAGCGGCGATGTCTTGTCCGGCATCTGCGGCGCCCTGCTGGCGCAAGGCTGGCCGCAATGGGAAGCGGCGCTGGCGGCAACATGGCTGCACGGCCGCGCCGCCGACCAGCTGGTCGAACAGGGCATGGGACCGGTCGGCCTGACCGCGGGCGAGCTGATTCCGGAAGTCCGGCTACTGCTGAACCAACTGCTGCAGGAGCGCTGACGGCCAGGCTTTATCGCGGATTATTGTTCCGGCGGACTGCGCCGAAGTGGCGCGACAGGTAGAGCCCCAGGATCACGAAGCTTATCAAAAACAAGGCCGATCCGGAGTTAAAAGAGCATTTGCAACGCGGCTGACTTTGTTACCGTCCCCACGGCACCACCGCCACTCCCATCAGCTGGCGATGAAAAGTCATCACCAGCAGCGCCAGCAGCAATCCCGACGCCACCGCGATCACATCGTACTTCAGCGCCGGCTCGAACGGTTTGTAGCTGTCGCGCCTGAGCACTGAAATCAAATCGATCACGACAAAAGCCAGGAACGCGGAAAACAGAATGGTCGCCTTTTCGTGGCCGTTGGCCAGCAGATGCACCAGCGCCCAGATGCCTACCCCTAGCAGCATGGGATGCTTGACCCAGGCGCGGATGTGGCCTTTCATGTTTGCCGCCGCCAGCAGGATGAAACTGATCGCCATGGCCAGCGGAGCGCCATGCCTCGCGCCAATGAACGAGTTGAAAAACCGCGGTTCGGCCGGCGCCTTGGCGTAGCCGACGATGATCAGGATCAGTCCAAGCGCAGCCAGGATGGCGAACATGGCTTTGTAGCGGTTTTCGCCCAGCGATTGCTGCAGGCCGGCTTTCAGGGGCGGCAAGGCGGGAATCAGGTGAAGGCCGATGAAGAGCAGCAGGCCGAGAATTAAAATTTCCAAATCACTCTCCTTGAAGATAGGCTATCGACGGGAGCTGCAATGAAAAATCCCTCCCGGCGTCGCCACCGGGAGGGATTCATTATATGAGAAATGGGCTTTTTCTAGTGTGCCTGGATTTCCTTGGCCAGCTCGCCGCCGCCATAGACTTTTTCCAGGGTTTCCAGGATCGCCCCGCTGTGCACCGCCACCGAACGGTTGTAACGCGCGTCGTACCAGAAGGCGCCGCCCAGCGAGTGAATATTGCCGTCGAAAATCAGGCCGACGATTTCGCCGTTGCGGTTGATCATCGGGCTGCCGGAATTACCGCCGATGACGTCATTGGTGGTAGCCAGGTTATAGCGTTGCGCCAGGTTCAGCTTGCTCTTGGCGGCATGCCAGGAAGCCGGCAAGGCGAACGGATCGGCGCCGGTGTCGCGGGCAAAGGCGCCGCCGATGGCGGTGAACGGCGGAATCTGCTGGTCACCGTCTTTCCAGCCCTTCACTTCACCATACGACAGGCGCAGGGTAAAAGTCGCATCCGGATAGGCGCTGGTGCCTTGCTGGGCAAAACGGGCCTGGGCGATCAGTTCCGAGTTCTTTTGCTGAACCGATTCCACTTCTTTTTCATAACGGCTGCGGATCGCGCGCGCGGCCGGATCCAGCGCCAGTTCCATCTTGATGAACGGATCGTCGGATTTCAGGATGGCTTCCTTGCCGCCCTGCCACAAGGCCTTGCGTACGGCCGGGTCGCCCAGCCTGGTGTTGTCGATCAAGGCAGCGCTGAGCTGGTCCGGCGACTGCTTGCCCAGCACCTGCTTGACGAAAGCGTCGTCGGTGCCAAGGATTTCACGCATCTTGGTGAATGAAAGCCCGAGCGTCACTTTTTCGAAATCAGGATAAACCGGGGCCGTGGAAAACAATTCCTGCTCTACTTCCGGCAGCTTGGCGTCGGCATATTCCGGCAGGCGTTCGCCGTTCGGCTTGGCGCGTTCTTCCGCACCGCGCACCAGGTCGCGCGCGTAGCTGAAGTATTTGCTGCTGAAGCCGCGGCCGCCTTCGATCATGCCGTAAGGCGCTTCGATCTGGCGATAGGCTTGCTGGGAAGCGGCAATCGCATCCCAGGCGCCGCCGACCTTGGCTTGCAGCGCCGGCGTCTGCGCCACGAATTTACGCAAGGCGGTTTCGTCGTCCTGCTTCTGCTGCATCAGCACCGGGTCTTGCAGGGCGCTCAGGCGGCCGCGCAAAGCCTTGTAGCCGTTTTCCACGCCGAACAGCATCTGTCCCGCATTGCGCGCTGCTTCCGGGCTGCTCTTGCTGTACTGTTCCAGCACGCCGCGCAATTCGGACAAGCGGATCAGCGTGTTGACCAGGGTCAGGTCGCGCATGGTGGTCAGTTGCGAGACGGTCAGCTGGCGCTGGGTCGAACCCGGCTGGCCAGTGACGAACACCATTTCGCCGTCTTGCGCACCGTCTTTGCTGAACGGGAAATAGTTCTCGATCTTGGCCGGCTTGCCGTCTTCATAGGCGCGCAGCAAAGTGATGTCGAGGTCGTAGCGCGGGAAATTGAAGTTGTCCGGATCGCCGCCGAAGAACGCGGCAGCCTTTTCCGGCGCCCACACCAGGCGCGTGTCCTGGAAGCGGTGGTATTTATAAACCTGGTACTGGCCGCCGTGATACAGGTCGACGACGTCGCAACGGACGGTTTCCTTGTCGTTGCCGACGCAGGCCGATGTCAGCTTGGCCTTGACGGCATTCTGCGCGTTCTTGAAGGCGGCGCCGTCCAGCCCTGCGGTGGCTTTCTTGACCTCGCCGGTGACGTCGGTGATCTGCTCCAGACGGTTCAGCTCGATTTCCGGGCAGCTCAGTTCCTGCTCGCGGTTCTTGGCCAGGAAGCCGTCCTTGATCAGGTTCTTTTTCGCCGTCGACATCTGGTCCAGGCATTCGGATGCGCAGTGATGATTGGTCATCACCAGCCCGTCTTTCGACACAAAGGACGCCGAACAGCCGCCGGCAATCCGTGCCGACCCCAGCATGGTGCGCTTGATCCATGCATCGCTCGGGGTGAACCCGTACTCGGCCTGCATCTTCGCCTTCGGCAAGTTGTCCAAGGTCCACATCCCCTCCGCCGCCATGCTCATGCCTGGAACCAGCAGTACCGCAAAAAGCCAATGAATTCGCATCGTCTTTCTAACATTAAATAATTTTTAGGAGTGAGACATTACCACATAGAAATGAGAATCGTCATCAGGAATGCAGCTCAGATTTAGCGGCGACCATTTGACATTCATTCGGCCGTATTTGCGCTCTTGTTTGACAATCGGAAGAACGATTTGCCGCGGCTGAAGCGGCTGGAAAATGCGTGGCCGTTTCAGCCGCAGGCGGCCTCGCCTGCCTGCCGCTTGCCTATCGCCTATTGCAGGTGTTCGAGCAAGGAAGGACCAAAGACTTCTTGCTGGATCTGCCGTTCCGGCACGCCGCGCGCCAGCAAGGCATTGCGCTGGGCGCGCATGAACGGCGCCGGGCCGCACAGGAAGTACGCGGCGTTCTGCGGCAGCAGCGCATCGGGCACGGCCGCCAGCTGCAGGTAGCCTTGCTGCTGGTAATCCTGCGGCACGCAATCATTCGCCGCCGGCCTTTCGTAAGCCACATAGGATTGCATCCGGCTGTGCCGCAGCAGCAGGCTGTCCAGTTCGCGCTTGAGCGGATGATGCCGGCCATCAAGCGTGGCATACAGGAAGTTGACCGGCCGTTGCGGGCTCAACTGCAGGCTGCTGTGCAGCATGCTCATCATCGGCGTGACGCCGACGCCGGCGCTGATCAGCACCAGCGGCGTATCCATGTCATCCGGGGCCAGCACGAAATCGCCGCAGGGCGGGCTGACCCACAGCACGTCGCCTTCCTGGAACTGGTCGTGCAACAGGTTCGACACCAGTCCGGCCGGACTGCCCTCCTCGCGCTTGACACTGATGCGCCAGTGGCCGCTGTCCGGCGCGCCGGACAGGCTGTACTGGCGCAGCTGGCGCAAGGACAATTCGGCGACATTGACGGCCACGCTGATGTACTGGCCAGGCTGGAATGGCGGCAGTTCGGCACCGTCGCTGGCCTGCAGATAGAAGGAACTGACGGTGTCGCTTTCCTTCTGCTTGCGGACTATCCTGACCGCGCGATATTCGCCCGGCTCGACGCCATGCGCCTGGTACAGCTTGCGCTCTTCCGCGATCAGGGTGTCGGCCAGCAAGCCGTAGGCTTCGGCCCAGGCGGCCAGCAATTCCGGCGTGGCTGCGGCGCCGAGGATGTCGGCGATGGCGTCCAGGAGATGCTTGCCGACGATCGGATAGTGCTCGGCGCGGATTCCCAGGCTGACGTGCTTTTGCACGATGCGGCTGATGACCGGCGCCAGCGCGGCGGGATTATCGATGTTGGCCGCATAGGCAAAGATGGCTGAGGCCAGCGCCTGTTGCTGGGCGCCGGATTCCTGGTTCGGCATGTTGAAGATGTTCTTCAGTTCGGGATGCGCGGCAAACAGGCGCTGGTAGAAGCAGCGGGTAATGGTGACGCCATGCTCGCGCAGGACAGGAACGGAAGCGGCAATGTAGGGACGGGAAGCGGCTGAAAGCATATCAAACTCCTATTGTGACATTTAAAATACTACAATTAGATTAAAAAAACGCGCCGCCATATCTGCCCGGAAAGGAAGCGGCGGCGCTCCGGAAATCGATGAAATCAGTGTGCGGCCATCGGCTGGAACTGCATGCGCGCAATCACCGTCGAGGTCGGCGACATCACCAGTTCGGCCAGGTTATGCCGGTTCATGCCGGCATAGAATTCGCGCTGGCCGATATCCAGCACCCGCTTCAAGTGGCAGCTGCCGCGCAATGCGCATGGCGGCTCATCGCAATCCACCAGCCCCTTGTGTCCTTCCAGCGCGCTCAGGATGTCGCCCAGCAGCAAACCGGCCGGCGCCTGCGCCATCCGCAGGCCGCCGTTGCGGCCCGGCGTGGCGCTGATCCAGCCCAGCTTGACCAGGCGGTTGACCACCTTGTTCAGATGATTTTTGGGGATATCGAAATGACTCGCCAGCTCGCCTACCGTAATCACGCCCTGCTCCGGCGTGGCCGCCAGATACATCAAAACGCGCAAGCCGAAATCTGTAAATTTGGTGAATTGCATGACTTTGCTTCCTGCCAGGAGCGGAACATGGGTCCGGGATGTCCTCATCATACAATTGTTGCATTTTAAAAGCAACAATAAGTCGATTTAACAATCCTTCCTGAATGACATTTGCTGATCGAGAGCGCGATACTCGCAAACGCGAAGGATTTTTGCATGTTTAACAAAATACAAAATGCATCTACAAAATGTAACTTGACGCCGCTTCTCTATGAAGCCAATAATGGCTCAAAGAAATATTTCCTTTAGGGAAATTTTATTGGGGAAGTGCGGCATAAACAAATGTCCAGGCGTTTACCTGGGTTTCCACAACGAAAAATGTCAATCGGGAGATTTGTCATGAAAAAGTTTGTACGGAACGGCATTTTGATTATCGCGTCAGCAACGGCATACAGCACTGTTTCCAACACCGCTTCCGCAAGCACCGCCACGGCGACCATGACCAATACGGTCACCATTTCCAACAATTGCATCATCTCCACGACCGGCTTCACCACCACCTACGATCCGATTGTCGCCAACCTGTCGACGCCCCAGACCACGACAGCCAGCGTCTCCACCACTTGCACCGTCGGCGCCAGTCCGGTGATTACCCTGGGCCAGGGCGCCAATGCCAATACCGGTTCGACCAACGCAGTGCCGCTGCGCCGCCTGTCCAGCGGCGGCGGCAGCCCGACCTACCTCAACTATGGCCTGTTTTCCGACAGCGGCCATACCGTAACCTGGGGCAACACTGCCGGCACCGCGCCAGCCGCGGTCACCGCCACCGGCCTGGCAACGCCGATCACCATCTACGCCAGCATCCCGGCCGCCCAGTCCCAGCCTGCTGCAACCTATACCGATACCGTCGTTGCCACCGTCACGTTTTAAGCGGGGCGATCAATGGCGCTCATGCTGAATACGTGGCGGTGTCTGCTCGCAGGGTTATGCATAGGCCTGGCCAACAACGCGCCGGCAGCATCGTTCAACGTCAATCCGATCGGCTTCAGCCTCAGCAGCGAGCGCAGTGCCGGCGTGCTGCAAATCAGGAATACCGGCGACCAGCCGGTGCGCATCCAGGTGCAAGCAGTCGACTGGAGCACCGATGGCAGTCAGGAGGTGCTGAGCGATACCGATGCACTGCTGCTGAATCCGCCGATCTTCACCATCGAGCCGGACCAGATGCAATTCCTGCGCTTCGGCCTGCGTCATCCGGAAAACTCGCCCAGCGAGAAAAGCTATCGGCTGCTGATCGATGAAGTTCCGCAAGCCGGCTTGCAAGGGCCCGGCCTGAAGACTTTGCTGAGGGTCAGCATTCCGGTATTCATCGGCCCGAAGATCCGCCAGGAAAAGATTTCCTGGCAGTTGAAGCACGTGTCCGGCGCGCTGTTGCTGAGCGCCGCCAACGAGGGCAACGTCCACAGCAAGATCAACCGCATCCTGCTCCGCAACGCCGAAGACAAGGATGCGGTGCAAATCGGCACACCTGCTTATGTTTTGCCGGGCCAGCGCAAGGAATGGTCCTTGGCGAACGGGAAAATCCGTGACGGCGCGGTCCGGCTGCACATTCAGACAGACAAGGGCGAGATTGAAGAACACCTCACGCTGGAGGCTGACCAGGTATCTAGCCGCTAGCCTGATCGCCTGCCAAACCCCGGCGCCGGCCGCGGCGGAGAAGCCATCGGCAGAGCAGGAAATATTATTGGCCGTTGTCGTCAACGACAAGAAATTGACGGACGCAACGCTTATTCTGCGCACTGCGGCAAATGGCATCATCGTGCCGTCGCAGTTATTGACGGAGGCCCGCTTGCGCTTGCCGAATACTGCCGCCATCAGCAGCCATCAGGAAAACTACTATCCGCTGGAAGCCCTGCCTGGCGTCCGCGCCGAGATCGAAAGCCGCACCCAGACGCTGGTCATCCAGGCGCAGGCAAGCGCCTTCATCGACTCGGAATTCAATCTTGGCGATCACCGTCAATTGCTGGAACAGACTTCCGAAACCGGCGCCTTCCTGAACTACGACATCAATTACGCCAAGGGCCAGGGTCAAAACAATCTTTCCGCGGTGACGGAAGTCGGCGTGTTCAGCGGCGGCGGCACCTACACCAGCCGCTTTGTCGGCCAGGACCTGACCGGCAAGCGCTCGGTGTTCCGGCTCGACAGCCAGTACACCCGGGATTTCCCGGCACAGCAGGCCACCCTGGTGCTGGGCGACAGCGTCACCGGCAGCAGCGCCCTTTCGCGCCAGGTGTATTTCGGCGGCATTCAATGGCACACCAAATTCTCCACCATTCCCGGCTATCAGGCGATACCGCTGCCGGCATTCAGCGGCACGGCGGCAGCGCCATCGGTGGTCGACATCTATGTCGACAATATCCTGCGCCTCAAGCAGCCGGTCGACACCGGCCCGTTCACCATCAACAACCTGCCGGTGTATGCCGGCCAGGGCAATGTGCAGATGGTGGTGCACGATGTGCTGGGACGGCAGCAGGTCTACACCCAAAGCTATATCACCAGCGCCCGGCTGCTGCGGCAAGGCAGCAAGGATGTTTCCTATGAAGTCGGGGCCTTGCGCAATAATTTCGGCAGCAGGGACAGCGACTATGGCCAGGCCTTCAGTTCCGCCACCGTACGCTACGGCGTCAGCAACAGCAGCACCGTCGAAAGCCATGGCGAGGTGATGCGCGGACGGGAGTCGCTGGGCATCGGCGGCGCCGTGGCGCTGACGGATATCGGCCTGCTGAGCGGCGGCGTCGCCGCCAGCAATTCGGAGCGTGGCAACGACAGCTTGCAATACCTGCAGTTCGACCGCCAGGGCAGCCAATACGCCTTGACCGTGCGCGTACAGACAGCCGGCGCACGCTTTTGGCAGCTTGGCCTGGGCGACGATATCCTGGCGCCGGCGCAACAGATCCAGGCCCAGGCCAATTTATCGCTGAGCGCGCGCACCAACCTGGCATTAGGCTATTTGAGCCAGGTCAACCGCGGCCAGGACAATGTGCGGGCCGTGAATGCCGGCATCAATTTCAACTTGCGCCGCTACGGCACCGTCAGCGTCGGCTTCCTCAAATCGCTGACGCAAGACCGGCCGCTGTCGGCCAACGTGGTCTGGGTGATTCCGCTGGAACACCAGAGTTTCGCCCAGGTGGTGGCCACCGGCCAGCCGGGCAGCAAATCCTTCAGCGCCGGATACCAGCAAACCGCGCCGCAGGAAGGCGGCTGGGGCTACCGCGCACGCAAGGCGTTCTTCGACAATGGCGGCGAAGATATCGGCGTCAATTACCTCGGCGCCACCGGCGAATATATGATGAGCGCGAATCATGCCGATGGCCAAAGCAACCTGCAGCTGGAGGCGCGCGGCGGCATCGCCCTGCTCGGCGGCCACGCCCGGGCGACGCGCTGGATGGACGAAAGCTTCGCCATGGTGGAAGTGCCGGTGTCCCAGCCTATCGATATCTACGCCAACAATGTCAAGGTCGGGCACACCGACAAGGATGGCGTCGGCTTCATTCCCCGCCTGGTTCCTTACGAACCGAACAACGTCTACCTGGATACTGCCGGCCTGCCCTTGTCGATGACGCTGGACCTGAACCAGAAATCCGTCACCCCGGGGCCGCGCAGCGGCAGCCTGCTGAAATTCAGCGCCCAGCAGAACCAGAGCGCAACGCTGGTGCTGACGGACAGGCAAGGAACGCCGCTGGCGACCGGCAGCCTTGTGTATTTGAACGGCAGTACGGAAGCACAGGAAGTGGCCTTGCGCGGGCAGGTCTTTATTCCGGCGATGGCGTATCCGGCCAGGATTGCAGTTACCGACAATGCGGCCCGGCCGTTATGCAGTTTCGACATTCCCGCACCTGCCAAGGCAGAGGCCTTCCCCGTGCTGGGGCCGTTTTCCTGCGGCCAGGAGACGAAATGAGACGCTGCTGGCAATGTCTGGTTTCCCTGGGCATGCTGGCGCTGCCGCTGTGCGCCCATGCCCTGCTTGCAACATGCACCGTAAGCACGACCGGAATTACGTTTCCTGCTTATACCTCTCCCGGTGGCGGCAACGCCGACAGTACCGGCGACGTTGCCGTCACTTGCACCGCCACGCTGGTGATCGGCACTGGCAGCTATACCATCGCCATTAATGCGGGTAGCGGCACTTTTGCCAATCGAACGTTAATATCTGGTGGCAACTCTCTCAGCTACAACATCTACACTGATACCGCCCGCAGCATCGTCTGGGGCGACGGCTCCGGCACCACGCAAACAGAATCAGACAGTTATCTGATTCTGTTGACGCCCACGACTCGCCACTACACGCCGTACGGCCGCGTCCCGGGCGCTCAAAACAAACCGGCAGGAACTTATACCGACACGGTAACCGTCACCATCACTTACTAGCAGGCTCATCCCGGCTTCTTCAGGTCCTAGTGCGCTGCGGAGGTATCCGCAATGCGCGTCGGCTTGGGCGCAAACCACACCGCGATCGCCGCCAGCAGGAAGGACAGCGCCGCCATCACGAACATGTGATTGGTCGACAGCATGATGCTTTGCGACTGCAGCGTCTGCTCGATGCTGGCGCGCGCCCGGTCGATCGACATGCCGGACTGCATCAGGCTGTTGACGGCGTCGCCGGCCTGGTCCACCAGTCCGGCCAGTTCCGCATGATAGCGGGTGGCGTTGTTTTCCCAGCCGGTATTGACCAGCGAAGTCGCGATCGCGCCGGACATGGTGCGGCAGAAACTCATCAGGCCGGCTGCCGAGGCGGTTTCGGAGGGACTCACGCTGCTCAGCGCCAGCGCTGTCAGCGGCACGAAGAACAGCGGCATGCCTATCCCCTGCATCAACAGCGGCCAGCCGATCTGGAAAGTAGTCATGTCGGTGCTGTTAAAACTACGAAACAAAGTCACCATGCCCAGCCACAGCACGCCGCAGCAGACCAGCTTGCGCGGGTCGACCTTGGTCGACAGCTTGGCCACGAACGGCGCGGTCAACACCGCCAGGATGCCGGACAGGGCCGTGGTCTGGCCTGAATGCGTCGCGGTATAGCCCATATAGCCTTGCAGCCACAGCGGTGTCAGTACAGTCGCGCCGAAGAAAGCGCCGAAGGCCAGGCAGATGGTGGTGACGCTAGCCGAGTAGCCGCGATGGCGGAACACGCGCAGGTCGACAATCGGATTGCGCTCGGTCAGCTCCCAGATCAGGAAAGCGATGAAACCGATGGCGGCGGTCAGCGCCAGCACCACGATTTCAGTCGAGGCGAACCAGTCGAGTTCCTTGCCTTTGTCCAGCATCAGCTGCAAGGCCGCGACCCAGACGATCATCAGCCCCAGTCCGACCTTGTCGATCGGCAGCCTGGTCAGCGGCGACTCGAAACGCTTCAGCATTTTCCAACCGATATAGCCGCAGATCAGCGCCACCGGCACATTGATGTAGAAGATGTAGGGCCAGCTGTACTGGTCGCACAGGACGCCGCCCAGTATCGGCCCGGCGATCGGTGCGATCAGGGTGGTCATGGCCCATAAGCCGACCGCCGCCGGCGCTTTCTCTTTCGGAAAAACCCGCAGCAGCAAGGTTTGCGACAAGGGGATCAGCGGGCCGCCGGCCAGCCCTTGCATGACGCGGAAGGCGATCAGCAAGCCGAGCGAATTCGCCAGTCCGCACAGTGCGGAAAAAATGCCGAACATGATCATCGACGTGATGAACACGCGCACCGCGCCGAAGCGGTTGGCCAGCCAGCCGGTGAGCGGCACGGTGATGGCCTCGGCCACCGCATAGGAGGTGATCACGTAAGTGCCCTGGCTGGAGGATGCGCCGAGGGCGCCGGAGATGGTGGAGACCGAGACGTTGGCGATGGTGGTATCGAGCACCGCCATGAAGTTGGCGGCGGCCAGCAGCAGGCCGACGCCGATCAGCTGCGCGCCCTGCAGCGGCTGTAGCGGCAGTTCGGAAGACGAAGTGGATGACATGATGCCGCTTTCTTACATGTTCGCGGAAGGGGCTGACTTGGCGGCGCGGGTATCGATCTCGACTTCCATCGACAGGCCGACGCTCAGCGGCTGCTGTTGCAGCTGCTTGGGATCGACCGAGATCCGCACCGGCAGCCGCTGCACCACCTTGATCCAGTTGCCGGTCGCGTTCTGCGCCGGGATCACGGCGAATGCCGAGCCGCTGCCGCCGGACATGCCCTCGACCGTGCCATGGTATTCCACCGAAGCGCCGTAGAGATCAGCCTTCATGCTGACCGGCTGTCCGATCTTGACCTGGGTCAGCTGGCCTTCCTTGAAATTGGCGTCGACGTGCATCAGCTGGGTCGGCACAATCGATAGCAACACGGTGCCGGCCTGCACCCGCTGGCCGATCTGCACCTGGCGCCGCGCGATCACGCCATCCACCGGCGCCCGCAGCACGGTGCGCTCCAGGTCCAGCCTGGCCTGGTCGCGCTTGGCGCGCGCCAGCGCCACTTCCGGATTGGTGTCGACAGTCGTGTCGGCGGTCAGGACCGTGCTGGCTTTTTGCGCGCCCACGGTAGCAAAGCGATTGGCCTTGGCCTGCACTTCGCCGGCTTCCGCCACTTTCAGGTTGGCTTGCGTGGTCAGCAAGGCGCTGCGCGCATTGCTCAGTTCTTCGCCCGATACCGAGCCCGATTTGGACAAGGCTTCGCGCCGGCGGAAATCCAGCTCGGCGCGCTGCAGGTCGGCCTGCGCCGAAATGGTCTGCGCCGCCGCCCGCTTCTGCTCCGCTTCGCGCGCCAGCACCTGCGCCGCCAGCCCGCTGTCATTGGCGAAATATCCCTGCACCCGGCGCTGCGCCCGGCCCAGGTCGGCTTCGGCCTGGGCCAGCGCCAGCCTGGTATCGCTGTCGTCGATCACCACCAGCACCTGCCCTTGCTTGACAGCCTGGGTGTCAACCACCTTGACGTCGGCGACGATGCCATTGATGGCCGGCGTCAGCTGCGAGATTTCCACCGCGGTATAGGCATTGTCGGTGCTGACATAGCGCGAACCGATGAAATGCCAGTAGGCGGTGTAGCCGACGCCGGCAATCAGGATCACGCCGGCCAAGGCGCCGAACAGTTTCTTGCGCTTTTGCGTAGTTGCCTTGGCCTCTGCCTTGGCGATGACTTCTTCCGAAGCCAGGTCCTTGATGACTTGTGAATCGCTGTGTGACATGTTGCTATCCTTAGAATATGTTTTGAATGTTTGCTCAGCCGGCGGCGCGTGCATTGCGACCATCGTGCCCATCGTGCTGATAGCCGCCGCCCAGCGCCCGCACCAGCGCGACGTCGAGCGCGAACAGGCGCGAGCGCAGCGTCGACAGCTCGCGCTGGTTGGTCAGCAGGGTGTCCTGGGCATTGAGCACGTCGAGATAGGTGGCCAGGCCGCCTTCATAGCGATTGCGGGCGATGCGGTAAGCATCCTCGGCCGCAGCGACCGCCTCTTGCGTCTTGTCGAGCCGGCCCGTCAAGGCTTTTTCGCTGACCGCCACATCGGCGACGTCCTGCAAGGCTTGCGTCACCGCACTGTCGTAATTGGCGACTGCCTCGTCATAGCTGCCGCTGGCGGAACGGTACTGACCGCGCAGGCGGCCGCCTTCAAAAATCGGCAGCGAAATCGCCGGGCTGATGCTGCCGACGTCGGAACCGGCCTTGCTCAGCATGCCCAGGCCCAGCGCCTGCAAACCCAGGTAGGCGGTCAGGTTCACATTCGGATAAAACTGCGCCTTGGCCACCTTGATCTGCTTGGCCGCGGCTTCCACCCGCAAGCGCGACGCCACCACGTCCGGGCGCCGGCCCAGCAGATTCACCGGCAACTGCTGCGGCATGCCGAACGGATGCGACATGTCGATATCCGGGCGCAGCAGGCGCAAGCCGCGGTCCGGTCCGGCGCCAACCAGCGTGGCCAGCTTGTTGCGTTGCAGATTGATGGATTCGGTCACGCTCAGCAAATCGGCTTCCGCCATGGCGCGCCTTGCCAGCACTTGCTTGACGCTGCCCTGGGTTTCCAGGCCATTGATACGCCGTTGCTCGAACAGATCGTAGGTTTCGCGGCGCACCTGCAGCGCCGCCTCGGCGGTATCGCGCTGGCTCAGCAGCCGTTCGAATTCGGCATAGGCGGCGGCAATCGAGGTCGACAAGGTGATCCTGGCCTGGGCCGCATCGGCGCGCGCTGCTTCCAGCTCCGAGGTGGCGACGGCCAGCGCCGCGCGGTTCTTGCCCCAGAAATCGATTTCGTAGCTGAAATTGAGCGTGGCGCTGCCTTCATTGTTATAGCCCTGTGGCACGAACTCTGCCGGCACGCCATTGTTGTAGCTCTGCTTCATATGGTTGACCGAGGCATTCGCGCTGACTTGCGGCAGCAAGGCGGCGCCCTGCTGCTGCGCACTGCCCTCCGCTTTCAGCAGCCGCGCCTGCGCCGCGGCCAGCGATGGCGCGCCTTGCAAGCCTTCGCCGATCAGCGCATCGAGCTGCTTGTCGCCGTAGACGGTCCACCACTTGTCGTCCGGCCAGGCGATTGCATTGCCGGCCAGCTGTTCCGAAGTCTGGTAAGCAGCGATGTCTTTCAGTTCGGCACGCGGGCCGATTTCCGAGAATTGCGCGCAGCCGCTGAGGGTGAACGCCAGCGCGCACAGGCTGGCGATCCCGCGCAGAGCAGGCGCCAGATATGGCGAGAAATGAGGGGAAAAGCGAGAGCCTTGCATGAGAAAATCCATTCATAACTGAACTGTACGGTACAGTATAGTATTGACTTTTGAACGTCGTCAAGTAAAACTAGGCGCCAACAAGCCCAAAAAGCAACGCACAAATACGGCGCTTTTGATGCCGTAAAACAGGAAAAATTGACACATGCGCAAGAAAAGCGAGGAACGACGGCAGGCCATCATCGATGTCGCGGCAGCGATCTTTAATGAAATAGGATTTGAACGAGCATCGATGTCGGAAATATCGGCGCGCCTGGGGGGATCGAAGGCGACCTTGTACAACTACTTTTCGTCAAAAGAAGAGATCTTTGTCGAAACCATGCGCCAGCAGATCGGCCAGCACTATGAAGCAGTATTCGAGCAGCTGGTCGAGAGCGACGATCTGCGCCTGACACTGCAACGCCTGGGCGCCAAGTACCTGCAAGTGATCCTGATGCCGGAAGTGGTGGCGGTCAAGCGCCTGGTGCTGTCCCACGCCGAGCGCTGGGATATCGGCAAGATGCTGTATGAACGCGGTCCGAAACTGGGCTGGACCCGGGTGGCCAATTTCCTGAAGCAGGCAATGGACAAGCGGCAGTTGCGCACAGCCGACGCCTGGGTGGCTGCCCTGCAGTTGCGCGGGCTGGTGGAAACCGAGTGGATGGAAATCAGGATGCTGGGCGTGGTCACGGGGGCGACGCCGGACAAGATAAAGGCATCGACAGAGCGCGCCATCGATGCCTTCATGCGCATCTATGCGATTTGAATAGCGCCGGACCGCCGCCGGCGCCGCTATCACGTCAACTGCCAGCGAGCATAAAAAAGGCCGATCTTGCGACCGGCCTTTTTATCTCTCTGCGAGCGAGCGGCGCATCCGCCGCCAGCCAGACTTAAATTTCCTCGTACAGCGGCAGTGTCAGGAATTCGGCGAACGAAGCCGATGTCGACATTTCTTCAAATATCCTGGCGGCGCGGTCGTAGGTAGCGCCATCGCCGACCAGCGCCTTGACCTTGGCCAGCTCTTCCGGAATCATCGCGACCACCATCTCGGCAGTCACCTTCTTGCCGTCTTCCAGCACGCCCTTGGCCGAGCGTATCCATTGCCATACTTGCGCGCGGCTAATTTCCGCGGTGGCTGCATCTTCCATCAGGTTGTGGATAGGCACGCAACCATTGCCGGCCAGCCAGGCGCCCAGGTAATGGATGCCGACGTTGATGTTGTAGCGCAGGCCGGCTTCGGTGATCGGCGCTTCCGGCTTGAAATCGAGCAGATCGGCGGCGCTGACGTTGACGTCCTCGCGCTGCTTGCTGATCTGGTTCGGCTTGTCGCCCAATACTTTCGTGAACTCGGTCATGGCGAGCTCGACCAGGCCTGGATGGGCAACCCAGCCGCCGTCGTAGCCGTCGGTCGCATCGCGCGCCTTGTCGGTACGTACGCCGCCCATGGCGATCTCGTTCTTTTCCGGATCGTTCTTGATCGGGATCAGTGCCGCCATGCCGCCGATCGCCGGCGCGTTGCGCTTGTGGCAGGTCTTCAGCAACAGCAGTGCGTAGGAGCGCATGAACGGCGCTGTCATGGTGACCTTGGCGCGGTCGGCCAGGCAGAAGTCCTTGTCCAGCTTGAATTTCTTGATGCAGGAGAAGATGTAATCCCAGCGGCCGGCGTTGAGGCCTGAGCTGTGCTCGCGCAGTTCGTACAGGATTTCATCCATTTCGAAAGCGGCCAGGATGGTTTCGATCAGTACGGTGGCCTTGATGGTCCCCTGCGGCAGGCCGAGTTCGTTTTGCGTCATCACGAAGATGTCGTTCCACAAACGCGCTTCCAGGTGCGATTCCATCTTCGGCAGGTAGAAATAAGGACCGGCGCCGCGCGCCAGCTGCTCCTTGGCATTGTGGAACATGAACAGGGCGAAGTCGAAAATGCCGCCGGAGACACGCTTGCCGTCGACCAGCACATGCTTCTCATCCAGGTGCCAGCCGCGCGGGCGGACCACCAGGGTGGCGACCTTGTCGTTCAGCTTGTAGGACTTGCCGTTCTGTTCCAGCGAAATGGTTTTGCGAATCGCGTCGCGCAGGTTGATCTGGCCGCTGATCTGGTTATCCCAGACTGGCGAGTTGGAATCCTCGAAGTCGGTCATATAACTGTCAGCGCCGGAGTTGAAGGCGTTGATCACCATCTTGCGTTCGACCGGGCCGGTGATTTCGACGCGGCGGCATTCAAGCGCGGCCGGGATCGGCGCGATCTTCCAGTCGCCGTTACGGATATGCGCAGTTTCCGGCAGGAAGTCGGGGCGCTCGCCGGCGTCCAGGCGCTTGGCGCGCTCGACGCGCACTGCCAGCAATTCCTGACGGCGCGCTTCGAAAGCGCGGCTCAGCTTGGCCACCAGGGCCAGCGCATCGGGGGTCAGAATTTCGGCGTAGCCGGCTTCGATCGCGCCGTTGATTTCCATTCCTGCGGGCAGTGTCAGTTGCGTCATGCTCTACTCCTGTTTGTTCTATGAATTGATCAGTGTCTTCTACAGACTGCACCATGGTGCCATGGTGCAGTGCTACATTCCGCTTTTTACCATGTCGGCTATGCATAAACCCGAATGGCATTATCTAATTTTTACGCTATATAGTATATTTAAACTAAATCATCATAGGTTGAACGAATTATCATTTGATCTATGCGTTTTAGTCACAAGTGAGCTTATCACAGCTCCCTCTCCCCAAAACCTGAGGCCGCAGCGCATTGGATCAACGCATTGGACCAATTCAAGCAGATTTCTACCTTCGTCGAAGTGGCCGCCAAAGGCAGCCTGTCGGCCGCCGCGCGCGCCGAGGGGATCGCCCCGGCCATGATAGGAAGGCGGCTGGATGCATTAGAGGAACGCCTCGGTGTAAAGCTTTTGCAACGCACCACCCGCAAGATCGCCCTGACCAACGAGGGCGAAGCCTTCCTTGAAGACTGCCAGCGCATCCTGTCCGACCTGGAAAATGCCGAATCCGCCGTCTCGGAGCGCAGCGCCCACGCCAGCGGCCATCTGCTGATCTCGGCGCCGGCCGGCTTCGGGCGGCAGCACGTGGCGCCGCTGATGCCCTCCTTTCTCACCGAACACCGCGACGTCACCCTGACCCTCAACCTGAACGACCGCGTGGTTGACCTGATCGGCGAAGGCATCGACGTCGCCATCCGCATCGCCTCCTTGTCCGACTCCTCGCTGATCGGCGCCAAGCTGGCGGACAACAAGCGTATCGTGGTGGCCTCGCCGGCTTATATCAAACGTCACGGCAAGCCGCTCACCGTGGACGACCTGCAAAAGCACAACTGCCTGGCGATCAGCAGCGAAGGCAGCCAGCGCGGCTGGAGCTTCCGCCAGAACGGCAAGATCGTCACCGTCAGGGTAGCCGGCAACATGGTCTGCAACGACGGCCAGGTGCTGCACGACTGGGCGTTGGCGGGCAAAGGACTGGCGTGGCGCTCGATGTGGGAAGTCGGCAGCGAAATCGAATCCGGCAAGCTGGTGACGGTGCTTGATGAATTCGCCGCGCCGGGCAACGATATCTATGCCGTTTTCGCGCAACGACGGCATTTGCCTTTGCGGATCCGGGTATTTGTCGATTTCTTGCGGCGCGCCTATGCCCAGCCCGAATATTGGCGCCACGGCTGACTGCCCTTCCCACTTTTTTTGGGCTGATGTACAATGGCGCCCAGTTGCACGGCATTCTGCGTGCAGCACCCTCTCAAAGGGGAGTAGCTCCTGAACATCGGTACGGCGCCTTAATTCGCTGCACAATGTTCTGCAAGGTAGTCGTCATCACGGAACAGGCACAACGCCTGCGCCCGGTTACCTTGGCAGCAGCGCTGTTGAGCAAGACCTTTGTCAGCATGGATTCCATGCAGGCAATGTGTCGCGTTGACTTCCCGCCACTCCTGTCGTTATCCATGCGTGAGGTTATTTGTTAACCCTGTTGGAGACTACTTTATGGATTTTTCTGGTTTACTTTCAATGCTAGGCATGGCGGACTGGAATGCCGGCGCCTTCTTCGCCGCACTCGCCGCCATCGTCGTGATCGACCTGGTGCTGGCCGGCGATAACGCCATCGTGATCGCGATGGCGGCGCGCAGCCTGCCCGACCACCTGCGCCGCAAGGCCATCATCTGGGGCACGGCGGGTGCGGTCGTCATGCGTGTGCTGATGACTATCGGCGTGGTCTGGCTGCTCAAGATCCCTGGCCTGCTGCTGGTCGGCGGCCTGGCCTTGCTGTGGATCGCCTACCGCCTGCTGACGCAGTCGGATGACGGCGAAGCGCATGGCGTGAAAGCCACCACCATGGCGGCCGCATTGAAAACCATCATCATCGCCGACACCGTCATGGGCATCGACAATGTCCTGGGTGTCGCCGGCGCCGCCAAAGGCAGCATGGCGCTGGTGATTATCGGCTTGCTGATTTCTGTGCCTATCATGGTCTGGGGTTCGACCCTGGCGCTGAAGCTGATCGAACGCTTCCCGCTGACGATCTTCATCGGCGCAGCGATCCTGGTCTACACCGCGATGCACATGATCGTTACGGAACCGGTCCTGCAGCCATTCTGGGATAGCCTGCCCGGGCTGAACTATGCGGCTTACGTGCTGGGTTTTGTGGTGGTGCTGGGCGGCGGCTGGATGGTTTCGAAGCGACGCGACGGTGTCAAGGCCGCTGAGTAAAGTCCTGGAATTGAGAAGTACGAATTAAGAAGTACAACATGAAAATCCCGCCGGAGCGCCAGGCGGGATTTTTTTCGGCTCAGGAATCTGCCGACAGTATCCGCTGGTGGAAAGCCAGATGATCCTCGATCAAGGTCGAGATGAAGTAGTAACCGTGGTCGTACCCTGCATGACGGCGCAGCGTCAGGCGCTGTCCCGCCTGCGCGCAGGCTGCTTCAAACTGTTCCGGCAGCAGTTGCTCGGCCAGGAATTTGTCCCCCAGGCCCTGATCGATCAATATCTCTTGCGGAAACGGCCGCTGCAAACCCAGCATCAGCTGCGTCGCATCATAGTCGCGCCAGCCGGCCTGCTCCGCTCCCAGATAATTGCCGAACGCCTTTTGCCCCCACGGACATTGGCTGGGCGCGGCAATCGGCGCAAATGCCGATACTGAGCGAAACACGTCCGGATTGCGCAGCGCCAGCACCAGCGCGCCATGGCCGCCCATCGAGTGGCCAAAGACGCCGATATTGCCGGCCTGCGCCGGAAACTCCTGGATCACGGTTTGCCGCAGCTCATGCAATATATAGGAGTACATCCTGAAATGCTGCGCCCAAGGCGCCTGCGTCGCGTCCAGGTAGAAGCCGGCGCCATTGCCGAAGTCCCAGCTGTCGCCAGCGCCGTCTATGCCGGTGTCGCGCGGGCTGGTGTCCGGCGCCACCAGCATGATGCCGTGCTGCGCCGCATAGCGCTGCGCCCCGGCCTTGATCATGAAAGTCTCTTCAGTGCAGGTCAGCCCAGCCAGGAAAAACAGCAGCGGCACCGGCCCCAGCCTGGCCTGCGGCGGCTGATACACGGAAAACCGCATGGGCAGGCCGATCTCGGCCGACGCATGACGGTAGAATCCCTGCGTACCGCCGAAACAGGCATGTTCGCTGATGATTTCCATCAGTAGATCACCACCGAACGGATCGACTCGCCGCTCTTCATCAGATCGAAGCCTTCATTGATGCGCTCCAGCGGCAAACGGTGTGTGATCAGGTCGTCGATATTGAGCTTGCCATCCATATACCAGTCGACGATTTTCGGCACGTCGGTACGGCCGCGAGCGCCGCCGAAAGCCGAGCCCTTCCAGACCCTGCCAGTCACCAGCTGGAACGGCCGGGTGCTGATTTCCTGGCCGGCGGCGGCGACGCCGATCACGATCGACTGGCCCCAGCCCTTGTGGCAGCATTCCAGCGCCTGGCGCATGGTGGTGACGTTGCCGATGCATTCAAAGCTGTAATCGGCGCCGCCATCGGTTAGTTGCACGATAGCGTCGACCACGTTCTCTACTTCGGTCGGATTGATGAAATGCATCATGCCGAACTTGCGCGCCATCGCTTCACGCGCTGGATTGATGTCAACCCCGATGATCTTGTCGGCGCCCACCATGCGCGCCGCCTGGATCACGTTGAGGCCGATGCCGCCGAGACCGAACACCACGACATTGGCGCCCGCCTCCACCTTGGCGGTGAACAGCACCGCGCCGACGCCGGTGGTGACGCCGCAGCCGATGTAGCAAACCTTGTCGAACGGCGCATCTTCGCGGATCTTGGCCAGGGCGATTTCCGGCACCACGATGTAGTTGGAAAAGGTCGAGGTGCCCATGTAGTGATAGATCGGCTTGCCGTCGATCGAAAAGCGGCTGGTGGCGTCCGGCATCAGGCCGCGGCCCTGGGTCGAGCGGATCGACTGGCACAGGTTGGTTTTCTGCGACAGGCAGAATTTGCACTGGCGGCATTCCGGCGTGTAGAGCGGGATCACGTGATCGTTCTTTTTCAGGCTCTTGACGTCAGGGCCGACATCGACCACCACGCCTGCCCCTTCGTGGCCCAGGATGGATGGGAAGATGCCTTCCGGATCGGCGCCGGACAGGGTGTAGTAATCAGTATGGCAAATCCCGGTGGCCTTGATCTCCACCAGCACTTCGCCGGCGCGCGGGCCGCCCAGTTCGACTTCTTCGATGGTCAGTGGCTGACCGGCTTTCCATGCGATAGCTGCTTTGGTTTTCATTTGATTGACCTTTACCAGGATGTCAGGATGTATTCGGAACTACAGGATTATTCGCTAAAGATGGCAAGCCTGCCGTTTACTCAGCGTCACGTATCTTGCTCAGGGCGTCATCGATGCGCTCCACCGGGATCACTTTCAAGCCTTCGATCTCTTGTTTCGGCGCATTCGACTTGGGAATCATGGCGATCGAAAAGCCCAGCTTGGCGGCTTCCCGCAAACGCTCCTGGCCGCGCGGCGCCGGCCGGATCTCGCCCGCCAGGCCGACTTCGCCGAACACCACCAGCCCGCGCGGCAGCGGCCGGTTGCGCATGGAGGAATTGATCGCCAGCAGCACCGCCAGATCGGCCGCCGGTTCGGTGATCTTGACGCCGCCGACGGCGTTGATGAACACGTCCTGGTCGAACGCCGCGATGCCGGCATGCCGGTGCAGCACTGCCAGCAGCATCGCCAGGCGGTTCTGCTCCAGTCCGACCGACAAGCGCCGCGCGTTCGGCACGTGCGAAGCATCTACCAGGGCCTGGATTTCGACCAGCAAAGGGCGCGTGCCTTCCTGCGTCACCATCACGCAGGAGCCCGGCACCTGGCTGTCATGCTGCGACAGGAACAGCGCCGACGGATTCGACACGCCCTTCAGACCTTTTTCGGTCATGGCGAACACGCCGAGTTCGTTGACGGCGCCGAAGCGGTTCTTGAACGCCCGCACCAGGCGGAAACTGGAATGGGTGTCGCCTTCGAAGTACAGCACGGTATCGACGATATGCTCCAGCACGCGCGGCCCGGCCAGCGCGCCTTCCTTGGTGACGTGGCCGACCATGATGATGGTGATGCCGGACTGCTTGGCGACCCGCGTCAGCTGCGCAGCGCATTCGCGCACCTGCGCCACCGAACCGGGGGCGGAACTGAGCGCATCGGAATACACGGTCTGGATCGAATCGATCACCGCCACCTCCGGCTTGTGCTCGACCAGCGTGTTGAGGATTTTTTCCAGCTGGATTTCCGCCTGCAGCCGCAGGTCGCCGGCATCCACCGCCAGGCGCTTGGCGCGCAAGGCGATCTGCGCGCCTGACTCTTCACCGCTGACGTACAGCACCTTCTTGACTTTCGACAGGTTGGCCAGCGCCTGCAGCAGCAAGGTCGATTTGCCGATGCCCGGATCGCCGCCGATCAGCACCACGCCGCCGGCCACCAGGCCGCCGCCGAGCACACGGTCGAATTCCTCGATGCCGGTGCCGAAGCGCGGCACATCGATCGCCTCGATATCTGCCAGGGTCATCACCGGCGCGGTCTGCGCCAAGCCTTGGTGCTGGTTTGAAAAACGGTTGCCGACGGCTTCCACGATGGTTTCCACCAGCGTATTCCATTGCCCGCACGAGGGGCACTGGCCAGTCCATTTATTAGCGACGCCGCCGCATTCGGTGCAGGTGTAGTTGGTTTTAGCTTTGGCCATTCGCTTCTATAGTTTCATAAGGTGCATACATCACTGATTTGTCCGCTTATTTGTCGACGCATTTTTCGATTTTTATGGACGCTTTTTATTGCCTCGCGCTCAAGACTCCAGCACTTTAACCCGCGCGGCCAAAGCACACATCAATTCATAGCCTATCGTGCCGGCAGCATGGGCCACTTCATCTATAGGCAAGCCGGCGCCCCACAAGGTCACATTGCTGCCGACCGCCGCGCCCGGCACATTGGTCAGGTCGACCGAGAACATGTCCATCGACACCCGGCCGACAGTGACGGTGCGGACGCCATCGACCAGCACCGGCGTGCCGTTGGGGGCGTGGCGCGGATAACCGTCGGCGTAGCCACAGGCCACCGCGCCCACCAGCATCGGCGCGGCGGCGACAAAACGGCTGCCGTAACCGATCGCCTCGCCTGCGCCTATGCGCTGGATGCCGATGATCTTGCTGGTCAGCGTCATCGCCGGCTTCAGGCCGAACTGCTCGGCGCTGGCGCCGCCGGGGCTGGCGCCGTACAGCATGATGCCGGGCCGCACCCAGTCCGACTTCAGCTCAGGATGCATCAGGTCCGCCGCAGAATTGGCGATGCTGCGCTCTTCCTCGATGCCGGCCGTGCCCTGCTCGAACAGCTGCACTTGTTGCTGCAATGGCAAGCCGGGATTGAGCGGATCGTCGGCATTGGCGAAATGCGTCATCAACGTGATCTTGCGAACGGCGGGAATCGCCCGCAGCCGCTGATAGGCCGCACGGTAGAGCTCGGACTTGAAACCCAGGCGGTTCATGCCGCTGTTCATTTTCAGGTGGACGTCCAGCGTCCCTTTCAAGGCAGCGCGCTCCAGCAGCAGGATCTGGTCCGAGGAGTGCACCGCGAAATCGAGCTTGGCCTGCACCGCAGTTTCCAGATCGGCGGCATCAAAAATACCTTCCAGCAACAAAATCGGCTTTTGCCAGCCCAGTTCGCGCAAACGCAAAGCGTTTTCGGGTTCGATCAGGGCCAGTCCATCGGCTTCGGCAAAGCCGCGCATGGCGCGCTCCAGGCCATGGCCGTAGGCATTGGCCTTGACCACTGCCCAGATTTTCGCCTGCGGGGCATGCGATTTGGCAATACGCAGGTTATGTTGTAGCGCGGAAATGTCTATGGAAGCAACGAGGGGTCTGGGCATGAATGGCAGAAATGCTGAAGTTTCGTAGAGCGCTCTATTTTACCGGAAGCAAGTGCGGCAAAGGCTTGGCAATTTTTCAATAATACGCCTGAACGTTTTGGCTTTTGCATCCGTCATAATCACGGACCGGTCATATTTTCATGGTATAAAGCAGGCCGGGGACACATTGTTACATTCTGGGATGCGGATGAATCGCGGTTTTTACACCATCATGGCAGCGCAGTTTTTTTCTTCGCTAGCCGACAACGCCCTACTTATAGCGGCCATCGCCTTACTGGCGGAAATGTCCTCGCCGGACTGGATGACCCCCTTACTGAAGTTGTTTTTTGTCCTCTCTTACGTGCTGTTAGCCGCTTTTGTCGGCGCTTTCGCCGATTCTTTGCCAAAAGGCAAAGTCATGTTCATCACCAACATGATCAAGATCGCCGGCTGCCTGATGATGTTCGCCGATGTCCATCCATTGATTGCCTATGCCGTCGTCGGCTTCGGCGCGGCAGCATATTCGCCGGCCAAGTACGGTATCCTGACAGAATTATTGCCGGCAGAGAAACTAGTTGCCGCCAACGGCTGGATCGAAGGCCTGACCATGGCCTCCATCATCCTCGGCACGGTCCTCGGCGGCGCCCTGGTCAGCCCGCACGTAGTCTCGATACTGCTGCAGTGGCACATACCCATCATCAACTGGCACCTGAACACCCCAACCCATGCCGCGCTGATGGTGATCGGCGCGCTGTATGTGATCGCCACCATCTTCAACCTGAAGATCCCTGACACCGGCGCCCGCTACCCGCACCAGCAGCACCGGCCGAGCAAGCTGATCGCCGACTTCGCCAACTGCTGCGCGATCCTGTGGAAAGACAAGCTGGGACAAATCTCGCTAGCCGTCACCACCCTGTTCTGGGGCGCCGGCGCCACCCTGCAGTTCATTGTCTTGAAATGGGCGGAGAAGTCGCTCGGCATGCCGCTCGACAAGGCCGCGATCCTGCAAGGCGTGGTGGCGTTTGGGGTCGCCATCGGCGCCGGCGCCGCGGCGCGCATGATTCCCTTGAAAAAATCGCTGACGGTGATGCCCATGGGCATCATCATGGGCATAGTCGTAATGGCCATGACCGTGGTGCACTCGATCTGGGTGGCCTACCCGCTGCTGATCATCATCGGCGCCCTTTCAGGCTATTTCGTAGTGCCAATGAATGCGCTATTGCAACATCGCGGCCACGTGCTGATGAGCGCCGGCCATTCGATCGCGGTGCAAAATTTCAATGAGAACCTGTCAGTGCTGACCATGCTGGTGCTGTACGCCTTGATGATCAAGATCGATCTGGACGTGAATATCGTCATCCTGATGTTCGGCTCGTTTGTGGCCTGCATCATGCTGCTCATCATGCGCAAGCATGCCGCCAACCAGCGCGAGCATGATTCGCTGGCCTTGATTGGCGAAGTCAAGCATTAGATCTGCCGGCAATGCCGCCGGCCTACCCCGCTGCCCCCGTCCTGAGGCGCCGCTGGGCTGCGGCCCGGCCGGCCCAGTCATCCGGCACCACGAAGCCTCTGCAAGTTTCTAAGCCACAACCATCTTCCAGGCGCAGGGTTGCCAGCAGCACCGGCCCGGGATTGCTCGCAAAATGCTGCGCCAGGGCCAGTCTTGCGTCAACCGGGGACAGCGCATGGTCAAGCGCCACTTTCGCCGGCGCCAGCCAGCTCTGCCGAGGCAGTATCCGGTACATCGCTGCCGGATCCAGCTGCAAGGCGGACAGGCTGCTCCAGTAACCGCGGCAAGCCTTGGCTGATACGCCAAGCGCTGCCGGCAGACGCAGTTGCTCATCAGGATAGAACAGCCAGCCTTTCACCAGGGCCTGGGCCGCCACGATCGGCTCGCTCAAATGGACCTGGGCGGCGGGATGCTGCGACAAAGCCAGCTGATGCTGCAAAAGCTTCTGCATTTTCGACCCCAGCGAATCCGCCATGTCGCGGCCGATGAAATCGTCCGCCTGCAGGCTGGCGCCGCTGGTTTCCAGCAGATAGAACTTGCTGGCGAACTCCCAGTGGACCAGGCCGCCATTGAGGCGCAGCAGGAAATCGAATTCGCCGACCGTATCGTTCTTGCTGGCCCGCACCTGCACGCTGTGCGCCACCAGCAGCTGCCGCCGCTCGAAATAGAACGCCAGCAGTTTTTCCGCATACAGGCCGAGGCGGGTCGAGGGCAAGCTGCCTATATAACCGTGCAAATCCTGGAGTTTTTGCGGCTGCTGATCCAGCTCATTGAGCCATGTCGCCAGATCCGCATCGACATAGGTGGCGATCCGGCCCTGCCATTGCGCTGCCTGCGGATCGAGCAGGTCGGGAGCATCCAGCAGCCATGCCAGCGCACGGACGTGGGGATCGCGCAAGTGATTCCAGCGGCGGTGAAACTGTTCCTGGCAAGTACCGCCAGGCGTCAGCGCCACAATCCCTGCTGCCTCATTCGGGGATGTTGGCATAGGTGCTCATGGCCAGGCAGAGGTCGCTCCAGATCTTGCCCTTGTCCGCCAGCTGCCGCAGCAGGTAGGCCGGGTGATAGGTCACTATCAGAGGCCGTTCTGCATAACGATGGACGCTGCCGCGCAGCTTGGAAACCGGCGTGGACGGATCCAGTCCGAGCAGAGACAAGGCAGCGGTCTTGCCCAGCGCCACCAGCACGGTGGGCTGGATCAGTTCGATCTGACGCTGCAGATACGGCAGGCAGGCCGCCACCTCATCGGCGGCAGGCGGCCGGTCGCGGCCGTTTTCATCGGTCGGACGGCATTTGACGATGTTGGCGATGTAGGCGTTTTCGCCGCGCGCCAGGCCCATCGCCAGCAGGATATTGTCGAGCAGCTTGCCGGCCGGGCCGACAAACGGTTCGCCCTGGATATCCTCGTTGCGTCCCGGGCCTTCGCCGATAAACAGCCATCTGGCCTTGCTGTCGCCGACGCCGAACACGGTATTTTTGCGTCCGCGGCATAGTCCGCATGCGGTGCATTCCGCCACGGCTTTCTGCAGCTGCGGCCAGTCCATCGCCATCGGCGAGTGTAGCGACTGTATCGAGACAGCCGGCGCCGGCGGTGCAGAGACGACGACGTCATCGTCATTCCAGGCCGAGGAGGATGCGTCATGCACTGGCACGGCATTCGCCGCCGGCGCAGCTGCGGTGTCGGCTTGCGGAGCCGGATCGCTCATCGGAGAAACTGGAGTCTCCGCGGCCGTATTCTCCGGCTGCGCAACATCAATCGATTCGGGCGCTTCCTCGAACAAGGCAACAACGCCCTCACGCCGCAGCCAGATCGGCCCCAAGCCGATTTCATCAAGGAAAACGCTGCGCCGGGTCATTTCGCTCATAAGGGCAGCCTCATGACAATAGCTTCTTCGCGCTTGTCGTCGGCGGCCGGATAATAATCGCGGCGGCGGCCGATCTCGGCAAAACCATAGCGCTGATAAATCTCGATCGCGCGCGTATTCGACGGCCGCACCTCAAGCAGCACCGACTGCATCTGCTGCTGATGCGCGAGGACGCATACCTTATCCAGCATCATTTTGCCGATGCCGCGCCGGTGCATGTCGCCATGCACGCTGATATTCAGCAAATGCGCTTCGTCCAGCGCCGCCATCATGAAAAAATATCCCAGCAAGACGCCGCCGGCATCGCGCAGCACCCAGCATTGGTAGCCGCTCTGAATCGAATCGACAAAATTGCCATGGGTCCATGGATGGGAATACACGCTCTTTTCGATCGCGACCACTTCATCCAGATCTTCGACACGCATCTCGGCGAAGGCCAGCGGCCGCCGCAAACCGGGGAACTCTTGCACGCTGGCGTTCATGGCTGCACCTTGGCCGCGCGCTCGGCGGTAGTGAGTGCGACTTTGTTACGCAAATACAAAGGCTGGGCCTCTACCGCACTCAAGCCTTTTCCTTGAGAAAAAGCGCTGCTGCCCAAAGCAGCGATCTGGCGCGCATTCGGCATCACATCCGGCAAACTCGCCGCGGCAAACGGCGCCGCCGCAAACGCCTCGGCATATGCCGACAAACCGTTGCCGCAGGCCTGCAAGGCCTTGGCGCCGGAATTCAAAGACAGGGGCAGCACGGCTGCCGGCGCCGACAAAGTCGGCTCGACAATGACTTGCCACTGATCGTCGGCAAAGCGATATTGCGCCCAATAGACCTCGCCCATGCGCGCATCCAGCACCGCTAGCACGTCGTCGGCGCCGTTGAGATCGCGGCAGGCCTGCGCCATGGCGGTCAGGGTCACCACCGGCAGCACCGGCAGGCCGGCGCCGAACGCCAGGCCCTGGACGATGCCGCAGGCGGTGCGCACGCCGGTAAACGAACCGGGACCGACGCCAAAGGCCAGCGCGTCGCACTGCGCCAGACTGATGCCGGCTTCAGCCAGCAAGCTTTGCACCATCGGCAAGATAGCGAGGGAATGTGTTTGAACGCCCGCCGATTCGCGGGTAGTCACCTGGCCGCCGCGCAATAAGGCGGCGGAGGCCAGTTCGGTAGATGTTTCGATGGCAAGAATGGTCTGCATGGGCAGTATTTTACCGCGCCGGACGCGGCCCGGATTGCTATTCAACCAGAATCAGGCGCAGTCACGGTAAAATACCGCGTATGCGGATCCTCACTCTCGACCACCACAATCACTCGCAACTCGCCGGCATCCTCAGCGAAGACGGCTGGGTGGTGGCTTGCCTGTGCGCCGCCTGGTGCGGCAGCTGCCGGGAATACTTCGCGAACTTCACGGCACTGGCGCAACGCCATCCGCAAGTGCAGTTCGCCTGGATCGACATCGAAGACCAGGCAGAACTGGTCGGCGATCTGGACATCGATAATTTTCCCACCTTGCTGATCCAGCGTGGCGATATCGTGACTTTCCTGGCCCCGGTGGAAATGGATTTGCGCCTGGCCGAGCGCATCCTGCTGGCGCAGATGAGCAAGAGCGTGGAAGAATTGCAGAGCGAAGCCCAGAGCAGCGAAGAACGCCGCCTGTGGCAGCAGGAAGGCAATCTGCTGCGGCGGCTGACGAACAGCTGAAGCCAGCCTGCTCAGGACACCAGCCAGGGATCGCAATCCGGATGCGGAAACTGCGCCATCATGAAGTCGACAAAACTGCGCACCTTGGCCGACAGCAGCCGCCGGCTAGGGTACACCAGGCGCACCGCCACCTTGTTGATCTGATGGTCCGGCAGCACCCGCACTACCCGGCCCGCCGCCATGTCGTCGCCCAGCGTGTACGAACTGCGCATGGCGATTCCCATCCCCGCCAGCAGGCAATGGCGCAGCAGTTCCGTGTTGTTCGACATCACCTTGCTGGCAATCGGGACCACCGAGGTGCCTTCCGCCGACTGGAAAGTCCAGTGATGGCGCAAGTGTTCCAGTGAAAAATTCAGGCAGGCATGCCGCGCCAGATCCTCCGGTGCCTGCGGCTCGCCATGCTGGGCGATATAGGCTGGCGAAGCGCACAGCAGCACTTCGGCGATGCCCAGCTGGCGCGCCACCATGCTGACATCGAATTTCTGGTTGACGGAGAAGATCCCGACATCAAAACCTTCTTCGATCAGATCCGCGGTGCGGTCCGACAGCGTCACGTCGAGCTGGACGTCCGGATACTGCTTCGAGTACAGCGGCAGCAAGCGCGCCAGCTGGGTCTGGCCAAAGCCGATCTGCGAATAGATGTGCAGCGTGCCGGCAGGATTGGTCGACAGCACCGAGGCGGCGGCCTCGGCCTCGTCGATTTCGTCGAGAATCTGGCGCACCCGCTCCAGGTAGGCCTGGCCCGGCTCGGTCAAGGCCATGCGGCGGGTCGAACGGTGCAGCAGGCGGATCCCGAGATGATTTTCAAGATCGGCGACCAGGCGCGTAACGACCGCGTTCGACATATCCAGCACCTGAGCGGCAGCGACAAAGCTGCCCTGCTCCACCACTTTTGCAAATACACGCATGGATTGCAAGCGGTCCATCTGAATTTTCCTTATTGTCTGATCATTTGCTCAGCAAAGCCATGAAACTGACCACCAATGCCAGTACGGCGACACCGATGCTTGCCCCGCACAACAGGCTGGCGCGCGCCAGTTTGGCGTCAACCGCCTGCACCTCCCGCTCCAGCATGGGCAGAGCCGCACCCAGCTGCTCCGCCAGCGCCTTGATGTCGCCGGCGTTCTGCAAAGACGCTCCCTGCACCTCTGCCACCTGCTGCTGCAGAATCTGAATCTGGCTCTCCTCCGTATTCCCTTTGCGGCGGGTAAATACCGGCACCGCCACTGAAATAATGTCGCTCACATACGGAAGTATCGCCTTTGTTACCGAAACCCATGCTGACATCCACCAACCTCCAATTGCCTGCTTATTCTGTACTGCGACTCCGGGCTGATCCGGGCTACTGAAATATCTGCTTATCCGTCGCTGCCGTATCGCCCGGCCGCAGCAAACGTCCGGCGGCGATGGTAATGGTCTGGCGGCACAGCTCGGCAATCGAGGCGTCGTGCGTCACCAGCACCAAGGTAGAGCCGCGCTCCTGGTTCAGATCGAACATCAGCTGGATCACCGCATCGCCGGTAGCAGCGTCAAGGCTGCCGGTAGGCTCGTCGGCAAACAGCAGCGGCGGCTCAGTGACGAAAGCGCGCGCCAGCGCCACGCGCTGCTGTTCGCCGCCCGACAGGTATCTAGGATAATGCTGCAAGCGGCTGCCCAGCCCCACCCGCTCCAGCTTGGCTTGCGCCTTTTGCCGCGCATCTTTGTCGCCACGCAGTTCAAGCGGCAGCATGACGTTTTCCAGCGCGCTCAGATGGCTCAGCAACTGGAAAGACTGGAACACGAAACCAAGTTTTTCCTTGCGCAATCCGGCGCGGCCGTCTTCGTCCAGCGCAAAAATATCGCTGCCGTCGATGCGCACCGTACCCGCGGACGGCGTATCCAGGCCAGCCAGCAAGCCCAGCAAAGTCGACTTGCCGGAACCCGAGGCGCCGACAATCGCCAGCGTGGTGCCGCCCTGGACGTTAAAATTGATATCATCAAGAATCACCAGCTCGCCGCTGGCGTCAGCGACCCGCTTGCTCAAGTGCTGGACATCGATGGCAGGCGCCCTGGCATTGACCGCTGCAGGATTAACAGAAGAGGACTGAGGCATGCAGATTATCGACTCCGGATTGGGGAATGGTTGTCAGAAACGGACTGAGCGTATGACCCGCAAGATCGTCAGCAGTTCGCGGCGGGCGCTCTTGCTGCTTGGCCTGCTGGCTCTAGTATGGACGAACAGTGCCTATTCTGCATCAAAATCGATCCTGGTGTTAGGCGACAGCCTTTCCGCCGAATACGGACTGGCGCGCGGCAGCGGCTGGGTGGCGTTGCTGCAGCAGCGGCTGCAGGCGGAAAAAATCGACGCCACCATCACCAATGCCAGCATCAGCGGCGAGACCACCAGCGGCGGCAAGACGCGCCTGCCGGCTTTGCTGCAGCAAAAGCCTGACATCGTCATCATCGAGCTGGGCGGCAACGATGCCTTGCGCGGCCTGCAGTTGAGCGCTACCGAAAGCAACCTGAAGGCCATGATCAGCGCCGCGCAACAGGCAAAGTCGAGAGTGCTGTTGGTTGGCATGCGGATTCCGCCGAATTACGGCCGCGACTACACCGAAAAATTCTTTTCGCAATATGCCACGGTAGCGAAACAAACCAAGGTGCCGCTGGTGCCCTTTCTGCTGGACGGCGTCCCCGACAAAGCGGATATGTTCCAGGCGGACCGGATCCACCCGCTTGCCCAGGCACATCCGATCATCTTGAATAACGTCTGGTCTGGATTGAAGCCGCTGCTGGTGAAATAGCGTGAGGCCTGGCTCCTTGCATTGGGCGCGCGATCAAGCGCCGGCACCAAGGTCATCGCCCGGCCAGCGAAGAATAGTTTACACGCTCACGCCCTGCCGCCCAGGCAGATATGCAAAAAGCCCGTGCAACTTGCGTTGCACGGGCTTTTCTTATTCCGCTAGCGCGCCTGACTTTACTTGCTGCTGCCGTCGCCGTCCACTGGCGCCGCTACTATCGGCTTGAGGATCTTGACCTTGGCTTTCTCTTTCAAGACATCCACGTAAGCCAGCATTTCCTGTTGCGCCAGGATGCCGGTGATCTGCTCCTGTTCGGCGGCGCGGCGAGCCTGATCCTGGGCAGCCGGCTGCCCGACCTTGCCGATGCGATACAGGACGTAGCCTTGCTGCGGCAAAGTGACGCCGACATAGGCTGGCAGTTTATTGGCATCAGCCTTCATCACCGCTTCAAACGCCAGTGGATTGACGCCTTGGTTCTTGCTGCGCGATACGGTTTGCGCAGCAGCGAAACCGCTGGCGTTGTCTTGCGCCTTCAAGGCTGCCAGCTTCTCTTCGCCAGCCTTCTTGGCCAGTGCGGCTTCTTCAGTGCGTGTCACCTTGTCGCGGATGACTGCCTGGACTTCTTCAAACGGCCGCTTGGTCACAGCCTTGTATTCGAGGACGTGGCCGGCGATAAAGGTGCTCGGCGCAATTTCGATTGCCTCGGTGTTGTGCTTGTTCTTCAACGCCTCGTCGGAATACAGTGCGGTCAGAAATTTCTGATTGTTGTACGGAGCGGCAGGCGCGGCAGCAGGGTTAGGCTGGCGGCCCAGATTCGCCGCGGTCTGGATTTGCAGATGCAATTTGTCGGCAACTGCCTTCAGACTGTCCGCCTGCTCATACACGGTATTGCTGAAGGCTTCAGCCATTTCAGTGAATTTGCGTGCAGCCAGCTGCTTCTTGATTTCACCGGCGACTTCCGTCTTGACTTCATCCAGCGGCTTGACCTTGGCCGGCTTGATGCCGGTCAGTTCGATGATGTGGTAACCGAAATCGGATTGCACCAGATCGCTGATCTCGCCTTGCTTCAGTTTGTTCGTAGCGTCTTCAAAAGGCTTGACCATGCTGCCGGCGCCGAAATAACCAAGATCGCCGCCCAGTTCAGCAGAAGCGGTATCCTGCGAATTCGCCTTGGCGACTTTCGCAAAATCGGCCGGCGTCTTGCGTACTTCCGCCAGCAGGCTTTCCGCCTTGGCCTTGGCTGCAGCTTGCTCTGCGGCCGGCGCATCTTTTTTCACCGCGATCAGGATGTGGCTGGCGCGGCGTTCTTCGGCCTCTGTATAGCGACTGACGTTCTGATCGTAATAGGATTTGATATCGGCATCGCTGACCGTGATCTGGCCTGCCACGGCGGCGCTGTCGAGCACCACGTATTCAGCCTTGATCTGTTCCGGAATCTCGAATTCCTTCGAATTCTTGCTGTAATAGTCCTGCAGCATGGCGTCCGTAACCTTGACTTGAGCCGCATAATCGGCGGCCTTGAACAGCAGCTCCTGCACCTCGCGCTCCTGGTCGTTGATATCAGACAAGCGGGTGGCGACGGTCTTCGGCGTGAATGCGGTCGACTGCACAGCGCCGTTCAACTGCTGCATGGCCATGTCCTGGCGCAAGCGGGCAGCGTAGGAAACCTGCGTCATGCCCTGCATTGCCAGCAATTGATCGAATGTCTTGCTGTCGAATTTTCCGTCCGCTCCAACCAGGTTTGGAAACTGGCTAAGGATGATTTGCTGTATGGCCGGGTCAGTGACTGTCAAATGCTCGCTGTTGGCAGTTGCCGCCAGCACCCGTTGCGAAATCAGATTGTCCAGCACACCCTGCTTGGCTTCCGGCGTCTCCATCATTTTCGGATCGAAACGGTCGCCAAACGCCTGGCGCATGCGCTCCATCTGCTGGCGCAAGGCGCCATCCAGCTCTTGCTGGGTGATAGGCTGGCCGGCGACTTTCGCTACCGTGTTGGCGCCGTCGCCAAAGCTGCTGTAGCTTTGCAGACCGACTAGAGCAAAGGAAGGGATGATCAACAGCAGCAGCAAGAACTGCATCAAGCGCTGATGGGTACGGACAAATTCAAACATGGTCGGCCAATCGAGATCAAGCGGCTAATAAATAAAGCTGCAACATATAGGAATACTTCATATGAGGCAACAATATAAATCAAATGCACATAAGAAAAAAGGCGAACTTTCGTTCGCCTTTCTTGTATTTTGGCGGAGTGGACGGGACTCGAACCCGCGACCCCCGGCGTGACAGGCCGGTATTCTAACCAGCTGAACTACCACTCCTAAAACTGCTCGCAAATCTTATAAAACAAATTCGCATTTCCTGCTCGACCACATCGTAAAAAAACACGACAACCCAGCCGGTCGAACATTTTGGCGTTTGTCACCACGCCAAAGAACGCTAGTTTACAGCATCTTTCAAAGCTTTGCCAGGCTTAAATTTAGGAACTTTCGCTGCCTTGATCTTGATTGCTTCCCCGGTGCGTGGATTACGGCCGGTGCGGGCCGCGCGCTTACCCACGGAAAAGGTGCCGAAACCAACCAGCGTCACGCTGCCGTTCTTCTTCAGCGTGGTTTTTACTGCCGCGATCATCGCGTCGAGCGCGCGTGTGGATGCCGCCTTGGAAATGTCTGCCGACTTGGCAATATGATCGATCAATTCGGTTTTATTCACTTAGGTCCCCTCATATGAATGGAAATTCGAGAAGCGGTTTTCGGGATGCAAGCGAAGCTGGCATCGACTGCGAAAACATCGCGGGCGGAGTGCAGAAGAAATCTGCAAGCTGGTATTAAACAAGCCGCAAAGCCTTGTGTCAAGCGCCTTCCCGGCATTATGCGGCAGGTTTAACCTGATTTTACAAACTTGATAGATTCAACACCAAATGAATGCGCGCACAAAAAAAAAGCGCCCTTGCGGACGCTTTTTTAAATCACGAAAATTAAGGCCGTGAATTCAACGGCTTAGCGAGTCGTAGGGTGGGCAGATTTTCTGCCCACGCTGAATGCGTCCCTCGAATGATCGACGGTCCACGTGGGCACAAGTGCCCGCCCTACAAGAGACTTAGTGCTTGACCACGCTCGGGTCGCTCTTCTCGCCGGTCTTGCCGACCGTAGCCGCATCCAGCACTGCCTCTTCCTCAGTCAACGGCACCGGCTGACGCTCCAGTGCAATTTCCAGCACCTTGTCGATCCAGCGCACCGGCACGATTTCCAGCTTGTTCTTGACGTTGTCCGGAATCTCGGCCAAGTCCTTCACGTTCTGCTCTGGAATCAGCACGGTCTTGATGCCGCCGCGATGCGCCGCCAGCAGCTTTTCTTTCAAGCCGCCGATCGGCAAGACTTCACCGCGCAGGGTGATCTCACCCGTCATCGCCACATCGGCACGCACAGGGATGCCGGTAAAGATAGACACCAGCGCCGTGGTCATGCCGACGCCGGCCGACGGTCCATCCTTCGGCGTCGCGCCTTCCGGCACGTGGATGTGGATGTCGCTCTTCTCGAAAGCTTCGCCCTTGATGCCCAGTTTCGCTGCGCGGCTGCGCATCACGGTACGGGCTGCCTCGATCGATTCCTTCATCACATCGCCCAGGGTGCCGGTACGGATGATGGCGCCCTTGCCAGGCATCTTGACCGCTTCGATGGTCAGCAATTCGCCGCCGACTTCAGTCCACGCCAGGCCGACGACCTGGCCGATCTGGTTCTCTTTCTCGGCAACGCCGTAGTCGAAGCGCCGCACACCGAGGAACTTGTCGATGTTCTTGGAGGTGACGGCCACTTTCTTCTCTTGCTTCTTCAACAGCAGCAGCTTGACCACCTTGCGGCAGATCTTGGAGATTTCACGTTCCAGCGAACGCACACCGGCTTCACGCGTGTAGTAACGAATGATGTCTCGGATCGCGCCTTCGGCCACGGTGATTTCCTCAGCCTTCAAACCATTGTTCTTGATTTGCTTGGGCAGCAGGTAGCGTTGCGCGATGTTGGTCTTTTCATCTTCGGTGTAGCCGGACAAGCGGATCACTTCCATCCGGTCCAGCAATGCCGGCGGGATGTTGAAGGAGTTCGAGGTCGCCACGAACATCACGTCCGACAAGTCGAAATCGACTTCGATGTAGTGATCCGAGAAAGTGTGGTTCTGTTCAGGATCCAGCACCTCCAGCAGAGCCGAAGACGGATCGCCGCGGAAATCCATGCCGAGCTTGTCGATCTCGTCCAGCAGGAACAGCGGATTGCGCACGCCGACCTTGGTCAGGCTTTGCAGGATCTTGCCAGGCATCGAGCCAATGTAGGTACGGCGATGGCCGCGGATCTCAGCCTCGTCGCGCACGCCACCCAAAGCCATGCGCACGAATTTGCGATTGGTGGCGCGGGCGATCGATTGCCCCAGCGAGGTTTTACCCACGCCCGGAGGGCCGACGAAACACAGGATCGGCGCTTTCAGCTTGTCGACGCGTTGTTGCACGGCGAGGTATTCCAGGATACGTTCCTTGACCTTGTCCAGGCCATAGTGATCGCCCTCCAGAACTTTTTCAGCGTTGCCGAGCTCGTTGTTGACCTTGGATTTTTTCTTCCATGGCAAACCGACCAGCGTATCGATGTAGTTGCGCACCACGGTCGCTTCGGCCGACATCGGCGACATCAGCTTGAGCTTCTTCAGTTCGCTCTGGGCTTTTTCCAGCGCTTCCTTCGGCATCTTGGCAGCCAGGATCTTCTTTTCCAGCTCTTCCAGATCGGCGCCTTCTTCGCCTTCGCCCAATTCCTTCTGGATCGCCTTGACCTGTTCGTTCAGGTAGTATTCGCGCTGCGATTTTTCCATCTGGCGCTTGACGCGGCCGCGGATGCGCTTTTCCACCTGCAGGATGTCCAGCTCGCCTTCGAGCTGGCCCAGCAGGTGCTCGTAGCGCTTGGCGATATTGAAGATTTCCAGGATTACCTGCTTTTGCTCCAGCTTCAGCGGCAAATGGGCGGCGATGGTGTCGGCCAGGCGGCCAGCGTCATCGATGCCGGACAGCGAAGTCAGGATCTCTGGCGGGATTTTCTTGTTGAGTTTGACGTACTGGTCGAACTGCTGGACGATGGCGCGGCGCATCGCCTCCACCTCAGCTTCGTCGCCCAGTTCGGATTCCAGCGGCGTCAGGTCGGCAACGAAATGCGTGTCGAGTTCGCTGATGTGATGGATGCGGGCGCGCTGCGCACCTTCCACCAATACCTTGACGGTGCCGTCGGGCAGTTTCAGCATTTGCAGGATGTTGGCGACGCAGCCGATTTCATAGATGTCGTCCGGCGACGGCTCATCCTTGGCGGCGGCTTTCTGCGCTGCCAGCATGATGCTCTTGCCCTGCTCCATAGCAGCTTCCAGCGCCTTGATAGATTTAGGGCGACCGACGAACAATGGGATCACCATATGCGGAAATACAACCACGTCCCGCAAAGGCAAGAGAGGCAACTGAGTCTGTTCAGTAAATGTAGAAGTCGTCATGGCGAGCCTTATCAAAAAAACTTACTAATGATGTTGGCACGAGTGGCCGAAACTCAAGCCCCGGTTTCAACAATAAATCACCACTTCTATGGGAGCCTTCGAGAAAGCCCCCGGTTTGTGCGTGGGGCAATAAAAAAGCCACACGCGAAGCTGACTTCGGGTGGCTTTGCGATTGAAGCCAAATCGTATATTTTGGGAAATTGTACTACTTTTGGCTCAAAATCCTGCTTAAACCCCTGCTTTTTACAAGGCTTTACAAATCCGCAGGTTTTGCCCGCCAGGCGCCGGCCGTCCCGAATCGGCTCCGGCCAGCGCCTGCGGAACCCTGACGCTTACTTGGCGCCGGAGACCTTTGGCTGCTCATGGTAAATCAACAAGGGCTTGGCGCCGCTGTTGACGGTATTTTCATCGACCACCACCTTGGCAACGTTCTGCTGGCTTGGCAAATCGTACATAACGTCAAGCAAGACGTGCTCCAGGATCGAACGCAGGCCGCGGGCGCCGGTTTTACGGGCCAGCGCGCGCTTGGCGATGGCCTGCAAGGCGGCTGGACGAATTTCCAGCTCCGCGCCTTCCATCTGCAGCAGTTTCGAATATTGCTTGACCAGCGCGTTCTTCGGCGCGATCAGGATCTCGATCAGGGCGGCTTCGTTCAACTCCGCCAAAGTAGCGATCACCGGCAAACGGCCGACCAATTCGGGGATCAGGCCGAAACGCGTCAGATCCTCAGGTTCGGCATCCAGCAAGACTTCGCTGGAAGTACGCTGGCTCTGGCTCTTCACATTTGCCGAAAAACCAATGCCGCTCTTTTCCGAACGCTCGGAGATGATCTTCGCCAGGCCGTCGAAGGCGCCGCCGCAAATGAACAGGATATTGGTGGTGTCGATCTGCACGAAGTCCTGGTTCGGATGCTTGCGGCCACCCTGCGGCGGCACCGACGCCATGGTGCCTTCGATCAGTTTCAGCAAGGCCTGCTGCACGCCCTCGCCCGAGACATCGCGGGTGATCGACGGATTGTCGGACTTGCGCGAGATCTTGTCGATCTCATCGATATACACGATGCCGCGCTGCGCCTTGTCGACTTCGTAATTGCAGTTCTGCAGCAGCTTCTGGATGATGTTCTCGACGTCCTCGCCGACGTAGCCGGCTTCGGTCAGGGTAGTCGCATCAGCGATCACGAAAGGCACGTTCAACATGCGCGCCAGCGTCTGCGCCAGCAGGGTCTTGCCGGAACCGGTCGGGCCAACCAGCAGGATATTGCTCTTGGCCAGCTCGATGTCGTCCTTCTTGCCGAGATGCTTGAGACGCTTGTAGTGGTTATATACCGCCACCGACAAGATGCGCTTGGCCGGTTCCTGGCCGATCACGTACTGGTCGAGCAGCTCGCTGATTTCCTGCGGGGTCGGCAATTCCGATTTCTGACCATCCAGCGTTTCGACGTTCGAAGCTTCATCGGTAATGATGTCATTGCAGAGATCGATACATTCATCGCAGATGAATACCGATGGCCCGGCGATGAGTTTTTTCACCTCGTGCTGGCTTTTGCCGCAAAAGGAGCAGTAAAGCAGTTTTTCGCCGCTGGAAGATTTTTTATCAGGCATAAAGGCAGTATTTAATTAAAACTAGAGTGGCGCATTAAAGGGGGCACATGACGAACATTGATTTTATATTACCCGCGAAATCAAGATTCGTCACGCGCAGGCCATTTTTGAAAAGCAAAACGCCCGTACCTTATGGCCGGGCGCTCAGCAATTCCTTCAATTACGCAGTAATCAAGCGCGCGTCGCCAGGACTTTATCAATCAGACCATATTCCACCGCGGCATCCGCCGACATGAAGTTGTCCCGATCCGTATCCTTGCTGATCTGCTCGATGCTTCTGCCGGTCTTGTCGGCCAGGATACCGTTCAGGCGCTCGCGCAAATACAGGATTTCGCGCGCCTGGATTTCGATGTCCGAAGCTTGTCCTTGGGCGCCGCCCAAAGGCTGGTGAATCATGATGCGTGAATTCGGCAGCGAGAAACGCTTGCCCTTGGCGCCAGCGGCCAGCAGGAAAGCGCCCATCGAAGCAGCCATCCCGGTGCACAGCGTCGAGACATCCGGCTTGATGAACTGCATGGTGTCAAAAATCGCCATGCCGGCTGAAACCGAACCGCCGGGAGAATTGATGTACAAGGAAATATCCTTCTCAGGATTTTCGCTTTCCAGGAACAGCAATTGCGCCACGATCAGGTTAGCGGTCTGGTCATTGACCGGACCCACCAGGAAAATTACGCGCTCACGCAATAAGCGCGAATAAATATCATACGACCGCTCACCGCGGCCGCTTTGCTCAATCACGATAGGCACCATGCCGAGCATGTCAGTATCCAGTGCCGAACTACGATTAAAGCCTGTCATAGCATTCCTTATGGAGAGCGCTCAAAACCCAATCAATCCACTGACCGGGGCCAGGCTTGCCGCCTGACTCCGGTTATGCAGGCTGATTAAGCCTGTTGCCCGTTGTTGCTCATCAATTCATCGAATGCAACCGACTTTTCAGTCACTTTCGATTTGCCCAACACGTAGTTAACGACGTTTTCTTCCAAAACAAGGGCTTCGACCTCTGCCAGACGGCGACGATCGCTGAAATAATACTTCAGGACTTGTTGCGGGTCTTCGTAGCTCTGAGCGAAGTCTTCGACTTGCGCCTTGACCTGCTCCGGTGTTGCCTGCAATTTGTTTTCCTTGACCACTTCGGCCAGGATCAGACCCAGACGGACGCGACGCTCGGCTTGCGCTGTGAACAGCTCAGGCGGGAAAGGCATGTCGTTGACCTTCATGCCGCGTTGCGCCATGTCCTGGCGTGTCATTTCGACCAGACGCTCGACGTCCTGGTCAACCAGCGCCTTAGGCACTTCCAGTTCGCTGACCTTGATCAGCGCATCCATCACGCTGTCCTTGTTCTTGGCCTTGACGCGGGAACCGACTTCGCGCTCCAGGTTGAGCTTGATGTCAGCGCGCATTTTTGTCAGGTCGCCGTCATCGATGCCCAAGGTCTTGGCGAATTCCGCGTCGACTTCCGGCAGGTGCGCCCATTCCAGCTTCTTCAGCGTGATGGTGAACTCGGCAGTCTTGCCGGCCACATCCTTGCCGTGGTAATCCGCTGGGAAAGCCAGTTCGAAAGTCTTGGCTTCGCCGACCTTCAGACCGATGGTCGCGGCTTCGAACTCAGGCAACATGCGGCCTTCGCCCAGAACGTAAGCGTAGTCATCAGCCTTGCCGCCCTGGAATTCAACGCCGTCGATCTTGCCGACGAAGTCGACCGTCACGCGGTCGCCGTTCTTGGCTGTCAGGTCGCTGCCGCCGTCGCCGTGCGCGCCTTGCTCGCCCTTGACGTGGTAGTGCACGCGCTGCTTGCGCAGGATGTCGATGGTCTTGTCGATTTCCGCATCGCTGACTTCAGCTTTGGTGCGCTCGACTTCCACTGCGGTCAGATCGCCGATCTTGACTTCAGGGTAGATTTCGAAAGTAGCATCGAAGGCCAGCGTGCCTTCAGCCACGCCTTCGCTGTTCTTTGGCTCGATCTTCGGATAGCCGGCGACGCGCAGATTGTTTTCGTTGGCTGCAGTGTTGAAAGCATTGCCGACCTTGTCGTTCAACACTTCGGTTTCCACCTGATAGCCGTATTGTGCGGCGACCATCTTCATCGGCACTTTACCTGGGCGGAAGCCAGGCGCTTTAGCGGTGCGAGCGCGAACCTTCAGGCGTTTCTCGACTTCGGTTTGCACTTCGCTGATCGCGATAGTGAGGGTAAGGCGGCGTTCAAGTTTATCCAGAGTTTCGACTGCAGTTGCCATGTGGATCGTCCAAAAATTAAAAATTCCGTGGTGCGACCAGGGTAAACAGGTTAAATATTGTCATTTTCACCCCAACCCCGTCGCGCTAAAGTCCGATATTCTATACGTAAAACAGCCGGTTGCGCCAAAACGCATCGCCACGCGCCTATATAAGCAAGCTATTTAGACGGCAAAAGCCGGCCAGGCCAGCTTATTTCAGCGGAATCGGGCTGCTGGCCGGCACCGGCACGGCGGTCACGCTGTTTTGCGGACTGCCATCCACCAGCTTATCCGAATAGGTAAGATAAACCAGCGTATTCCGCTTCGGATCGACCAGGCGCACAATATGTAGACGCTTGAACAATATCGACATGCGCTCGGTGAATACATCTTCCTGCAACGGCAATTTGCCGGTGAATTGCACCGTAGCGGCAACTTGGCGGCAGGCGATCGAAGCCTCGGCCCGGTCTTCCGCCAGGCCTACCGTGCCCTTGACGCCGCCGGTCCGGGCGCGCGAAACATAGCAGGTCACGCCCTGCACCTTGGGATCGTCGTAAGCCTCCACCACGACCCGGTCGTTGCTACCGAGCCAGCGAAAGGCGGTGCTGACCTCGCCGACCTGCTCCGATGCGGCCTGCACCGGCGCCGAAGCTGCGGCAACGGCAGCAAAACCAAGCAAGACCGCCAGGCAGCGGGATGTTGTAGGCATAGTTATTCCAAGAAAGAGAAATTCGAAAAATCCGATTGTATGCCGAAGCGCCTGCTTTTTTTACCAGGCCCCGATACAAAATGCAGGGACGTAAAAAAACCCTCGGCAGAGGGTTCTTGAATATTCAGCCAGACAGTAATTCAGTAATTGAATACCGGCAGAGCTGGTGCGACCGAGAGGACTCGAACCTCCACAAGATTGCTCTCGACAGGACCTAAACCTGTTGCGTCTACCAATTTCGCCACGGTCGCATTTGCTTGCATTTGCCTTACTCCCGCCCGATACGGCTTAGCAATATCGGGCAGCCCGCTATTCTACTGCAAGCTGCCCGATATGGCGAGAGGAAAGGCTGTTTTCCTGACAAAATTCTGCCCTCGCGGGCATCCCCGGTTATCCTTTCACTACTGCGGTTTCTTGACCCGGAACCAGGCCGCATACAAAGCCGGCAAAAACAGCAGAGTCAGGCCGGTAGCGACAATCAGGCCGCCCATGATCGCCACCGCCATCGGCCCCCAGAACACCGAGTGCGACAAGGGGATCATGGCCAGCACGGCCGCCGCCGCGGTCAGCATGATAGGCCGGCAACGGCGCACCGCCGATTCGACGATCGCATCCCAGGGCGCCACGCCGCTGGCGATATCGTGCTCGATCTGGTCGATCAGGATCACCGAGTTGCGGATGATCATACCAAACAGCGCGATCACCCCGAGCTGGGCGACAAAGCCGAACGGCCGGTGCAGGATCAGCAGCGCGGCAGCGGCGCCAGCGATTCCCAGCGGCCCGGTGAGGAACACCAGCAGCGAACGCGAGAAGCTATGCAACTGCAGCATCAGCAAAGTGAAGATGATGAAAATCACCAACGGCACGTTGGCGGCGATCGAATCCTGCGCCTTGCCCGCATCGTGGGCGGCGCCGGCGATATCGATCACATAGCCCGGCGGCAGCTGCGCGCGGATCTTGTCCAGCTGCGGATTGATCTGGTCGGTCACGGTCGGTCCCTGCACGCCATCGATGACATCGGCCTGCACGGTGATCGCCCAGTTGCGCCACTCGCGCCAGACCACCCCCGGCTCCCATACCAGCTTGACCGTGGCGACCTGCGCCAGCGGCACTGACTTGCCGCTGGCGGTCGGGATATTGGCCTGGCTCAAGGCGTCGATGGTGGCGCGCTCGTCCAGCGGCTGGCGCACCACGATATCGATCAGGCGATCGTGCTCGCGATACTGGCCGATGGTGCTGCCGGTCAGCAGGGTATTGACGGTCTGCATGACGGTTTGCGAACCGATCCCCAGCGTGCGCAATTTATCCTGGTCGAGATCGACCCGCAGCACCTTGACCGATTCATTCCAGTTGTCGTTCAGGCCGATGATGTTCGGATTGCCGTTCATCACGCCCTTGACCTGGTCGGCGATTACCCGGACCTTGGCGGCATCGGTGCCACTGACGCGGAACTGCACCGCATACGGCACCGGCGGTCCGCTCGGCAGCAGCTTGACCCTTCCACGCACTTCGGGGAAACCATGCTTGAAAGCGTCGGTGATCTTCAGGCGCAAGGCGTCGCGCGAGGCCAGGTCCTTGGTCAGCAGCACCAGCTGCGCCACATTGGTCTGCGGCAGGATCTGGTCCAGCGGCAGGTAAAAGCGCGGACTGCCGCTGCCGACATAGGTGGTCATGCTTTCCAGCTCCGGCGCATTGTGGATAAACGCCTCGAACTTCTTGGCCTGCGCTTCGGTGGCGGCAAAGGAAGAACCTTCCGGCAGCCACAGCTCGATCATCAGTTCCGGCCGGCTGGAATCGGGAAAGAACTGCTCCTCGATGAACTTGAAGCCGAACACGCCCAGCGCAAACACCATCAGCGTCAGGGCGATGGTGGTCTTGCGCCACTCGACGCACCAGTTGACGGCCCGCCGCACGCGCGAATAGAACGGCGTGTTGAACAGTTCGTGATGGCCGTCGGCGCCGGCCGCCGGCTTGACCTTCAGCAGCAGATAGCCGATATACGGCGTGAACAGCACCGCCACCAGCCAGGAAATCAGCAGCGCCAGCGCGTTTACCGAAAACATGGAAAACGTGTATTCGCCGGCAGCGGACTTGGCCAGGCCGATCGGCAGGAAGCCGGCGGCGGTGATCAGGGTGCCGGTCAGCATCGGCATCGCGGTCGAGGTGTAGGCAAAGGTCGCCGCTTCCAGCCGCGACAAGCCCTCCTCCATCTTGCGCACCATCATTTCCACCGCGATGATGGCATCGTCGACCAGCAAGCCGAGGGCGATGATCAGCGCGCCCAGCGAGATCTTGTGCAGGTCGATGCTGAAGATGCGCATGAACAGGAAGGTCACCGCCAGCACCAGCGGGATCGTCAACGCCACCACCAGGCCCGGCCAGACATCGATACGGAACGGCTTGGTATGGAATCCGAGCGACAGGAAACTCACCGCCAGCACGATCAGTACCGCTTCCATCAAGGTCTTAAGGAATTCGTCGACCGATTCGGCGACGATTTTCGGCTGGTTGGAGACCCGCTCCAGGTTAATGCCGACCGGCAGCTTGGCCTTGATTTCCGCGGTGATGCGCGCCATGTCCTTGCCCAGCGCAATGATGTCGCCTCCCTTCACCATCGAGACCCCGAGCCCGATCACTTCCTTGCCGTTGTAGCGCATCTTCTGCGACGGCGGATCGATGTACTCGCGCTTGACGGCGGCAAAATCGCCCAGCCGGAAGGTGGTGTTATTGGCCCGCAGCTGCAGGTTTTCCAGGTCCTTGGGCGAGGCTAGCGCGCCGCTCACGCGGATCTGCAGGTTGTCGCTGGCAGTCACCAATATGCCATTGGCTTGCAGGGCGTTCTGCGCACTCAGCTGGTTGACGATGTCTTGCACCGAGATGCCCAGCTGGGAGAATTTTTTCTGCGAAAATTCGATGAAGATCTTTTCATCCTGCACGCCAAACAAATCCACCTTGGCGACTGACTGCAAGGTCAGCAGCTGCTGACGCACGAAGTCAGCGTAGTCCTTGACATCGGCATAATTGAAACCGTCGCCGGACACTGCGAAGATGGAACCGTAGGTTTCGCCGAACTCATCGTTGAAGAATGGACCCAGCACACCCTGCGGCAAAGTCAGCTTGATGTCGCCGACCTTCTTGCGCACTTGATACCAGGCGTCCACCGTATCCTTGGGTGTGGCGGATTCCTGCAAGGTCAGGATGATCAGCGTTTCGCCCGGCTTGGAATAGCTGCGGATGGTGTCTATATGCGGCGTTTCCTGCAGCTTCTTTTCCAGCTTGTCGGTCACCTGGTCGGCCATCTGCAAGGCGGTGGCGCCCGGCCATTGCGCCGACACCACCATGGCGCGGAAAGTAAACGGCGGGTCTTCATCCTGCCCCAGCCGGCCGTAACTCAGGATGCCGCCGATCACCAGCACCACCATCAGGTAGCGCGTCAGCGGAATATGTTCAAGCGCCCATCGCGACAGATTGAAACCACCCTTTTTACCGTCGCTCATCGGGCCGCTCCGCTCACAGCGACAGCGGCGCCGGCAGCCGCGCTCCTGGCGCCCGGCAGGCTGGCTTCCGGCGCATTCAGGATGGCGACCTTCTGGCCGGGTTTCAATTGATTGACGCCTGCCGTGACCACCTGCTGGCCGGCTTTCAGCGCGCCCTGGATCCATACCTCATTGCCATGCTGGCCGGTGATTTCCACCGGCACCTGACGCACTTGATGCACTGCACCGCCATCGACCACCCACACCACGCTGTGCTCCTGCACGCGCAGCAGCGCGGTGAGCGGCACCTTGATGGCGTCGTCGCTGGTCTTGCTGATGAACGAGGCATAGGCCGTCATGCCGAGCTTGACGTTGGGCGTATCGTCAGGAATCGCAATCTTGATGGCATAGGTGCGCGTCACCGGATCGGCGATCGGCGACACTTCACGCACGGTGCCGCGGATCAGCTGCTTGGGATCGGCCCACAGGCGCACCTGGACGTCGCTGCTGCGCCGCAACTGATCGACCTGGTTTTCCGGCGCGCCCACCACGACTTCCTTGGCGCCCTGGCGCGCCACACTGACCACCGGCGTGCCGGCCGCCACCACCTGCCCCGCTTCTGCATTGACGGCGGTCACCACGCCATCGACGTCGGATTCCAGGGTGGCATAAGCGGTTTGATTCAACTGCCCCTTGAACGCCGCCTCGGCCTGGTCATAAGTCGCTTGCGCCGCCTTGAAAGCGGTGTCTTTCGCATCCAGCACCGCCTGACTGACGAAATTCTTGTCGCGCAGCTCCTGATAACGCTTCAAGTCGGCCTTGGCCGTATCGCGGTTGCTGGCGGCGGAGGTCACCGCCGCCACCGCCTGCGCCTGCGCCAGCTGCAAATCCTTCGGGTCCAGGCGCATCAGCACCTGGCCGCGCTTGACCACTGTGCCGAGGTCTACCTGGCGGGCGACGATCTTGCCGCCGACACGAAAACCCAGCTGCGATTCATAGCGCGCCTGCACTGCGCCTGGAAGCTCTGAAGTGACGTCGGCGTTGGCCGGACTCAGCACAGTCACCCGCACCGGGCGGATATCTTCGGCCTTTTCCGGCGCCTTGGAGCAAGCCGCCAGCAAGAATAATGTACAAACAAGCAATAACCCGGGAACGCGCCGGGGAGCACTCATCAAGCCGTCGGCAGGGGCAAGAGAACGCGGATTTATCGAGGTCGACACGTTTTTTCCTTTACTATTCTGGGCTGTTGCCGGTTTGCGCATTGCCATCAGGACACATTGCTATGGGAAGGCGGGCTGTTGCTACAGCTTTTATCCCGTCTTCAAAAAATTACTAACTCTAAAGTCAGTAATTATAATTGCGAGCGATCAATTTTGCTCAAGGCTTTTTTGCGCCTGCCGACAACAGGCGTGAAAGTATCTTTTTAATCAATGTTTTACCGGCTTGCGCCCCATGCCTACTAATCATTACGAAAACTTCCCGGTAGCATCCATACTCTTGCCGGCCCGCTTGCGCCCCGCGGTCAAGGCCATCTATGCCTTTGCCCGCAGCGCCGACGACATTGCCGATGAAGGCGACGCCGGCCCTGAGCAGCGTTTGCGCGAGCTGGGCGCCTATGAAGCCGCGCTGGACCGGATAGAACAGCGGCAAGCGGCCGAAAGCCCGCTGTTCCAGGCGCTGCAGGAGGTCATCATGGCATATCGCTTGCCGCTGGCGCCGTTTCGCGACCTGCTGTCCGCATTCAAACAGGATGTGGTCACCACCCGCTACGGCCAGTTTACCGACCTGCTCGACTATTGCCGCCGCTCGGCCAACCCGGTCGGCGCGTTGATGCTGCACCTGTATGGCGCGGCCAGCGAACAAAACCTGCGCGACTCGGATGCGATCTGCTCGGCGCTGCAGCTGATTAATTTTTGGCAAGACGTCGCCATCGACTGGGACAAGGCGCGCATTTACCTGCCGCTGGAAGACATGCAGCGCTTCGGCGTATCGCAGGCGCAGCTTGCCAACGGCGCCACCGACCATGCCTGGCGCCGCCTGATGGAATTCGAAGTGCAACGCGCACGCACCATGATGACGGGCGCCCAGGGCCTGGCGCTGCGGCTGCCCGGGCGGATCGGCTGGGAGCTGCGGCTGGTGGTGCAAGGCGGCTTGCGCATCCTGGAAATGCTGGAAGCAGCGCAATACGATATGTTCCGCCAGCGGCCGAAACTGCGGAAAGCCGACTGGCTGCTGCTGGCCTGGCGCGCCCTGCGCATGGCATAACAAAAATCAATAAAAACCGATAAATCAGCAAACAGACAGCATTTCTTACGTATACTTCGGGCAAGTTGTTTTCAAGCTGCCTGCAGCCAAGAATATCCAAGTATTCATTACTGCTCATTACCGCACATTACGTTTCGATATCCATGTCCCCAGACGATTACTGCCAGCAAAAGGCCGCCCAAAGCGGCTCCAGTTTCTACTACAGCTTCCTGTTCCTGCCGGTCGAGCGTCGTCGCGCCATTACCGCCCTGTACGCGTTTTGCCGCGAAGTGGACGATACCGTCGACGAATGCACCGATGAAAGCGTGGCGCGCAGCAAGCTCATGTGGTGGCGCAAGGAAATCGCCGCCATGCTGGCCGGCAATCCGTCGCATCCGGTGACCCAGGCGCTGCAGCCGCACTTGCTGACCTATGGACTGGAAGGCAAGCACCTGCAAGCCATCGTCGACGGCATGGAAATGGATCTAAACCAGACCCGTTACCTGGACTACCCAGGCCTCAAGCAATACTGCTGGCATGTGGCCGGCGTGGTCGGCATCCTCTCGGCCAGCATCTTCGGCGTAAGCCAGCCGCAAACCCTGCAGTTCGCCGAAAAGCTCGGCCTGGCTTTCCAGCTCACCAACATCATCCGCGACGTCGGCGAAGACGGCCGCAAGGGCCGCATTTATCTGCCGGTGAACGAGCTGCAGCAGTTCAATGTCACCGCCGCCGATATCCTCAACGCCCGCTACAGCGAGAACTTCGTCAACCTGATGCGCTTCCAGGTAGCGCGCGCCCAGCAGGCCTACGACGACGCCTTTGCCCTGTTGCCCAAGCAGGACCGCCGGGCCCAGCGTCCCGGCCTGATGATGGCAGCGATCTACCGCGCCTTGCTCAACGAGATCGAGCGCGACGGCTTCCATGTGCTGAACCAGCGTATTTCGCTCACGCCTATCCGTAAATTGTGGCTGGCGTGGAAGACTTATGTGCGCGGCTAAACTGATCCCGTCTCCCCTCTTTTCCATTTCTTGAGATGACCGTCCAAGCGCAGCATATTGCAGTGATCGGCGCCGGCTGGGCCGGCTGCACCGCCGCCGTCGAACTGACGCTAGCGGGCCACCAGGTCACCTTGTTCGAAGCCAGCCGGCAGCTGGGCGGCCGCGCGCGCCGGGTCGACATCGACGACATCGTGCTCGACAACGGCCAGCACATCCTGCTCGGCGCCTACAGGCAAAGCTTGCAGATGATGCGCAAGGTCGGCATAGCTCCGGAACAAGCCATGCTGCGCCTGCCGCTGCAAATGTGCTATCCGGCCGGCAGCGGCGGCATGACCTTTACTGCACCGCGCCTGCCGGCGCCCTTGCATCTGCTGGTGGCGCTGTGGCGCGCGCGCGGATTGGGGCGCGAGGACAAGCTGGCGCTGGCGCGCTTTTCCTCGGCGGCGCGCTGGATGGACTGGCGCCTGAATGACGACTGCAGCGTCAGCACCTTGCTGGAGCGCTTCGACCAGACCGATCGCCTGATCCAGCTGATGTGGCGCCCCCTGTGCATCGCCGCGCTCAACACCCGCCCTGAACATGCCTCGGCCCAGGTCTTCCTGGCGGTGCTGCGCGACAGCCTCGGCGCCCGCAGAAGCGCATCCGACATGCTGCTGCCGCGGCGCGACCTGAGCAGCCTGTTTCCGCAACAGGCCGCCGCCTTTATGGAAGAACGCGGCGGCAGCCTGGAATCGGGCCGCAGCGTCAGGCAAGTGCGGCGCGACGGCCAGCAATGGCAATTGCAAAGCAACGACGCCAGCCAGAACTTCGACGCCGTCGTCATCGCCACGCCGCCCGAAACCGCGGCCACGCTGCTGGATGGCTGCGCCGATGCCGAACTGCTGGCCACATTGCGCAGCTTTACCTACGAACCGATCACCACCTGCTATCTGCAATATGCCAGCGCGACACGCCTGCCGCAGCCCTTCTTCGCCCTGGTCGACGATCCGGACAACGTCGGCGGTGACGCGGCCTGGGGGCAATTCGTGTTTGACCGCGGCCAGCTCGATCCCGCTCAGGCCGGCCTGCTGGCAGTGGTCATCAGCGCATCGTCCGAAGCGATCCAGGACGGCCATCAGGCTTTGGGCAGCGCGGTCGCAACCCAGATTGCCGCCGTATTCAAGCAGCCGCAGCTGGCGCAACCCTTGTGGAGCAAGGTGATTTCAGAGAAACGCGCCACCTTCGCCTGCACCCCGGGCCTGGCGCGGCCGGCCAACGACAGCGGCCTGGAACGGCTGATGCTGGCGGGCGACTACACCGCCAGCGACTATCCTGCGACCCTGGAATCGGCGGTGCGCAGCGGCCAGCAGGCGGCCAGGGAATTGCTGCTGCAGCTGCGCTAGCGAGCTGTAACGGCCGGGCAGTTGAAAAAGCTTCATGCCAGACATCAATTGAATTGCACTTCAGCTGCATTCTTTTCATCTAATATAGCGGCACACTATAAATATTAGACTTGCGGAGAGCCCTATGTCTGTCATCACCTGCGTTGAAGATTTTCGCCTGCTGGCCAAGAAGCGCGTCCCCAAAGCCTTCTACGACTATGCCGACAGCGGCTCCTACACCGAGAGCACCTATCGCGCCAACAGCACCGACCTCGCGGCCCTGAAATTGCGCCAGCGGGTCGCCATCAACGTCGACCAGCGCTCCACACGCAGCAACATGATCGGCGAAGAGGTGACCATGCCGGTGGCAATTGCGCCGACCGGACTGACCGGCATGCAATGGGCCAATGGCGAAATGCTGGGCGCCATCGCGGCGGAAAAATTCGGCATTCCGTTCACCTTGTCGACCATGAGCATCTGCTCTATCGAAGACGTCGCCAGCGTGACCACCAAGCCATTCTGGTTCCAGCTGTATGTGATGCGCGACCGCGGCTTCATCAAGTCGCTGATCGAACGCGCCAAGGCCGCCAAGTGTTCAGCGCTGGTGCTGACGCTGGATCTGCAGATCCTCGGCCAGCGCCACAAGGACCTGAAGAACGGCATGTCGGTGCCGCCCAAGATGACCATCGCCAATCTGCTCGATCTCGCCACCAAGCCCGGCTGGGCCCTGCGCGCGCTCAGCGGCCGCAAGTCCTTCGGCAACCTGGCCGGCCACGTCTCCGGCGCCGACGGCATCATGACCTTGAGCAAATGGACTGCCAGCCAGTTCGATCCGACCTTGTGCTGGGATGATATCGCCTGGATCAAGGAGCAATGGGGTGGCAAGCTGATCCTGAAAGGGATCCTGGATGTGGAAGACGCCAAGATCGCCGCCACCACCGGCGCCGACGCCATCGTCGTCAGCAACCACGGCGGCCGCCAGCTGGACGGCGCGGTGTCGTCGATTTCAGCCTTGCCGGCGATCGTCGACGCAGTCGGCGACCGGATCGAAGTCTGGTTCGACGGCGGCATCCGCAGCGGCCAGGATGTCTTGAAAGCTGTTGCGCTGGGCGCCAAGGGCACCATGATCGGCCGCGCTTTCCTCTACAGCCTGGGCGCCATGGGCGAAGCCGGCGTGACCCGCATGCTGCAGATCCTGCAGCAGGAACTGGATGTCAGCATGGCGCTGACCGGCACCAAAGATATTAAAGATGTGGGACCGCAGATCCTGAGCTGATCTGCGGGTAATCCATTAAAGCTTGCCGGCCTTTTTCAGGCGCTGCGTCAAGCCTTCGGCGATGTCGTCGTGATCGAATTTCTTGGCCAGGTCGATCGCATTCATGCCGACATCGTTTTTCAGTGTGACGTCGGCGCCGCTGTCGAGCAGCAGCTTGACCGTCTGGATCTTGCCGGCGCGCGCCGCCATCATGATCGGCGTCGTATTGTTAGGCGAGCCGGCGTCGATATAGGCGGAAGCGTCCAGCAGCATCTGCACGATTTCATCGTTGCCTATCGCGGCCGCGTAATGCAGCGCCGTCCAGCCGGTATTGTTCGGCTCGGCTTCCTTGTCCAGCAAGGCCTTCACCGTCGCCACATCGCCCTTGTAGGCAGCGATCATCAGCGCGGTATCGCCGTTGCGGGCGCGCGCATTCAGATCGATGCCGCGCGCATTCAGCAAGACATTGAAAACCTTCTTCGAATCTTCGCGCACGGCCACCATCAGGCCGGTTTCGCCGCGCTCTTTCCGCACCAGGTTGGGACTGACGCCGGCAGCCAGCAAAGCCTTCATGCTGCGCTCGTCGTCCAGTTGGGCCGCCTTGAAAAAGTCGTCGCTGTTGCTGGCCCGGCCGGTCGACGGCAGCCACGCCAGCGCCGCCAGCAGCAACAAGAAAGCGGAAAAACAAGAACGACTGCGGATTTGCACGTTAAACATGGGCCTGATCCTTTGCCAGTTTGAACAGATTGAAAAAATTATCGGTGGTTTGCTGCGCCACCTGGCTCGCCGGCACGCCTTTCAGGTTGGCCAGAAATTCGCCGACATGCATGACCCAGCCCGGCTCGTTCATCTTGCCGCGATGCGGCACCGGGGCCAGGTAGGGCGAATCGGTTTCGATCAATGTGCTGCTCAAAGGCACGGCCAGCGCCACCGCCTGCAACTCCTTGGCGCTCTTGAAGGTGACGATGCCGGAAAAGGAAATATAGAAACCCATGGCGATTGCCGCTTCAGCCACCTCCAGCGACTCGGTAAAGCAATGCATGACGCCGCCGGCGCCGCCGGCATCGGTGCCGGCGCCCTCTTCCTGCATGATGCGGATGGTGTCTGCCGAGGCGGCACGGGTATGGATGATGAGCGGCTTGCCGGTAGCGCGCGAGGCGCGGATATGGCGGCGAAAGCGCTCGCGCTGCCATTCCAGATCGCCCTGCAGGCGGTAATAGTCGAGGCCGGTTTCGCCGATGGCGATGATCTTCGGATGGTCGGACAGGCGGATCAGGTCGTCGACGCTGGGTTCCGGCGTATCTTCATAATCGGGATGCACGCCGACCGAGGCATAGATATGCGGATAGGTCTCGGCCAGCGCCAGCACCTGCGGAAAATCCGGCAGATCGACCGATACGCACAGTGCATGGGTCACCTGGTTTTGCGCCATCTTGGCGAGGATTTCCGGCATCCTGGCGGACAGTTCCGGAAAATTGATATGGCAGTGGGAATCGATATACATAGGCAGGATTATATCGCTTGCAGACGCCATCGATGACATGCAGGCATGGCTGGGCGCGTTTTTGCGCCCGCCCGTTATTTACTCAGCCAGACCCAAAGCTTGTTTCTGCAGCTGGATCAGTTCGCTGATGCCGCCTTGCGCCAGATCAAGCAGACTGTTCAGGGTCGGACGGTCGAAGGCGACGCCTTCCGCCGTGCCCTGCACTTCGATGAAATGGCCGGTATCGGCCATCACCACGTTCATGTCGGTATCGCAGCCGGAATCCTCGACATAGTCGAGGTCCAGCACCGGCGCGCCCTGGTAGACGCCGACCGAAATCGCGGCGACAAAGTGCTTGAGCGGAATCGCCGCAATCGCTTTATTTTCCTGCAGCCGGGAAAACGCATCGTAAGCGGCGACCATGGCGCCGGTGATGGCTGCGGTGCGGGTGCCGCCGTCGGCCTGGATGACGTCGCAATCCAGGTGCAGGGTGCGTTCGCCGAAAGCCTCCAGATCGAAAGCGGCGCGCAAGGAACGTCCGATCAGGCGCTGGATTTCCTGGGTGCGGCCGGATTGCTTGCCGCGTGCGGCTTCGCGGTCCATGCGGGTATTGGTGGAGCGCGGCAGCATGCCGTATTCCGCGGTCAGCCAGCCCTGCCCCTTGCCCTTGAGGAAACCGGGAACCTTTTCTTCCAGGCTGGCGGTGCAGATCACTTTGGTGTCGCCGAACTCGACCAGCACCGAGCCCTCGGCGTGCTTGGTGTAGTTGCGGGTCAGGCGCACGGTGCGCAAAGCATCGGCGGCGCGTCCGCTAGGACGGGTAATTGTAGACATGCAGTTCCTTAAATATTTTTCTCGATAGCGCCGCGGATTTCCGCGATCGCCTGTTCAATGTCGGCGTCGCTGAAGCCGTCCGGCACATCCACTGCGCCCAGGCGCGGCGCCTGGATGGTGGTGGTCAGGCTGCCGATCGGCAGCGTGTGGGTGACGATGGAACTGGTCGGATCGTCAATATTCGGATCGCTGCCCCAGGCCATTGCCAAAGCGGTAATATTATCGCTGGTTTTACCGGCAATCCCAAGCGCATTATTCACCAGCTCCGGCACCGCGCGGACAATGGTGCTGGTTTGCAGGCGCTGCGCCAGCACGTGGTCTGGCAGCATCGACCACAGTCCGTCCGAGCACAGCAGCATGACGTCGCCGGCCTGCAGGCTGACGCGGCGCGACAGTTCGACGATCGGCATATTGGTGGCGCCGAGGCAGTTGAACAGCTTGTTGCGGTCAGGATGGGTGGCGCGCTCCGAGGGATCGGCCTTGCCCTGGGCGATCAGGCTTTCGATGCGCGAGTGGTCGCGCGTACGCGCCAGGATCTGGCCGTTGCGCATCCAGTACAGACGCGAATCGCCGCAATGCGCCCAGAAAGCGCTGTTGTGCTGGATCAGGCAGGCCACCACCGTGGTGCGCGGCGTTTCCGACAGCTTGTGCACTTCGCGGTAGCGATGGATTTCCATGTGCGCGGCATAGAAACTGTCTTCCAGGAAGCGCTCCGGCTTCTTGATATACGGCTGGGCATTCTTCTGGAACAGCGAGCCGATGGTTTGCATCGCGATGTTGGCGGCGATCTCGCCGTGCAGGTGGCCGCCCATGCCATCGGTCAGCAATAGCAGCAAAGCGTCACGCGTGAAGCTATAACCCATCCGGTCCTGATTGACCTTACGGCCGCCGATATGGCTTTCTTGATAAACAGAAAATCGCATGACTTCTCTATGTGGTGTTCTTACTAACAAAAAGACTGAAACACGGCCGGCGCGGGCATCAAGCGCCCAGCCGGCAGCCTACTGGGTATTTTCCTGGATGGTCGTATCCGGATTGCTCTCGGCCTTGCGGCGGAACTGGATATGCGTGAAAAAGACGCTGCGGATCTTGCGCGTCACCATGTCGCGCACGCTCACTTCCTCTTCCTGCACCGGCTCCATCAATGCCCGCTGCACCGCGAACACGCTTTGCGGCCGCTGCAGGGGATCGATCATCAGGCACCAGCGCACCACCTGGATCAGTTCCGGCGAATACAGGCCTTCCAGCTTGCGGAAATGGCCTTCCATCTTGTCGTTGACCTTGCGCTGGTCGACCGGCTGCGGCGGCGCGCCAACCATGCAGGCGAAAATCGAGGCGCCGATACTGTAGATATCGGTCCACGGTCCGAGGTTGCCATTGCGCTCATACAATTCGGCCGGAGCAAAACCCGGCGTATACATCGGATACAGCTTGGGCGAATCCGAGCGCAGCGTCTGTCGGGCGGCGCCGAAATCCAGCAGGATCGGCGTGCCGTCGGCGCGCAGGTAGATATTGGCCGGCTTCAGGTCCAGGTGCAGCAGCTTGTGCGTATGCACTTCGCGCAAGCCGTTCATCACGTGGCGGAACATCTTGCGGATGAATTTTTCCGACACCAGCGGCTTTTCGCCCTTGTCGCGCCGGCGCAGGATATGTTCCTGCAGGGAGCGGCCGGACTCGTAAGCCATCACCATGTAGACGGTTTCATTGGCGCGGAAGAAATTGATCACGCTCACCACGTTCGGATGTGCAATGCGCGCCAGCGCGCGCCCTTCCTCGAAAAAGCATTTCAAGCCGATCCTGAAGGTCGGCAGGTTTTCCGGCGAAATTGCCGGCGCCAGTTCACCCCACTGGCGCAAGGCCAGTGAGCTTGGCAGATATTCCTTGATGGCGACTGCGTTGCCATCCTCATCGTATGCCAGATAGACAATACTGAACCCGCCAGAAGCAATCTTCTTTACAATGCGGTATCCAGCAATTTTCAGCCCATCAGGCAATGGAGCATTGTTTTGTGCGGCCATGCGATCCTACCCTAGTAAATGGTGTAAGGATTGTCTTGATAAATCGCTGATTTGTAAAGAAAAACCCTTGCAAACCAGAAACAAAGGACAGCATTTTGACTATCTGTAGCATGACAGGTTATGCCGTTGCCAACCGCGAGACGGCCGCAGGCACGATTACCATCGAGATCAAGAGCGTCAATTCGCGTTTTCTTGACCTCCAATTCCGCATCAACGACGACTTGCGTTCGCTCGAACCGGCGCTGCGCGAGGCCATTATCGGCCGCGTTGCCCGTGGCAAGGTCGAATGCCGGCTGAGTTTCGGCCGTAAAGCGGCATCCGGCGCGTCGCAAGCCTTGAACACCGAGCTGCTGGCCTCCCTGGCCGACCTGCAAAGCGCGGTGCGCCAGCAATTCATCGAAGCCGCGCCGCTGACGGTCAACGAACTGTTGCGCTGGCCCGGCGTCATCGAAGAAGCTGTGATCAGCCAGGACACGCTGCAAGCCGATGTCCAGGCCACCATGCACACCGCGCTGGAAGCGTTTGTCGAATCGCGTGCGCGCGAAGGCGCGGCGCTGCAGGCTACGCTGATCACCCGCATCGACGCCATGGATGCCATCGTACAGCGGATCACGCCGCTGGTGCCGCAGGTAGTGGCGCAATTCCAGCAAAAAGCCATAGAGCGGATGCAGGAAGCGCTCGGCCTGGCGCAGCAGGATGCCGGCAATGCCGGCCTGTCGCGCGAAGAAGCCTTGGACCGTATCCGCCAGGAAGTCACGCTGTACGGCATCCGCATCGATATCGCCGAAGAGCTGTCGCGCCTCGCCGCCCACCTCAATGAAACCCGCCACATCCTGAAAAAAGGCGGCCAGGTCGGCAAGCGCCTGGATTTCATGATGCAAGAACTCAACCGCGAAGCCAATACCGTGGGTTCGAAAGCAGCGATCAAGGAACTGGCCGACGCTTCCATGGAGCTGAAGCTGCTGATCGACCAGATGCGTGAACAGGTGCAAAACCTGGAATAAAACACGGCCCGCTGTCCGCCTTGCCGCTGCAGAAACCGGGTTTCTGCAGCCCTCTACCCTTCCCGGAAAAACGCCTCATCTTCCCCGCCTGGTCCTACAGGCAAAGTTAACTAGCACTAGCACTAGCACTAGCAATAATGCAATACCCAATATCCTTGCCTAGCATCGGTGGCTCGAACTCATGATAAATACATCATTCCGCCGCGCCCGCTTGCGGGACAAAAGTGCGGGCGATAAAAAAGCCGCGGCAGATCGCACTCTGCTGCGGCTTTTTTATCGCCCGCTCAGGCCATGGACCCAGGGCGAGCAGATTATTTCTCGACGATGAAGTTCTTGAGCTCCTTGGTGCGTTGCTCCGTGTGGGCGCGCATGCATCCGAGGAATTCGATATCGCGAATGGTCCCGCTTTCATTGTAGGTGTACACGGCGTCGCAATCCTTCTTGCGGAAACCGACCCAGGCGCGCTGCGCTTCGATCAGCTTTTTCTTGACCTCGCCGTAGCGCACGCCATCCTGGTCCGGCTTGGTGATCTGCCTGACCAGCTGCTGATAGGTTTCGTTCAAGGTTTTTTCATCCTTGTCGAAAGCGGTCTTGGCGCAGGTATTCATTTCAACGGTATTGCTCTGCGACAGACATGGATCAACCTGGGCAAACGCTGCCGCAGGCACCGCCAGGCAAAATGCCATCAACATCTTACGCATACACTCTCCTTGGAGTCGCTTCGCTCTGCCCGGCGCACGGCGGGCCGGCAGACAGGCGAAGCGGTACATCGATCAACCCAGTTCTTCCAGGCGAATCTTGGTGACGCTGCCAACCACGGTGCTCAATGCTTCGATCTTGGCAATCGCCGCTTCCACATTCTTTTCCTGGGTCTGGTGCGTAAGCATGATGATATCAGTACGGATCTCGTCTGCGGCAGGCTCTTTTTGCAGCATGGCATCGATCGAGATCGAGGAATCGGCCAGGATCCGCGTCACATCGGCCAGCACGCCCGGCTGGTCGGCAACATGCATGCGCAAATAATAGCTGGTGGTGATTTCCGCCATCGGCAGGATCGGCGTATCGGCCATGGCGTTCGGCTGGAACGCCAGGTGCGGCACACGGTGTTCGGGATCGGCGGTGGCCAGGCGGGTGATGTCGACCAGGTCGGCGATCACGGCCGAAGCAGTCGGCTCGGCGCCGGCGCCCTTGCCGTAGTACAGCGTGTCGCCGACGGCGTCGCCGCGCACCAGCACCGCATTCATGGCGCCTTCGACATTGGCGATCAGGCGCTTGCTCGGAATCAGGGTCGGATGCACACGCAGCTCGATGCCGCCGGCAGTGCGCTTGGTGATGCCGAGCAGCTTGATGCGGTAGCCCAGCTGTTCGGCATAGCGGATGTCGGTGGCTTGCAGCTTGGTGATGCCTTCCACATGCGCCTTGTTGAACTGCACCGGGATGCCGAATGCAATCGAGGCCATGATGGTCAGCTTGTGGGCGGCGTCGACGCCTTCGATATCGAAGGTCGGGTCGGCTTCGGCATAGCCCAAACGCTGCGCTTCCTTCAGCACGACGTCGAAGTCCAGGCCCTTGTCGCGCATTTCGGACAGGATGAAATTGGTGGTGCCGTTGATGATGCCGGCGATCCACTGGATGCTGTTGGCGGTCAGGCCTTCACGCAGCGCCTTGATGATCGGGATGCCGCCGGCTACCGCCGCTTCAAACGCCACGATCACGCCCTTCTCTTGCGCCGCCTTGAAGATCTCGTTGCCGTGGGTAGCGATCAGCGCCTTGTTGGCGGTCACCACGTGCTTGCCGTTGGCGATCGCCTGCAACACCAGGTCCTTGGCGATGCCGTAGCCGCCGATCAATTCGACCACGATATCGATGTCGGGATTGTTGACCACCAGCTTGGCGTCGTTCACCACGGTGATGTCGCCGTTGGTCAGTTGCCTGGCGCGCTCGGTATCGAGATCGGCCACCATGGTAATTTCAATAGCTCTCCCTGCGCGCGCTGCAATCTCTTGCTGATTGCGCTTCAATACGTTGAACGTGCCGGAACCGACCGTACCTATGCCAAGCAAACCTACCTTGATGGATTTCATGATCTCTGCTGTCTGTGAAAAAATCTGCTGATACCGGACCGGCAAGCGCGCCTGTCCGGCGTGTAAAAATTCTGCCTTAAGCGTGGCCGTGACGCCGGCGATAACCTTCCAGGAAACTGGCGATACGCCCCATCGACTCCGCCAGGTCATCGGTATTCGGCAAGAACACCACGCGGAAGTGGTCCGGCGTCGGGCAGTTGAAGCCCGTTCCTTGCACGATCAGCACGCGCTGCTCAGCCAGCAATTCGTAGGCGAAATCCTGATCGTCGGCGATCGGGTACATCTTCGGATCGAGACGCGGGAACATGTACAGCGCGGCCTTCGGCTTGACGCAGGTCACGCCCGGAATATCGGTCAACAGCTTGTATGCCATATCGCGCTGGCGCGTCAGGCGGCCATGCGGCCCGACCAGGTCGTTGATGCTTTGATAGCCGCCCAGCGCAGTCTGGATCGCGTACTGGCCCGGCGCATTGGCGCACAGGCGCATCGAAGCCAGCATGTTCAAGCCTTCGATATAGCCCTTAGCATGCTTTTTCTCGCCCGACACCACCATCCAGCCGGCGCGGTAGCCGCAGGAACGGTAATTTTTAGACAAGCCGTTGAAGGTAATGAACAGCACATCATCCGCCAGCGCGGCCAGCGAGGTGTGGGTTTCGCCGTCGTACAAGACCTTGTCGTAGATCTCGTCGGCAAAGATGGTCAGCTGGTGCTGGCGCGCCAGGTCGACGATCTGCTGCAATAATTCGACCGGATAGAGGGCGCCGGTTGGGTTGTTCGGATTGATGACGACAATCGCCCGCGTGTTGCTGTTGATCTTCTTCTTGATGTCTTCGATATCGGGAAACCAGCCGGCCTGCTCGTCGCAGACGTAGTGGCGCGGCGTACCGCCCGACAGGCTGACCGCGGCAGTCCAGAGCGGATAGTCCGGCGCCGGCACCAGCACCTCGTCGCCGGTGTTGAGCAGCGCGTTCATGCTCATCACGATCAGTTCGGACGCGCCGTTGCCCAGGTAGATGTCGTCGATTGTGACGCCCTGGATCCGCTTCTGCTGGCAATAATGCATGACCGACTTGCGCGGCGCAAACATGCCTTTGGAATCGGTATAGCCGGAGGCGTTGCCCATGTTCAGGATCATGTCCTGCACGATTTCATCGGGCGGCTCGAAACCGAACACGGCCAGGTTGCCGATGTTCAGCTTGATGATTTTATGGCCCTCTTCCTCCATCTGCCGCGCTTTTTCCAGCACGGGGCCGCGAATGTCATAACAGACATCATCCAGTTTTTTCGATTTTTGAATCGGTCGCACAGCACAATCCCTTGTATTTTACGCAACATTATCCAGCTTTAAAAAGCTGTCTGGAAAATTGGGGTATCGTCACACGGGAGTAGGTGCGCCGCAATAAATGCTTGCAGCTACCCCTTGTAAGGGCGCCCCGGAGCTATGCGCCCCAGCATTTCACGACTTTTCAGACAGCTTTTCGGCGGTGCACAAAACACTGCCAGAACCATCCATTTTGCCGAAAGCGTGGGGTTTTATCAATCAATAACGCAAGCTTATGGACGGAAAACGCTACAATGCAGCACTTTATTTTCCATTTTTCGGGAATTTGCACGCCGTCTGCGGTCTATCCTTTGGTTTTTCCCATTGTCACCCCGCCGGTCATGACATGTTAATTAATTGCAGGACCGGGCGTCGCTCTCGGCCCTCCGCTATTTAAAGACAAAGCAATGAAGCTACATACCACCTCTACCCAGCAGTACCAGACTGTCACTGCCTACGACGACAAGGGCGTGGAAATCAATGCGATCCGCTATGAGCACAGCTTGCTGGTGCTGCCCGAATCGACGCCGGCGATCTGGCCGGTCAGCAGTTTCGACGCTCTCACCCCCGAGCACTTTGCCCATATAGACAGCACCCGGCCGGACGTAGTGATCCTCGGCACCGGACTGCGGCAACGCTTTGTACATCCGAAACTGACCACCGTGCTGACCGCGCGCCGCGTCGGCGTCGAATGCATGGATAACCAGGCAGCTTGTCGCACCTACAATATTTTGATGGCTGAAGGACGCAAAGTCGTGCTCGCCCTGATTTTCGATACCAACAAGGAAACCGCCCAAGATGCGTGAACTGCATAAATCAAAAACTTTTGTCTGGCTGCTGTTCCTGCTGTTCTGCATCGTCTGGTGCTATATGCTGGGCGCGCGCACGCTGGTGCCTACCGATGAGGGACGCTATGCCGAGATGGCGCGCGAAATGGTCGCCACCGGCGACTGGATCACCCTGCGCCTGAACGGCATCAAGTATTTTGAAAAGCCGCCGCTGCAAACCTGGATGAATGCCCTGACCTTCGAGCTGTTCGGGTTGGGCGAATGGCAAGCCCGTTTGTGGACCGGCCTCTGCGGTTTGCTGGGCGTGGTGCTGGCTGCCTTTACCGGCAGCCGCGTGTTTTCGCCGCGCATCGGCTTTTTTGCGGCGCTGGTGCTCGGCTCCAGCTTCCTCTGGGCTGGCCTCGGCCACATCAACACGCTCGACATGGGCTTGTCCGGCATGATGACGATTGCGCTATGCGCACTGCTGCTGGCGCAGCGCAGCGACATCAGCAACAGCGAACAACGCAACTGGATGCTGCTGTGCTGGGCCGGCATGGCCTTGTCAGTGCTGTCGAAAGGCTTGATCGGTTTGCTGATTCCCGGCGCGGTGCTGGTGCTGTATACCCTGTTTTCACGCGACTGGCCGATCTGGAAGCGCCTGCACCTGGTGCTTGGGCTGATCCTGTTCTTTGCCATCACGGTGCCGTGGTTCGTGCTGATTTCGCTGAAGAATCCTGAATTTCCGCAATTCTTCTTTATCCATGAACAGTTCCAGCGCTTCACCAGCAAGATCCATAACCGCTATGGCCCGCCCTACTATTTCGTGCCTATCCTGATCCTCGGCATCGTGCCGTGGCTGGGCGTCATGTTCCAGAGCTTGTGGAATGCCGCGCGCGAAAGCCATACCGTATCCGGCTTCCAGCCGAAGAAAATGCTGCTGATCTGGAGCATCTTCATTTTCGTGTTCTTCAGCATCTCGGATTCCAAGCTGCCGTCCTACATCCTGCCGATCTTCCCGGCGCTGGCGCTGCTGATTGCCTGCCATCTGGACAAGGCGTCCAGCAAGGCGGTCACCGCTTCGGCCGTGCTGCTGCTGTTGCCGGCGGTGGCAGGCCTGGCCTTGTCCTGGAAAATCCCTGCGCTGGCCAAGGATGCCTACTCGCTGCCGCTGCTGCAAGCGCATGTGCCTTGGGTATTCGCCGCTTCCGCGGTCGCCTTTGCCGGCGCCGTCGCGGCGCTGCTGCTGGCGCGCCGCCAGAAAGAATGGGCCATCGTCGCCCTCGCCGCCGCCGGCTTCATCGGCGGCCAGCTGCTGATGTACGGCCACGATCCGCAGGGCCGCTACTCGGCCGGCATCGACCTGGTGCCGGCGATCAACGCCGAGATGACGCCGCAAACCACGCTATACGTGGTCGACAAGTATGAGCAGTCGCTGCCGTTCTACCTGCGCCGCACCATGACCATGGTCAAGCACATGGACGAACTGGAATTCGGCCTCGGACAAGAACCGCAGCTGTGGATTCCGACGATCGAAGCATTTGTGGTCAAATGGAATGCCGACGCTGCCGCCGGCAAGAAGGACATTGCCATCATCCGTCCGGAGAAGTACAAGGAAATGGCCGAGCAAGGCGTGCCGATGCGCGTCATCGGCCAGGATCCGCGCCGCGTGGTAGTGACCAACCAGGGCATTCCCGCCGCCGCATCTGCTCCCGCCCCGACTCCGGCCCCGCCTGCTCCTGCGGCAAACCCCGAAGCGCCGGCGGAATCGTCCGCACCGGCAACTTCCGGCGCCCCTTACTAACCCTGCACCGACATGAATCTCACCACATTTGCTTTTATCATCACCGGCGTCTGCCTCAACGCCGTGGCGCAGCTCCTGCTGAAAGCCGGCACCAACGCGGTCGGCGTCATCAGCCTGACGCCGCAAAACTGGTTCGCCACCGGCATCAAGCTGGCCACCCAGCTGCCGATCCTCGGCGGCCTGACCTGCTACGTGATCTCGCTGATCGTCTGGATCATCGGCCTGTCGCGGGTCGACGTCACGATTGCCTACCCGATGCTGTCGCTCGGCTACGTCATCAGCGCCGTCGGCGCCTGGTACTTCCTGGGCGAGGCGGTATCCGCCCAGCGCCTGGTGGCTATCGGCGTCATCATAGTCGGCGTAGTATTGCTAACCCGCAGCTAAGCCGCCCCAGTTAAGCTGCTCTCTCATCAAGACCCATACTTATAAAACAATATGAGCCAACAACCATTCCTCCCGTTCGCCAAGCCCACCATCGATGAAGCCACCATCGCCGCAGTCGGCGATGTGCTGCGCTCCGGCTGGATCACCAGCGGCCCCAAGGTGCAGGCATTCGAAGCGCAGTTGTCGGAATATTTCGGCGGCCGCCCGGTGCGCACCTTCAATTCCGGCACCTGCACCATGGAAATCGCCCTGCGCATCGCCGGCATCGGCGCTGGCGACGAAGTGATCACCACGCCGATTTCCTGGGTCGCCACCGCCAACGTCATCATTGAAACCGGCGCCACGCCGGTATTTGCCGACATCGACCCGGTCACCCGCAATATCGACCTAGCCCAGGTCGAAGCCGCCATCACGCCGCGCACCAAGGCCATCATCCCGGTCTACCTGTCCGGCCTGCCGGTCGACATGGACCGCCTGTATGCGCTGGCCAAGAAGCACAATCTGCGCGTGGTGGAAGATGCAGCGCAGGCATTGGGATCGACCTGGAACGGCCAGCGCATCGGCGCCTTCGGCGACTTTGCCTCGTTCAGCTTCCAGGCCAACAAGAACATCACCTCTTCCGAAGGCGGCTGCCTGGTGCTGAACAATGCCGAAGAAGCACGGCTGGCGGAAAAATACCGCTTGCAAGGCGTGACCCGCAGCGGCTTCGACGGACTCGATGTTGACGTCCTCGGCGGCAAGTTCAACATGACCGATGTCGCCGCCGCCATCGGCCTCGGCCAGTTTGCCCACATTGAAGCCATCACCGCCCATCGGCGCGAGCTGGCGCAATATTATTTCAGCTGCTTCGGCAGCGACTTTGAAGCAAAGTACGGTGCCCAGCTGCCGGTGCCGGATTTCGGCAACAGCAACTGGCACATGTTCCAGCTGGTGCTGCCGGAGCGCTCGGACGGCAAACCGGCGCGCGCCACCTTCATGGAACAGATGCAGGCGCTGGGCATCGGCATCGGCTATCACTATCCGGCCATCCATCTGTTGAGCATGTACCGTGCGCGCGGCTTCAAGGAAGGCATGTTCCCGGTTGCCGAAAAGGTCGGCCGCCTGATCGTCTCGCTGCCTATGTTCAACGCCATGACCAAGAACGATGTCGAACGCGCTGTGTCCGCGGTAAAATCCGTGCTTCAATAAATTGACTCTCGCTTGATGAAACCAGAACTTTCCGTCGTCATCCCGGTATATAACGAGGAATCGGGCCTCGCCAAACTGTTCGAGCGCCTCTACCCGGCGCTCGATGCACTTGGCATCAGCTATGAAATCCTGTACGTCAACGACGGCAGCCGCGACAAATCGGCGGCCATCCTGGCGGAACAGTTCCGCTTGCGGCCGGACGTCACCCGCGTGGTCCTGTTCAACGGCAATTTCGGCCAGCACATGGCGATCCTGGCCGGCTTTGAAGCGACCCGCGGCGACATCGTCGTGACGCTCGACGCCGACCTGCAGAACCCGCCGGAAGAAATCGGCAACCTGGTCGCCAAGATGCGCGAAGGCTACGATTATGTAGGCTCGATCCGCCGCAAGCGGCAGGATTCGGCCTGGCGCACCGTCGCTTCCAAGGCCATGAACCTGCTGCGCGAGAAAATCACCGGCATCAAGATGACCGACCAAGGCAACATGCTGCGCGCCTATGGCCGCAACGTGGTGGACCTGATCAACCAGTGCAAGGAAGTCAATACTTTCGTGCCGGCGCTGGCTTACACTTTCGCCCGCAAGCAGGCGGAAATCGTGGTCGAGCATGAAGAACGCTCGGCCGGCGAATCGAAATACTCGCTGTACAGCCTGATCCGCCTGAACTTCGACCTTGTGACCGGCTTTTCCATCGTACCGCTGCAGCTGTTTTCGCTGATAGGCATCGTGCTGTCCTTCGCGTCCGCCGCGCTGTTCGTGGTGCTGGTGGTGCGCCGCTTCCTGTTCGGCGCTGAAGTGCAGGGTGTGTTCACGCTGTTTGCGTTTGCCTTCTTCCTGATGGGCATGATCCTGTTCGGCATCGGCCTGGTCGGCGAATATGTCGGCCGCATCTATCAGCAAGTGCGCGCGCGTCCGCGCTACGTGGTGCAAGCCATGCTGGAGCAGTCTTCTGCAGAGGATAAGCAAGCCTCATGAAAGCCGTCGTCTTTGCCTATCACAATGTCGGCGTACGCTGCTTGAAGGTCCTGCTGGCGCGCGGCGTCGAAGTGGCGCTGGTGGTCACCCACGAAGACAATCCGCAGGAAACCATCTGGTTCGAGTCGGTGGCTTCGCTGTGCCGCCAGCACGGCATTCCGGCGGTTGCGCCGGACAACCCGTCTACACCGGAACTGCTGGCCCAGGTGGCTGCTCTGGCCCCCGATTTCATTTTCAGTTTCTATTACCGCCACATGCTGCCGGTCAATCTGCTGGCCTTGGCCAGGCACGGCGCCTTCAATATGCATGGCTCCTTGCTGCCGAAGTATCGCGGCCGCGTGCCGATCAACTGGGCAGTCCTGCATGGCGAAACCGAAACCGGCGCCACCTTGCATGAAATGGCGGCAAAACCTGACGCCGGCGCCATCGTGGCGCAGACGGCAGTGCCGATTCTGCCCGACGATACGGCGTATGAAGTATTCGGCAAGGTTGTTGTGGCGGCAGAACAGACGCTATGGAATGCATTGCCGCTTATACTTGCAGGTAATACTCCCAGGCTGCCCAACGACCTGGCGCAAGGCAGCTATTTCGGCGGCCGCAAGCCGGCCGACGGCGAAATCGACTGGAGCCAGCCGGCGCAGCAGGTATACAACCTGTACCGTGCGGTGGCGCCGCCCTATCCCGGCGCCTGGAGCATTGCCAAAGGCCACACCTTCATTGTTGGGAAAGCAAGCTTTCCCGCCAACTTCGCTGCCGACGCGCTGGTAAATTTGCCTCAAGGCTTGGCGGTAGTGGATAATCACATTGTTGGCGTCTGCGGCGATGGCCGGGCGTTGTTGATTAACCAATTGCTGCTGAATGGCCAGGCGGTCACGCCGGAAGCACTGAAAAACATCCTTTTATAAACGGCTGCGTGGTTTTGCGGGCAAGACGGCCTTTGCCGCCGCTCTGCCCTCCGGGAATCGCAACGCTTCATGTTTCGCCGCGGTTCCACCGCGCGGAATGCTACTCTAACAACAATAGAATATTATGAAAAAAGTCCTTATCCTCGGCGTCAACGGTTTTATCGGCCATCACCTCTCCAAGCGCATCCTGGAAACCACCGACTGGCATGTCTACGGCATGGACATGATGACCGACCGCATCCGCGACCTGCTGGACAACGAAGAATACAAGTCGCGCATGCACTTTTTCGAAGGCGACATCACCATCAACAAGGAATGGGTCGAGTACCACGTCAAGAAGTGCGATGTGATCCTGCCGCTGGTGGCGATCGCCACGCCGTCGACCTACGTCAAGCAGCCGCTGCGCGTCTTCGAATTGGATTTTGAAGCCAACCTGCCGATCGTGCGCTCCGCGGCCAAGTACGGTAAGCACCTGGTGTTTCCGTCGACTTCGGAAGTGTACGGCATGTGCCACGACGAAGAGTTCGATCCTGAGCAGTCCGAACTGATCTGCGGCCCGATCAACAAGCCGCGCTGGATCTACTCCTGCGCCAAGCAGCTGATGGACCGCGTGATCTGGGGCTACGGCATGGAAGAAGGCTTGAACTTCACCCTGTTCCGTCCGTTCAACTGGATCGGCGCCGGCCTCGATTCGATCCACACGCCGAAAGAAGGCAGCTCGCGCGTTGTAACGCAATTCTTCGGCCACATCGTGCGCGGCGAGAACATCTCGCTGGTCGACGGCGGCCAGCAAAAACGTGCGTTCACTTATATCGACGACGGCATCGATGCCCTGATCAAGATCATCGCCAACAAGGACGGCGTCGCCAGCGGCAAGATCTATAACATCGGCAATCCGGTCAACAACTATTCGATCCGCGACCTGGCCGACATGATGCTGAAGCTGGCAGCGGAATACCCTGAGTACGCCGACTCCGCCAAGAAGGTCAAGCTGGTCGAGACGACTTCCGCCGCCTACTACGGCAAGGGCTACCAGGACGTGCAGAACCGTGTGCCGAAAATCACCAACACTTGCGACGAACTGAACTGGCAGCCGACCACCACCATGGCCGACACCCTGCGCAATATTTTCGATGCGTACCGTGGCCAGGTGGCCGAAGCACGCGCCCTGATGGACTAAGTTTTACCCAAGGTCCGGGCAAGACACGACGTGCTCATGTCTTGCCCGGACGCTGTTTTTCCTTACTACAGCCAGACCAGACAACTTGCCTCTCCTCACCCTAAAAATCGACGCCGACACCTATCGCGGCACCCGTGAAGGGGTACCCAACCTGGTGCGCCTGCTAAGCAAATACCAGGCGCGCGCCACTTTTCTATTTTCACTCGGCTACGACCATACCGGCTGGGCCTTGAAGCAGGTGTTCCGTCCCGGCTTCTTCCAGAAAGTATCGCGCACCTCGGTGGTCGAGCACTACGGCCTCAAGACCTTGATGTATGGCGTTCTTCTGCCGGCGCCGGATATCGGCAAGACCTGCGCCACATACATGCAGGCAGTGGACGCCGCCGGTTTCGAGTGCGGCATCCACACCTGGGACCACCGCGTCTGGCAAGACCATGTGCGGCAACGCGACGCCGACTGGACCAGCCAGCAGATGCAACGCTCGTTCGACCGCTTTCGCCAGATCTTCGGCCGGGCGCCGCTGACCCATGGCGCCGCCGGCTGGCAGATGAATCCCTACGCATTCGAACAGCTGGAAAAATTCGGCATGGCCTACGCCTCCGACGGCCGCGCCATGCTCACCGACGACGGCGCGCTGGCCGACCAGGCCGCCGGGCCGCATCGCCTGCAGGTCGATGGCAAGACGCTGGCATGCATCCAGCTGCCGACCACCCTGCCGACGCTGGACGAACTGCTGGGCCGCAGCTTCAACGGCGTCGAGCTGACGCCGGCGAATATCGCCGATCACATCCTGGCGTTGACAGCCACGTCGCGCGATCATGTATTTACTCTGCACGCAGAGCTTGAAGGGCAAAAACTCGCCCCCATATTCGAGCGGTTGCTGCAGGGCTGGCAGGCGCAAGGCTACGATCTGGTCTCGATGGAAGATTACTATCGGCACGTCAAGGACCAGGTGTTACCCGTCGCACCGCTCACGTGGGCGGAGTTGCCCGGACGTTCAGGCGAAATGATCATGCAGGAAACCTGACCAGCGGATCAAGCCCTTGATTGGCAACCGATTCATCATAATCTTTAGTGAACAGGACAAGAAAGTGGCAGACCATCCTTCCATCATCAACATGACGGTGCCCGACTTCTCTGCAGCCATGACAGGTGCACAGACATTCAAGTTGTCGGACTATCATGGCAAGAAAATAGTGTTGTATTTTTACCCTAAAGACAACACGCCAGGCTGCACTACCGAAGCCATCCAGTTCCGCGACCTGCACCAGGAATTCCAAGGTCACAATACTGTCATATTCGGCGTCAGCCGCGACAGCATTCGCTCGCACGACGGTTTCAAAGCCAAGCTGGATCTCCCCTTCGAGCTGATTGCCGATCCGGATGAAACGCTATGCGCCATGTTCAACGTCATGAAAATGAAAAACATGTACGGCAAGCAAGTACGCGGCATCGAGCGCAGCACGTTTGTGATTGACGCCGCCGGCACATTGGTGAAAGAATGGCGTGGAGTGAAGGTGCCTGCGCATGTTGAGGAAGTATTGGAGTTTGTAAGTCATTGAATTCACAAAAAATTATTTTGTTAAGCCGTTTGAGGAAAATGCCCGAGGGCCTTCCCAAACGGCTTTTTTACTTTTTAATTTGTAATTTACCGGCCGGGCCTGCCGTATTGGCCTGTTTATCGTGAGTGATCGCTGATGTTCCTTACCAATATTGTTGTTCCAGCCGTAGCTTCATCTGTTTGGTCCAGTTCGCGTTGCCACCCAAGCGAACCTTTTTTCATCTTTAAAGCGAGGTTCTGATGCCCTTACCAAAATTACCGACCAAACCCGCTGCTTTACTGTCCGTTCAAGATTACCCAAAAGCGGAAGCCGGCAAAGCCGTCAAACCACGTATCGCCATTGTTGAACCGATTACCCGCAACAAGGAAGTTGCACCACAAGCGCGCGACAAGTCCGTCGCCAAGCCCGCCGTCAAGCCGGTAGAAAGCCGCAAGACCAAGGCGCCGGCGGAAAATGGCCGCAGCGTCGCCGACAAGCCCACCAAGCCTGCCGACGGCCATATCCGCCCGAAATCGAGCACCAGCCGCGCCGCCGACAAATCCGGCGTCAGCAAATTGTTCGTGCTGGACACCAACGTGCTGATGCATGATCCAAGCTCGCTGTTCCGCTTTGAAGAGCATGACATCTATCTGCCGATGGTGACCCTGGAAGAGCTGGACAACCACAAGAAGGGCATGTCGGAAGTCGCCCGCAACGCCCGCCAGGTATCGCGTTCGCTGGACGCGCTGGTCGGCGATATCGGCGACGACCAGATCGACCACGGCATCCCCTTGTCAAAACTTGGCAACAAGGATGCCAAGGGCCGTCTGTTCTTCCAGACCAAGCTGCAAAACGCCGACCTGCCGGAAGGCTTGCCGGTCGGGAAAGCCGACAACCAGATCCTCGGCGTGGTGCGCGGACTGGAAGCGGAAACCCCGGGACGCGCGGTGGTGCTGGTGTCGAAAGACATCAACATGCGCATCAAGGCGCGCGCCATGGGCTTGCCGGCGGAAGACTACTTCAATGACCACGTGCTGGAAGATACCGACCTGCTGTACTCGGGCATCCAGCAATTGCCGGACGATTTCTGGATCAAGCACGGCAAGGGCATCGAATCCTGGCAAGAAAACAAGCATGGCACCGGTTACACCTACTACCGCCTGAGCGGACCGCTGGTGCCGACCCTGCTGGTCAACCAGTTCGTTTTCATCGAACCGAAAAACGGCGAACCGGCGTTCTACGGCCAGGTCACGCAGATCAACGGCAAGACCGCGGTGCTGCAAACCTTGCGCGACTACGGTCACGCCAAGAACAGCGTGTGGGGCATTACCGCCCGCAACCGCGAGCAGAATTTTGCGCTCAACCTGTTGATGAATCCGGACTGCGACTTCGTCACCCTGCTGGGCCAGGCCGGCACCGGCAAAACCCTGCTGGCGCTGGCGGCCGGCTTGGCGCAGGTGCTGGAAACCAAGACCTACAACGAAATCATCGTGACCCGCGTCACGGTGCCGGTCGGTGAAGATATCGGTTTCCTGCCAGGCACCGAAGAAGAGAAGATGGGGCCGTGGATGGGCGCCTTCGACGACAATCTGGAAGTGCTCAACAAATCCGATTCCGATGCCGGCGAATGGGGTCGCGCCGCCACCCAGGATCTGATACGTTCGCGCATCAAGATCAAGTCGCTCAACTTCATGCGCGGCCGCACCTTCGTCAACAAGTTCCTGATCATCGACGAAGCGCAAAACCTGACGCCGAAGCAGATGAAGACGCTGGTGACGCGTGCCGGTCCGGGCACCAAGATCATCTGCCTGGGCAATATCGCGCAGATCGATACGCCGTACCTGACCGAGGGTTCCAGCGGCCTGACTTATGTGGTCGATCGCTTCAAGGGCTGGTCGCACAGCGGCCATGTCACCTTGGCGCGCGGCGAGCGTTCGCGTCTGGCTGACCACGCTAGCGACGTGCTGTAATCGTGCTTTAACCACGCTTGAAAGCGGCGCAGCGATGCGTCGCTAGTTCAGGCAAACGGGTGTAATTCGATGCGGGCGGCGAGCGCTCTGATTGAATTACACCCGTTTTTATTTGATGATGTGATATCCACTTCATCAGCCAAGGAATACCATCATGAAAATCGCCATTCTTTCCGATATCCACGCCAATATCTGGGCGCTGGAGGCCGTCCTGGCGGATATCAGGCGGCAAGGCGCGGACCTGGTCGTCAATGCCGGCGACATCCTGTCCGGCCCGCTGGCGCCGGCCGCCACGGCCGATCTGCTGATGTCGCTGGGCCTGCCCACCATCGCCGGCAACCACGAGCGCCAGCTGCTCTCCTGCGCGACCAAAACCGGACATCCGACCGACCAGTTCGCCTTTGAAAACACGACCCAGGCGCAGCGCGACTGGCTCAAGGAATTACCCGGCACGCTGGCAGTCGCCGACGACGTTTACATGTGCCACGGCACGCCGGCCAGCGATCTGATTTATTTCCTGGAAGAAGTCGATCAGCATGGCTGCCACATGGCCCCGGCGGCACAGATCGAAGCGCACGCCGCCGGCGTCAGCCAGCAGCTGATGATCTGCGGCCACAGCCACAAGCCGCGCAGCTGCGCCGTTTCCGGCGGACGGCTGGTGGTGAACCCAGGCAGCGTAGGCCTGCAAGCCTACGATGACGACCAGCCCTGGTTTCATGTCGTCGAAAACGGCAGCCCGCATGCGCGTTATGCGATTTGCGAAAAAGACATGCATGGCTGGCGCGTCGGCCACCACTGCGTCGGCTACGACCATCACAAAGCCGCAGCCGAGGCCGCAAGGAACGGCCGGGACGACTGGGCTCGCTGGCTGCTTACGGGAAGAGCGGCATCCTGAGCCGCCGGCCAGGAACGCGGACTATCCGCCATCGCGGGATACAAGCAAGCCGGACCAGCAAAGCCATAAGGCCGCCGCACATCCCAAGAACGAAAAGGCGAATGGGATTGACTCGCATGACGACTGCAGCGGCAAGCAATAGCCACAAAAAAAAACGGCGCATCTTACGATGCGCCGCAACCTTAAGCCACTAAATTGCACTTGGAAACTAGAATGCCACAGGACGCCATTTCAGCAAACGTTTTTCTAGCGTAGTCAGCAAATAATCTGCCGCCAGAGCCACCACAGCCAGCACGATCATGGCGGCGAACACGCCGCTGGCGTTGAAAGCGCCCTGCGCGGTCGAAATCAGCAAGCCGATGCCCTGCTTGGAGCCGAGGAATTCGCCCACCACGGCGCCGACCAGCGCAAAACCGAAGCTGACATGCAGACTCGCCAGGATCCAGCTCAGCGCTGACGGGATCACGACCGACATGGTGACCTGGCGCGGCGATGCGCCAAGGATTTGTGCATTTGCAATCATGTAACGGTCGGCTTCACGCACGCCCTGGAAGGCATTGCCGAACACCACGAAGAACACCATCACCACCGCCAGCGCCACTTTGGAGGCCATGCCCAGGCCCAGTGCGATCACAAAAATCGAGCCCAGCACCACCCGCGGAATCGAATTGGCAACCTGGATATAGATGCTGAAGACATCCGACAGCAGTTTGTTGCGGCCCAGCAGGATGCCGCACACCACGCCCGCCACCGAGCCGATCAGGAAGCCCAGCACGGTTTCTTCCAGCGTCACCAGCACCTGAGTCCAGAGCGGTCCTTGCGACGTACCGTCCTTGATCCAATCGTAGATCTGGATCACGATCAGCGAAGGTTGCGAAAAGAAAAACGGGTCTATCCATTGCAGCCTTGCCGCCAGCTCCCAGCCGCCCAGTGTCAGGATCAGGATGCCGACGCGCAGGGACATCACCAGCCAGTAGCGCTGCTTGATTTTTCGTTGTGCTTCTTGTTCGACGGTAGCCAGGCTGGCGGCGCTGAGCTTGTCGACGGTTTGTGCTTGATTCATGGTTTGCCTCTTTGCTGCCGCCTGCCCTGGAATCCAGAGCGGCAGGCGACACTGTGAAATGGGATAAAACGATTCAGCTGATATGCACTTCTTCGCGCAGATCGGCCCAGATCTTGCGCGAGATATCGATGAAGCGCTGTTCGTAGCGCACCTCGGACATCACGCGCGGCCGCGGCAAGTCGATTTCATACACGCTCTTCAAGGTGGCCGGGCGCGCGGTCAGCACATAGACCTTGTCGGCCAGCGCAATCGCTTCTTCCAGGTCGTGGGTGACGAACACTACCGAACCAGCTTGCGAGGACCACAGCTGCAGCAGCTCATCCTGCATCAGGGTACGAGTCTGCATGTCGAGCGCGCTGAACGGCTCGTCCATCAGCAGGATTTCAGGGCTGTTGATGAACGTCTGGGCCAGCGCTACGCGCTTGCGCATGCCGCCGGACAACTGGTGCGGATAGTGATTGCCGAATTTTTCCAGGCCGACGCGGCGTATCCATTCTTCCGCCAAGGCATACGCAGCATCCTTCGGCTTGCCGCGGAACAGCGGCCCCGCCGCGACGTTGTGCAGCACGCTGCGCCACGGGAACACCGCATCGTTCTGGAATACAAAGCCGATGCGCGGATCGATGCCGTTGACCGGCTCGCCCATGATGCGCACCTCGCCTACCGTCGGCTTGAGCAGACCGGTGATCATGCTCAGGGTGGTCGATTTGCCGCAGCCGGTAGGACCGACCACCGCGACGAATTCACCGCGCGCCACGCTCATGGTGAAGTCGCGCAAGGCCACGGTCGCCTTGCCGTCCGGCGAGATGAAGCGGCAGGAGACATTGCGCAGTTCGATGGCTGGCGTATCGCGCGACGGTTCCGGCGTCGCCAGCTTGACGGGTGAGGCTGACGCAGCCGAGGCGTATGCTGTTTGGGTCATTTCAGTTTCCTTGTTAATTCCGGACGGCAGGACTCCCGCCGCACGCGAACATCGCGTCGGCCAGCGCCGTCCGTTTGCCGGTCCGCCCGCGCCTAAGCGCAGGAGAAGCCGGTCTTCACATTCAGCGTCGCGTTTATTTGGCTGGGCTGACGAACTCGTTGGTATAGGTTTTAGCCAGGTCGATGTGCTTGCCCTTGACGTTCGGATTGAATCCGGACAGAACCTGCAATACGGTTTCCGGGCCGCCGGCCGGCATGGTTCCGTCGGCGGAAAACATCGGCAGGGAATTCTGCAGCGCCTGCACGTACATCGGCTTGTTGTTGCCGTAGTAGTCCTTCGGCATCTTGTCGGCGATCTCGGCAGCGCTGTGGGTGTTGATGAATTTCAGCGTCTTGACAAAAGCGCGCGCCAGTTTGGCCGCTTCCACCTTGTGCGTGTTCAGCCATGGCCGCTGCACATACAGGCTGGAGGCCGGGTACAAGCCGCCAAGCGCCTTGACCGTGCCTTCGACGGTGCGCATGTCGACCAGCACCGACGCTTCGCCGGTTTTCAGCAGCTGCGAAACTGTCGGTTCGGTGGTCATGCCGGCATCGATGCGGCCCTGCTTGATCGCCACGATGAAGGTATTGTCGGCGCCGACCGGCAGCACCGAATACTGGTTGGAGGTGATGCCGTTCTTGGCCGCCAGGTACTGAGTCAGGAAGTTGGTGGAAGAACCGAGCCCGGTCACGCCCAGGGTCTTGCCCTTGACGTCGGCCATGCTCTTGATGGTAGCGGCAGCCTTGGTCGAGACCATTTCGACTTCGCCGGGAACCTGGCCGAAGATCGTGATCGCTGTCACTTCCTTACCCTTGCTTTGCAGATCGATGGAGTGGTCGTAGAAGCCGACCACCGCCTGCACCGCGCCGGCCAGCAATTCGTTTTCCGCATCGACGCCGGCCGGTTGCGATTGCAGCTCGACGTCCAGTCCTTCTTCCTTGAAATAGCCGAGCTGTTCAGTCAGCTTGGCCGGCAGATAGATCATCTTGGTGATGCCGCCGACCATGATGGTGATTTTTCCTGAATCTGCCGCGACGGCCTGGCTGGCGCCAAGTACCGCGCCGGACAGCAGCACAGCAGAAATCAATGAACCGCGGATGAGGGTATGCATTGCGTTGTCTCCATTTGTTTTTTTGGGATAATCGCTGGATACATATGACAGGCTGCCATTGTTCCAATCTTGAGCGTATTCTAGGATGCGATAACTTTCATCCAGCTTTCCAAATCGGTACAATTTAGATTGCAGTGCAACATAACCTAGCCAGCATCCATGAAATTACTCCTGATCGAAGACAATCCGCCGCTTGCACTGTGGCTCAGCAAGATACTCAAGGAAGACAAGTTCACCATCGACCTCGCCACCGATGGCGAAATGGCCGACAGCCTGCTGCAAAGCGAAAGCTACGATGTCGTCCTGCTTGACCTGCAACTACCGAAAATGAACGGCAAGAGCGTCTTGCGGCGGCTGCGCCAGCGCCACAACAACGTGCCGGTGATGATCCTGACCGCCAGCGGCTCGATCGACGAAAAGGTCGATTGCCTGGGCGCCGGCGCCGACGATTACCTGGTCAAGCCGTTTGAAGTACGCGAACTGGTCGCCAGGATCAAGGCCCTGATCCGCCGCCAGACGTCCGACAAGACGGCGGAAATGCATTGCGCCGACCTCCACTACGACAGCAACACCCGGCAATTCTCGATCGCCGGCCAGTTGCTGGCGCTGCCCGCCCGCGAGCACGACGTGCTGGAAATCCTGATGCTCAAGCAAGGCAAGACCGTCTCGAAGACGGCCCTGATGGACGGCGTGTTCGGGTTGGATGACGAACCGAGCGCGGACGCCATCGAAATCTATATCCATCGCTTGCGCAAGAAAATGGAACACTGCCAGGCCGCCATCATGACCTTGCGCGGGCTCGGCTATCTGCTCAAACAGAAAGACCTCACTTGATCATCAGCCTGCGCCTGCGCTTACTGTTGTGGTTGCTGATTCCGCTGACGTTATTCGTCGCCATCAGCGCCACGCTGTCGTACCGCAGCGCGCGCCAGACTGCGGACCTGATCCAGGACCATGCCTTGCTGGCCGCGGCCCAGGTGATCGCCGGCGAAATCCAGTGGCTGGACGGCGTGCCGCACGCCAGCGTGCCGCCGGCGGCACTGGAGCTGCTGGTCTCGCCCGAACAGGACCAGGTGTTTTACCAGGTCATCACCGATCATGACAGCCTGCTGGCCGGACGCCCCGATTTCCCGCCGGCCTTGCGCTTTCCGGTAACGGCGCCGGCATTCAACAACATCGATTATCACGGCCAGGCGCTGCGCGTGGTGAGCCAGGTACGGACCCTCTACAACGCCGGCCAGCTGCGCAAGATCGCCGTGCTGGTAGGGCAGACCACGCGCGCCCACGACCAGATGCTGGCCGATCTGTGGCGCCCTGCCCTGCATGGCCAGATCGCCATGCTGTTGCTGGCCATCGCCCTGGTGGTGATCGGCCTGACCATGGAGCTGCGGCCGCTGATGCATCTGAAGGACCAGTTGGCCTTGCGCGAGGCCACCTCGCTGTCGCCGATCAAGGCCGGCCAGTTGCAGCTGGAGCTGCGCCCCATCGTCGAAGCCATCAACCAGACCATCCAGCGCCTCAACACCCAGGTCGCCGCGCAAAAGCGCTTTATCGCCGACGCCGCCCATCAGCTGCGTACGCCGCTGACCTTGATCGATTCGCAGATCCAGTTTGCCCGCCGCCTGACCGACGAGCAGCGGCGCGGCGAAGTGCTGCTGGCGCTGCAGGAAAGCAGCCACAACATGACCGAGCTGACCAACAAGCTGCTGCTGCTGTCGCAGGCGGAAGCATCCAACACCACCGCTTTCCTGCGCCATCCGGTGAACCTGATTGCGGTGGCCGCCACGGTATTGGAAGAGATTGTCGACCTGGCGCAGCGCAAGAATATCGACCTGGGCCTCGACACCGCGCTTGAGCAGGCCTGGGTCATGGGTAACGAGGGCTTGTTCAACGCCATGATGATGAACCTGGTCGACAACGCCATCCGCTACACCCCGGCGCACGGCAAGGTCACCGTGAGCATTGCCGCCAGCCATGAACAGGTCGCCATCCGCGTCAGCGACAACGGCCCCGGCATTCCGGCCGAAGTGCGCGACCGCGTGTTCGAACGCTTCTTCCGCAACGCCGCCCCGGGCCAGGAAGGCACCGGCCTGGGCCTTGCCATCGTCAAGGAAATCGTGATCGCCGCGCAAGGCACGGTAACGCTGGCGGCCTCCGGCCAGCAAAGCGGCCTGACCGTGCTGGTGCATCTGCCGGCCTGCGCAGAGTCCGGCAATGCAAACACAACTTGAGCAACAGTTCTAGGACATTGCCAGCAGAGAAATTTATTTTGCAGTACATTATTGCCTAGGCAACGAATGTTTATCCAAGTATTTACCCGAATAAGCGGTAAATAAATAACAAATAGTTAATGTGTCAGCAAAGAAAAGCAAGCAATCCGTGAGCAAGCGAGCAGCCATATTCACCGTGGAAAACTACCAGATAGAAGAAAGCATCGGCTATCTGCTGGCGCGCTCGCGCGCCATGCTGGTCAAGAGTTCGGATGAATCGCTGGCGGAATATGGCATTACCCATGCCCAGGGTGCGATTCTGTTGATGCTGTCAACCGGTAAATACTCGACTGCCGCCGACTTGGCGCGTGAGACGTATACCGACGCAGCATCGACCAAACGCATGATCGATCGCCTGGCGGCACGCGACCTGATCACACGCGTACCCTGCGCGCACGACAGGCGCCTGATCAAGCTGCACCTGACCGCCGACGGCCTGGAGCTGTCGAAAAAAATGCCGAAAGCATTTTGCGGCGTACTGAACAAGCACTTTTCGGATTTCAGCCCGGAAGAAATCGGCTTTTTGAAATCAATGCTGCGGCGCCTGCTGGCAAGCAACACGCCAACAGAGAAAACACATTGACTATGCAAGAACTATCCATACGGTATTATTTTTAAACAAGCAGCAAACGCCTGTGTCGTTCCCTGTTGTTATTCCTTATTGTCATTTATCCGTCGCCGCTAAATCAACTCGTCAAATCAACATCGACATGAACCCTCTTTCATCTTCATCCAGGCGCCGCCTGCCGAAACTCGCAACGCAACGCCTTGCCATCAGCGCTGCCGTGTTGCTGCTGGCGGCCTGCGCCAACTTCAGCGGCATTCACAGCAGCGCGCATTCGAACAGCGCGGATGACTATGCATCCGCTTCTTCCCTGCCGGGCCAGGGTGGCGCGTGGCCAAGCAGCTCCTGGGTAAGCACGATCGGCGGCAGCCAGCTACAGCAACTGGTCGATGAAGCGCTGGCCACCAACCCGAACCTGCAGGCGGCGTCCGCCCGCATCGCCGCCTCGCGCGCGATGGTGGAAGCGGCCGGCGCCACCAGCAAGCCGCAAGTCGGCGCCAGCTTGTCGGCGACGCGGGAACGCTTTTCCGAGAACAGCATTTACCCGCCGCCATTCGGCGGCATGTACGTGACCGACTATGAGACGGCGCTGAACTTTAGCTACGACCTGGATTTCTGGGGCAAGCACAGCGAGCAGCTGCGCTCCGCCATCTCGCAGCGCAAGGCGGCGGAAGCGGAACATTACGCCGCGCGGCTGGTGCTGACCGCGGCCATCTCGAAAGCATGGCTGCAATTGGGGCGCCAGTATGCCCAGCTGGACTTGACCAACCAGCAGCTGGCATTGCGCGACAAGCTGGACAAGCTGACCCAGCAGCGCTTTGCCGCTGGCCTCGACACTCAGAGCGACAACCAGCAGAGCCGCCAGCAAGTGGCCGGCCTGCGTGCTGAACGCTCGCAGTGGCAGGAAGCGATCGGCCTGACCCGCAACCAGATCGCAGCATTGATGGGCCAAGGTCCGGACCGTGGCCTGGCGATTGCCCAGCCGGCGCTGCCGGCCGACAGCGCCATCGCCCTGCCCGACCAGCTGCCGCTGGGCCTGATGGGACGGCGGCCGGATGTGCTGGCGGCGCGCTGGCAGGTAGAAGCGGCGCAAAGCGATATCAAGGTAGCCAAGACCGAGTTCTATCCGGACATCAACCTGTCGGCGATGATCGGTTTTTCCAGCCTGAGCTTTTCGCAATTCCTGAACCACAGCAGCAAGGTGGTTGGCGGCGGCCCTGCCATCCATCTGCCGATCTTTGAAGGCGGCGCCCTGCGCGCCCAGCTCAAGGGGCGGGTCGCCGCCTATGACGGCGCGGTGGCAACCTACAACCAGGCGCTGAACGATGCCTTCCACGAAGTGGCGGACAGCGTGCAGTCGCTGCGCGCCGCGGAAGAGCAAGGCAAGAATCAGCAGACCGCGGTAGATGCAGCCGAGCGCGGCATGAAGCTGGCCGAGCAGCGGCAACAGGTCGGCACCGCCAACATGCTGCAGGTGGTGAGCAGCCAGATCGGCTGGCTGGCGCAGCGCAAGCTTGAGCTGGATACGCGCGCGCGCCGGGCCGACCTGCGCGTCAACCTGATCAAGTCGCTCGGTGGCGGCTTTGACGCGGACGCCGCCGGCCTGGGCCCTGCCGCGACGGCCGCCGCCAGCAATCCGCAAGCCAGCGCTGTTAACTGATTAACCAAAACAACCGTTCACTTATTGCGAAATCCGCGCCATGACAACATCAAATCAAAACCAACAAGAAGCAACAGCGCAGCCGGCTGCCGCTGCCAGCAACGGCAATGGCAAGCGCCGCGGCTTGCTGATCGGCGTCACCATTGCCCTGATCATTATCCTGATCGCCTACGGCATCTGGTGGTTCATCTACGCCCGCCACTACGAGAACACTGACGACGCATACGTCGGCGGCAATGTGGTGCAAGTGACGCCGCAGGTCGGCGGCACGGTGCTGGCGATCAATGCCGACGATACCGAACTGGTGCAGGCCGGCAAGCCGCTGGTGGAACTGGACAAGGCCGACGCCAAGGTTGCGCTGGACCAGGCCGAAGCCCAGCTAGCCCAGACCGTGCGCCAGGTGCGCACGCTGTTCGTCAACAATAACACCCTGGCGTCCGCCGTCACTGCCCGCAGCGCAGAACTGGAACGCGCCCGCGCCGACCTCACGCGCCGCCAGCAGTTGATCAGCACCGGCGCCGTCTCCAAGGAGGAACTGGATCACGCCAAGGTTGCGGTACAGGGCGCGGAAGCAGCCTTGCAATCGGCGCGCGAGCAACTGGCCTCCAACAAGGTGCTGACCGACCGCACCTCGGTTGAGCAGCATCCGAACGTGCAGAACGCCGCCGCTCAGCTGCGCAATGCCTATATCAATCTGGCCCGCACTACCCTGCTGGCGCCGACCACCGGCTATGTCGCCAAGCGCTCGGTGCAGGTTGGCCAGCGCGTCGCCGCCGGCAGCCCGCTGCTGTCGATCGTGCCGCTGAACGCCTTGTGGGTCGATGCCAACTTCAAGGAAGTGCAGATCAATAATATGCGTATCGGCCAGCCGGTGACCTTGAAATCCGATCTGTACGGTTCCAAGATCGAGTATCACGGCAAGGTGGTCGGCCTGGCAGCCGGCACCGGCTCTGCTTTCGCCCTGCTGCCGGCGCAAAACGCCAGCGGCAACTGGATCAAGATCGTGCAGCGCATTCCAGTGCGCATCTCGCTGGATCCGAAAGACCTGGAGACCCATCCGCTGCGCATAGGCGTATCGATGGACGCCAACGTTGACATCGCACAAACCGAAGGCACTTCGCTCACTGCAGGCACCGCGCGCACCGCACCGGCCTACACCACCGATGTATTCGACAAGAGCGGCCAGGAGGCCGATGCACGTATCGCCAGCATCATCGCTGCCAACAACAATGCAGCGGCAGCGCACTGACACCCTGCAGTTTGCCGGCGGATGCCGTCGCGCCTGCCGCCGTCCTGGCGGCTGCGCTGACGGCAGCGGATATGCAATAACCCTTATCGGAATGCCTTCATGAGTTCCCCAAAACCAGCGCCGCCACCGCGGCCGCCTTCGCAACCGCTGCCGCCGCTGACCGGCGGCAAGCTAGTCATGGGTACAGTAGCCTTGTCGCTCGCCGTGTTCATGAACGTGCTCGATTCGTCGATTGCCAACGTTTCCATCCCTGCCATTTCCGGCGATCTCGGCGTCTCGCCGCAGCAAGGAACCTGGGTCATCACCTCGTTCGCGGTGGCCAACGCCATCTCGGTGCCGCTGACCGGCTGGCTGACCCAGCGCTTCGGCCAGGTGCGCCTGTTCGTTACCTCGATCATCCTGTTCGTGCTGTCTTCGATCCTGTGCGGCCTGGCGCCCAGCATGGAAGTGCTGATCGCCGCCCGCGTGCTGCAAGGCGCCGTCGCCGGACCGATGATTCCCTTGTCGCAATCGCTGCTGCTGTCCAGTTACACCCCGTCCAAGAGCGGGATGGCGCTATCATTCTGGGGCATGACCACGCTGGTGGCGCCAGTCATGGGGCCGCTGCTGGGCGGCTGGATCTCGGACAACTACACCTGGCCGTGGATTTTCTACATCAACATACCGGTCGGGGTGTTTGCCGCCTGGGCCACCTGGTCGATCTACCACAAACGCGAATCCGCCACCTACAAGCTGCCGATCGACAAAGTCGGCTTGGCCTTGCTGGTGGTCTGGGTCGGTTCGCTGCAGATCATGCTGGACAAGGGCAAGGAGCTCGACTGGTTCAACTCTTCCACCATCGTGATCCTGGGCGCGGTGGCGCTGGTTGCCTTTATCTACTTCATCATCTGGGAACTCGGCGACGACCACCCGGTGGTCGACCTCAGGCTGTTCAAGGGCCGCAATTTCAGCGGCGGCGTGATCGCCATCTCGGTCGGCTACGGCCTGATGTTCGGCGGCCTGGTGATCCTGCCCTTGTGGCTGCAGACCACGCTCGGCTATACCGCAACGCTGGCCGGCGAAGTGATGGCGCCGGTGGGAATCTTTGCGATCATCCTGTCGCCCTTCATCGGCAAGATGCTGCCCAAGATCGATGCGCGCTGGGTCGCCAGCACCGCCTTTTTCATCTTTGCGATCGTGTTCTACCTGCGTTCACAGTTCACCGAGAACGTCGATACCTTCACGCTGATGATCCCGACCATCATCCAGGGTGCGGCGATGGCCATGTTCTTCATTCCGCTGACCTCGATCATCCTGTCAGGCCAGCCGCCGGACAAGATTCCTTCGGCCGCGGGCCTGTCCAACTTCGTGCGGATCATGTTCGGCGGCATGGGCACCTCGATCACCAGCACCTTGTGGGACCGCCGCACTTCCCTGCACCATTCGCAGCTGACGGAGTTCACCGGCCCGCACAGTCCGGCATTTACCGAGGCGGTGCATAGCCTGACGGCCCAGGGGATGCCGGAACCGGCTGCGTGGGCCACCATAGACCGCCTGATTTCGGTCAAGGCCGCCACCCAGGGGGCGACCGATATCTTCTGGATCTCGGCGGTGCTGTTCCTGATGCTGATTGCGCTGGTGTGGCTGACCAAGCCGCAGCGTTCCAGCCTGCCGGTGGATGCCGGCGGCGCACACTAAGCCATAAACGCAGGGCAGCCCCGATAGCGGGGCCGATAAAAAAACGGGCGGCGCATATTCACTATGCACCGCCCGTTTTGCTTTGGAAGGCCGCTTCACCCAGCCAGCCCTGTCTATCAATTACAAGATATGCTTGCCGATCCACCAGGCTATCGCTGCCATGAAAGCCGAAGCTGGAATCGTCAGCACCCAAGCCCAGACGATATTGCCGGCAACGCCCCAGCGCACCGCAGAAACACGGCGCGCGGCGCCGACGCCGACGATGGCGCCGGTGATGGTGTGGGTAGTCGACACCGGCACGCCGAGCATGGTCGCCAGGAACAACGTGATGGCGCCACCGGTCTCGGCGCAGAAGCCGCCTACCGGTTTCAGCTTGGTGATTTTCTGGCCCATGGTCTTGACGATGCGCCAGCCGCCGAACAAGGTGCCGAGGCTGATCGCGCTATAGCACGAAATGATCACCCACCATGGCGGCAGGGCATCGCTGGCTTGCGAAAATCCGGTGGCGATCAACAGCATCCAGATGATGCCGATGGTCTTTTGCGCATCGTTGCCGCCGTGACCCAGGCTATACATGGAAGCTGACACCAGCTGCAGGCGGCGGAACCATTTATCGACCTTGCGCGGCGTCGAACGCACGAAAATCCACGACACCAGGACCATCATGATGGAGCCGAACACGAAGCCCAGCAGCGGCGACAGCACGATGAAAGCAATCGTCTTGATCAAGCCGGCCGAAATCAGCGATCCGGTGCCGGCCTTGGCCACCGCGGCGCCGACCAGGCCGCCGATCAAGGCATGCGAGGAAGACGATGGAATGCCGTAGTACCAGGTCAGGATGTTCCAGCAGATGGCCCCGACCAGGGCGCCGAAGACGACGTAATGGTCAACCACATTGGGATCGATGGTGCCCTTGCCGACGGTAGCGGCGACGTGCAGCTGGAATACCGCAATCGCGATGAAGTTGAACAGCGCGGCCATAGCCACCGCCTGCTGCGGCTTGAGGACGCCGGTGGAAACCACGGTAGCGATCGCATTGGCGGCATCATGGAAGCCGTTCATGAAGTCGAACACCAGCGCCAGTGCAATGAGAAAAACGAGAGCGTAAATACTGATTTGAAGAGTGTGCATGAGTAGCCAGAGTGGTTTTTTTTAGGATTACGTCGATGCGGCAGCGGCCAGCGGCCGCCGTCGCCCTACTCTGCATCAGGCATTTTCGACGATGATGCCTTCGATGATGTTGGCCACATCTTCACAGCGGTCGGTCACTGTTTCCAGGATTTCGTAAATTGCCTTGAGCTTGATCAGGGTGCGCACATCAGGCTCGTCACGGAACAGTTTCGACATGGCGGCGCGCATCACGTGGTCGGCATCCGATTCCAGGCGGTCGATCTCGACGCAGATCGCCAGGATCTCGCGCGAGTTGTCCATATTGTGCAGCAAGCCTACCGCGGCCTTGACCTTCTCGGCGCAGCCCAGGCACAGCTCGGCCAGGCGCTTGGCCTCAGGCGTGATGGCCTTGATGTCGTACAGCGAGATGGTCTGTGCCGCATCTTCCAGAAGATCGAGAATGTCATCCATGCGGGTGATCAGCTGGTGGATGTCGTCGCGGTCGATGGGCGTAATGAAGGTCTTGTGCAGCATGTCGATCGCGTGATGCGTGACCTGGTCGGCCTGCTTCTCGATGCCTTCGATCGCGTGCACGCGGATTTCCAGATCGTCGAAATTAGTCATCAACGCCACCATTTCTTTGGCGCCCTTGACGCATAGCTCTGCATGCTGATTAAAGAGCTCAAAGAATTTGCCCTCGGTGGGCATCAATCGTCCAAACATGTTTTATTCTCTCTGTTGAGGGTTAAGCTAAATCTAAAACTACAATTACAACTACGTTTACATTTAAACCAAGGATATTAATTTAAAGCAAACAATGTCACGAAACTGAAATATATCAGGCTCGCTCAACCAGCGCTTAGCAGGTTTTTGTAAATTTTTCGTTAATGCAACAAAATCAGCAGCAGTAATCAATCGCCGCCGTACGGCGCGTCCAGATTGCCGACATAGTTGTCGAACTTGGTGTATTGCCCGAGGAAGCTGAGGCGCACGCTGCCGATCGGACCGTTACGCTGCTTGCCGATAATAATTTCCGCAGTGCCCTTTTCCTGCGAATCGGGGTTGTATACCTCGTCGCGGTAAATGAACAGGATGACGTCGGCATCCTGCTCGATAGCGCCGGATTCGCGCAAGTCGGACATGACCGGGCGTTTGTTGGGGCGTTGTTCCAGCGAGCGGTTCAGCTGCGACAGCGCGATCACCGGGCACTGCAGCTCTTTGGCCAGGCCCTTCAGGTTACGCGAGATTTCAGAAATTTCAGTGGCGCGGTTTTCACCGGCGTTATTGGCTGACATCAGCTGCAGGTAGTCGATAATGATCAGTCCCAGCGTGCCGCACTGGCGCGACAGGCGGCGCGCGCGGGCGCGCAGTTCGATCGAGCTGAGCGCCGGGGTTTCATCGATGAACAGCTGGGCATCGTTCATCTTCTGGATTGCGTGAGTCAGGCGCGGCCAGTCCTCGTCGTTGAGGCGGCCGGTGCGCAGGCGATGCTGGTCGAGCTTGCCGACCGAACCCAGCATACGCATGGCGAGCTGGGCGCCGCCCATTTCCATTGAAAAGATCGCCACCGGCAAGCCGCTGTCGATCGCCACGTTCTCGCCGATGTTGACCGAGAACGCGGTCTTGCCCATGGACGGCCGTCCCGCCACGATCACCAGGTCGCCCTTTTGCAGGCCGGAAGTCATCTTGTCGAGATCAATGAAGCCGGTCGAAACGCCGGTGATATCGCTCTGGTTGTCGCGGTTGTAGAGCTCATCGATGCGCTCCACCACCTGCGTCAGCAGCGGCTGGATTTCCTGGAAGCCCTGGGCGCCGCGCGCCCCCTCTTCGGCGATCGCGAAAATCTTCGATTCCGCCTCGTCCAGCATCTGCTTGACTTCCTTGCCTTGCGGGCTGAAAGCCTGGCCGGAAATTTCGTCGGCGACAGTAATCAGTTTGCGCAAGACGCCGCGATCGCGCACGATCTCGGCGTAGCGGCGGATGTTGGCCGCCGATGGCGTATTTTGCGCCAGCGCATTGAGGTAGCTCAGGCCGCCGACTTCTTCCGCCTTGCCAGTGCCGCTCAGCGATTCATAGACCGTGATCACGTCGGCAGGCCTGCTGCCGTTGATCAGCTTGACCATGTGCTGGAAGATGATCCGATGATCGTAGCGATAGAAATCGTCGGCATTGACGAAGTCCGCGATCTTGTCCCACGCCGCATTATCCAGCAGCAATCCGCCTAAAACGGACTGTTCTGCTTCGATCGAATGGGGTGGTACGCGGAGGGAATCTAACTGCGGATCGGACGGTGCTTTAGAAGGTGCTTTCATGGCGCGAATTATACCTGCTTCTTATAAGCGTCTTGCTGCACTGCCAGAAAAAGGGCGTAAAAAAAGCCGGGAAAACCCGGCTTTTTTAAGTGCAATGATTTTTTTGCCAACAGCGTATTAAACGTGTTCGCCGATCACTGCGATGACGATGTCAACCACGACGTCGGTGTGCAGAGCAACCGCAACAGCGTGTTCGCCAGTGGTCTTCAGCGGGCCGTTCGGCAGGCGAACTTGTGCTTTTTCAACTGGGAAGCCTTGCTTGGTCAGCGCTTCAGCGATGTCGAAGTTGGTCACGGAACCGAACAGACGGCCGTCAACGCCCGACTTTTGCGAGATCTGAACAGTCAGACCGTTCAGTTTTTCGCCTTGGCCTTGCGCCACAGCCAGCTTGGCTGCTGCCGCTGTTTCCAGGTCAGCGCGCTTCGCTTCGAATTCAGCGATGGCGGTAGTGGTAGCACGACGCGCCATGCGTTGCGGGATCAGGAAGTTACGTGCGTAACCGTCCTTGACGCGAACAACTTCACCCAGGTTGCCGAGATTAACGACTTTTTCCAACAGAATAACTTGCATATTTTTCTCCTATTTCAAGTCGTCAATTAAGCGTTGTGCAGATCGGTGTATGGCAGCAGCGCCAGGAAACGTGCGCGCTTGATCGCAGTGTCCACTTGACGTTGATAGATTGCCTTGGTGCCGGTCAGACGTGCTGGCATGATCTTGCCGTTTTCCTGAACAAAATCCTTGAGCGTGTCGACATCCTTGTAGTCAACGCTGGCAACGTGTGCAGCGGTGAAACGGCAGAATTTCTTGCGCTTGAACAGCGGGTTTTGTTGTTGACGCTTGTTTTTCAGTTTGCTTTTATCGAACTTTTTACCGAATGCCATTTTTGGCTCCTGTATCTAAAATAATGAATCTGCAATTTCCGCTATGTTCCCTAGGAACCGTCTGCTTCCATTGCAGCGAAATCCGTGATGTGAAATACCAGACTCCTGCCATTGCGGCTCTTACGCGCCATAAAACCGGTAAACCAGAAGGTGCCCCCCAATGGCGCCTGACTGAATCTTCCCGAAATCTCGCCGACGGCTAGCGCGGCGATTTCGAATTCGATCAAACGCTTGATTCCTGCTTCAATCGGCTCCGAACGGTGCTGCAGATTTGCAGATACGATCGGAATGCCTGCCGGTGTATAACGTATGACTTCACGTTCGGCAATTTCGGCAACCAGCTGAAACACGTTATTGGCTTGGCTCACTCCTGACGGACTCGATGGCTATAAGAATGCTGGCGGGGCAGATAAATCAGGCTGCCGGCGCTTCAGTGCGATGGCTCTTGGCAGCATCTTCCTTCTGCACAGCCTTCATCATTGGCGAAGGACCGGTTTCGGCCTTCTTCAGCTTGACGGTCAGATGACGCAATACTGCATCATTGAACTTGAAGCCGGTTTCGATTTCAGCCAGAGTTTCGCTGTCGCACTCGATGTTCAGGCAAACGTAATGCGCTTTTGCCAGTTTCTGGATCAGGTATGCCAGTTGACGACGGCCCCAGTCTTCCACGCGATGCACAGTGCCGCCACGTGTGGTGACGATACCTTTGTAGCGTTCGATCATTGCAGGCACTTGCTCGCTTTGATCTGGATGGACGATAAATACGATTTCATAATGACGCATGTAAGCTCCTTTTGGACTGATTGAAGAATCGCCCACCTCGGCGTCAAGACGAGTGTGGGAAGAGGAAAACCAGCAATAGTACGCGCAATTGCAACAAAACTCAATGTTTTCAGGCGCTCGCGGCCGCACAAACATAAGGAAGTGGCTAATCCGCATCAATTTATCTTGCATTTGCACAAATACTGTACAAAAATACAGACTGTTGATATACACAGCACAAATGTAGTACAACGCTTTTATGTCGCTCTTGTCGCTTTGTGCCTCTATCTGAATTGGATAGCCTCGGCTGTCAAACCTAGCCTTCAAACACTTATGATTAAACTGACCGCCCGCCAACAGCAAATCCTCGACCTGATCAAGGACGCCATCGAAAACACCGGCTTTCCACCGACGCGTGCGGAAATCGCGACCGAACTCGGCTTCCGTTCGGCGAATGCGGCAGAAGAACATTTGCAGGCGCTGGCGCGCAAGGGCGCCATCGTGATCGCCCCAGGCACCTCGCGCGGCATCCGCCTGACGGAAACCACGCTGCGCAGCCAGGGCACGCAACTGGCGCTGCCCCACCCGTCCCTGATGCAGCTCAGCCTGCCGCTGGTCGGCCGCGTCGCCGCCGGCTCGCCCATCCTGGCGCAGGAGCACATCCAGGCCAGCTACAACGTCGACCCCGCCCTGTTCAGCGCCAAGCCGGACTATCTGCTGAAGGTTCGCGGCATGTCGATGCGCGACGCCGGCATCCTGGATGGCGACTTGCTGGCGGTAAAGAAAGTCGACAGCGCAAGAAACGGCCAGATCGTCGTGGCCCGGCTGGGCGACGACGTCACCGTCAAGCGCTATCAGAAATCCGGTTCGGTGATCCAGCTGCTTCCCGAAAATCCCGATTTTGAGCCCATCGTGGTCAACGCCCAGGAAGACTTCGCCCTGGAAGGCCTGGCGGTCGGCCTGCTGCGTAGCTGGAACTAAGGAGCAACCAGAAACACGGCCGGGCCTGCCGCAACGGCAGACCGCCGTCAGGAGCGGTCGAGCCGGCGCCGCTTGGTCAATATCTGGCTGGCGATGCCGCGCAGGATGTTAACCTCTTCGGTTTCCAGCTGGGTTCGCGAAAACAGCCGCTTCAGGCGCGGCATCAATTTTTTCGGGCTGGCGGGATCGAGAAATTCAATTTCGATCAAAGCCTGCTCCAGATGCGCAAACATGCCGTCGATGTCGCTCAGACTGGCCGCATTGCCCTGGAAACCAATCTCGCCGGCGCCTGCGGGCGACAAATCTTCACTGGCGGCAACCCGGCATTCATAGGCCAGCACCTGCACCGCCTGCGCCAGATTCAGCGACGAGTATTCCGGATTGGCAGGGATATTCAGCAAGACATTGCACTTCTCCACCACTTCATTGGGCAAGCCATAACGCTCGCTGCCAAACAACACCGCGGCATTGAGGCTGACGTCGCCTGCGAGCTGCGCCGCCAGCGCGCGCGGCGCAGTCAGGGGCGGCGAGAATTCGCGCAAGCGGGCGCTCAGGGCGGCCGCGAAATTACAACCCTCCAAGGCTTGCTCAACGCTGTCGACGATTCGCGCCGAGGCCAGGATATCCTGTGCGCCGCTGGCGAAGGCTACGGCTTCTTCGCGCTGCAAGACGTCAGGGAAACGCGGATTGACCAGGACCAGCTCGGAAAATCCCATGGTTTTGATCGCGCGAGCGGCAGCGCCGACATTGCCGGGACTGCTGGTTTCGACCAGCACGAAGCGCAGCCGCTGAAAAAGAGACGTATTGATTTTCGCCGTGTTCATTTGTGCTCTCCACTCAAGCGACGAGCGCTATCAAACGAAAGAAAATCTGTGTTCATCTGGCCTTTCGGGTAAAAGTAAGCGGTCAATTATGCAATCTAGGTTTAAAATAGCGCCATAACGCAGATTTCTGCGACTAAAAGCTGCTTATTTATCAAAATAAGCGTCAATAGCCGCCGGAAAGTCCGCATCGTTCATTATTATCAATCAATAGGCGGTTCTGTTCCCGGTTGGCACAGTGCCGCCATTTTAACGGAACCCGATCATGCATCCAATGCTCAATACGGCCATCAAGGCCGCACGTCGCGGCGCCGCGGTTATCTCGCGCGCCTCTTTCGACCTCGATTTGCTGAAAGTCACCAAAAAGCAGCACAACGATTTCGTCACCGAAGTCGACCAGGCTGCCGAAGCCGCGATTATTGACGTATTGAAGAATGCCTATCCCGATCACGCCATCCTGGCCGAAGAATCGGGCGCTTCCGCCAACTTGCACGACGACAACGAAAACGTCTGGATCATCGATCCGCTCGACGGCACCACCAACTTCATCCACGGCTTCCCGCAGTATTGCGTCTCTATCGCCTTGCAGCATCGCGGCCAGATCACCCAGGCCGTGGTCTACGATCCAACCCGCAACGATCTGTTCACCGCCACCAAAGGCTCCGGCGCCTACCTGAACGACAAGCGGATCCGCGTCGGCAAGCGCGACAAGATCGCTGACGCCCTGATCGGCACCGGCTTTCCGTTCCGAGTAACCGACGGCCCGGTCATGGACGAGTACATCAAGATGTTCCGCGTGATGACCCAAAGCTGCGCCGGCCTGCGCCGTCCCGGCTCCGCTGCACTCGACCTGGCCTATCTGGCGGCCGGTCGCCTGGACGGCTTCTTTGAAAAAGGCCTGAAACCTTGGGACATCGCTGCCGGCTCCTTGCTGATCAGCGAATCTGGCGGCATCATCGGCGACTTCACCGGTGAGTCCGATTACCTGTACAAGGGCGACGTACTGGCCGGCAGCCCTAAGGTGTTCGCACAAATGGTCAGCCTGCTGTCGCCATACGCCACAAAATAAGAACTTGCCGATGACAGCAAGAAATGCTGGTTCTTGCTGTCATTCTGGAAACTGATACTTTTGTCAGTTCAACTGCGCGGCTGAGAGACTACAATGCATGCGCAACGACATCATTGGACACTTTTAACGACCATTTCTCAACCCACAGGAGAGCAACATGGCAGTCAAAGCTATCCCCGACGGCTACACCAGCGTCACTCCCTACCTCTCTATCGACGGCGCAGCCGCAGCACTCGAATTCTATAAAAAAGCATTCAATGCAGTAGAAATACTGCGCATGGAAGGCCCCGACAAAAAAATCGGCCACGCGGAAATTCAGATCGGCAACGCGCGCATCATGCTGGCGGATGAGTGTCCGGAAATGCTGATCCGCAGCCCCAAGTCGCTTGGCGCAGCGAGCATGAGCATCGTGCTTTACGTCGACAATGTCGATGTCACCTATCCCCAGGCAATTGCTGCCGGCGGGATAGAAGTCAGGGCACTGCAAGATCAGTTCTATGGCGACCGCTCCGCTACCCTCAGGGATCCGTTCGGCCACGTCTGGACCGTCAGCACCCATATCGCCGATTACTCGGAAGAAGAGTTGCGTGAACGTGCCGCGGCTGCAATGAAATAAGTTCCTACCGACTGCCAGACGTGCCCCGCCTTGCTCTGCAAGCGGCGCGCCGGCGGTCATTTTGCGCCGCTCCCCGCTGAATACAGCGGAAACGCTTGCCTGTAGCGCGCCGTTGTTATACTCTGCGGCGACACAGCAAATTCTCCAGTCAAATACTGCTGTCAAGGATGTTATCGGACCCGGGAGCGTATTCCTCGGTCAGGGTGGCTCCAATCTCCTCTAATCCCGTTTGCCTGCGACTGGCGCCTTACAAAAGGCGACAGGCCGATATTATTCTATTGAGTTGTCATGTCTTTTTCTGAACTCGGCTTGTCCGAAGCCATCGTTCGTGCCGTAACCGAACACGGATACACCACCCCTACCCCAATCCAGACGCAGGCGATTCCTGCAGTGCTGGCCGGCGGCGATTTGCTGGCCGGCGCCCAGACCGGCACCGGCAAGACCGCCGGCTTCACCTTGCCGGTGCTGCACCGCCTGTCGACCTCGGCCACCAATCCGACCGGCAGCCAGCGTCCGATCCGCGCGCTGGTGCTGACCCCGACCCGCGAGCTGGCAGCCCAGGTCGAGGAAAGCGTGCGCCTGTACGGCAAATACCTGAAGCTGACCTCGGCCGTGATTTTCGGCGGCGTCGGCATCAATCCGCAAATCAAGCTACTCAAGCATGGCGTCGATATCCTGGTGTGCACCCCGGGCCGCCTGCTGGATCACATGCAGCAAGGCACCGTCAATCTGAACCACGTGGAAATCCTGATTCTCGACGAAGCTGACCGCATGCTGGACATGGGCTTCATCCGCGACATCAAGAAGATTCTTGCGGTGCTGCCGAAGAAGCGCCAGAACCTGCTGTTCTCCGCCACCTTCTCGGACGAGATCAAGATCCTCGCCGACAATTTGCTGAACTCGCCGGCCATGATCGAAGTGGCGCGCCGCAATTCGACCGTGGAAGTGATCCAGCAAAAGATCCATCCGGTGGACCGCGACCGCAAGCACCCGTTGCTGGCGCATCTGATCAAGACCCATCAATGGTCGCAGGTGCTGGTGTTTACCCGCACCAAGCACGGCGCCAACAAGCTGGTCGAGCAGCTGGAAAAAGACGGCATCAGCGGCATGGCGATCCACGGCAACAAGAGCCAGTCTGCCCGCACCCGCGCGCTGGCCGAGTTCAAGGACGGCAGCCTGCAAGTGCTGGTAGCGACCGACATCGCCGCCCGCGGCATCGATATCGACCAGTTGCCGCACGTGGTCAATTACGACCTGCCTAACGTGCCGGAAGACTATGTGCACCGGATCGGCCGTACCGGCCGTGCCGGCGCCACCGGCGAAGCTGTGTCGCTGGTATGCGTGGACGAACACCAGATGTTGAAAGACATCGAGAAGCTGATCAAGCGCGAACTGCCGAAAGAAGTGATTGCCGGCTTCGAGCCGGATCCTAACGCCCGCGCCCAGCCTATCCAGCTGCGCAGCGGCGGCGGCGGTCAACGTGCCGGCGGAGGTGGCGGTGGACGCGGCCGTTCGCCCGGCGGCACGCCAGGCGGCGCCAAGCCGGCCCAGGGGCCATCGCGCGGCCACGGTGGCGGCAACGGTTCACAGGCACGCCCGGCGGCCCCACGCCGCTCCGGCGGACGCGGCCGTTAAACCGGCTGAATCCAGGCAAACCGGTGGCGCCGCTGTCAGCAGCGCCACCGGCAGCATCCCGCATAAAAGATAATGCATGACGATCGGGCCTGACCTGCAGTCCAGACCTGATCAACCCCGACCTCCGGCGAAGCCGGCCATACAGTTCCTCCCCCCATCCTGAACGCCATCCGCCGCGGATACAACGCCCGGATATTTTAGTTCGATCAATTCAAGCAATTCGACAAGCCCTCGTGGATGGTCGTTGTCGTGGCCGGCAGCGTCGCCTGCATCGGCCTTGCAACCGACAACGCACTGTAGAACGTCGCTATCGGGGTTTGCGGCGCCAGTGGCGTACGACATGCCCAGGTCCGCGCATCTACCATCACCTTGCCGGTAGCGCTATCGATCGCTGCATTGCTGCCAGCAAAAGTCCAGATGCATTCACCGATGAGGCTGTCGGCCTGCCGTACCGAACAGCGGTAGCGCAAAGCCTGCAGGTTGCTGAATTCGCCTTCGCAGAAGGTGTCGCCGCAGACGTCGTCGAAATCCCTCACCAGGCGCCGCTCAAGGCCATGGAATGCGTCCCAGCCCTGCTCCTGGCCGGGATAATCAACGGCATCGACATATTCCGGTGTTGCCATGGCAGGCACAGCGCCGAGACCCAGCGCAAAGACGATCGGCGCCAATGCCATAGGAAAAAGACTGGCGCGCAGGGTGTTCTTGTAATCATTCCCGGTGCGATGTGAAGTACCCGATTTGATGGTTGCGAACGGATTGGCTAAAGCATGCATGCAATTCTCCTCAATGACAGATGATCATGAAGGCGCCGCGGCGGATATGCAGCGCCGGATATTTGACACCAGAGAGATGCCAATAACACAATCATAATGTCGACCAGAAACGAGCCGCCCTAAGCGTGCACCTAACTTGCTTGAAGATTTACCGGCGCGCACTTTGACGCGCGGCGCATCGCATCACCTTTCGCTCATGCGCGTGGTGGCCAGCTGATGCGATTTCTTTTTCAGAAATTTTACTGTCGCTGTTGTCGGCAAACGATACAGCATCGTACCGCGCACGCTCGAACCTGCACGCCAAGAAGGACGGCGCGCGGAACTGGGTTAGCGCAGGTCGCGCGATGCCGGCACGATTGGACTCGAACCAATTTAAGGCGCCGCTTTCATCCGTCTTAAAAAGTGACCGTGGCGACGACAATATCGGTATAGGTGGCGGCAATTGCCGAAATCTGACCTGCCGGAACGCTGGCGTAAATGGTGATTGCCGTGGGGGAGCCGTTTGCAGTAACGGCGGCCGGCGAGGTTGCCGCTGTATTCCCCCATGTCACGGTATACCCGCTGTCTGAAAATAAACCGTAATTGAGATATGTCGGCGTACCTCCGCCGCTGGAGAGTCGCCTCAACGGTACTGCGTTAGTGGATCCGGTATTGGCATTAGCGCCTTGTCCGAGCGTAATGACAGGGTTGTCGCCTGTGGTGCAGGTCGTGGCAACGCTGGCGGTAGCGGTCTGGTTGGCCGTGGCATTGGTGACGATCGGGTCATAGGTCGTTGTGAAGCCGAGCGTTGAAATGCTGCAGTTATTAGCAATGGTGACCGTATTGGTCATGGTGGCGGTGCCGGTACCCGCTGACGCACTACTACAAACAATTGCCGCTGCGATGATGAAAATACCGTTCCGCACACATTTTTTCATAGCTGCTCTCCCGATTGACATTTTGTTGGGTCCTACCCATTCGCTCCAGACCTTGTAATTACGCATGTCGCTTTTCCCAGCGACACTCTTTTGCAAGTACCGCTTGATGGCTTATTGAAAGTACGCAGCCTTCCAATACGGCTCGCCATGAAATCCCATGCTTATGGGATGGTGAAAATCCCCTGAATGCCAAGGCCACTCACCGCGGGCTGGCCGGATCCTGTGACCAGAACAGATAAGCCTTTCACAGCAGATTTGTCCGTCTCGCTCCTGACGTTCAGGTTGGATACAACAAATTTCATGTTAAATGTCCCGCTGAGATTTTTCAGGCCCGCAAGGACCGCCCCCGATTGTCCGCCTAGTTGACTGAGTATGTGCTTCAGCACCGTACCCGTATTGACTGTCAAATTATTGTTCGCGATCTCAATGAACTGGTTTTCTGAAATTTTGGTAAATGCAAAATTGGCGCCGGCACTGCCGCCCGTCTTGACAAACACATACATGCTGGCGCCTGCCGGCACCGAAATAGACAATTGACGATTGCCATCCAGCGACAGGTCAGCTTGATCCACAATTAATTGCAATACCAGCCCGCTACTGCCGGTGTCGGTCATCTCTGCACCCAGGCTCACGCGCGTCGTCATGACGCCGCCGGCACTCTTGGGGATCGGATTGCCCACGACCGTATATGCCAAGCTGAGCGTATCGGCAGACGTCGGCTTGCCGGGCAGCGTCACACCGCTCAAGAACTGATCCAAGGTATAGGGATTGCCGTTGATGGCGATACTGTCTTTTTGAATCGCAAGGTAGTTGGAAGGCTGCGACCAGTCGCTGATGCCGACTACCGGAACGGGAATCCCGGCAAGCTGGGCCTGCGCCGCAATAGCCGACAACACCGCGGCGCCTGCCGCCGCATTGTTGTCATTCAGCAGCGCGAGCGCGCGCCCCAACGTCGTTAAATCCACCCTGCTGGCGACAGCGCTACTCAGCAAGCTTGCGACCCCATATGCAGCGTTTGCGATCGTAGGATTGGACTGAAGCGACTGCGTTTGGCTGAGCAGGTTCGCGTCGCTGGCTGTAGTCAATGCCGTTGCCTGGCCGGCGACAGCGCTCGAGATAAGTACAGCCACGCTGTTCGCACTAAAGCCGCCTAGACCAGTCTTGGCTGCCGCCAGTGAGGCGTCATTGGTGGCAGCAATATTTTTTATCGACTGCCGCACCACGCCGGACACAAGCAAAGCATCGACGCTGTTGCCGCCGCCAACCAGAGCAGTGGCAGGATTTGCCGTCAGCGTTGTCACGACCGCCTTTGCCACTTGCGAGTAAATTTCCTGGATGGTCGCCGGACTGGAGTCTTGCGCCAGAGCCCCAAGCGTATCAGCGATTTGCTGGACGATTTGCTGCATTGCCAAAGTCTTTTTATGGAGATCAGCATTGGTCATCGGATCAATCTTACTGACGTCAGTACCAGCCGGCAGGTTCAAGGCAATGGCAACCTGGGAAACGGTCATGCCGGAGTTCGCCATCAGGGTAGTCAGCGGCGTAGCTACTACGCTGCCGGCCGGCGCCTTCAGAGTCCCCGCGAATGGCAAGCCGGTGTCGATGCTGGTTCCGCCGCTCACCACTATCGTGCTCGAGCATGCGGGTGCAAACGCAAAATTGCCTTGGCCATCCGTAGCGACAACTGCTTCACCCGCATCGGCTACATCATTGTTATTGGCATCACAGAGAACCGAAGCGCCGTTCAAATAACCGTCTACCGCCTTCCCTGCAGCTGTCGTGGTTGCTATCGGCGTTACTGGCACCGATCCGTCGTCGCTGCCACCGCAAGCTGCAAGAATCAAAATAACGACAACCAACAGTGACGACACTTTCTTTTCAAGCACTTGAGCGCTCTCCTTGAATTGATTGCCGATCCCGGTGAAGAACAATTGCATATCAATTGAAGCGGTCTTCGCCCCGGCACGAAAAGCGTCGCCCCCCCAATGATTTTCCACGCACAAGGGAAGCCATTGCCAGAATTATTCTGGCGTGCAACTTGAAGTCACATTCACTGCGCTTTGTGGGGCGACACAGTTTATTTCGTTAGAGGTATCTGCATGAGAGGTCCAGCTGCCGGTGATGTACGCATGCGTCGCTGTCAGATAAGCCGCGTCGCCCACTCCGAATTCGATGGTTGCGTTGCGGCTGAGGCCAATCGTAAAACTCTTGCGAGCTTGCTCCACCGTGTAGCTTTCTCTGATAAATCCATCCGAGTCGACGGCCCATTCCTGAGCTCTCTCAGCGTCGTTGTAAAGATAAAGTGTTTTATTGCGAGCCATTTTGAAATACTTTCATTCAAAGTTGGAAATTCCTGACGCGCCGTAAATGACTAACTTCTTGGAGTGGCAACTGACGTTGATGCGATCTATCCGATTCGGTTACTTGAGGCTATCCCCAAATCCCCTTTTCTACACCTGTCAATATTGACATCTGAAAAATCAATCGTGCAACAAGCACCGCGCTATCAAGACATGGGCCTGTCAAACAGTAGTAGACGATCTCGCATCAATCCAAGCCAATGCCGGCAGCCGTTGATTTCTGCAATAGTGATAAATGACGGGATGCCAAGTGCGAGCCGCACGGCATATCGCATAGGCGCGGGCAATGGTGTGGGGTATTTTTTAAGGACTATGCAGCGTAGATTAATGGCAAGCAAACGCTGCAGAACTGGACAAGACCGAGGCTCAAATTCAGGGAAATATCCCAAAACCATCCCCAGCAAACATGAAACAAGCATAAGTCGTTGACTTACAACAACAAACTGGTCCGGCCGGAGGGAATCGAACCCCCAACATTTCGGGTAGAAGCCGAATGCTCTATCCAGTTGAGCTACGGCCGGATTCATACGCTTTGATGCCTGATTCCGATCGTCAGATCGATTCATTGCAGTGCTTGATTTTTATCAAGCGGAAATGAAAAAAGGGGCTGTCCGAAGACAGCCCCTTTTCTACTTATTGGTCGGAGTACAAGGATTCGAACCTTGGACCCCCTGGTCCCAAACCAGACAATAAAATCGGAACGTCTTATAAATCAAAGGCTTGGCTATTGCCCGTTGCAGGAGTATAGCAGAGCTGTGCAGAGAAGAAAATAGGAGACTCGCGCAAAAGTCGCGCAAAACATTCAACAACCTATCAGCATAAAACGCCCTCTTTTTCTCACTAAACGTGATCTCCATGCTCTTGACACACGGCTGCTTCAACTCTGCCTATTAAAGTCGCAAGAGACTTAAAATCTCTCGCTCGTAAGGGTGTGCCGGTTCAAGTCCGGCCTCGGGCACCAATTACTAAAAGGCTCTCAGCGATGAGGGCCCTTTTTCTTGCGCTCCGCAATCCATGGTTTGCTCCGCAAAAAACCCGCTTGCATCGTTTGTCCAAATGACCTTTGATCGGCAATGCATTTCTGTTGCAAGGGTATTTTTAAGGCAACCAAGGGCCATACCCCATAGGAACTCATGCCGTTCGATGCCATGGAATATGGACCTCTTATCCCAGTCCCTCTTCGATGATTCAAACGATCAATTCACCACTTGCCCATGCGATTGGACTCGAACCAATTTAAGGCCTCTATTTCATGCGCTTTTGCGGAGGTGTCATAGATGCGTACCTTGAATAACAAAGCCTGGGCCGATATGCCAAAGCACTTCGGAAATGTAACAAGCATTTATATACGTTTTTATCGGTGGAACGAAAGCGCAATGTGGCTGCTGGCACGACGATCAAAGGGTGATCCAGAATTGCATCAGATGTTGACGCGGATTAATCCAGACCACAATGATGATCAGGCGCGATCGACGTCAACGACCGTCGGTAGCCTTATGTAACACTCCTTGATCGATGTAATAAACCTTATTTCTTGGAGATGCGAGGAGGGACCCTATGTTGTTGTCAACGGTAATTTGATCGCTTGTTGACAATAAAATGAGCCGCCGCCCACGATAGCGCAATGGATAAAATATCATTACCCACCAAAGGAATCAGCCTCCTTTGGCGGGCAAATACATGGCTTACGGATGTCCGAGTGTACTGGCATCAGTCCAGGTGTAGCCCAATCCGGTAATACCCTGGACTATGCTTTGGAAATCGCTGAATCCGGTCGTAACCAGCGGCGCCAGCGACGACTCCAGCCAGAATGGATGGAAGAAGAAGGATGCGAATCCATCCCTCACCACCAAAGCATATTGGGCATTCAGATAAAGATCTTGCCAGGTATAAACCACGTTTGAATACGGATCGATACTGCTGATGTCATATTCAATGTTCCCTAGATTTTCCGGCACGATCCACTGACCGTAGTAATCTTGCTTGATGGTGTAGGGGAAAAACTGTCCAACTGCAAAATCCTTGCCTTGGGCCAAGGTGAAGTTAGGAGTATCAGAGGTGTAATACACGGCGCGCTGGTAGGTTGTTTTGAATACCTGCGGTATAGCCTTAGTGGTCAGCGGCGATGACTGATAGTGTGGGGTCTCCCAGGCAAATGGCGCGTAACCATTATTTTGGAATTCTGTTTTTCCCGCCTGGAGACGTCCCAATGCCCATGCCGTCGAATCTTCGGCCACCGGGGTATTCGCCACTGCATTCCAGAATTCAAAATCATCGGCGCTGACCCCGGTATTCTTGTTCCGCATTGAATCGTATTGATGGGTATATCCATGCATCAGGATTTTTCCGCCTCGTGCCAGCGCGTAATTTAACGATCTCTTGAGCGTCCCGGCCTGCGACAGCGGTACTACTTCCGCAACCCCGCCGTTGTATACGCCTAACGGGTCCATGTAATGCGGGATGGTTGCAATCGAAAATGGAATGTGTTTGCCCACCAAATAATCCGACAGCGTTTTCATTGTGCCGTAATCCACCAATGCATCGACATCTTCCAGTCGTACCAGAGCTTTATGACTTACCGGTTGATTGTCAGCGAATATATCGTGCAATATATCGCACAGAACCAGATAGCGGTCGCGTGGGCCGATGTATGACAATGGCATGTCAGCGAAATACCAGAAATTGCCGGAGCGGACAATGTACGGCACCTGCGCGGAAGTGACGCTGTTTTTGATATTGACCACTGCCTGCGCCAAGGTGGTATTAATGATTTGGGTCACGCCGACGTCGGGATCGGCGTTCACGGTCCCGCTTGTAGCATCGTAGGCATAGTACTTGACCATCGACATACCCTTATACAGGACGGTATCGAAGAAGCCAGGTGTCGGGTTGGTCGAGCTGGGTGGCGCATTCAATCCCTGTAAGCCGCTGAAGCTGAATCCGTAATGTGTATTGAAATTGTATGCCGTGTTCCACGCGAACTGCCACAGGTTGTATTTGAACCAGACAATGGTTTTTTTGGTGGCGGAAACATCGTTGAGAAATGCGGCCGGGATCGGATTGTTATAATACGAGCCCAAATAGAAGGTGGTCTGATATGACTCAATTTCGCCGGCAACATAGTTTTGTATCGGCACCAGGTCAACGGTACTGTTGAAGTGTCCGATCAGATTACGCAGCATGATGGCGTAGGCAAATCCCAGCTTCTCATACTGATCAGGGGAAGGGGCATCGTACACAATCAGTACTTTTATCGGCGTAGTCACTACCTGCGCACTTGCCGGCAGCGGGCTAAGAAAAAACAGCTCGGCGATCAGCATAAGAATAGTCGCAATCTTTTTCATGATTGACCACCTGCTTTTCCGGTTTGTTTGAGCTCTTCATCATCTCTCGATTTATTCTTCTTGATATCACCCTTATGATGATGGCCGCGCTGTATGTCTTTGCCAGGCACCTGGCCCGGCGTGATCACCGTGTCAAAAGCTGGTTTCGGAGGGGGCGCAATATTGACATCGCCTGCATTGGCGGATGCAGCGAAACTAATCGCCGCGCCGATACCAGCCATGAGAATGTGCGACCGCATTTTATGTGTGGTTTTCATGATTTCCTCCCATTGAGGATGAGTACTTCAACGCCAGTCCTCCCATTTGAATCGGACTGGGACATCGCATCCGGACACTAGCAATGCAAATTTTGTTTGTGGGATATCGCGGACTGTCCCGCGCGGCCGTTATCTGATTTCGCATGCGTCAAGACAAGACGGAGAAAATGAAGAAAGGCGGATCCCAATCGACCTGCATCTGAGTTTTTTTTGACAGCAATCATGATCCGTCTTTCTACGATGCAATCACGGGATGAGGTAAAAAAACGTGCCAATTCTTTCTTATGAGAACGTCCGTTTTTTTGCCGCAAAATGGTAGCTTAAAGTATAGGTGAGGGTGCCATTTTAGCTAGGATTTTATGCAACATCTCGCGCAAAATTCGTTGTCGATATTATTGTTTTCCGTGGATAACAGATCTATTTTTCTCCACGATAAATATCGGAGTATGCTCGTCATGATGACAACGCCCGCACATTTGAATTTCGCAAATTGATGAGGAACGAGCAGGCTTGTTGCCGCATTAAAATAGAATGCCAACTGGAAAATATACTGCGTTGGTTTTAACAGGGGCAAATGCGTAATGCAATATTCCCCGCTACTCGCTATTGCCACCCGGCTGTCACGCAGTACGGCTTGACACTGATCGAAATTACGGCTGTGGAGCTGCTTATAGGGAGTGCTCGCGGCGCTGATTGTTCCTGTTCTGATGGGACGCACCGATGATGCGCAGATTCTCGTGTTCGCTAGGACGTTGCGACCTTGTTGCCGACACTGACGATGCGCAGTCACGCTGTAACCGGCCCAATCTGAGTAGCAACGACTTCGTCAATCCAGTTGAAATGGCGACGATCGAGCGTCTACCAATAGCTCGATTTGCCGCCGAATGCGGCCGTCACTGTAACGGCTACCGTCGCCGCAGCGCGGCCTAGAAAAGCACAGGCGAACCAGGCAGCCGTGCCGCCGCCAACAGTTCCAAGCCTGGCGCTATGCCGCTATGCCGCTACAGCATGTCGAGAATTTGTTGGCTGGACCAGAAAGCAGCAACAGGAGCATGGGCGGCTATTTCAACAGAATTATCGGCAAAAGTATGCGCCGCCATAGCGCGCGCCTGCCCGCGCTTATCAGTCTGGCTTTATTCATGCTGCTATGCGCCTGCGCCGCATACTGGAGCACGACGTTACTCAAGCCGCCGCTACCTGCGGTCGTGCTACCACCGCAAGCAGAGGCGCCACAGATTGATATTTCCCAGGCGGCTGGATTGTTTGGTGGTCATGGAAGCGTGGTTGCCAGCAATTACCGGCTCATGGGCGTGGTGGTAGCGCAAAATGCCACGGAAAGCGTGGCTATCCTGAGCGCACAGGGCCAGCCCGCGCAAGTGGTCCGAGTTGGCCAGGAAGTGCAACCGGGGACTAGCCTCAAGGAGGTGCGTAAGTCCTATGTGCTGGTGTCGGAAGGGGGCATTCTCAAACGGCTAATCCTGCCCGAGCACGCTGAAACCACGCCGGAGATGGCGTTAACCGGTCCGCTTACGGCGCCGGCGCTTCTGCCCGCGGCTCCAGCTGGGGAGCCAGCGGCTCAACCAGCCCCACCTGCGGTGCCTGCGACGCGACCCGGTAGGCCGCATCATGCCAACCACTAGTCGGTTTTCATCGAAGCAAGGCATCGATGCAGGCATCGCCTGTTATTAAGAATTCTATTGGTAAAAATTACATCCATCCTATAGACTGGCATCAGGGTAACAATTAATGACAAATAATTACAGTTGTTCTCTCGGCAATGGCAGCATTGCATTTCTGAATTCTTGCTCAATGAGTAGGGGGATTTATGAAAATTCTTTCCATATTCGGCACCCGCCCGGAAGCCATCAAGATGGCGCCGGTACTCAAATGTCTCGCATTGGAACCAGAAATCGAGTCCCTTGTCTGCACCACCGGGCAACACCGCAGCATGCTGCGCCAGGTACTGGACGTTTTCGAATTGCAGACCGATTTCGATCTGGACCTGATGCTGCCGAACCAAACACTGAACGGCCTGAGTTCCCGCATTTTCGCGGCGCTGGATCCCTTGATCGAGCAAATAAAGCCAGATCGCGTGTTGGTGCACGGAGACACGACGACGGCAATGGCGGGCGCCGTTGCAGCGTTCCATCGCGGGATTCCAGTTGCGCATGTCGAGGCTGGCTTGCGCACCGGTAATTTGAAACAGCCCTGGCCTGAAGAGATGAATCGCAGGATCGTCGACATCGTCAGCGACATGCTGTTTGCACCGACTGGAGGATCGAAGCAAAACCTGTGCATGGAAAATCTGGCAGGCAAGATTTATATTACCGGCAATACGGTGATCGATGCCTTGATGGCTTCCAGTACACGGATTTCGCTTGACGACGAATTGCGCAACAGGCTCGATGCGCAATTTCCTTTTCTCCAATCGGGCCGCAAGATGCTGCTGGTTACCGGCCACCGGAGGGAAAATTTCGGATCCGGCTTTCAGAATATTTGTACGGCGCTGGCCGAGCTGTCAGCGCGTGCCGACATTGAAATCGTCTATCCGGTGCATCTCAATCCCAATGTGCAGCAACCGGTATCGGCTGCCTTGTCTCATCTGCCCAACGTACATCTGATTGCTCCTCTGGATTACCTCTCGTTCGTGCGTTTGATGCAGCGCGCGCATGTCGTTCTCACTGACTCCGGCGGCGTGCAGGAAGAGGCGCCGTCCTTGGGCAAGCCGGTGCTGGTGATGCGCGACGTTACCGAAAGACCGGAGGCGGTACTGGCAGGTACGGTCGAACTTGTAGGCACCGACGTGGAGCGCATCGTTACGGCTGTCCACCGGCTGTATGACGATGATGCCGCATGGATGTCGTTTGCCCAGCGCCACAATCCCTACGGAGACGGCAGTGCCTCGCAGCGTATCGTGGCAGCCTTGCTCAACCGGACTGTATCGGAATTCGCCGCGCAGCCGGAAGCAGCGCATCAGGTCGCGGTGGATGATCAAGAGGATCCCGTAATTATGTAGTGTCCCGGGTCTTGGGGTTTGGTTCGATTGTAAAGTCTTCCTACATTGATTTTCCGGGCACCATGACAACATACTGGCTACACTTCCTCGCCGATTACTATACGCTGCTGGAACTTACCACCTGCGTTGTTGCGGTATTGTTTCTGGTGTCAGCGGCTGACGATCTGTTTGTCGACGCGTGGTACTGGATCCGCCAGGCATACCGTCAGCTGACCAGGACGCGCACCTATCGGCCGGTCACGGAACGGCAACTGGAGGAGCACGCCGAGCAGCCGCTTGCGATCATGGTGCCGGCGTGGCTAGAGTATGACGTGATCGCCCAAATGATCGAAAATATGGTGACGGTTCTCAACTACCACAACTATGTGGTTTTCGTTGGAACCTATGTCAACGATGCGCGCACCATAGCAGAGGTAGAGCGGATGCGCCGTCGCTACAAGCAATTGCATCGGGTCGAAGTGCCACATGCGGGCCCTACCTGCAAGCCGAACTGCCTGAATTGGATCATCAACGCGATTTTCCTACATGAAAAGAAACGCGGTTATCAATTTGCCGGCGTCGTTCTTCATGATAGCGAAGATGTGCTGCATTCTCTTGAATTAAAATTTTTCAATTACCTACTGCCGCGCAAGGACATGATCCAACTTCCAGTCATGTCGCTCGAACGCAAATGGTCCGAGCTGGTGGCAGGAACCTATATGGATGAGTTCGCGGAATCCCATGCCAAGGACATCGTTGTCAGGGAGAGTATCAGTGGCATGGTGCCTTCGGCTGGCGTCGGTACCTGTTTTTCGCGGCGCGCCCTGCAGGCGCTGACCAGCGAGAATCAAAACCAGCCTTTCAATACCGACACTCTGACCGAAGACTATGACATTGGCGCGCGCCTGGCGAACATAGGGATGACATCCATATTCGCCCGTTTTCCCGTCCATTTTTCGGTCAATCGCAAAACCTGGTTCGGCTTCGGAAAAGAGTGCCAGGTCACGCTCAAGATGCCGCTCTGCGTGCGCGAATATTTTCCCGATCATTTCAAGACGGCCTACCGGCAAAAAACGCGATGGGTGTTGGGTATCAGCCTGCAAGGATGGGCGCAAATCGGCTGGCGTGGCTCGCTTGCAAACAAATACTTACTGTTTCGGGACCGCAAAGGAATCGTCACCGCCCTCGTTAGCGTTCCTGCCTATCTGCTGCTGTTGCAGTTCCTGCCGTTCTGGATCGCCGGCCATTTCGGCTTCTGGAAGCCCGTCCCTGGGGCGCTGCTGGAATCGCAAACATGGCTCCATTACGTGCTCTACGCTAACCTGACTGCACTGGCGTTGCGTGCTTCCCAGCGAGCCTATTTTGTCAATCGCTTGTACGGTCCTGTGCATGGATTGCTTTCCGCGCCGCGCATGGTGGTTGCCAATTTCATTAACTTCGTAGCAGTGGCTCGAGCCTGGAAGCTGTTCCTAGAGCACCTGCTGTTCGGGAAGCGCCTAGCATGGGACAAGACCATGCACGATTTTCCCTCCGACGATCGGCTCATGCGCACGCGCCAACGCCTAGGTGAACTGCTAGTTTCCTGGCAAGCAATCACCGAGGACGACATGAGAAAAGGATTGCAGGAACACACGGAGATGCACCTCCCCCTCGGACATATATTGGTGTCGCGCGGCTACATCGACGAAGAAACCCTGGCGGAAGCAATCGCCTTCCAGTCGGATCTGTCGCGCGCCGAAATCAGGATCGCGGCCCCCTTGCCGGCTCCAGTATCACTCGAAATGTGCGTTAGGTTGGGCGCGATGCCGATAGGGCAGGACGCCAGTGGCAGGCCGATTGTCGCAGTCGGCAAGCCTCTTGCCGAAGATGCGCTCAGGGAGCTTGCCTCAGCCTTTGGCGCACAGCCGGTGCAACATATTGCGCGGGATAGCGAAATAGTCTCTGGATTGCGCCTGGCCTTGGCCGAAATGTGTGCAAGTACTGTCAAAAGAGAATTTAAAGGCGCGTCGCTCCTTGGCGAACTATTGATCCAGAATGGAAAGATTACGCGGGAATCGCTGGAACAAGCAATGCAACACTATATCTCTCCGCAACATGGGCGCATTGGCGACTATCTCGTCGGTCGCGGGCTGGTGTCGCGCGAGGTTATCGAAGAAACTGTGCAACAGCAAATGGCCCTGCTCAGATTAGCATTGGGAGTCGCATGAGAAAATATCCGGTTTCGCTGCATTTCCTGGGCAGTAGTCTTGCTGCCGTCACCTTGTTTGTAGCCACCGGCGCCGGTGCCGCAGAGCGGCCGCTAAGCGGCCAGGCCTATCGGATTGCCGATCAGGCCTACAAGGCTTTTGCGCAAGGAGAATATGATGTCGCGGCGGCAAAGGCGCGCGAGGCGATCCGCTTGCGGCCGGATGTCGCACGCCTTCGCGACCTGCTGGAAAAGGCCGAGTTGGCGCGTCGCACGGTGCAGGCGCAGCTTGCCTTCGACGCTTCCGCGGCTTCTTATCGAGCCCTGGAGCGCCGTGACTTCGCGCAGGCTGTAGAGCAGGCGCGCAAGGCCGCGGATTATCTGCCCTCCGTGCCGGCATTTCACATCGCCCTGGTCAATGCACTGGTCGCGGACGGGGAGCTGGAGCAAGCGGAGCAGGCAGCCTCCGACACGATCAAGCCAGAAACGGCATCGAGCGAAGCGCTGCTCCTGCGCGGCGCAATACGCCAGCAGCGTGGCGCTGTCGAATCTGCGCAAGCGGACTTCGATCAAGCCCTGTCGAGTGCAGGCCCGGCCGCGCAGCGTGGCATCCGGCTGGTGGCTGCCGACGCCGCGTTGGCCAATGGCGATCCACAGCGGACGTTGCGTCTGCTCGAACCTCTGCAAGACGACGAGGACAAGGATGCGGCAGCGCGGCGTGCGCTGGCGACAATCATGCTTGGCCGATCCACTTCCAACCACGCCGTCCTGGCGTTCAGCTTCCCGCTTGTCAGTTGCACGTCAGGACCTGACTTGGTCACAGCATGCGACATCAATCCCGGCGCAACGTCCGCTGATCCGGGATTCCTGCTTGCCGATCAAGCGTATCGTGCTTTCGCCGACAAGAACTACGCTCTAGCGAGCAGCAAGGTCGGCGAAGCGACCCGATTGTCTCCTCACGATCTTAGCTATCGCCGATTGCTCGTGCAATCGCTAAGCGCGCAGGGATTGCTGGCCGAGGCGGAACAGGCTGCAAATACGTCCTTGGCCGACTTTGGAAACAATGCCGATATGCTGCTGGCGCGCGCCAATATCCGAAAACGCCGCGGAAACCCGGATGCTGCTCAGGCTGATTATGCTGCCGTGTTGAGCGCGCCGGACAAGACGACCAGGACCGAGATCGCAGCACTGATCGGACTCGGCCGGAAAGAAGACGCGCGCGAACGTCTGGCAACGGCGGCCCGCGCGCCAGAGAAAGGATCCGAGCTAGAGCTGGCCTATCTCGCCCTTCAGGCGGGAGACAATCAAGATGCGCTCGACCTGTTCGGCCTTGCGGAGACACAGGGCACGCTCACCGATGCCGCCCGCCACGACGCAGCCTACGCCGCCGCGCGCCAGGGGCATAATGAACAGGCAATCGGGTACTTCAACCGGACAGTCGACGCAGCGCAAGCAGGCCGCCTTGCGCTGGATGCGCAGCAGGTCTACGATGTGCGGCGCGAAACTGCCGACCTGGAACGCCGCTGGGGCGTGCGTGCGACACTGAGCGATAGAGGTGTGGCCGCGGCAGGTACAGGGGTGCCGCATGGCGGCACGATCGATGGCAAGGACATCGCCGCTGAAGCGTATTGGCGTCCGTTTGGAGTGCAGAATGGGGCGCTGGTGGAAATCTATGGCCGGCTCAATGAAACATTAAGTGGGGGATCGGGTGTCCCAACCGGATCTGCCACGGCCCAGGCTGCACTCGGCGCACGCGTGAAACCGTTCAGCGAGATCAACGCCATACTGGCGCTCGAACGCCTGGTGCCATTGGGGAATGCTACCAGCGGTGACTGGCTTGCCCGGGCTGGCTTCTCTTCGGATGCCGGGCTGGATTTGCACGCGGATCAAAGCAGCTGGCTGAGCACTCACCTGTATGCGGAAGCCGGGCACTACTTCCAGCATCCGCAAAATTATGCCACCCTTGAAGGGCAATTGGGGCGTAGTTATCGACTTGGCGCAAGCGGGTCGACCCTGGTCCTGTTTCCGCACCTCGTGATGGGGGCAGACTATGATTCGACTCTCATTGAGCACGACAAAAAAGCAATCGGAAGCGGCATCGGAACCAGTATGCGTTACTGGTTCCGACAGGATTACTATAACGCGCCGCGCTCCTTTTTCGACCTGTCGCTGCAGTACCGCTGGCGCATTGCTGGCGACAAGCGGGCCGAAGGCTGGTTCATCCGGCTCAGCGCCTCGTATTGAGCAAGCGATGCGCCGGCGCCTCTGATCAAGGAAGCGAACTATGAAGATGCACCTCGCCGTTTGCAATGTGAAGTCGAGGACAATTTTGCGCAGGGTCAATCGGCGCTGCATGTTAGGCATGCTTGTGGTGGCAACGCTCTGCAGTTGCCAGGACCCGCTGCAAGCCAGGCTCAAGCAATATCCGCCTACGCGGGTGCGAGGAATCGTGTGGCAGCTCGATGACCAGACGCTGCATCCTATGGGAAACTGGGAAAGGCTCGGGGCGCGTGAACTGCTCATCCAATGGACGGCCGTGGATGGCGTCAACTATCTGCCCGGCGCCGAGGGGCCCGCTGCCGCGCATTTGCCTGATTGGCAGCGGATTGCGGCTGAACCTTGGGCGAGCAAAGTGATTGTCGGATTGGCGGGCAAATTCGACGAAACGGCCGCCCGCGCAAATGCTGCCGCGCTAATTGAAGAATCGCGCAAGCTCGCCGCGTTGCCGACGCCGCTGCATGTGGCGGGCTGGTTCTTCCCGCTAGAGGTCGATTCGAGCTGGTCCGATGCAGCCCGCCTGGGTCCGCTGCTGGCAGCTTTGCCTCGGCCACTGTGGATCAGCGTGTACGACAGCGCCAATGTCGGCGCCGATACGCTGTCGCAATGGCTTGCTTCTTGGCTGCCGCCAGACGTCGGCATCTTCTTTCAGGATGGCGTCGGCATCCACGCGCGCGAGGCAAGCGTGGCTCGGCATTATGCAGACGTGTTGGCTTCCCGCTTTGGAAAGCAACGGGTACGCATCATCGCCGAAGCCTTTCGCCCCCACCAGGGAGGAGGATTCCGCCCCGCCGCAGCTGCGGAACTCAGGCCGCAACTTGCCGCCTATGACGGCTTTTCCGTTTACTTGTTCGATGGCCCGCATTACGTGAGCCGCGACCTGGTGAATGAGCTGGCCGGTCCTGGAAACGTGGCAGAAAATGGAGGCCGAGGCTCAGTGGAAAATCGCTAGGGACAATCTGCAGAGCCAGACCCTTGCCCGTAGATACCATGAAGGACTACTCAAGTCAGCACCCTTAACCTGGAACAGAAGTTGTTAGACCGTTATTGGTAAGAGGCGCTGAAACGAGCGCACCTGAGATAGTCCTTCAAGGCAGCAGGAGCAGATAGCTATCAACTGCCCGACAACACGTTATTCAATGTCGACCACAGCGGTTGCGTGTACGGCACCAAGTCTTCTTTGCCATACCACCAGAAATAGCCGCCGATATAGTTTTTTACCGGTGGCTTCAAGGTGTAGTAGCGCGTCAGGTAGGCAGCCTTATTGGTAGTGGTAGTGCCGGTTTCGCCAAATCCGACTTTGGAGTTTGGAAACATGGCCGACAGCTTCGTAAACACTGCATTCCAATCAGGAACCAAGCCGTTGCAGTCCTCTTCGTAATAGCTGACCAGCACGTAGTCAAGCCCGCTTTTCATGCGCGCAGGAATATTCGCATTCGCCCAGGTGAACATCTCGTTCGCTGGATTGGACCAGCAGTCCTGGTTGTAGTACAGCGTCAGAGCGGCAGTCCTGCCCTGCCCTTTGGCCAGATCGTAAGCGCCGGCCATCTTGGCGACCACATCGGCGTTTTTGCCCAGCCACTCCCCATTGATTTCGTTGCCGACTTCCCAGATATTCACCACGTCGCCAAGAGCTGCCATGTACTCGCTTGCGCGGCTCAGGTATTGCTGAACGGTGTATTGATCCATCGCCGACGAGTCAAGGATCTCACCCATCACATAACTGACTTTGTTGATAGCCACAGTCGCGCTACGGTAGCCGGATGCAGGCTGCCATTCGTCGAACACAATACGGGTGGTCGGCTTCTTCGCCAGTTTGGACAGAGCGGTGGTAGTCGCGCTCAATCCCGATATGTCGTCAATGGTCACGCCGTACATTTGCGGATTGGTGTAATTGACTGCGGTAGTAGAGGTGGTAGTAGTTGTCGTCGGCGCCGGAGTCCGAGATCCCCATGCGCTTGCTTCGCCCTGCGCAACCATGCCGAGCATGGCTCCTAAAATGACAATGACAGATTTCAATTTATACATTACTATTCCATAAGATTAAGAAAGAATTTATTATTTACAACCATTAACCGCCGCGTCCAATGCGAGCCCCTTTCCACATCGGGCAGCATCGTTCGACCAAGAAACGGCTGGCGCCTTGGTGAAGAAGAAAAATCTTGAAAAACGTCTTACACGGCTGCGGGCGATAGATCGAAATTTATCGCCAGGCCTGGATAGATCTTGAAGCTGGTCGACCAGATAGCACTTCTCCCCTGCCCGATGCGCGGACGCACACACTTCTGGCGCGCATGAGAACCCAGGCGCAACCCAAAAGTACTATGATCCGCGGAAACAGGAGCGTGCTAGCGCCACCGAACAAGATCGTGGCGATAGCCACAGACCATGGGCGGCACGGGCATCACGGCTACACAGCGTAAATGCGGGGGATTATTTTATTCGCGACCTCCTTTCTTCTGTTGTCGTATTTAGCTTGATCGGTGGCCCAACTATCTTCAATTGCCGTCAGGGGAATTGAATCGTTTACCAATGCGGAATAGCCCGCCAATTCCCCGAAGTCTTCATGGAATAGCAAGCTGGTGCAGCTGAGATGGTCTCCGTGGAGATCTTTGGCTTGAGAGTGCAGAAACGTGACCAGGTTAGAGGCGCCGGAAGAAAATCCAGCTAATTTGCGCAGTGAAGCGAGCATCCCACCACGTCATGCTGCAAACTGCTTTGCAGTTGCATCCGTTTTCGCTGGTCGAACAACAGTGACGCCTGCCGGTTGACAAGAGCTTGCATTTCCCGCAATCCTTTTGGCAGCTTGCGAGAATCGCCCTTGGCAACAATAGAGGACTTCATATTGTTTTTCCATGGGCGGGAGTATACCCAACAATACTGCCCCAGGAATTTATTCTAGCTATCGCTCAAAATGGATTAATCAATGTTTGGCTAAGAATCTTGCTAAAATTTTCCAGTGGATGTCGAAAAACCCGCACTGCTACGTGATGTTTTTATCAAAATTCAGCAGAAAATTTGAATGCAAAAAAGTCCGATTTCATACAGATTTGCGACGCGTTGAGTCCTGGATTGAGATTCCACTGGTGGGCTTTGAGCCATCAGCCGCCCTGATAGATTGCTGCTCACAGATGGCTGCATTGCGATTCCGCTCGAAGGCATTAAATCGCATCAAAATAATGAAGCGAATGGCATACGGATACCGGGGATAGCGCCTTCTTCCTGAATATTATAGCCGCCTATCCCGCAATCCTGAAGAACCCAAAAAAAAAGCCCACTACTATCACAGGAGCGAGCCAAAGCATTACGGGGAAAATACATCTGAAGCATTTTCAATATAGAACGTGGCAAATAAAATAGCAAATGAGCGCGCCAATACGTCCGGGTCTTCTACTTCTTTACCGCCCAGCCTTATCTGTCACTGATTGTAAATTAATGTAATTTTCGCGCAGCCCCAATACTAACTCCCGCCAGGCCCGGCAACTGGTGGCGTTGCCGGCGTCGATGGCAGCGACCTGAGCAAGCGAAATGCCGGCGGGTTCTCGGTCAGAATCGGCGGCAGGTCCGGGATCGTCACCTGACCACGCGGCGTCGTACAAGCGCACAAAGCCAGCATTGACAGCAAAGCGAGCACTGTCCGCTTGTGTGATGTAGACCGGTACTTGCTTTTCAATGGTTTCTCCTTTGGTATAAATGGTCTTGATGTGATCGACATACTTGATCTGCGTCTGCGCGACAACAGCCTGCTGTGCCTTGACGATTTTGATTGAGCGCTCGGCCTGTTGATTGACGTAGGCAATGTGTTTTTCACCCTCGTCCTGCTTGCCTTTGTTGTAGCAGATCGTCCCGAGCACAGCGGCAGCCGAAGCGAGGGCCAGCCAGCGTGCCCACCAAGGCAATACCTCTTTCAAAAGGTTCATACGACCCCCAAGGTACTTTTGCACACCACCCAGCGCACGCGCCGCGCGGCCACGCTCTCAGCAGTAATGCCGACGCCATTAATCCGTGTCGAAAGCCCATCAAAATCCCCTCTATCGGCATAGACATTTCCACCAATCGAGTGCCAGAACCATCCCGCCGAGCGTGCCGCGAGCACCCTGTCCATGGAAAGCCTCTGCGGGGCAGCAACGCAATCAACACCCAGCGCAGCCGAACACGCCGCGTAGTTATCGTGAAACGTGATCTGCTTCAGACCGCCACCACGATAGCGCCAGCCTTCACCGGAAGCGACATCGCCATTACCGTAGCGATTGGCGTAGACGATATTGGCAATCCGGATCTGGCGTTCCAGCGGCACCATCTTTTCTCCTGGTTGGCGGCCAAGAGCAGCCGCATGCACCGCAATACGCTTGCCAAAGGTGGCAATCAGCCCCTGCACCGAATAATCAAACGACTCGGATAAGCGAGACAGCCCGGCACTTTCGTGGCCGATCTGCGCGATGAAAGCCGCACACCGTGCCGGCGTGCTGATGCCGAACTCGGCCATTGCCGCATTGATCGGTGCCGTCCAGTCCATCGCGCGCGCGATAGGAATGCGTAATGCCGTTGAGAGCTGTGTCGCGGAGAGATTCATCGTTTCTCCAGGCAATTGCATTGATGCCAGCGGCGCCAGAACCATACCGCCAGAATCGCGACAGCCACATTCGACACCACTTCAGAATGCTCACTCCAGAAACCAAAGGCATCCGGCCGCATGATGCTCACAAAGGACGTGAGCGCCACCAGGGAGAGTGCGGAAGTACCCAGCACCTGCGTTTCCAGATGTTTGTTCAGAACAGCCCATAGGCAAAACGCTAGCAGTATCAAGTTAGCTACCGTATTAATTAGCTGGATCATTCTTCCCTCCCAAATAGCGGCGCTTCAACGTGCCGATGATGTCCGCTTCGTTAATTTCCTTAAACACTTCGCGCGCCGTGGCCAGCGCAAATAAGCCCACCAGGAATTCGATACCGGAATGGGTCCGCGCGCCAGTGATCGCGAACCAGTCGATCAGCACCGGCGCAATGTAGACGGCGCACGCCAGGCCGGCCGTGAAACTGGACAGCTTCTGCCACCAGTTCAAGCCGTCACCCAGAAATTTCAGGGCAACCGCCGACCCCACCGCCCCAGGCAGTAGCGGTAACAGGTATTTCGTGATTGCTATCCATACTGCCGCTAGCGTGCTTGTTGGTTCTGCCATGCCTCTTCCCATCAATGATCTGCGCCGGCAGGAACCTCACATTGCCCCTATCGACTGATTACCTTGCCTAGTGACCCTATCGCCTTGATAACGCCATCTAGGCGCCCTACTAATGCAAGCTGCACCTTTTGCTCCAGCTCCCGATTCTTCACCCAGGTCTCAAACGCTTTCGATTCCAGGAAATCCCGTGCATCCGAGATACCCATGCGCATCGCCTCCGGATACGAGGTGCTTGAATATAAACTCAAGCTAACCGCCATATTGCGCAGGTTTTCCTGTAACTCTCTTCGCGAACTCACTGACGCAGGCTGAAACTGGAAATCGGGCCGGAGGCAACGACTCTGCCTCCGATCCCTCATGGGGTAATGCCACGAATCCCTCATCTATTTCCACCGTCTCAAAGAAGTGCATCAGCAGCTTGTTCCCGCGATGGCGCATCGCGTACAGCCCAAGAAATTCGGACTCTGGATATTCACTGATGATCTGCATACGATTTTTCAGCCACTCCAGGTAGTTCAGCGAATCCGACGCTGGATCCGGGGCCAGCTCGCCCACCCGTAAAAGCTGCGCAGCCATGGCGCCCAGCATCCAATGCAACTGACCGGCGACTTTCGGAATATGGCCGTGTAACTGTTCGATGGCTTCCGCCATTGCGCCCGTTACCGGCGAGATCTGCCATTCGTCGCCGCCATGGCCGCCCAGGGCGATGGGAAAGTCAGGTGTGTCGCGGCTGACGTTCAAGTAATCCATGTAATGGCCGTCGCCCAGCATGAAATTGGCGCCGCCGCCCTCCTCGCCCGTTGTATGGGCAAGGTAGTGGCCGACGACCAGCATGCGCTCCTGCACCGTCCAGTTTTTTGGGTCGGTCACGTGGCGCTCCGTCGGTGCATCGGCTGACGCGATGACCATCTGCAAGAAGGTCGTGGTCGATTCTTCGAAACGCTCGGGCGGCACGGCGGCCAGTGCGCCGGCGTTCACAATGGAAAGCTCGCGCAGCTTGACGGCGAGGCGGCGGGTTCTGAGAGGTGAGAAAGCAATCATATGATGCGAGAATCCTTAGTTAATTGGATGAATAGGAGCCTGGCCCCATGATCTTCTTCAGATCGTCGCGGTCCAGTGCAGTCAGGGTCGCCAGCGTTAAGGGAATGGTGATTTCCGTGTAATAACCGTCTTGATCGATAGGGGCGTCAATCGGCTCACCGATCGTCTCGATCACCATCGGCGCCAAGGTCCGCTGCTTATACTGAAAGCCGATCAGCTGCGGCGCGACGGACGGGAACATGCTGTTGATGGCCCCGTTGACGCCATCGCCACCGCCGGCGGCACGCCCGACCAAGCTGTCGCCGCTGAGTTTCTGCGGTAGCGCCCAGGCCCACAGCTGCTGCAGCGGTGCCGCCACTTCCCTTTTAGGGTCGCTAAAGGCACGAAACACCAACGACACATTGATCTTGATAGGCGGCATGCCCGTAAAGATCTGCGTGGAGTTCAACTTGGTGATGCCGGTACGGCCTTCAAATTTTTTGATATTGCGCTCTATGGCACCCACATCGGCATTCCCCGACACTGACTTGGACTTCCGGCCGAAGAACGAGTAAAAATCGTTCATTCCAGGCAGTAGTGCGCCCGACTGCAGCATGGCAATCAAGGCTGGCGCTTTGCTATCCGGGCTGCTTTGTTCAAATGGTGACTGCCAATTCAGCGTCGCTTCCATATTGCCGCCGGCGGTCACCGGCGCATGCACTTCGATTTGCTCTTGCCCCGCACGCAGTCCCTTGTTGTCAACCGGATAAATCTTGGCAATCAAATGATCCGAGAGACCTAACCACTGGGAACCGAGGATTTGCTGAGCTGCCGTCGTACCCTGCCCTGGTGCTGCCATATTTCCGCCTGACATAAAATTGCGGGCAGCCGATTCACCTGGCTGCCCGCTGTATTGAAGTGTTAATTCAAGTTGAGAACGATTACTTGCTCAAGCCCATCTTCCGATTCAGCCGCAGCGATTTCATGCGGCGCATGGTGGCGCTGGCCGTGTGCGCCTTCATCTGTGCCTTGCGAATGCTGACTTTCTGCTTGGCAGTCAGGCGGACGCGACCTGCAATGCGCTTATTGATCCGCACCTTCTTGCCCTTGCGGATCACCATGCGCTTCTTGTAGGTGGCGTCCAGCACCGCGTCGCTGCCCTCGTCGCCAAACACAAAATTGTCGATATCCGCACTCGTTGCATCATCGCCATCCGGCAAGCTAGCGACCAGAAGATCCCGGATCCGGTCTGCCGCTGCTTCATCCCAATCATTCAACAGCTTGCTGCAATCCTCATCCGAGACACCCTTCTCGGCCAGGTAGTCCCAGGCGAATTCCAATGCGGTCTCCAGCACGTCGGCTTCGTCGTCGCTCAGTTCACCGTCCTTGTTCGCATCCACCAGGCCGACCATATTCGCCAAGAGACGATCAGCCAAGGTTTCGTCTTCATCCAGATCATCGGTTTCAATCCACTCCTGGATGGTTGATGCGACGCCCAGTGCGATATGTGTCGCGGCGTAGTCCGCCGCGGCATTGCCGCCTTCGTCATCGGAGGCCGAATCCAGCACCGTCTGCCGGTTTTTGTGTGCAACATCCTTGCCAAACAAGGTATTGCGAATCGCTGTTGCAGCTAAATGACTCATCTTCTTCCTTTCATTTTGTAAAGCCCGATTAGCGGGAAAGTGTTTGGGTAACGAACGTTTGGCGATTGGTGCCGTCGTATTTCAAGGAATAAGACACATCCATGCGATCCGCCGGCCGCAAAGCATTCGGCTGCACCACGTACTGAAACGCTTCCCCATCCATGTCGGCGCTGGGCACGATCCATTTGGCCGTCTTGGCGTCCTTGAACAGCTTTTTGAGGAAGGCATCGGTCTTCTTGACGGACACCTCCATCGGCAGCTGCAACGCCTCTTTGGCAAAGCGCGTGACCCAGTCATCGATCGAGCTGGACATATCAGCCACCGAAATCAGCTTTTTCATGGAGACCGCCGTTTTAGCGCAGGTCAGCGAATCACTGAACACGTACTTGCCGCCGCCGTTGTATTTGACATAGATCACGGGATTGATCTTGGCATCGGCCAGGTCGCTCAAGTCATCGTCAGGCGTATGGATCTGCACAATGCCCGTCCTATCCAGCGGCCAGTTTTTGCCGGCAATCGGATAGTTTTTAGGCGCAAAGCCATTGGCATCCGTCTGGGCATTACGCAAACACCGGCGCGCCACGTTGTACGCCGAGGTGCCGAGCACCACTTTGCCGTTCAAGCCCAGCGGGTCGTCTGACTTCAACGGCGCCCAATACGCCTGGCAGTAGTGAGAATCGAAGTTTAGCTGCGCCACGAAGGCAATCGCCGCTTCCGGCGACAGCGTGCCTGGCACGTCCCAGGCAAACTGCCGGTTGGTGTCATAGGCCAGCTGGGCCAAGGCAGACAGCAGCGCTGGCGCATGCGAACCGCCACTGACGATATAGGCGTAGTCGTGCTCCGTCTTCTGCAGCAAATCCCGCGCCCGCGCAAAATCCGGGACACCGTAGGCGGTACTGCCCTCGGTAAAATAGGCCATCACCGGAGAAATGGCGAACTTGGGGCGGCCATTGGCATCCCGGCCATAGGCATTCGAGGTCGGCGCAATCTGGGCGCCACCGCCCACCAACACCTCAACGTTGTCGGTCGTGCGCTCCACCACATCCGGCAGATACGCGCTTTGCTGATAGTCGTCCAGCGCGTCCGGATTGAGCGATCCGACAAATTCATAGAGGGCATTGCGGTCTTTGTCGCGCAGTCGCAGCGTCACCAGACGATTAGCGACTGGTGCACCGTTCTCCATCACGGCATCGGCATGCAATTCGACCACCACGCCATCGTTGTAGCATTCAAGATGCTTTACTGACAACAAGAATGGCTTATCGGTCGGTACGGCAGTAGCTACGCTGAAAACAAGATCCGTCGCCGGCGCTTCCGGCTGGGTCACGACAATGGTCGACAGCACGGCAGCATTGGTCGTCAGGCGCTGTACTACCGCTGAGGCCGCGCCCTTTTGCAAAGCTTCATAGACGTGGATATGCGCTTCATTGAGCGGTGAGGCACGTAACGACTCGCCGCGGCCAAGCTTTTTGTGGAAATTGCCGCGATTGACCCGGAACGGCTTATCGATGCGGCCGCGCGTGGCGCGCATGATGATGCCGAACACCTGGTCGGAATTATCCGGCGCAAAGCCATCGGTCATATCGCGCAAGGGATTTAATTGCACGCCCGATTGCGAGCCAAGCTGCCGGTTAAAAGCAGTAGACATAGGGATTCCTTATTTTTTGTCAGCAGTGGCAGCATCGTCCGCTGGCGTGGCCGCCGGCGGCTTCGTTTCAGCACCAGCCTTTTTCTGGCCTTTACCGGCAGCTGGAACCTTTATGGCCACTTCATCAGACTGACCGTCGTCCAATGCATCCAGTGCCAGCGCTTCAGCCCATTGATTCAGTTCCGCCAAGGAATCCACGTCCGACGCAAAGCGCGTCAGCTGGGCATGATCCTTGAACGTGACCTCACTCTGGTTGTCTGGCGCGCTGAAATTCGGCTTCAGCTCGGCCCGGACATCCGGAAACACCAGGTGGCGCGGTGTGTGATTCGTAAGTCGCAAAGCCAGAGGAAATTCGGATTTGCCGAACACCTCTTCGACCAATGTATTGACGCTCTTCCCCGTCAGGGAAGAAGCGCCCAAATGTAATGTGTTTGCCATTTGTGCAGCTCCTTCGGTGTGGGTGGATTAGTCGAGATTGATCACTTCAATGACAGCGCATCCCATGGCGGACGGGAGATGCGGATTGACCGCCGTGAAGTTGCGCGCATAGAAGCCCTGCTTGTAGCGCTGGTCTTCGTCGGCATTCATGTTGATCAGCATTGGCGCCACGGCGTCACCCAACACAAACGGATTACGCGCCACCTGGGTCGAACGACCGATACAGATAATGCGGGTCGTTTTGTGATCCACGTCCACGATGCGCGGCGAGTAGTACACCTCGTATAGGCCAAACAGGCGACCGACGCGATAGATGCCGGGACGTGCAGTCACGCCCGACGGCGTAAACAACGTGCTCGGCAAGCCCAGGAGCATCGCCGCCATCTTCTTCGATACATACAGATGCGTGATGCCGTGATCCATGGTGTCTTCGGCCATCTGCTGACTAGCGGCACCAAGGATGCAGGAGCCGTCCTGCCAGATCTGCGCGCGGGTCTTTTCCAGACCTTGGGTATCCCACTTGAAATCCCACACCATGGCGTTGTTGGCGCCAATCCGCGCGGCCTTCTCCAGCACCTGGTAATGGCGTTCATTGGCAAATTGATTGCGAATGACCAGCATCGATTCGCCCATGGGATTCAAGCCTATTTCGTTCGCCATCTGCGTTTGGCTATCGGTCGACACAAAGGCGTTGGCTTTCCAGGGCGAGGCGCGCAAAATAAAGCGCGTTGCAATGGTATTGACGATCGGAATAATGCCCTTGTTGTTCTCGAAATCGATGACCGCTTCGGCAATCACCGGCGTATTCGCCGGCAAGGCCGGTACAGTCGTCACTTTCACGGCACCGGTGTCCGAATTCATCGAACCGGACACGGTAAACAACGTGCCGCCCAGGCGGACATAGCCGCTAATTGGCGAGGCAGACGCTGGCGCGTCGGCGCTGGTCTCTTTCGCCACTGGCAGGCCGTTGATGTAGATGATGGTGCGGCCCTTGAGTAGCTTGGCCGACGGCGCATCCTGGTCGCAGGTATCGGCAGTCAGTTGAATCGGCGTGACCTTGCCGCCGAAGTCGTCGCCAGTCCGCTTCAGCAGGTGGGTGCGCTGTGCCGAGGTGTAGGCACGGCCGCTCAAGACGCCATCCATCAGGTCGCCGGCACCATAGTGGCCGAAGGTGCTGCCGGCTTCATGCGAGACGATCACCAGCGGCGCTTCATTGGAACCAATATCGGCTGGCAGGTAGTTTGCCACCGGAATGGCTTCGGCCATGGCAGCCGTGATCGAAATGACGGCGCGGTTCTGCTGCAACGACATCGGATCGTGCGCTAGGTTAGACGCCGAGTCGAGCTTGTACTTCGAGCGCGCGCTTTCCGACGTCGCATAGGCTTGGTGAATGGCCCACTCCAGCACGTCAGCGGTCGGCTCCACGCCGTGTTCGGCTTCGTAAAAGGCGGCGCCGTCCAGAATGGCGCCCGCAATGCCGGCGCGACCATCGCCCGACTCATCGAAGAGAATCTGCAAATTCTCAGGCACTTCCACGCCGGTAATCGATGCGGACAAGCTCTGCGCGTCGGCAATAAATGCGCCGGCGCTGGCGGAATCAAACACGCCGGTGCTGCTGACCGCCGTTTCCTTCAATTTCGTGTAAAACGTACTGACTTTTTCTGTTTTTGCGTTGTTATATTCCGCATGTTGCTTTGGCATAGATCACCCTTGTCGTAATTAAGATTTGCCCCCATGTCGGCGCAGGTGAAGTACCCACGCGGTATGTGCAATTCCATTATTACGCGGTGATGAAGTGCTATTTTTGGCGGTTTTCCATCTTCGCGGGATTTAGGCCAATGCCGCAATATCCTCCGTGATGGCAGCGATGGCGACATCCAGCGCCGCCGATTTTTCTTGTAACGCAACTTCCATTCTTGGCGCCGCCGTCCGTATGCTGTCCGGCAGCTGAATACGGACCTTCGCCATGGCGGCCTGGAATTTCGAGCGGCCGGTATCCATCATGCCGACCATCTCGCCAATGGCCGCTGCCTGGTCCTCCTGGTGCTTGAGCGGTACAACCTTCCCGTTCAGTTTCACTTGAAATATATCCCCCGATTGCTTAATGGAAAACGTCACCACCTGGCTATCGGCGAACGTCAGCACCATTTCCCGGTAGGACACGCCGGATGAGCGCTTGATGTTGGGCGACACGTCGCCTTGGACGATATGGGAGCCCGCACGGGCGAAGTAGCGCACCACTGCGCGCGTCGCCGCATCTTTCTTGCTACCCATGTCGTCAAAACTGAAAATGAGGTTCTTTGCCATTTCTTCCCTAAGTGAATTTAATTATGCTTTTGCCCGGCCAGTCGGTGGGCCATCGTGTTCATCGTGATGGTGCGATTCCACCCCAATGCCGTTGCTGACAATCTCGCCACCGGTATTCTCGATACCGCCTTGTATCTTGGCCGACGCCCCACCGCTGCCGCCGGATCCGGCCAAGCCGCCTTGATACGTGAGCAGGCCAACGGACGTCACCTTTTCGGAAAACGTCGCCTGCGGCGTCTTGACGTCGACCATTTCACTGGCATTGATCTCATAGCGCGCGCAGTTGACACGAAATATCCCGTCCGCGGTCAATTCGATGTTCGCGTGATGCCAGCGCCGCCAGTCGATCGCATTGCCGGCCCTAGCATTGCGAAAGCCGGTAATGATCGGATAGCGCGGATCGCCGCCCTCGAATGCCAGCCAGACAAGATCACCTGGCAGGATCTCGATCTCGGTAGCATGGCTGGCCGCACGGCTCTTGTCGCCAATCGGATACTCAATTTCCGCCAGCGGCAGCACATCGGCGCCATCCGTCAGGCCGGGAATTTCGACACGACACTCGCGCGAAACCGCCAGATAGGACCGGACGATGCCGGGGATACGGGAAGGCAGCATGCGTTATTCCTCCAGCGTGCCAAGCCAGAACTTGGAATACAGGCGGCTGTCGCCGCCGTCTGCTCCACTCTCAAAGGCATGTGCGGCAGTGATGATGGCGTAGTTGATGCGCTCTATCTGAATGACCTTGCCGGCATGGACGGTCGGGAGATAGTCGGATTTCAAGATCTTTTTCTGAATCAAGGCGCGCGTCATGTTCCACAGCATGCGAGCATCGGTCCTTGGCTGATAGCCGATAGCGCGTACCTTGGAACGATTGCCATAGACGAATGCGCCGGACGCATCAATCGAAAAGAAAGACGGCACCTCGTGGCGCTCCATGAAGCCACTATCGATATTCTCAGTCGTATCCTGCTCCAGGCGCAAAATCGGCTCTTGCTTGAAAATGTCCTGCAGGCGAATGAACGTGACTTCACGGCCATCGGTATAAATCGCACCGCCCTCTTCCTGCAGCACCTTGGCGACTTCGTAGCTCGGCACACCGCCGGCATAACAGGCAAAGCGCGCAATCGGGTAATCCGCATTGATCTTGACGCGCGCGCCGCACGCGCCATAGATACTGCCTAGCGTCGCCCCTTCCTTAATCACAGCGGTCTTGCGACGGAATGCGATCTGATGACAAGGCTCAAACAGCGCCACGATGTGTAATGCGGCCATCTGGTCGCTGCCCTGGACGTTGGCCGACACCTTGCTGCGCTGAACCTGGACGATGCGAAATACGTAGCCCTCACTGGCGATGCTGATGGTTTCACCTTGCTGGAGCCCCGCTACCGTTGCCTCTGTCGCCCTGACGACCGCTTCCAGCGTCATCGGCACCGGCGCCAGATCAGAATGCAGACAGGCGCTCAGCAGCAGATCGCCGCGCAGCACCGTGCCCGATGACAGGATCAATTGCATGCCCTACACCGTCACGATAGGCATGCAGAACATCAGGCGCTGCACGTCCGCCTCCCTTTGAACGATATCCTGGGCGATTTCAGAGGCCGAGCGGCCATAGACATCGACGCCAAGGGAGCGCGACGCCTCCAGGTAGACAGCGTTTTCGCGCTCGACGTAGAGAATGAACAACGGACGCACAATCGCCCATTCGCTCTGCGTCAACGGCGTGTCGATCTCAACAAAATCACTCGTTGGATACAGGTTGTCCGGAACAGGAAAACGTGGGTACGACGATGAAGACTCCCAGGGATCACGTGCTTCCGACGACAT